>JAZQVY010000024.1:0-97359 GCA_045632085.1 Alistipes sp. | reverse complement strand
TTGTGAAACTTGTAGATAATCACCCTTACTACGCACAGCAGCTCGCACAACAGTCGTGGTTGCGAACAAAGGATATCTGTACGGTTGAGATAGTGCACGAGGCACACGCCGCATTGGTAGAGCAATTAAGTTTGTTATTTGCAACGATTACCGAGACATTGACAACACAGCAACTGAACTACCTCAAAGCCCTTATTGCAGGCGAAAAGTCAATCAGTTCTACTGATGTGATGCACCGCTACAAAATATCTTCTACGACCTCAATAGCACGCTCAAAGGCGGCTCTTATCAAGAATGATATTTTGGATAACAAAGCAGGAGAAATCTCGTTCCAAGATCCGATTTATGCCTACTGGTTAAAGACTGAATATTTTGCAAAGTAGTAATAGACAAATTATATTGACATTAATATGGAACCTTTGGAATTTGGTAAATTTTTTGTTCAAATACTACAAACATTCAGCGCAAGGTTGTCTCCTTTAAAAGAATGTCGCAAAGGAGATGGACTTGTGAAGAAACGTTTTGGTCATCCAATTAAATGGAGAAATAAGCCTCGCATATATTGGAAATGGCCCATCATTGATACATTTGATAAAGTTGATATGAGAAAAAAGTATTTGCAGGTAAATGCCCACTCGTTCCACTCCAATCAAATGGAAAATTTATTGATCCCGTATAATATCATTATTGATGTGCAAATTGAGTATGCAGTTATTAATCCTTTGGTTATTTATGATGAGTATGGTTTTGCTGAAGGAGAAGAGGCATATACTTCTTTGGTAAACAACACCGTACAGGAGATCATATCCAACATAATCAAGGAATACGGAATAAAACTGGATTATAATATTCTTGAATCTTGCTTGAAAGAGAATGTACAGAACTATAATTTACAACCTCTTTCTTTTGATGAGATTAAGCTATATGACAACCCTTTCAGTGAACGATACAAGAAACGACACAATATCGCCCCAAAACAAATAGAGTCACAAGAATGTATTTCTATATCTAATATAGTAATTACGTCATTTGATAAAAATATCTCAATAAGAACTACAGTATAGGCTTTTAAATTAAACCCATACTCAATGAAAAAATTACAAAGGTTGATAGAAGGATACATACATAAATAGTAAGGGCAAAAAATTACTCAAAACCGAATAGCAAAACGGCTCTGATTCCAATACTGGTTTCAGAGCCGTTTTTGTACAATGGCATCTATCGATTCCATTAACACATGCTTCGGCTTCACCACCAAAGCGAACTTTCCTTTTTCTATGTATGTGTATGCTAACTAATTATTTCCCCAACATCCACAGTCGCCGTAATAGATCATCTGACGAATTGTCCACTATCTATACAGTATTCCACCAGTAATAAACTCTGCCTTATCAGAACAGGAAAACAACACCATATTAACAATATTCATTGGATTGTCTACTATACCTGCGGGTGCAGTGTTGCATCGGAGCCGTCGTAAACGATACAAACTATATCATGAAAGAGTTCACTCGAACGCGACCAACAAGGCTTACAGCCAATCTTGTATCAATGCAGCAACACCTTTCTTGGCTGCGGTATAGTTCTTTATCTGCAGTCGCTTCATACGTATTCTTAATCGTTGATAAATTCATCTAGTCGTATATAACTTTGCCATGTTACATTTTTACATAGTTTATCTACATTGATTAAATATGATGCATAAGAAGGGTCCCTGTTCTTTTTTGTTTTATTGAAATCAGCAAATGAACATATCGCCCCGATTATAAGACTACCAGCTATTGAAGCAATGCTAAACGGATCTTTCCCAAGAGTAGCAAAAGTTCCTAGAGCTGTAAGAGAAACGGGGACTCCCGTTGAGATAGGCAAACATGTTATATTCCTCCATTTATCCATGCTTTTCTTGTATTGTTCTTTTGAGTCTAATAACTCTTTCACAAAATCTTCATTTACTTGTCCTGCATGTTGAATATTTGAAACTTTGGCAAGATGACTAGTAAAGCCATCAAATTTTTCTCTTAGCAACTTTCGTTCATCTTTCCTTTTATTGACGAATGTAATAAGTTCATGTGCACTTACTTCCCCTATATTTTGAGGTACGACATCCTCTAATGTAACAGAACAGAAAAAACCTTTGGCCGTAGGGTCTTGAAGAAAATCACCGAAATTCGCATTCTCACAAAAATAAGGATTTATTGACCATGCATCCAAATCATCAGTTCCTCTGTTAAGATTACGTATCCTTGCAACCACTTGTGATAACTTAAACATATATCCCCTTGCAAGTTCTTTTGATAAATGAAGCCAATTATCTTCATCAATAAAGTGCTCTCCTATCAAATCCAAAAAAGGATATAACCTTTTATCAATTTTCCCGGGATGAATTCTATCTTCATCCGAAGGAATAAGACCTGCTGGCATACGATCCTCTATTTTATCACAAAGTTTCAAGAATTCATCAAAAGTATCCTCTCTATCCTTGTCATTCAACTTGATATCTCTAACCAAGTCTTCATCAACCAACGCTTTGATTTCATCACTATCATTAGGAGAATAACCGTCCGGAACAATCCTATAAACGTGGTCCCAAAGTAATAAACTTGATTTAACCCATGCCTCATTTTGAAATTCAATATGAGGATAATACAGTATTGAATCTGGTTTCATATCTACACTACATTATATTACTTTTGTTATTTTAAAATTATTTTTCTATTTCTATACAAAAGGAGTTCTTTAACAAGATGATTGTATCTAAAAGTGTTACATAGCAAATATACAAATAATGATTCAATTTACAATCATTATGAGGTAGCCACCAAAAGAAAAACTAAAATCACACATTTATAGAAATTCCAACGATAAACATTGAGTAATATCTAGCAAAAATGCTAACTTTGCATCAGTAAATCATTTGGAACGCAAATGCGGTAAGAGGCTGAATATAAATCACTTCAATTTGGTTTCTACCGAAACTTGAAAATGAGCTTGAAAAGCGCGGTACAACACGTATATCAAAATCGCTGATTTTCAGCACGATGAATTTGTGAGTATTTTCCGTGTCATTGTAAAAATGCGAGTTGTACCGATTAAAAGGCTAAAACGCTTTCAATCAATAGTGTAAATGTGTTGCATCGACAAAGATACCGCCATAGAATATGTATTGAAGAATTGATTTAATAACTGTTTAAAACGAGAATAAGAGATTCTTCCGAATCTCGTATTCTTTATTTACACAATATTTTGTACACTGCCTACTGAAAACACTATTTTTCTGTCCTTCTTTTCGTTCGATTATCATAACTACTTAATTAATTGCTATTATTATGAACTAGTAAGACTCAATATTATCGCGTTAAATGTGTTTTTAAGCGACAATTGGCATTTACTATTAGTCTTTGGGATTTATTTATAATAGTATTCTAGTCAACACAATATTTATTATATGCGTCTTTATAAATATTTCTCACTTCTTCTTGAAATGAAGCTCTTCTGTTATGCAATTCCATTAATTGACTATTTATCTGCTGATATATGATTTTGTGTGCAGGATTTGGAAGCAAAGCTTCATCGTATTTGTCCGTTTCAAAATCTTCATCTTCTATAGCGGAGTGCGCAAGATTCAACAAATCTTCTTTGGTCATATCTGTTACAACCAACCAGCTTTCGCCTCTCTTGAAAAAGGCTTTTTGTTCATCAATTTTTAAGTGTTTCATATATGTTCTTTCTTTCTGAATATGCTTGTTCACCAGCCTCCAAACTATTTAAGGTTGTCTCATAATTTTCTATCAAATTACCTTCAACATCCTTGAGAGCTTTGGCAGTAGGATACCCACTGTAAATATTAAAATGAGGTTCATCTGTTTCCATTTTCTTTTCGGTATATAGAATATAGTCAGGTTTTATTGAACCACCTATGGTGTTATTGTGTGTAGAAATAATCACAGGCATGCATTCTGCCATCTCCTTAATAAACTTATTAACCTCATTCTTCAAAAAGATATTGTCAAACGAAGACTCAGGTTCATCAATAATGAGTATATCGCAAAGAATGGCGTCCTTAATTTTTTGCAAAAAGTTAAATTCCGAACGCTCTCCGCCAGACACAGGTAATCCTGACGAATTAAGAATCCTGTAATCTATGGCTGCGAACAACTTATAAATACGATCGCTCTCAATTCCTGCAGCTTTTAGTTCATTTAGATATTGAATGGGATCGCTATACTTGGCAAACGCATTTGTAAGTGATATCTGTCTCAGGCCGATACTTTTTAAATCAGTGGCATTAGTAAAGGGGCGTGCTGACACACTAATTGTAAAATGCCCTGCCTTCTCCGTGCTAATCGTCCTTCTTTTCTTTACGGCCATAACTACCTGAGCGAAAACATCACGTTTTTTCTTATTAATGAAATACTGATATAAGTCAATATCAGGAATACGAGGGGCTGCAGATTTCAATTGCAGAGACTCCTTTGCCATCTTAACCATGTTATTAACTTCCTTGAAATACTGTTTCTGAACATTCTCCTTCCGACATTGTTCTATTAACTCTTTCAAAAGTATCTTCAATGAAGTTTCTGGCAGATGCTTATTGATGATAGGTTTATAGAGTTGTGATTCCAATAGAGCCAGTGTTGCCGTGATTAGCTTCTTTATCTCATCATCACTCTGCTCCTTATAATCACTTTCATTGAATAATTTCGACTTAGAAAAAACATCGTTTACATCGCTCTGATGGGCAGAAGACATTACAGCTTCAAGATATTTCTGCAATCTCATCTCGTCTTCAGCAACAGAACTAGTTTTCAGCATGTCTGTCACTATTATACCAAACTCACGCAAGTAATCTTCAGCTGCGTTCTCTTGTCTAAACTTCAAGTCGTTTTCAAACTGGTCTAAATCATTCTTACCGGTGTTAAGTAATTCAAACTGTTTGATATATTTAGCTTTTCCCTCAAAACGATTAGCAATAGCATCCAAAGTGTGAGTCTTTCCTGTTGAACGTTTCCCAAACATGATATTTAGTCCCGTTGACAACATTTGTCCGTTAGGGAATATTTGGAACAGTTTAATGCCTTTTTCTGATGTTAGTGAAACTTTTGTCTTATCCATAAGACAGAGTTTCAGGGTATTGACATTTACTTGGTCAATATCAAAAAAGGTATGGCTAACAGGATACTTATCTGGTGTAGTGTCTTTTTCTATTCTAAAGTCACTGAAATATACAGGTGTTAGTTCAGAATCCTCCTTCTCCATGTAAATAAACTTCTTAACACTCGATACTTCACCTGCTATAATGCTCTCACCTAATTTTTCGATGACGTCCTTATGTAATTTCGGTGCCTTCTCATAATGCGGTATAAGTAAATATTTACTCAAGTCACCAAATATCCGTATAAATGTATCGTAAGTAATATAATCATCTTTGGTTTTAATAAGATTCTTTACTTCTTCACACTTTGAATTGAATTCAAACAGCGTACTATCATCATTATTGGTAATAACGAGAATGTGCCCTTTTTCCAAATCCACTTCTATGCCAGGAAGTACAACGGTATTCGGCAACGCATTCTTTATCTCATGAAACTGTGCGTAGTCAAATAAGTTGTGGTTTGTTATAGCAATAACATCCAAAGCAGTCTTTTCTACATAGTCCTGCAAGATATTTTTGTCAAATATAAACGACCTATCAGAAACAGACGGTACAGTATGAATATGTAAGTCACATCTTTTCATATGCTCATTATTCTATTTTAAATTAATATTTCGCAGTTATTTCTAAAACTTTTCCGTTAAAAATAACATAGACATCACTTGTATTGCAAGCCATGCTAAAAAGCAAATAGATTTCATGTCATTAGCAAGAGTTATCCACACGTCTTTACTGCGTCACAAACACTCTCCAACTACCATCCTTTTCACCACGCTCGACATACTTCTTTTGGATGAGTTGGTCGAGCAGTTTTTGAATGGCAGCGATACTGATACCCGTAATCTCTTTCATATCTGCGAGAGTTAATGCAGGTTCTGTTCGCATAGCATTAAGAATTTTCGTGTAATTGGGAGTGCGGAATACTATTCGTTCGCCATCATACCACCACACATTCTCGTTCTTCTCACTCAAAAACAGCACATCATTATAAACCTCAGTAGCGACCAAATTATTGAAGTATTTCATGAATGGACGGATATCCTTGATGTCTGCATGAGCGCCATCACTTGGTACGGGGCCAACCTCAAGATCTGCCTGATGTAAGGCCTCCAAATACTCACTCTTTTTACGGCTACGAACTACAATCATCGGATAATCGTGGCGAGTGAGGATGAAGTTCACCATCAGTCGGGCAATACGACCATTGCCATCCTCAAAGGGGTGAATGCGTATATAACGATAGTGGAATAATGCAGCCAATTCTACAGGGGTAAGTTTGCCTTCTTTCTCTGCCTTGTTATACCAATCCACCAGGTCTGCCATCAAGCTGGGGGTCTCTTCTGGTGAAGCATATTCAAATCTGTCACCATATCGTGTAATCACACTATTAGGGCGTGTTTTATATTGTCCTGCATGTATCACATAGCTTGTTTGAACTCCACCAGGCAAATTACGATAAACCGTATAATCCTCACGCAACAACGTTTGGTGTAACGTTCTAATAAAGTTCTGTGTCAAAGGGGCTTCTTTTACTTTCGCCTCTTCCGTCATCATATGAAGCCCGACATTACTTGCTGTCATCTCTTGCACATCGCGCACACTTGCCTCACCAATAACTTTACCGAATAACAACAAGATTTCTGTTTGACCATAAGTCAGTGTATTACCCTCTATATGATTGCTATTATAGTTGAAGTCCACTGTAAAGCGACGGCTAAGTCTATCCCTATCTTTCTCGGATAGGGGTTGCAACTCTTGCCATGCAATCAATGCCTTCTTAATATTAAGATATTTCATACAGTACCTAATTTAGTATCACACAATGCAAATATACAAAATGTTTTTAATATGGTTGTATAACTATAACCTTTTTTATTGTTTGCTGAAATAATTTCTGCTCAAGAAATTTAAAATAGCACTCAAAAAGTGAAAACAAACGACTAGATGATACCCAATAGCAATATTTTGAACAATAAAAGAAGTGTTTCTTCCTTTTCTGTTCAAATATTATCTATTTTCACATTTTAGCGACAAAATACAGCCACTTTTTTCACATAATCCCATCTTTACTACCTGAAAAAATCATGTGATCTCATATATAATCCTTGTTGGTCAAAAGAAAAAAGACAAAGATTTCTGTTTTTTTGAGAAGCAAAAAGAGTATACTTTGGTACTTCTCAAAAACTCCTAGTAAAAGGTAGACGGATACAAAGAAATACATAACATCTGCAAATGAGAGGAACAATGCCCATTTTAAAAGAGTGTAAAGCTACGGCTATAATTGATCTCTTGGATTTGGCGATAAAGGCAGTTTAGTTTACTCCTATTCTATATATGCATTGGACTAAACTAAACCACTAAATTTAATAGCAATTGCAGGTGCAATATCAACTCCAATTAAAGGCAATTTTACCATGCAACGAAATGCAAATATGCTAAAAATCCTAAAAAAAGTTGGTTTTTGCAGATTTTATGGGTTTCTTTGCAAAAATACTGTTCCCTGCCTGTCCTCCGAAAAGCCGTTTGTCCCTCGAGGAGATTTTGCATCGGGCTGTATATTAAATAGTTACAATGATTGCTTTATTTTATTTATGGTAAAAAAAATATTGCATCGAGAAAGTGACCCACGGAGAATACTTGATTTATGAAAATTACATTTGACGGATTTGCAAGAATAGAACAAAAGAATCAAAAGTAGCTGACGGTATGCCACCTATTGACAATCAATACAAAATCAGGAACCAGGAGTTCCTGCAGGAATATGCACAGAGGCCCGGTGTGAAGACTATGTTTAATGGTGTGATGTACCGAGTGCTAAGTAAGGGAAATGGCCCTAAGCCTTCGCCCAAAAGCTTTATCTCCGTATATTATACGGGCAAGCTTATCAATGGCAAGGAGTTCGACAAGACGCAGAAAGGTCGCCCTGCGACATTCCGCCTCAATGAGCTTATCACCGGATGGTCTACCGCATTGCGTGAGATGCCTGCGGGCTCACGCTGGGAAATAGTTATCCCATACCACCTTGGCTATGGCTCTCGCTCAGCTGGAGCGATAAAAGCATACTCTACGCTTATCTTTGACATCACGTTGCTGGATGTGAGATAAGCAGTCGGCCATAATCAAATGCGTGTTTGTCAAACTCGCTACCTTAATCATTCCGTCCAGCTTATTGCTCCAGCTTCCAGCCGCAATCTCCGTGGTAAATCATCTGCTTGGTCATGCCGCCATCGATGCAGATATTCTCGCCTGTGATGAAGCCGGCCTTGTCGCTGCAAAGAAACAGCACCATATGGGCGATATCCATCGGATTACCCACTCTGCCAGCAGGTTGCTGTGTGGCGTCGGGACCTTCGTAAACGGTGTAGGCCGTATCAATCCAACCGGGGGAGATGGAGTTCACCCTTGCTTTTCCCGCTAGGCTAACAGCCAATGCGTGGGTGAGTGCGGCAATGCCACCTTTGGCAGCCGTGTAACTCTCGGTTTGTGGTTGGCTCATGCGGTCGCGTGACGAAGAGATGTTTATGATGGATGCACCTTCGGTCAAATAATGCATGAAGAGCTTGACCAGATAGAATGGTGCGGTAACGCCCACATTCAAGGCATACTGAAACTCCTCGTAAGAACATTCATCAATTCCTTTCATCAGTGGCAAGGCGTTGTTTACAATGATATCCACCTTATTGTGTTTGCTCAGCACCTCGCTTGCAAAGGCCTCCAGCACCTCTTTTCTGGAGATGTCGCCAACGAAATGCTCTCCCTCCTGCTTGTCGATTACATAGACTACTGCTCCCTGCTTTCTGAACTCATCGGCAATGCATCTGCCAATGCCATTGGCGCCACCTGTCACTATGACTACTTTATCTTTGAACATAAACATCTGATTCTTTTATATCATCAACATTATTCGCCCTTCGGCCTTAACGAATGTGTCGGGATAGCGACAAATCACGGCATAAACCTGATTGGATGTAACGGGTTGCCCATCCTTGCGGATATGTAACCGTTTACGGTTAATCATCTCTGCTATCTGCTCCGTTCGCATCCCTCTGTTTTGGCTGGCGAGGCAGTAGAGTATGGCTTCTTCTATTTTCATATGTTCTCATTATATCTCGCTAAATATGCGCTCCAAGGCGAGATTTGGCTGATTGTAATCGTATTAGCAAATATACCCATATTTTCTGTTACGGGTGTTGCTTACGCGAAAAAAAAAGCTTTACCTCAATCTTGCGCTCACGCTTGAGAATAATAAGGCCGAGTCAAAAGAGTAGATATTAAGAGATGGCTTTGCCTTGAAATTTTCTTTTCACATGCAAAGATGCCAATGCCATAGAGACAAAAGATACCGATAATCAAACGATTATCGGTATCTTTTTGTACTCGAAGCCGGGATCGAACCGGCACGGCCATTACTGGCCACAGGATTTTAAGTCCGGCGTGTCTACCTATTCCACCATTCGAGCAACCGCTTCCTTTCGGTAAGACAGGGCAAAAGTAGTAAAATTATTTCAATGTACAAATCTTTGATTTATATATTCCACAATCTTTTCGCTCTCTTTGGGATTAAACCACGCTATCTCCTCATCGCGTCTAAACCAGGTGAGCTGACGCTTGGCATAGCGTCGTGAGTTCCGCTTGATAAGTTCTATTGCCTCCTCGCGGGTGGTTACTCCGTCGAAATAATCAAACATCTCGCGGTAGCCTACAGTTTGCAGTGAATTTAAATGCCTGAGGTGGCTCACCGAACGTGCCTCTTGCTCCAAACCCTGTTCTACCATTATATCTACTCGTCGGTCGATTCGCTCATACAACACTTCTCGCGGCATATCCACACCAATCTTTACGATATCGAAGTCGCGCTTGCGCTTTTCTCCTGTACGGAATGACGAATAGGGCTTGCCCGATGCGATGCACACCTCTAAAGCGCGCAGGACGCGGGCCTGATTTTTCCGGTCAACCTGCTCATAAAATTCTGGATCACGCACTTTGAGCTCCTTGCAGAGCGCTTCCAAACCCTCGTTGGAAAGCCGTTGGGTAAGAGATTCCCTGAGCCCAGGCGTAACCTCGGGCATATTGTCCATTCCCTCGCATAACGCCTTAACATAGAGGCCTGAGCCACCAACAGCTACCACTACATCGTGCTTTTGAAATAGATACTCCAAACATTGCAGGGCCTCAGTCTCATATGCTCCGCAATTAAAGTCGTCTGTCAGTTCGCGTGATGCAATAAAGTGGTGCTCAACTCGTTGCAGCTGCTCTGCGTCGGGTTGGGCTGTTCCGATAGGTATGCCGCGATAGAACTGGCGCGAGTCAGTCGAGATTATAGGCGCAGCGAAATGCTCGGCCACAGTTATGCTGAGGTCGGTCTTCCCTGAGCCCGTTGGGCCAACTATGACTATGAGCCGTTTAGTACTCATCGTCGTATCCGTCATCGCCTTCGAAATCGCTATACTCGCCCATCATCTCCTCGAATATTGAGCCGCTTTGCTCGCTTGCTTCGGGGTCATACTGATCGGGAGCGGGTGAGTGCTCAAACTGTAGACGTGGATATTTCATTCCCTGCTGAGGTTCCTTGGCCTCAACAAGCTCCATAAAGTATGCTCTCTCGGTTAATGGATCGAACATATATATCAGCCTGTCGTGCAGGTGTGTAAGTACATCTTCCAGGCGTGACAATGCCATCGGTTCGGGTGCGCATACGCCCATTGAGCCCATCTCCTCACCCATATCCATATATGTATACTCTTTGATACGGTCCCATCTGTCGTCGGCCGTATAGAACGAAGCCATACAGGGGTCATATTCCAGCATAGAGATTATAAATTCGTGCAACTCCAGAAGGGTAGAGCTTGACATAACCTCGAAGTCGCGAACAAAATTGTCGTTCTCATCGCTGAGCATTCTAAATCTAAAAACCATTGACATAGCTATATGGTATTAAAGTTATGTGTACAATCGGTAAATCCGAAAATGGTAGCTGGACTATTTTGTAGCGTCTGCTACGCCACGCAAATAACCAATTGATTCTGCGATACCTGGATGTGGGTTGTCGCCGTTTTTCTCAAACTCCAACGATACCACGCCCTGGTACTTAATCTGGCGCAATACCTTCATAATAGGACGGAAGTCTATCACACCACGGCCCATCTCCCAAGTGGCACCCTTCTTCGATGGAGCAGTCTCGTCCTTGATGTGGATGTCGTAGATCCAATCCTTGTACTTCTTGATATCCTTCACGATATCCTCGCCCATGCGAACCGAGTGACCAAGGTCCATGCAGCAACCTACGCCAAGTGATGGGTCTTTAACCATCTCCACAACCTTCTGAATATTAGGGAATGGCTGGCCGTCGGGGCCGTGAGTGTGGATTGCCACCTTGATGCCAGTCTGCTTCACTTTCGCAATCACATAGTCGATGAGTTCGTATGTAGGTACGCCGATAAATACATCGCTGCCGTAGCGCTCTGCATAGGCAAATGCGCGATCAACCTCGGCCTCGCTCTTCATATAAATTGGGCCCAAGATGTATGGATTCACACCATATTCTGCACACTTAGCTTTGAATGCGGCCATCTGCTCCTTTGTGGAGTTGAGAGGCAACCACCAATCCTTTACAGAGAGATATTTTACATCCATACTCTTCAGCAGAGTTAGGGTCTGCTCTATGTTAAACTTGCGATATGAGTATCCTGCAACTCCAATTTTGAAGTCCTCAGAGCCACGTTTACCTTCGATAAGCTGCGCCTGTGATGGGTTGACCATCATTGCCATTGCTAGCGCAAGAGCTAATTTTAAAATTCTTTTCATCTTATTAAGTTGTTTAAGTCAGTTATTTACTCTTTTTTAGTGCTTTTTTAATCACTTTGGTGTACGCCTCGGCATACTCTACCATACCGATATCGTTGGGGTGCCAGCCGTCGATGCTCGAATCCATCGAAAGGCCAATATCAGCCTTTGAAAGATAGTATAATCCCTTGACACCCTGTTTTTTGAGTTGCTCGTATGCTTTGCGACACTCCTTGTTGCCAAGTACGTGAGCCTCGTCGCTTTTGGGTGATGCCTCAGCGTGGAGAGTTCCGCAGTGCTCGGTAATGATGATAGGAGCGTTGCTTACCTTGCGAATCTTCTCTACAGCTTCGGTGATGCGTGGAACGATGGTATTGAGCATGCCACACATATTGGGTATGCAATCGAGGATATAGACCGCAGCGTCAGCCTGACAGATATAATCAACAACAGGAGCTTCGAGACGACCATTACCCGAAAAACCAAGATTGATAACAGGTCTGTCGAACTCTCGCTTAAGGATAGCAGTCCACGCCATACCTGGTCGTGAAGCAGATGCTCCCTGTGCGATAGATGTTCCATAGACAATGATTGGCTTCTGCTTGTCTGGCTCTACGAAACGGAAATTATATCCCTCGGGAGTGCCTATTTTGAGGCTGCTTACAGTGTTGTAAAGCGGAAGATAGAGCTCATAGAGGTGACCCTCCTTATTGTTATTGTTATACACCAAATCGCGATATGTATACTTAGATTCATCACCACGTCTGATAACTATACCCGATGGCGCTGCGCACCATCTCTCATATCCCTGGGCGTCTAGTGAATAGAGATCAACTCCCGATGAACCCATAGGGGCCATATTGTGCATATTGGTTCCGTTCTCCAACTTGTATCTGATGGAAATTGTCGGAGCGTTGGAGTAGAAACGTATGGTAAGTCCTGCGCTGTTTTTCGACAATGACCACACGGCATCTCTAAGCTGGGGCTTGACTGACTCAGCAATACGATGATAGTTTTTGCGTACCTCTGGGTGGTCGATTCTGCAATCAATGTAGCAGATATCGCCCTCCATAGGGTCGTGCCATACAGTTTCCTGCGCAAAAAGCGATGTAAGGCTAATGAGCAGTGTTGCTATGGTGAGTGAAAATCGTTTCATAAGTGAGCTTTAGTTTGGATCTTACTTTAATTTGTAGTGCTTTGCAAGACCACCCTCCGAAGTTTCGCGGTAGAGGCTTGGCAGGTTGTGACCAGTCTCCTTCATTACGGCTACAACGTGATCGTAATTAACGCGGTGCTTACCATCCGAGAGGATTGCAAATGTGGCAGAGTCGATAGCACGAGCAGCAGCAACAGCATTACGCTCAATGCAAGGAATCTGAACCAATCCACACACTGGGTCGCAAGTGAGACCCAAGTGGTGCTCCAAAGCCATCTCGGCGGCATACTCAATCTGTGCGGGTGTTCCACCCATCAACTGACAGGCAGCAGCTGCTGCCATAGCGCAGGCTACACCAATCTCACCCTGGCAACCTACCTCGGCACCAGAGATTGATGCGTTGGCCTTGGCAATATTGCCAAATACGCCCGCTGTGGCTAATGCTCTGAGGATACGTATAGGACGATAGTCGTTAAGGTCGGCCAAGTGTTTGAGTACTGCTGGCAATACGCCACACGAACCACACGTTGGGGCGGTTACAACCTCGCCACCCGATGCATTCTCTTCGGCTGTAGCCAGTGCATAGGCATAGAGTCGTGAGCGGTTGCTGACAGATGGGCCATACTCCTTTGCCTTTACCCAATATGTGCCAGCCTTGCGGCGCACCTTTAAGCCTCCTGGCAATACGCCGTCATTGTTCAGACCCTCCTCGATGGTGTTCTGCATAGACTGCCAAATATTATCGAGATAGTCCCATATATCATCATCTTCGCTGTCCTGCACATATTCCCAATAGCTCTTGCCTTCATCTTCGCACCAGTTCAAAATATCCTCGCTGGTGGTCAATGGGTAGATCTTGCGATGAGCCTCCACTGGCATATCGGGTGCCGCAATCGAACCTCCGCCAACACTATAGATTGTCCAGCTATCTGTCACCTTGCCATCCTTGATGGCCTCGAACAACATACCATTGGTGTGGAATGGCAGTACGGTTTCAGGCTCCCAGATAATCTCGAGTGGAGCTACCGGCTCCAGTACGTCGTGGATGGCCGCGTCGGTAAGGTGACCCTTGCCTGTTGCAGCCAACGAGCCATAGAGCGTTACGCGGAAGCTGTCCACCTCTCCACAGCGGGCGATGAACTGCTTGGCTGCCTTTTTGGGACCCATAGTGTGGCTACTCGATGGGCCATTTCCTATTTTGTATAACTCTTTTAATGATTCCATATATTTTAGTGTGTTATGCTATGTTATACGTGGCGGAGAATCTCCTCCAGACCCTCGAAGTGGCACTTGTAATCCTCCAGTGAACGGGTGATTACTTCGTATGCCTCCTCGCGGCCATATGTGGCCACTATTTCAACCTTCTTCTGAGCCTCGCTGGCGCGGTCCATAGCAGGCATATCCTTGTAGGTGAGGAAGTAGTGCTTCAAACGATCAACTACAATGTGGGGCAACTCCTCAATATCGTTGTAACCACGATATGTGGCGTCGTTGCGCAATACAGCGATGATTTTATCGTCAGCCTCGTCACCATCCAGCATGCGGAATCCGCCGATAGGCTTTACAGTGGCGATGATGTCGCCGTGGGCAATCGTACGCTCTGTGAGCACGCAGATATCCAATGGGTCACCATCACCCTTGATATTCTCTCGTCCGCTACGCTCCATACAGAAGTTAGCTACCGAATCGCCACAAAAACTCTGGGGGATAAAGCCATACAATGCGGGGACAACATTTGAGTATTTCTGAGGTCGGTCGATACGTATATAGCCGCTCACCTTGTCTAATTCATACTTCACTGTGTCGGTTGGAACCATCTCGATAAATGCAGTTACAATTTCAGGCGCATTATCTCCGACTTCCAATCCGTGCCATGGATGAGATTTGTAGCGCAGGCCCATCAATCTGGCGATAGGGTCATTGATTTTGTTTCCCATAATATTTGTAGTTTTCGGTTGATAAATCAGTTATATCAGTTTAGGTTGGTTGGGTGTCTGTTGTTATCCTACTATGTAGCGTGCTGCTTTGGGTAGGAGTTTATATATAATATTAGTGACTCCCCAGCTCGTTGCAAAGACTATGGCCACTGTGAAAATCACACACAAAGGAGTGGGTAGGCCAAGTGGCGAGAGGAGCATAACAGCAGGGCCTATAAAGATGTAGTGAATCATATAGATGCCAAATCCACACTTTGTAATATTAGCAAGCAGATCTTGTGCTCGCTCCGATTTTACGTTTGCTCGCTGCACGATTAGGAATATACCTATTGTCATCAGCACCACATTTGGAGAGCAGTATTGCCAAAACATCTCAAGTAGCTCGGGGGCTTGCTCATAGGTGTATTGCTCGGCCATAGTGCTGTAGCCTGAATAGGTGATGATGAATCCTGATACGTAGAGCATAGTGCCGACAGCTATCGCCTTTGCCGAACGAAGTCGGTTTCCTCCGCCCATCAGGTGCCCCAAAAGCAGATAGCCTACAAATCCTGCAAAGTAGTGGAACAATCCAAAACCATTCCAGGCGCACACGCCAAGTATATCCTTCGAAAAGAGTTGCTCAAGATAAGGCAGCATAAGCGAGCAGCCCCATAACGCCACGAAACTTCGTGTGAGAGTTTTGTCGTTCTTCTCCACCCAGCCCGAGAGGTAGGGCATAAAGAAGTAGAGGCCAATGAGCATATAGATATACCACATATGTGTTGTATAGCCGTTGAAGGCAAATGGTATCATTGCTATATTATCCAGCGCGTCGCCTAACTCCTGCGAAGGAGAATACTCAAATGGGAAGAAAATCGAAACGACACTCTTGTCGGCTCCCACCACGCCTGTAATCCAAGGTACAAGGTTGTAGATGACAGACCAGAGAAGCATAGGGAAGAGTATTCTTGGGATACGCTTGCGATAGAAATCCTTGGCTGGCTCTCTTACGGGGAGTAAGAGCATACCGGTCATCATGGCAAACAACGGTACACAAGGACGCATCATTGAACCGATGAATCCACCCCAGAATCCAGCACTTGCATCCTCCTGTGGCGTAGCATTGTAGATGTCGACACTATGGCATGCTATGACCATAAGTATAGCAACGAACCTCAGCAGGTCGAGCCACACGATTCTTGCGGTATTTTGATTTGTATTGCTCATAGAATTCTCTCTGTCAAAAAAAATGCTATACTTCAAACAAAATTACGAAAAATATTTGTCAATTGGTAGGGTTGTGGCAAAAATAGTTTGCTTTGGATGTGCTAAATTTTATACCTTTGAGGAGATTGGTGTGGGTGTAGGCATTTGGATGATGTCAGAATAGCTCTTTTTGGGGGTTTGTCACGACCTTGTGTATACCGATTCGGACGGAGTTAAATAGTGGAAAAAAGATGGCAATTTTAAGTCGATTTTGTCCCACTGATGTCCAAATGTTAGCCACTTTGAACACTCGAGAGGCTCTGAAGTGGCAGTAAAAACCTTACAAATCCATGTTTTACAAGTGCAAATTCGCCCCAAAAAGGTGCTATTCGTGGTAAAATACCGTCATTTTGTTGAAAAACGTCACAATTAGTAGTTTTTTTAAAATATTATTTAGATATTTGCAGTAGAGAAATTAGACCTACTACAACCGAACAATCAAAATAGTTGAATTTACCACCTTTGATTAGGCTGGTTTTAGTGGGAGCATCAGATTAAATGGTGCAATTGGAGTTGATCACTTCCCAAAACAAATCCCTCAATATTTATTCAGGCCGTGCACATCTTTAGCGGCCTTTTTTTATGCCCATATGCGAAGGAATGGGTGGGTGGGGGAGTTGGCCGTCCGGGTGCTATGTTTGGTCAAAATTTGTAATACCTCTATTTTACCTCGGATATTTCGTATATTTGCAACTTGAAATCTAAAATCTGAGATTATGGCAAAAATATATATTCCTACATTTGGTGAAGAGGTGGGAAATAGCATTTCGCACGGCGTGATGAGTATCCTTATGTTGTTGGCAATGCCCTTTGCTGCTGTGAGGAGCTATGTGCAGAGCGGTGGTGATGTGCTTATGACATTTGGCGTAAGTATATTCTGTATAAGTATCTTTTTGATGTTTCTCATTTCGACACTCTACCACTCGATGTTGCATGATACCCGCCATAAAGAGGTATTTCACATCCTGGACCACATCTTTATCTACTTCGCCATTGCCGGTAGCTATACACCTGTTGCACTCTCGGTAATCGGTGGCTGGCAAGGTTGGCTCATCTTTATATTGCAGTGGGTGATGGTGATTTTTGGAATTTTCTATAAGTCGCTTTCGCGTCGTTCTATTCCCGCTATAAGCCTCACCATCTATTTGGTGATGGGGTGGACCGTGGTATTCTTCTTCCCGCTCTTTATGAGGAATGCTTCGTGGCAGTTTATATCGCTCATAGCGCTGGGAGGATTGTTCTACACCATCGGTGCGATATTCTATGCTAAGAAGGGTTTCCGTTATCACCACCTTGTGTGGCACCTATTGATTAACCTTGCGGCGGCATCGCACTTTGTGGCAATAGTTTTTTATATGTAGGTTTTAGGGTAATAAAAATAACAAGAGAGGTTGTTCGATAATGTGTTGAACAACCTCTCTTACTTTATTTGTGCACCCTTTTTGGGCGCATAGTCCTATATTGGATTACTCCTTTGATGTATTCTCAGGAGTCTGCTGAACGCCATCCTTATGACGATTGTTGTAAAGGAAGCGGCGAATCTTGCTTGTCGGAGTCTTGATAAACTCTGTCTCCTCCTCAATCACCTGGGTGATGCGAGAGAAGCGGTTAACCTTAGAGTTTACATACTTAACAATATCCTTCTTCAGCTCCTCTTTGCGGGCATTCCACTCGTCAACTTTCTGGCTCAACTCATCGCGAGTGATCTCAAGCTTCTCCATAAACTCATTCTTGAGCTTGTCGAGAGCCTCAGAATCGAAGTGTACCAATGCTACCAGCTGACCATCTTGCTCTGTAACGATAGACTCAGAGACATATGCGTTGGTGTTAAGAACCGACTCAATCTCCTCGGGATAGATATTCTCACCACTAGGGCCAAGAATCATATTCTTCAAACGTCCCTTGATAAAGATGAAGCCATCCTCGTCGATGTAGCCAAGGTCGCCAGTGCGGAACCAGCCATCCTCAGTGAATACGGCAGCTGTAGCCTCAGGGTTCTTGTAGTAACCCTGCATAGCTGATGGGCTGCTAACCACAATCTCACCCTGCTTTGTGTCGGGGTTCACATTGTCCAAACGTACCTTCACACCATTCATCTGTGGTCCTGTTGCACCGAGCTTAACAGCTGGTGAAATCTGACCTGCTACCAAAGGTGCTGTCTCTGTAAGGCCATAACCAATAGCATATGGGAACTTTGCATCGATCAGGAACTGCTCAACCTGCTCATCGAGTTTAGCACCACCGATGAAGAGTCGTACTCTGCCACCAAATGCCTTGTGGAGTTTGTTACCAGCAAGACGATGCAGATAGCGACGGCAGAATGAGTTGTTGTAGAGCGCACGCAAGAATGGGGTAGATGTAAACTTGCCATAAATCTGGCTGCGGAACACCTTCTCGATAATCAATGGTACGATAAAGAAGCAGGTGGGTCGCACCTTACGCAATGCTGGCAAAAGGATAGATGCTGTGGGTGGCTTCTCCAGGTAGGTACACGATGCACCTGTGGCATATACGTAGAGCATACCCAATGAGCACTCGTAAGTGTGAGAAAGAGGCAACACCGAGAGCATTTTGTCATCTGGACCAATAGGATAGAGGCCATAGAGCATATTCATTTGTGCAGCCAGGTTGTGGTGGGTGAGCATCACGCCCTTAGGCTGCGATGTGGTACCCGATGTGTAGATGATGGCAGCCAAATCCTCTGGCTCGGGAGTCTTCTTCGTACCCTGAGCACTAACATTCTGAGAGATTATGCCGAGGTTCTTCGTACGAATGATGATGTTAAACGCGGCAATGCTCTCCTTCGAGAGTTTGGTAAATAGCTTGTCGGAAACAAGCAGTGCTTTTGCTTCAGAGTGTTTAATGAGTTTGTCGAGCTCCTCGCCTGTGAAGTCGGGCAGAATGGGTACGGCAACCATACCTGCTGTAGTAACAGCAAAGTAGCCAACACCCCAGTTAGGCATATTGCTGCTAAGGATAACAACCTTATCGCCGGCATTAAGGCCTGCACCAAGCAACATCTCCTGCACCTGCTCCACGCGCTTACCAATCTCAGCATAGGTTACATCTTCGCCGCCAAACATAGAGAAGGCAATCTTGTCCGAAAACTCCTCGATGCTGTTGTGAAGAAGCTCGTAAAGTGTGTTCAATGCTTTCATAAAAAATAGTTTAAGTTTAATAGCTTTTATCGCTTTGTGCATTTGCAATATTATTATTCTATAAGGCGCTAAGCGATAAAAATTTGGTGCAATTTAACAAAAAAATATTAAAAATGGTTATTTTTGGGTCAAATTAACATTATGATAAGATACGACGACATAATATCAGCAGCCTTGAAGGTTGGTTTTGACTTGTGTGGAGTGGCGCGTCCGCGACTATTTGAACGCAACAAAGCAGCCTACGAAAGCTGGCTTGAGAAGGGGTACGATTCAACGCTCGAGTATATGCGTCGTAATCTGGATAAGCGCTTTGATGTTAGAAATTTGGTCGAGGGCGCACGAAGTGTGATTGTCTGCGCAGTGAGTTATAAGAGCGATATCAATGCTTGCTATGATGGCTCAATGCCCAATAAGATTGCTTCATATGCCTGCTGTCGAGATTATCACAAGAGCATAAAGAAGATGTTGCAGCAGCTACTAAGAGAGTTGCAGGGCGAGTATCCACAGCTGCAAGGGCGTGCCTTTGTCGATACGGCACCACTGCTCGAGAAACAGATGGCTGTAGAGGCTGGATTGGGATGGATAGGTCGTCAATCGTTGCTTGTGACACCTCGTTATGGCTCGTACGTTCACTTGGGTGAACTTGTTATAGATCACGAAGTTGATAGCTATGATACTCCTGTCGATGGAGTGGGTTGTGGAGAGTGTCACAGATGTCGTGAGGCGTGCCCTACGGGTGCGTTAGTTGAAGATATGGTGGTCGATACTTCAGCGTGTATATCGTGTCGTACTATAGAGGCTGAGTCGGAGCGCAAGGGCGATTTGTATGGTTGGATATTTGGCTGCGAGGAGTGTCAGATGTGTTGCCCCTATAATGTGCGAGCAGAGATGCATCGTAACCCCAACTTCGACCCATTATTTGATCCTAAGAAAATTAGTAGAGAAGAGTGGCTTTCGATGAGTGAAGAGGAGTTTGTGGAGCGATTCGCTACCACGCCTCTCAAACGAAGCGGGTTGGAGAGGATAAAGCGTTGTGTGAAATAGGCTGGCACACATATATAATATATAATAACAGCGGGAGCGATAACCTAGAAGGTTCGCTCCCGCTATTATTATAATTCAGCGATTATTACTTCTCCTCTGCTGCCTCTGGCGTGATAATATCGTGCAACTCAACCTTGAACTGCAAAGCCTCGTTAGGACCAATAGAGTTAGAGCCACTTGAGCCGTAAGCCATATTTGCAGGAATCCAGAGTGTAATCTGGCCACCCTTACCTACGAGCTGCATACCGATTGTCCAACCTGGAATAACCTGGTTAAGACCGAACTCGATAGGCTCACCACGCTTGTATGATGAATCAAACACAACACCATCACGAGTGTTACCCTCATAGTCAACCTTAACAATGCTCTGGGCAGTAGGCTTGTTGTTAGCATCACCCTCGCGGTCGATACGATAGAGCAAACCTGTCTCGTGCTTCTGAACGTTAGGCATCTTCTCTACCTCAGCCAACCAAGCTGCTGACTTCTCAGCATTCTCAACTGGCCAAGTTACTGAGAGGTAGCGCTGCAAATACATGTTAGCCTTGTCAAAATCGTAGCGGCTATCAATCTCGATACCATCCTTCAAACCCTTGATGAACCAGTAAGACTGGAGTGGGAAAGGCATTGAACGGAGGTTGCTACCCATGTCGTGACCCAAAGCCCATGAGATCTCCTTGCGCTCAGCATCGTTCTCGAATACATCGATCTCGTTGAGGTCGATAGCCAACTCCATGCTTGTAGTGTCATCACCCAACTTCTCCTTGTTGAGCTTTGTGAGGCGCTCAACGCGTGTCTGGCCAAAGAACTGCTGCATAGTCTCAGTAGCCTTTGCTGTCTGCTCATCGTTCATAAGATCAACAGTGCTGAGCATAGCCTCCTCGCAAGCGTCAGCAGCTACTGACCAATCAACCTTAGCATCTGGAAGATTCATCTTGAAACCGAAGCTGTTTACGTAACCCATGCAGTAAGAGAGTGAGTCCATCTGAGATCTCTTTCCCTTGCTGATACGACCTGTTCCTGCGTCACTGCCGCAAGAAACCACTGCAGCTGCACATACTACGGCAGCCAATGTGTAGATTAACTTTTTCATCTTTTCTGTTTTTATTTTAATCAATTTTTGTAGTTCTCAATCTCATTTACTTTTTATCCTTTGCGGGTGTATCCCACTCGATGCTCTGAACCTGAACGTTTGGAGTCTTTACATCTAGCAACTCGATATTCATCTGCAGAGCCTCGTTAGGACCAATAAATCTATTGCCATCCTCGCCGTATGCCAAATTTGCTGGCATCCAGATGGTGATCTTTCCACCCTTGCCAATGAGTTGCATACCCTCGGCCCAGCCTTTAATCATACGCTCGACCTTAACCTCAGCAGGAATACCCTTGCGGTATGTGGTTGCAAATACGCGGCCATCGTGGCAGAGTGTCTCATAATTTAGGGTAACTGTGCTGTGGATATTTGGCCTATTCTGCTGGTCACCCTCGTCGCTGATGCGATAGAGCAATCCGCTCTTGGTAGATTTAACATTCAGTTTCTTGCTTATCTCGCTGAGCCAGTTTGCTGATGCCTCGGCATTTAACAATGGCCAAACCACCTCGTGATAGTTGCTCATATAGGCTTGAATCTGTAGTGCCAATGCATTGTTTGCAGGATTGGTACCATCAAGCAGACCCTTAATAAACCAATGTGCCTGCAGGTTGTATGGCATTATACGGAAATTGTAACCCATATCGTAGCCGATAGCCCAAGAGATTTTCTCACGCTCCTCTGCAGACTCGAAGATGTCGATTTTAGGCAATACTGTACCCATATCTATGGTCTTGTTGGGGTCATCACCCTGCAAATCTTTTCTAACTTGAGTAAGACGCTTAATACGCACCGAGTCGAAGAATATAACGCTTGTGCTTGATGCCTTTTCGTATATATCCTTATCATCTTTGTCGGTAGGTATAAGAAGAGCCTCCTTGCACGCCTCTGCTGCCAAGTTCCAGTCGAGTTTAACATCTGCCATACCATTGCAGAACTGTACTGAATTGATAAATCCCACACAGTATGAGAGTGAGTCCATCTTAGACTTGTCGCCAACAGAAATACGGCTTACCCCCTTTGTTGTATCGTCACAAGCAATCATAGCAGATGCACACAAGCCAATGATTGCCGCACAAATTACTCTTTTCATTATCTGTTTTTTTAAGTTTAGTATTCTATTTTTTATTGGCGATTACTTAATCACCTCTTTGAGCTCTACCTCGTAACGCAGCATCTCGTTAGGATTGATGCCCTTCTCCTTGTCACCGGCCGATCCGTATGCCATCGATGATGGGAGCCATAAAGTAACCTTGCCACCCTCGCCAATGAGTTTAACACCCTCTCTAAGACCAGGAATGAGTTTTCTCAACGACTCACGAGAGACCTCGCTGCGGTTGCTTGCAGGGTCAACCTCTTCGCCCGACAGACGAGTGACACGATAACTGATAACCACTGAGTCGCGGTCACGCGATACGACCTTGCTCATATTACCCAACTCGGCAACCTTATAGGTGAGTCCACTCTGTGAGCGAACAATATCTTTGTCGGCTTTAGCCAAATCTGTCAGATACTGCTCCTCGTACTTCTTTACTCGCTCATATACGTCGAAGTTCATATAAGCAAGGAAATATGTACGGGCATCGTCAAACGATATCACTTCGCGCTTGCTGAGTACATCGTTGACACCGCGTGCAACGGCTGCGGGGTTGAGAGTGGAGTCGAGCTGCATAATGTTGTATGCGATGTTCATACCCACTATGTATGATAGCGAATCGGTCTGGTTGCTAATCTCGCCGCTTGCCGAGTATTTGTCGGCCTGGTTGCACGAGAACATTGCAACGAAGGCAAATATCCCAGCAACGAAGGTTGTTATTTGTAGTTTCGATAACATATCTTATCTAATCATTCATCATCAACAGTTGCGCCAATACAACACAAAACCCCATACACCCACATCATTGATACATAAAACGACATCGAAAATTCAGAAAATCCCATCCTCGAAACGTTTTCTGACGGCTTGTGCGGGCGCATGTTCGCGTATATTATGCGCGTAAGTCGGCACAAAGATATAAAAAAATCAATTTTTATCTATATTTGCATAATAAAATCAAATCAAAATAGAGATGAAAGTCGTTGTCGATAGTGCAATCCCATATTTGAAAGGACTTTTGGAACCATATTTCGAAGTGGTGTATCGTCCTGGTCAGGCATTTGCGGCGGAGGATGTGGCAGATGCCGATGCGTTGATTGTGCGCACTCGCACAAAGTGCGATGCCGAGTTGTTGGAGAATTCGAAGGTTCGATTTATAGCCACAGCTACGATTGGCTTTGACCATATTGACCTTGAGTACTGCGCCAGTAAGGGGATTAAGGTTGTAACTGCCCAAGGTTGTAATGCCGCTGGTGTGTTGCAGTGGGTGTCGGCAGCATTGGCTATGCTTTCTCAGCGCGATGGCTGGTCGCCCGAACAGAAATGCTTAGGTATTGTCGGTGTGGGAAATGTGGGCTCTCTTGTGGAGCGATATGCAAAAAAATGGGGCTTTAAAGTTCTGTGTTGTGACCCTCCGCGACAGGCTCGTGAAGGCGGTGATTTTGTGAGTTTTGATCAAGTGATGCGAGGCTCAGATATCGTTACGATGCACACCCCGCTGAATGAGACTACATATCATCTTTTGAATGCTGAGAATATTGGCTTGATGAATCATAATGGTGTGATAATCAATGCTTCAAGAGGTGAGGTTGCTGACACAGAGGCTCTGCTTTCAGCGCCCCAGACTCTGCTGCTCGATGTGTGGGAACGAGAACCAATGATTGACGCACAATTGCTCGATAAAGCACTCGTTGCAACACCTCATATTGCGGGTTATTCGGCACAAGGTAAGGCTAATGCAGCATCGATGGTCGTAAGGGCACTCGCCGAGGAGTTTGACCTGCCATTAAAGGATTGGTATCCTGCTGAGGTTAAACCCGTCGAGCGAATGGATATTGCCTGGTCTGATATGTGTGCAACGATAGCCAATTATTGTGATCTGCAGGGTGAAAGCAACTATTTGAAATGCAATCCGGTGGACTTCGAACAGATGCGTGATAACTACGCCTATCGTCAGGAGTATTTTTAGTCTATTGGAGCGCTGATGACTATGATTGTGGGATCGCTGTAGTATGAAAACTGATAAAAATATCCCATTTGTCGGCGTTGAAATTTTGTACTGCTGATAGCTTGTGCTATCTTTGCAGGAGTGATAGAAAAAGTATATGCGTAAAAAACTTTTATATGTTCTTTTGTCGGCCATACTGCTCTCTTTTGGCTGGCTCGGAGGTAGCGGATTTACGCTCCTTTTTGCACTTGTACCACTTTTGTGTATAAGTGCATCGTATGGCCCTTCGGCCAAAGATTGGTGGCGTATGGCAGGTTGGGCAGCTCTGACATTTGTACTTTGGAATGCTGCTACAATTTGGTGGGTGTGGATTGCAACACCCGCGGGACCAATCACCGCTACGATATTCTCAACGTTTTGGAATTTGGTGGCCTTTATGCTCTTTCATTATGTATCGAAAAGAGCCCATAAATCGGTTGCATATCCTATCTTGGTGGCATCGTGGATAGCCACCGAGTATTGCTATATGAGTGCCGAGGTGTTGTCGTTCCCCTGGCTTACGTTGGGCAATGGATTTTCGGGCGATGTGTGGGCTGTGCAGTGGTATGAGTTAACGGGAGTATTGGGAGGCTCGTTGTGGGTGCTGGTTAGCAATATCACCATCTTTGAGGCCTGGAGGCGTAGAGATAAGGCATCGTATGCCAAGGCTGCTTTTGCGGTAGGGTTGCCTATGGTGGTTTCTGCTGTGATGTACTTTGGCTGGAAGCCTGAGGGGCAGAGCGTGAAGGTTGCTGTGGTGCAGCCAAATGTGGATTGCTATGAGGAGAAATTTAGCGATAATGCCCGCTGGCAGATGCAGAATATAGGAGAACTTATCTCGCAGATACCAGCCGATACACGTGTGGTAGTGCTGCCTGAAACTGCTCTGCCTGAACGACTTGATGATGAGAATGCGCAGCGCGGTGCAACAGTGCAAAGTCTTGGTGCTCTTCTTGATAAAGTAGCTCCCGAAGCTATGGCGGTTGTGGGGGCTACAACTGTAAAACACTATGCTCCAGGAGAGCCAACGAGCGAGACAGCACGTCGAGGAAATGGTTTCTATTACGATTTTTACAATTCGGCAGTTGCCATCGGTGGCGATACTGATGCCGATGTTCATCATAAGATGCGACTTGTGATAGGCGTGGAAGCTATGCCATTTACCAAATTCCTGAACAAGTTTGTCGATTTGGGAGGTATCACAGGTCAGTTAGGTCGTAACTCTCAGGCCACGGTTTTTGAGCGTGATGGCGTGAAGGTGGGCCCTGCGATATGTTATGAGGGTATATATGGTGACTGCTTTGCCCGTTTTGTTCGCGAGGGTGCAGAGGTTATGGCGGTTATGTCGAATGATGGTTGGTGGGGCAATACGCCAGGTCATCGCCGTCTGTTTGACTATTGTCGTCTGCGTGCTATCGAGACTCGTCGAGCCATCACTCGTAGTGCAAATACAGGAGTGTCGGGTTTTATCTCGTCACGAGGCGATATAGAGCAGCGAATGGATTGGGAAGAGCGAGGAGTTTTGGTTGCCGATGTCGAGGTACGCAATGATGAGACTATATATGTTCGCTATGGTGATTGGATTGGTCGCCTCTCGTGGTTGCTTTCATTGCTCTGCATATTGTATTATTCGGCATATCGTACACGTCGCAAGAATCACTTGGTAGATTAAATTTTGATATATGAACTACGACCAAACATTAGATTTTCTGTTCAACTCATTCACAAGTTTTCAGCAGGTTGGGGCTGATGCCTATAAGCCTGGCCTTGAGAGAATTACTGAGTTTTGTCGCCACCTGGGTAATCCGCAACGTAACTTCTATACGATTCACGTAGCAGGCACAAACGGCAAGGGCTCGGTGTCGCATATCTTGGCTTCGGTCTTGCAGCAGGCGGGCTATAAAGTGGGACTCTATACTTCGCCTCATCTGAAGGATTTTCGTGAGAGAATGAGGGTCGATGGTGAGATGATTCCCAAGCAAAAGGTTGTGAACTTTGTGGATAGGAATATGTCTCGCATGCAGGAATTGGGGCTGTCGTTTTTCGAGATGACGACGGCTATGGCATTCGACTATTTCGACCAGAGTGATGTTGAGGTGGCGGTTATTGAAACGGGACTCGGCGGAAGGCTCGATGCAACGAATATCATCGTGCCATTGTTGAGTGTCGTGACCAATATAGGACTAGACCATACCGACTTGTTAGGCAATACGTTGCAGCAGATTGCCTCGGAGAAGGCAGGTATTATGAAGAAGTGTGTGCCGCTTCTGCTTGGTGAATCTAATCCACTCTATGATAATGTTTTTGAGCAGCGTGCGAAAGAGGTGAATTCGAAGGTGATGTATGCTCAAAAGTGCTACAAGTGTTTGGAGCATAGGGTAGATGGCGATGTGCAATATATCTCAGTCGAAAGGGTTGATGATGGTCATCGTTACGATTTGAGCATCGATCTTTTGGGTGAGTATCAATATAATAATGTGATTACGGCCTCTGCCGCTGTGCATTATCTGCATTCGTCAACGCCGCTTACAATCAGCCGCAGAGCTTTTGTTGAAGGTGTGGCATCGGCAGCTGCAACAACCAATTTGATGGGGCGTTGGCAAACGCTTTCACGCTCTCCGTTTATTGTGTGCGACACGGGGCATAATGCTCACGGTATTAGGTGTATAGCCGATGAGTTGCAACGACTTTCAGCCAACTATTCTCGCCTGATTTGCGTGGTTGGTTTTGCCAAGGAGAAGAGTCTTGAGGATATTCTTCCGATGCTTCCTCGTGAGGCCTATTACATCTTCACTCAGGCTAATATCAGTCGAGCCTTGCCCGCCGAGGAGCTTGCTTCGCAGGCTATGGCTGCAGGCCTTACGGGTGAAGTGGTTGCAAGCGTAGCTGGGGCTGTTGCCAAAGCGAAAGAGATTGCTACAGAGAGGGATATGATATTTATAGGTGGAAGCAATTTTGTTGTTGCAGAGGTTCTGTAATACTCCAGCCATAGAAAAAGAATGAGGCTGCTAACGAAAGTTGGCAGCCTCATCTCACAACATCAAAACCGATTTATTATGAATGCATTCTAAAGCAGAATGCAGAAAAACTTTTCTTGTGCGTTATGCATTACCCATCGGGCCCATACCCAAAATTGGGTCTTCGCTTGGCTGGCCTGCGGGCTGGTGAATCTCAATTTTACCCATACTGCTCTCGTAGCGAGTGATGTTCTCTTGCAGGGAGAGCAATAATCGCTTCGCGTGCTCTGGGGTGAGGATTATGCGGCTCTTTACCTTAGCCTTGGTGATGCCGGGGAGTATTGTCGCAAAATCGACAATAAACTCTGATGTCGAGTGAGATATAATTGCTAGATTAGAGTAGTTGCCTTGAGCAACCTCTTCGCTCAACTCAATGTTCAGTCCCTGTTTCTGTAACTCTGCCATAGCTTGATTGTATTAAATCTGCAACAAAGTTAGCCAATTATGTGCCATGTGATTAGGCGTGTGGTGTTTAGTTTTCGATAAATTATTAACAATTTGGCGAAAAATCGCTCGGTGGAAATCTTATATGCCGAGTTGCTTTAATATTTCATATTAAATTCCTACCTTTGCCGCGTAATTGTAAACATCGTGTAATGATAGTTGGTTTGATAGATATATTCCTCAGAGGCTTGGGCGTCGGTTTGGCTTCATCGGTTACTGTGGGCCCTGTTGCGGTGCTATGTATTCAGCGCACTCTGAGTAAGAATCGTCGCTCGGGATTAGCCTCAGGCCTGGGAGTTGCGTGTGCAGATATGTTGATGGCTATTGTGGCCTTCTCGTTCTATGCAATGTTGCAGGCTCAAATCGAGGAGTATAGCCTTATCCTGCAGGTTGTGGGAGGTATTTTCGTCGTGGGTGTAGGAGTATATATCTATTTTCAAAATCCAGTTCGCCAGATTCGTAAAAATCGTGCTGGAAAACAAGATTTGTGGCAGGACTTCTCGTCGATGTTTGCATTTACGCTGGCCAACTTCGTCGTGGTGATTCCCTATTTGTTGGCATTCTTTGCAATGTTCAATGTGGGTATGCACTCTCACGATGTGGCGTCGCTGGTTATGAGTGGTGTGACAATCTTGGGCTTCTTTGCAGGTGCTATGGGTTGGTGGACCCTGCTTACGCTTACAATCGATTTGTTCCGCCGCAGGTTTCGTCCACGCCATATGCTTACCATCAACCACGTGGCGGGTGTAATCATCAGCATTCTGGGAGCATTCACGATTATTTCTACGTTTTATAACATCTTACCTCAATAATGGACAAAATCATTAAGAAAATTGTTGTTGCCATTGACGGCTTTTCGTCGTGTGGCAAGAGTACCTTTGCGAAAGCTATTGCAGCTCGCCTAGGTTATATCTTCATTGATACAGGTGCTATGTATCGTGCCGTAACTCTCTGCGCAATACGTCAGGGTGCGGTTGACGAGAATAGTGTGAATGAACAGGCTGTCGTGGCTCTGCTCGATGGCTTGGAGGTGTCGTTTAAGTTTAATGCCGAGCGTGGCGCAAGCGACGTGTATGTGAATGGCGAGTGTGTCGAGGGTGATATCCGTACAATCGAGGTGAGCAATTGCGTGAGCCGTATCAGCTCGATTCGTCAGGTGCGTGAGAAGTTGGTTGCCCTGCAGCAGCAGATGGGTCGCGATAGAGGAGTTGTGATGGATGGCCGTGATATTGGCACTGTGGTATTCCCCGATGCAGAGCTGAAGATTTTTATGACTGCCGATCCAAAGGTACGTGCCGAGCGTCGATATGCCGAACTGACAGCTAAGGGCGACAAGGTTACAATGGAGGAGATTCTCGAGAATGTAATTTCACGCGACCAAGCCGATATGACTCGTGCTATCTCTCCGCTTCGTCAGGCCGAAGATGCAGTTGTGTTGGATAATAGCTATATGAGCGTCGAAGAGCAGATGGCTTGGTTTATGGAGCGTTATAATGCGATTGTGGCAGAGTAGGGTATTAAAAGGAGTAAAAGTTACTTGCTATGTATGTCGAGATAGATGAAAATTCAGGTTTCTGCTTTGGTGTGGTGAGAGCTATATCGAGAGCTGAGATAGCACTCTCGGAGTCGGACGGAAAGGTCTATTCGTTGGGCGATATTGTGCATAATCGTATGGAGGTGCAGCGCCTGGAGAGTATGGGTCTGCGTACCGTAACTCACGAGGATATGGAGTCGTTGCAGGGTCGTGACCTATTTATCAGAGCTCACGGAGAGCCTCCAACAACTTATGCACGAGCAAAGGAACTTGGCATCAGGGTAATTGATGCTACTTGTCCTGTTGTTGCCCAGCTGCAGCGTAAGGTGGTAGCAGCTCACGAACAGATGGAGAGTGTTGGCGGTCAGGTGGTGATTCTTGGTAAGCGAGGCCACGCTGAGGTAGTAGGTCTTACAGGTCAGGTTGCCAACCATGCAATTGTGGTGGAGCGTGAAGAGGACCTTTCGGCTATCGATTTTTCGCGTCCAATCTTCTTCCTTTCGCAGACAACGCAGAGTGTGGGTCTGTTCTGGCGTCTGGCTGAGCGTATGCGCGAGATGCTAGATGATGAGAACAAGCTCACAGTTGACGATACCATCTGTCGCCGTGTGTCAAATCGTGAGGGAGCCCTGAAGGAGTTTGCTGCGCGTTTCGATATCGTGATTTTCGTATGTGGCAAAAAGTCGAGCAATGGCAAGGTGCTCTTTGATGTGTGTCGTGGCTCTAATCCTCGCAGCTATAATATCGAGGAGCAGAGCGAGCTGCAAGACGAGTGGTTCAAGGATTGTGAGAGTGTGGGTATCTGCGGAGCCACATCGACACCCACTTGGCTTATGCAGCAGGTGGCAGATGCTATCAACGAACGATTTGCATAGTTCAATGGGTCGTTTTTCTTAATGAGTTATAACAGAGAATAAATTTACAGATTATGAGATATATACTTTGTGCCGTGAAATATTTGTTGGCATTCATCGTTTTATATTTGGGATTGCTGTGGATTAGCCAGCGAGTATCGGGTGTGGAGGTGCCACTCTTCGATGCTGTATCGGCTACTTTGCAGACACGCCGTGGACAGCTTTTGGTGTTGGCTTTGGTGGCGTTGTCGGCTATGTATCCAAAGTGGGGTTTCATAAAGCGTAGTGTGGAGTGCACAATCTCTGAGGACCGAGAGCAGATTATGGCCGCTTTCCAGGCTTCGGGTTATGAGCTTGTAGCCGAGAGTGAGGGTAAGATGGTGTTCCGCGCTGATAATATCGTGCGTCGCCTTATGTTCCTGCTCGAAGATGAGGTTACGCTGACGCAGTGTGGCCAGAGTGTGGAGATTCAGGGCATACGTCGTGCAGCAGCCCACATCGTGTATCGTCTGGATACATATATGACCAATAAGAGAAGATAATATAGTTTTATAGCATGCAGCGTATAGCAGGTTTTCTTAAGCGTGGCGGAGTAGTAGTTGTGGTAGCTATTGTAGCCGTCGGCGGTTTGTGGGCAACCAAGCAGGATTTCGGATTGGGCCGTAATATGGAGATTATGGTCAATCTGATGCGTGAGTTGTCGTTGCAATATGTGGATGAGGTTGCACCAGACAAATTGATGAAGGATGGTGCTGCCGGTATGGTGCGTAACCTCGACCCTTATACAACATATATGTCGGAGTCGGAGATGAACGACTTTGAGGTGTTGGCAACAGGTAAGTATGGCGGTATCGGTGCCACAATCCGTATGAAGCGAGATAGCAGTGGCGTGGTAATCGCCCAGCCATATAAAGGCTCGCCATCGGATAAGGCTGGTTTGAAGATTGGCGACAGGTTTGTGAGCATCGACGGCGAGGATATGACCAAGGCTACATCGCAGGAGATTTCATCTAAGCTAAAGGGTACACCGGGCACGAAGGTGAAGCTCTCGGTTGAGCGAGTAATGAGCGGTAAGGTCGAGGAGTTTGAGATTGAGCGTGCGCGAATTGCAATCCCAGGCGTGCCCTATGCAGGATATGTGTCAGAGGGTGTGGGATATATCCGCCATAGCGATTTTACAGATGGTTGTTACGATGAGATGCGTGCTGCAGTGGAGCGCCTGCGCAGCGAGGGTGAGTTGAAGGGCTTGATTCTCGACTATCGTGACAATGGTGGTGGTAGCTTGCCCGAGGCTGTGAAGATTTTGTCGATGTTTGTACCTAAGGATAGCAAGGTGGTAACGATGAAGGGTCGCACCGAGCGTTCGAAGCGAGAGTATATCACCGAGACAACACCTGTATTGCCCGATGTGCCTATGGTGGCGCTTATCAATGGTAACTCGGCATCGGCATCGGAGATTGTTTGCGGTGCTTTGCAGGATATGGATAGAGCGGTATTGATGGGTCAGCGCTCATTTGGCAAAGGTCTGGTGCAGTCTCTTATGCCATTGGGTTATAACGCCTATGCTAAGATCACCACAGCAAAGTATTACATTCCTTCGGGTCGTTGTGTGCAACGCATCAACTATTCGGCTCACGATGGTAGTAACAAGGAGATTATTCCCGATTCACTCATTCGCGAGTTTACAACACGCAATGGTCGTAAGGTATACGACGGTAAGGGTCTGATGCCTGATGTGAAGGTCGAGCCTGAGTATATTAGCTCGTTTGCTATGATACTGTATAATTTGGGATATATCGAAGACTTCCTCGATGGATATTTGCGTCGCAATCCCAATTTGAAGGTTGATAACCGCTCATTCTCAATCAGCGATAGCGATTATGAGGAGTTTGTGAAGTTTATGGCCGACAAGGATGTGCCATATGAGTCGCGTACGCGTATTACTTTGGAGTCGCTGAAGAAGATTTCAAAAGAGGAGCGTTATGATACGGGCTTTGCTGAGGATTTGAAGCAGATTGAGACAAAACTCAAGGATCAGACAGCTGATAACCTGCGTCATTACAAAGCCGAGGTGAAGGATTTGATAAATAGCGATGTGGTTATGCGTCACAACTACTTTGAGGGTGTGGTGGAGCATAATCTTGTGTCGGATAGCACAGTGATGAAGGCTGTGGAGTTGTTAGGTGATCAGGAGCGTTACCGCAAGATACTATCAGAGCAGCACACTGCAAAGAACTAATCCGTAGCTTGAGAGATAGTTAGTAGTAGAGTATATGAAATTTTTTAGTAGCAAAAAAATATCGTTTCGCAGTCGCATATCGATTCTTGTGATCGGTATGGTTCTGGCGGTGTTGTCGCTTATCTACACCAACTATCTGGCCGATGTGCTTCGTCAGAAGGAGCATAACGATGTTAAGCTGTGGGTGGCAGCTATGGAGCGTGTGAGCCGTGATGCTTTTGGTAACTACCTGGTTGATCCATTGATATCACATATTCTTAGCTCTCAAAATAATATTCCGTTCATTATTACTGACGAGAATTTGGAGCTTATAATGAGCAACCGTATTCCCGATGAGGTGCTTAATGACCCTGTGCGCTATCGTAACAAACTGGACGAGCTCACCGAGGAGAACACACCTCACAGGGTGCGTCTTATGTGGTCGAGTGGTCACTACCATATGATTTTCTATGGAAAGTCGCAGCTTTTGCGTGCTTTGTACTACTTCCCATATGTGCAGTGGCTTATTATCTTTATATTTATAATCTTCACCTATATAGCTTTGCAATCAACCAAGCAAGATGAGCAGAATAGAGTGTGGATTGGTTTGGCTAAGGAGACTGCTCACCAGTTGGGTACACCTATCTCGTCGTTGCTCGGTTGGGTGGAGTATCTGCGTTCGTTGAATGTTGACTCTTCAGCTGTTGACGAGATGAACAAAGATCTGGTTCACCTGATGAAGATTGTCGATCGCTTCTCGAAGATTGGCTCCGAAACAGTACTCTCTCCGAACAACGTAAACGAGGTGGTGGGCGAGACTGTAATGTACTTCCATAAGCGTATTCCTCGCAATGTGACTTTGTCGTACAACGGTCTTGCAATGGCTCCCGTAAAGGCCAATATAAATGTGGCACTCTTTGAGTGGGTGGTTGAGAATCTGTTGAAAAATGCCCTCGATGCTATGCAGGGCCATGGTGAACTGACTGTGAATGTGTCGTCGAATGATAAACTCGTTATAATTGATGTTACCGATACCGGTAAGGGTATCGCCAAGGGTAACTGGAAGCGAATCTTCGAGCCAGGATTTACCACCAAGACCCGTGGTTGGGGTTTGGGATTGTCGCTATCGCGACGTATTGTCGAGGATTATCATCACGGAAAAATCTTTGTTGTCCGCAGTGAGGTGGGACACGGTACGACCTTCCGTATAACACTTAAACGTATCTTTGAACAATGATAAACTCTTCTGATTCACTTCGTTTGACAGGGCTCGATACCCTGTCAGAGAGAGCTTTGCGCCGTTTGGTAAAGCCCTGGACGGGAGAGTTGCACTCTGCCGATACGCTTAGTGTGGAGCCGGTATCGAGAGCTGCCGATGGAGCTACGTTCGACAATATAGTGGGGGCGTGGCGCAAGGAACGCGAGATATATGTCGATGGCTCGGTGGAGCAGGTGATGGGCGAGGGCTCATCGCTTTCTGAGTTTGTGGCACCTCTTGCCGAGGTGACATCAGTAGATTCGCTCTCTATTGCATCAGATATCCCTGTTGTAGATTCTTTGGCAGTGACGGGTGAGGCTGCCGAGCAGATGCGATATGCAGAGCAGCTGTTGCAAGGGATGGCCTCTATGGCAGAGGGCGGTGTTGCGTGGCCACACCTGTTGCTCAATATTTTTGTCTTTGCAGTGCTGATTGGCTATATATTCTGTATATATAGGTATTTCGACGATGTGGTCGCTCTCTTTTCTTCAGTTTTTAGCAGAAGTGTAATTTCTGCCGACCGTGTGGGTGAGCGTCGCCGAAGCGATATATTCTATGGATTCTTGGGCAAACTCTTCCTGCTTGGTGCTGCATTTGTGGGTGTTATGGCTATGTTGGAGGTCGTGGGCGAGCAAGCTGAGTACTGGGGATTGACCCAGGGCGTGGTGATGTCGGTGCCACTACTCTCTATAGCAGTCTTTATGGCGATAATAATCTTTCAATATATAGAACTACTTATTATTGGAATTGTAACACATTCATTACCAGAGGTGTTTGCTGTTATGCGTCTGCGCCTTACCTATTTCGTGTTCTTTACGGTCATAGCTGCCCCAGTGTTGCTTGTGTCGCAATTGGGTGCTCAGGGAGCCTATGATATATGGTTTGGGTTAGGTGTGACGGTATCGCTACTTGCGCTAATGCTCTATCTGCGTGAAAGTTTGCTATTCTTTATTTCAAAAAAAATTTCCATTTTACATTGGATTTTGTACCTTTGCACCGTCGAAATTCTACCGCTCACTCTTTTGTGGCAGTTGGTAGTTCGTATATGAGAGAAAATTGGTTAGAATGGGTAATAAAATTTTGATTTCGCAGCCTCGTCCTGCAGTGATTGAGAAGTCGCCTTTTTTTGAGTTGTCAACCAAACACAATCTTGAGATTGATTACAAGCCTTTGATTCGTGTAGTTGGTGTTACGTTGAAGGAGTTTCGCTCACAGCGAATTGAGATACTCGACCATACGGCTGTGATTTTTACATCGCGAACAACTGTAGATAGTTTCTTTAAGGTATGCGAGGAGGCACGCATCACAGTGCCCGAGACAATGAAGTATATATGTAATACCGAAGCAGTAGCGCTCTACTTGCAGAAGTATATCGTATATCGTAAGCGTAAAATCTCTTTTGCAGATGGTACCTTTACAAGCTTGCTGGAGCTTATCATCAAGCACAAGAGTGAACGATTCCTGCTGGCACTCAGTGAGCCACACAAACCAGAATTGCCAGAGACATTGGCTAAGTTGAAGATTAACTTCGATCCTGTGATTTTGGCTCTTACTATCTCTGCCGATATGGAGGGTGTTACACCATCGGATTACGATGTTATGGCTCTCTATTCGCCATCTGATGTGAAGAGTGTAATAGAGAATTTTAAGGTTGAGGAGTTGCCTGTTGTAGCAACATTTGGTGAGGCTACTCTGCGTGCTGCATTGGAGGCAGGTATGAGTGTTAAGGCGTCGGCCCCATCGCCCGAGGCTCCATCTATGGCCAAGGCCCTTGATCTCTACATCTCAAAGGTGAAGCGAGGTGAGGATGTGGCTATTGTTGAGATTAGCAACGATGAGCAGAAGGAGGAGTTTATCCGTACTCAGCAGAGCAAGTTGGCAAAGAAGGGACGTACTCGCACTACATCGACTGAGAAGAAGTAATAATTCCACACTATAATACTCCATAATGCCCGATTTTTCATTCCCTAGAGAGGAGCGCTTGCGCTCACTTACGACTATCCGTCGGCTCTTTACCGAGGGCAAGGGAGGTTTTGTGTATCCGTTTCGTTACACAGTTTTGGTTGAAAAGCCAAAGCAGGAAGTCGGGGAGACAGAGAATCAGAATCTTGTAGCAGATGGGGTTACGGTAGAGTCTGCCCAGAAGCAGTGCAGTGGCAAGGTGGAGATTATGATCTCGGTGCCAAAGAAGTTTCATAAGCGAGCGAACAAGCGAAATCTGTTGAAGCGCAGGGCGCGTGAGGCTTACCGTCTCTCTCGCGAGGAGCTAAGAGCTAAAGTGGTTGAGCAGGGAGTGGTGTTGAATATAGCATTAGTCTATTCGACCAAGGAGCTTCACACCTATAAAACTATATCAAATGCAGTGCAGCGAATTCTGGAGCAGATTGGTTCACGTTTGTAAGCGGGCCTTGTCTTGGCCGTTTATAGTGCTGGTGAAATTCTACCAGTATTGTATATCGCCACTCACGCCCCCATCGTGTAGGTTTACCCCTACCTGCTCGCAGTACTCTTTGGAGGCATTCCGTAAGTATGGACCACTGAAGGGTTTGTGGCTAACTGTAAAACGCCTTTCGCGATGTCATCCGTGGGGAGGAAGTGGATATGATCCGGTACCATAAAAATTGGCAGTCCAGATGGGCTGCCAATTTCGTTATGTGAGTGTTGTTGAATCGTAGATAATTATCTTTGGTCGCAGATAAGTAGTGATGAGTCGCCGTACGAAAGGAAGCGGAATCCGTTGTCGAGGGCAAACTGATACATCTTGCGCCAATCCTCACCCACGTATGCTGATATAAGCAGCAGGAGTGTCGATTTGGGCTGGTGGAAGTTGGTGATAATTCGACTCACAATGCGGAAACGGAATCCCAGGGGTGTAATCATAATCTGTGTTGCCGCCTTTAGGCTGCTAAGATTCTCGCGACGCATATAACCAATCACATCTTCCAAAACATCTACCTCCGAATAGTCGTTCGGAATGTCGTAACTCTCCCATTGCCCTACAACTTTGTCGGCCGCAGGTGAGCCGGTCTGTCGAATACGCCAGCCAAGGACTGGGAGTGACTCCAATGTTCTAACAGATGTAGTACCCACGGCGGTAATGTTGCCAGCGTTAGCAAGCAGGTTCTCTAGGGTTGAGAGTTGTACCTCGAAATGCTCGGTGTGCATAGGATGCTCGGCTGCATTCTCGCTCTTGACTGGTAAAAATGTACCAGCACCAACGTGAAGCGTAACTTCGTCGAAGCAGAAACCATCTTTTTTCATCTGATCAATCATATCGCTTGCAAAGTGCAATCCCGCAGTGGGGGCTGCTACTGAGCCTTCGACCTTAGAATATACGGTCTGGTAGCGGGTGAGGTCAATCTCCTCGCTTTCGCGGTTGAGGTATGGTGGAATGGGTATGCGGCCCAACTCCTCTAACAACTCGCCAAAACTTAGAGGAGCATTCCACTCAAATCGAATGATATGTTCTCGCTCTCCTCGCTCTGAAATCCAAGCGCGTAAGTGATACTCTGCTCCCGCAAACTCGAAGTTAATCTCAACATAACCCTCTTTCCACTTCTTGATGTTACCCACAATGCAACTCCACTCGCAACTACCGTGTGCGGCGAATGCGCGCTCATAGTCGGCAGGGTTGTGTGGCTCAAGGCAGAATACTTCGATTCTTGCGCCCGAAGGCTTGTGCATAATCACTCGTGCGCGAATTACACGGGTGTTGTTGAAAACCAGCATCGATCCTTTGGGAAGGTGCTCTGCGAGGTTGTGAAAACGACTCTCTGAGATATCACCGTTGCGATATACCATCAGTTTTGAGTCGGTTCGATTATCCAATGGGAATTTTGCAATACGCTCATCGGGCAGTGGATAATCGAATGAGTTTATGTCGATGTGTCGTTCCATATGCTTCTAAGTTGTACCGCAAAGGTAGCAAATAAAGCCTAAAATAGAGATAATTCACTATATAAATATATAATGTATATGTTGTTAAAGCCCTCTTTTTTGATTACATTTGTATTATGTTAAGAGTAAAATGGTTATGAATAGAGTATATTATCTTTTGTCGATTCTAGCGGCTATGTTGACCATAGCTTGTGGCTCATCGGATATGGAGGCTGGCTTCAAGTCTCCGTCGGAACGGGTGCAGACAGCAGTGTATTGGTATTGGATATCTGGAAATATATCAAAGGAGGGTGTTGTTGAGGATTTGAAGGCGATGAAACGCGCAGGAATTAATCGTGCCTTCATTGGAGATATAGGTCAAGATGGATTGTATACCGAGCGCAACGTAAAGATTTTTAGTGATGAGTGGTGGGAGGTGTTGCATACGGCACTCAAAACAGCCTCAGAGCTGGATATCGAGATTGGTATATTCAACTCGCCGGGTTGGAGCCAGTCGGGTGGCCCGTGGGTGAACCCCGAACAGGCAATGCGATATCTGACATCTTCAACAGTTGTGTTGGAGGGGCAGCAGAGTGTAGAGATTGATCTCACGCCCGAGCATATCAAAAACGACAGCAAATTGTTTCAGCATGTCAAGACCATCGCCTATCCTGCGCCAAAGGGTTGGGGCGAGTCACCTGCCGTAGAGATTAAGATAGCGGAGGGCGGAGCAAAGGATATTAGTAAACTTGCAGCTTGTAAGCGTAATGTTTTGTTGCTCAATATGGCCGAGAAGGCCATCCTGCGTTCGCTTACCTTGCAGCCTGTGGAAAAGCCAATGTTGTGTAAGGCCTCTCTCGATGCCGAGGTTGATGGCGAGTGGAAGCGAGTTGCCGATTTCAATATAGACCGTTCTAATCCTGCACTGAATGTAGGTTTCGAGCCATATGCTCCTGTTACGGTGTCGTTTGCTGCGGTGGAGTGTTCACGTATGCGTCTCACACTTGAGCCTTCGTCGCAGATGGGAGGTTTTTCCGATGTTACACTTTCGGCGCAGCCTCGCATAGCATCGTATGCTGAGAAGAGTTTGGCAAAGATGTGTCAGACTCCATTGCCCTATTGGGATCACTATATGTGGCCCGAGCAGGCAGAGCTGGATGATAAGGCTTGTGCTATTGACCCCAAGAGAGTGATAGATATTTCGGGCAGGGTAGATGCCGATGGTGTGCTTCGCTGGAATGTACCTAATGGTAAGTGGGTTGTATTACATACGGGAATGACCCCTACAGGAGTGACAAACTCTCCTGCAACGCCCGAGGCCACTGGTCTTGAGATTGATAAGATGAGTAGTGCGCATGTTAAGAGCCACTTCGATGCATATATCGGTGAAATTTTGCGTCGCATACCAGCTGAGGACCGTCGTACATTCAAGGTGGTGGTGCAGGATAGCTATGAGACAGGAGGCCAGAACTTTACCGATGATATGATTGCTAAGTTTCAGTCAACCTATGGCTATTCTATGATACCATATCTGCCAGCATATTATGGTATGGTGGTGGGTGATGAGCAAATCAGTGATCGTTTTTTGTGGGATTTGCGAAGATTTATAGCTGACAGGGTGGCTTATGAATATGTGGGAGGATTGAAGCAAGTGAGCAATGAGCACGGCCTGACTACTTGGTTAGAGTGCTATGGTCATTGGGGATTTCCTGGTGAGTTTTTGCAGTACGGCGGCCGCTCTGACGAGATTGGAGGTGAGTTCTGGAGTGTTGGCGAGCTGGGTGACATTGAAAATCGTGCCGCATCGTCGTGCGGACACATCTACGGCAAGCGACGTATATGGGCCGAATCAAACACCTCGGGTGGGCCAGCCTATTCGCGCTCTCCGATTGATATGAAGCAACGAACAGACCGCTTTTTTGCCGAAGGAATCAATGCAACACTCTTGCATCTCTATATCCAACAGGCTGATACCAATCGTTATCCAGGCATCAATGCGTGGTTTGGAAATGAATTTGATGGGCATAACACCTGGTATACACATCTCGATCTATTCACTACATATCTTAAGCGTTGTAACTATATGTTGCAGCAGGGCCTTAATATTGCCGATGTAGCATATCTTATTGGCGAAGATGCGCCTAAGATGACAGGTATGCAGCATCCTGTACTTCCTAAAGGTTACCAGTTTGACTATATCAATGCCGAGGTACTGATGGTGGGTGCTAATGTGGCCAACAACAACATTGTTTTGCCGCACGGTACGTCGTATAGGGTGTTGGTATTGCCTCCTGTAGATAATATGCGTCCCGAGTTGCTCGAGAAAATTAAGCATATGGTTGGCGATGGCGCAATCGTGTTAGGTCAGCCTCCACATCGCTCTCCAAGCCTGCAAAACTATCCTGTGGCAGATACTATGGTGGAGCAGATGGCGCGTGAGTTATGGGGTGACTGCTATGACAAGCGTGGTGTGAATAAATATGGTAAAGGTATGGTGTTTAACGGATATAGTCTCGAGGAGCTATTTGCTGAAATTGAACTTGTGCCTGATTGCCAAGAGCCAGAGCCAGAGCCATCGTTGCTCTTCTGTCACCGTTCAACTATGGGCGCCGAGATATACTTTGTGTCGAATCAGAGCAATAAGTCAATTACCGTAACTCCTACATTCAGAGTTAGCAGACGTCTGTTGCCAGAGTTCTGGAATCCGCTGGATGGCTCTATTCGCACACTGCACGATTACGAGTTTACTGATAGTGGCACGAAGATTAGTTTGGAGCTAGATGCTTTGGGTAGCGGTTTTGTTGTCTTCAGAGTTGAGCCAAGTGTAAATATTCTATCCAGTGAGTATTCGGTTCATCCGGTGCGATGCGAGGAGATTCGTAGCGAGTGGGCTGTTTCGTTTGATGGCAAGCTATCTAATCCGAATGATATTACAATGTCGAAACTCAGAGATTTGTCAACTATAAAGGAGGATGATATTCGCTACTTCTCTGGAACTATAAACTATACAACTGAAATTGAACCTAAATTCAACAAGGAGCGTGTGGTGCTCGATTTCAGTAAAGTGGAGTGTATGGCCAAGGTCTATATCAACGATGAGTTTGCCGGAGGTGTGTGGTGTGAGCCATATAAGGTTGATATAACCAAACGTCTGCAACCAGGTGTTAATACGCTTCGTGTGGAGGTGGTAAATAAGTGGGTTAATCGTATCGTAGGCGATATGCAGTTGCCAGAGCAGGAGCGTAAGATTTCGCTTACGGCCAATCCTTATAATGCCAACTCTAAGATACCATCTTCGGGATTGATAGGCCCAGTAAGGCTTGAATATTATGCACGACTTCCATAGTGGGAGATAAGAGGGAAGCGTTATCACGCTATCTTTGAAGCAAAAAAAATGAGGTTGCTCATCCGAGCAACCTCATTTGCTATATCAAGTCTATTGATTACAACTGTGGACCAGCTGCTACGAGAGACTTACCCTCCTCGTTGCCAGTGAACTTAGCGAAGTTCTTGATGAAGCGGCGTGCCAAATCCTCAGGCTTAACCTGCCACTCAGCTGCGTTAGCGTAAGTGTCGCGTGGATCGAGGATAGCTGGATCAACACCTGGAAGAGCTGTTGGAACCTTGAAGTCGAAGATAGGAATCATCTTAGTCTCTGCCTTGTCGATTGAGCCATCGAGGATAGCGTCAATGATACCACGTGTATCCTTGATAGAGATACGCTTGCCTGTACCGTTCCAGCCAGTGTTTACGAGGTAAGCAGTTGCACCAGATGCCTCCATCTTCTTAACGAGCTCCTCACCATACTTAGTTGGGTGCAATGAAAGGAATGCAGCACCGAAGCAAGCTGAGAATGTTGGAGTAGGCTCAGTGATACCGCGCTCAGTACCAGCCAACTTAGCTGTGAAACCAGAGAGGAAGTAGTACTTAGTCTGCTCAGGAGTCAAGATTGATACTGGAGGCAATACACCGAATGCGTCAGCTGAAAGGAAGATAACCTTCTTTGCAGCAGGAGCCTTAGATACACCCTTAACGATGTTGTCGATGTGGTAGATAGGATAAGAAACACGAGTGTTCTCAGTCACTGACTTATCGTTGAAGTCGATCTTGCCAGTAGCCTCGTCAACTGTAACGTTCTCCAACAAAGCGTTGCGACGGATAGCGTTCCAGATGTCTGGCTCGTTCTCCTTAGAAAGGTTGATAACCTTTGCATAGCAACCACCCTCGAAGTTGAATACGCCCTCGTCGTCCCAACCGTGCTCGTCGTCACCGATAAGCTGGCGCTTAGGATCTGTAGAAAGAGTTGTCTTACCTGTACCAGACAAACCGAAGAAGATAGCTGTCTCACCCTTCTCGTTAGTGTTTGCAGAGCAGTGCATTGAAGCGATACCCTTCAAAGGAAGCAAGTAGTTCATGTAAGAGAACATACCCTTCTTCATCTCACCACCATACCAAGTGTTGATGATAACCTGCATCTTCTCAGTGAGGTTGAATACAACAGCAGTCTCAGAGTTCAAACCGAGCTCCTTGTAGTTCTCAACCTTAGCCTTAGAAGCGTTCAATACTACGAAATCAGGCTCACCGTAAACCTCCAACTCAGCGTCAGTAGGACGGATGAACATATTCTTAACGAAGTGCGCCTGCCAAGCAACCTCCATGATGAAGCGAATCTTCAAACGGCTGTTCTCGTTAGCACCGCAGAATGTATCTACAACGTAGAGCTTCTTGTCAGAGAGCTCCTTTGAAGCCAAAGCCTTCAACTCAGCCCAAGCAGCCTCAGTTACAGGCTTGTTGTCATTCTTGTACTCCTCTGAAGTCCACCAGATAGTGTCCTTAGATGTCTCGTCCATCACGAAGAACTTATCCTTAGGAGAACGACCTGTGTAAACGCCTGTCATTACGTTAACAGCGTCCATCTCGGTCAATACACCCTTGTCGAAGCCAGTAAGACCAGCCTTAGTCTCCTCGCGGAACAACTCATCGTAAGAGGGGTTGTAAACAACCTCAGTAGTACCGGTGATGCCGTACTTTGTCAAATCAATTTTTGCCATAATTTAGTGTGTTGTTATATAGTTAAACTAATTCTTCTCATTCTGCTGGCTGCTCGCTATGCGTTTCATAGTAGCCTCTTTCAGAGCAGCCCCTTTTTCAGCGCTACAAATATACGCAAAGTTATTGAATTGTGAAATAAATAACACGAAAAAATAATGTTAAATTAACCTTACAGTTAATAATGCTCATTTGTGATGTTTTGTGGAAGGGTTTCCTAGCAGTTATTATGCCATTTATCGAGTGTTAAAAATATTGTTTTTTTCGATATTATATTATATATTTGTGCTACTTGTGCGAGGGCGTATTTTTGGCCCTTGACGGTTATAATTTTATGGCAGGAATATATTTTCACATACCATTCTGTAAGAGAATATGCTCTTATTGCGACTTCTATCGTTCTGCAGATTTAAGGCTGATGGACGATGTGTTGTCGGCAATGAGTGTGGAGCTTGCCGAGCAGCGTGATTTTTTGCACGACACGCGCATCAGGACAATATATTTCGGAGGTGGTACGCCTTCTCTTTTGGAGCCTTCGTTGATGGGTGAACTTGTGGAGCAGGTAGGTGCTTTGTTTGATTGCTCGGCAGTTGAAGAGTTTACTGTTGAAGCCAACCCCGATGATATAGCGCCCGAATATGCTGCTGGGTTGCGAGAAATAGGTGTGAATAGAATTAGCCTTGGGGTGCAATCCTTCAATGATGAGGAACTGAAATTTATGAACCGCCGTCATACAGCCCGTGCGGCGGAGTTGGCAGTCAAGACTTTGCAGGATGTGGGATTTGACAATATTACAGTCGATTTGATATTCGGAGTTGATGGTTTTGGCGAGGAAGTTTTGAGGCAGAGTGTTGAGCGAGTTATAGATTTGAATGTGCAGCACGTTTCGGCATACCATTTGACTATTGAGCCCGCTACGGCTTTTGGTCGCAGATTGGCAAAGGGGCAGATGCGTGAGGTTACGGAGAGTCAGAGTGAGCGAGAGTATGCTCTTGTTGAGGAGATGTTATGCAGGGCAGGATTTGAACATTACGAGGTGTCGAATTATGCACGTGCGGGCAGACGCTCGAAGCACAATTCATCGTATTGGCGTCAGGCTGAGTATTTGGGTATTGGCCCAGGTGCACACTCCTTTAATGGTGTGGAGCGTCATTGGAGTGAGCAGAGCTTGAGCGAATATGTTGTTCGCCGAGAGTATGTGAGCGAAATCTTGACTGAGCAGGATTTTCGTAATGAGTGTGTGATGACATCTTTGCGATGTGCAGAGGGTATTGATATGGATAGCTTTACTCAAAGATTTGGTGCTGAGGAGAGTGTAAGACTCAGAACTTTAGCCCAAAGGTGGGTAAAGAGTGGAGATTTGATTGATGATGGAGATAGGATTTATATTCCTACATCTCGTTTTTTGATCTCCGATGCCGTGATAGAGTCGTTGTTTGACGTTTAGCCGTTGAGCTGCGATGAGTGGCGATTTGTGGGTAAAAATACTGAAAACCATTGCTGAAGTGGTTGTGGATAGGGTTGAAAAGAGGTGTTGACAGAGTTAATTAGTAAAAAATATTAATTTATTGTTAAATTATTTTAGAAAATCAAACACTTCTCTGACTAATGTGCTGAAATATAAATATAAAGTATTATCTTTGCAGCGCATTTTAGACCATAAAACTTCATTCACACTCGGATTTTAGGCAAGTTCGAAGTGGGATTTTTGTTTTTATATTTGAAAAAAAGTTATACAGATCAATAGAAAATTGATTAGACGAAATATATTAATTTATACAAACTATGAGTAATACAAATCAGATGCCCAACTACTTGTTTGAGGTTAGTTGGGAGGTATGTAACAAAGTCGGCGGTATTCACACCGTGGTTGCGACCAAGGCGTTGACCGTCAACAAGCTTATGGCTGATAACTATTTGGTTATTGGTCCTGACTTTATGCAGGAGGGTGCCAACCAGGAGTTTGAGCCAGATACTACTCTTCTTTCAGATTGGCGTGAGAGCCTCTACGAGGAGGGTATTCGTGTGCGCATTGGACGCTGGAAGGTTGCTGGCAATCCTATAGCTATCTTGATCGACTTCAAGTCTTTGATTTCTCAGAAGGATGAGGTTTTGAAGCATTTGTGGGAGGATTATCATGTTGATTCAATCTCAGGTCAGTGGGACTACATCGAGCCAGTATTGTTTGGTTATGCAGCTGGTATGGTTGTTAAGTCTTATGTTGACAACTTCTGCTCTTCAGCAGATAAGATTGTGGCTCACTTCCACGAGTGGATGACAGCTTCAGGTGGTTTGTACTTGCGTAAGCACTCTCCATATGTGGCTACATTGTTTACAACTCACGCTACAGTAGCAGGTCGTTGCATCGCAGGTAATGGTCTTTCACTCTACTCTGATATGCATAAGTTCAATGCTGATGAGTTGGCGCGCCGCTACAACGTAATGGCAAAGCACTCTATCGAGAAGATGGCGGCTTTGTATCACGATGCATTCCTTACAGTGAGCGAGATCACAGCTAACGAGTGTAAGTATCTGCTCGGTCGCGAGGTAACCCACATCACTCCTAACGGTTTCGAGAACGACTTCGTATGGGAGGGCGAGGAGTTCAAGCAGAAGCGTGCTGAGGCTCGTAAGTCTATGATTGAGGTTGCCGAGGCTTGCTTGGGTCACAAGTTTGAGAAGGAGCCATTGATTATCGGTACAAGCGGTCGCTATGAGTACCACAACAAGGGCTTGGATATCTTTATGGAGTCAATGAAGCGCTTGGCATCTTGCGCTTTGGATCGCGAGATCTTAGCATACGTTACAGTTCCTGCTGCTAACAATGGCGCACGTGCAGATTTGGTTCGTCACTTGCAGGATGCAAGCCAGCCAATTGATGCTCGACAGTGGTCATTCTCAACTCACTACCTCGACAATATGCAGTGGGATCCAGTATCTCAGGCAATCAAGGGTAGCGTGTTGGAGAGCAAGGAGTCAAAGGTTAAGGTTATCTTCGTTCCTTCATACCTCAATTCAGCTGATGGCGTATTCAACAAGAGCTACTACGAGATGTTGGTAGGTATGGACGTTACAGCGTTCCCATCATACTACGAGCCATGGGGATACACTCCATTGGAGTCAATCGCATTCTCAGTTCCAACAGTTACATCAAACCTCTCAGGTTTCGGTCTTTGGGCTGTGAAGTATGCTGACCACGCAGGTGTTGAGGTTATCCGTCGTGATGACAACAACGACGCTTATGCTATCGAGCAGTTGGTATCGGCTACACTTCGCTTTATGCAGCTCTCTGAGGCTGAGGTTGAGGCTGTTCGTAAGTCAGCTGCCGAGATGTCGAAGAAGGCTTTGTGGTCTAACTTCTATAAGCACTATCAGCGTGCATATGCCGAGGCATTGGAGAATGCTTCAGCTCGTATCAACAATATCTCAGTTGAGGACGGAGGTAGCTCTAACGAGCAGATTAACTTCGTTCGTCAGCAGCTCACATCTAACAAGCCATCTTGGTCACGTATGATGGTTGAGAAGCGTCTTCCAGCTCGCTTGAGCGCATTGGAGACTATCTCTCACAACTTGTGGTGGTGCTGGACTCAGGACGCTCGCGATTTGTTCGAGAGCATCGACCCTGAGTTGTGGAACAAGGTTGACCGCAATCCTATCGCTCTTATCGACAAGCTTCCAATTGAGCGTATCGATGAGTTGGAGAAGGATAAGGATTTCTTGAAGCGTTTGGATGCTGTTGCTAAGCAGCTCGACGACTATATGACAGAGAAGCCAGACGAGAAGAGCGCTAAGGTGGCTTACTTCTCAATGGAGTATGGTTTGCACTCATCACTTAAGATCTACTCTGGTGGTTTGGGTATCTTGGCTGGTGACTATTTGAAGGAGGCTTCAGACAAGAACGTACCTATGGCAGCCGTTGGTTTGTTGTATCGCTATGGGTACTTCACACAGCAGCTCTCATCACAGGGTAGCCAGATTGCTAACTACGAGGCTCAGAACTTCAGCAAGTTGCCTATTTCGCCTGTTCGTGACGAGTCAGGTAACTGGATCACAATCCAGATTGCATTCCCAGGCCGTACTTTGTCAGCTCGTATCTGGAAGTGCCAGGTAGGTCGTACAGACCTCTACTTGCTCGATACTGACTACGAGGCAAACCGCGATGAGGATCGTCAGATCACATACTTCCTCTATGGTGGCGATTGGGAGAACCGTTTGAAGCAGGAGCTCTTGCTTGGTGTCGGTGGTATCCGTGCATTGCAGAAGATGGGTATCAAGCAGCAGGTTTACCACTGCAACGAGGGTCACGCTGCGTTTATCGGTTTGGAGCGTTGCCGCAACCTTATCTCTAAGAAGCGTTTGTCGTTCTCTGAGGCTATGGAGGTTGTACGTTCTTCTTCGCTCTTTACAACTCACACTCCAGTACCAGCGGGTCACGATGCATTCCCTGAGTCGATGATGCGTCAGTATATGTCGCACTACCCAGATGTATTGGGTATCACTTGGGAGCAGTTCATCAATTTGGGTAAGACTAATCCAAACGATGTTAATGAGCGCTTCTCAATGTCTGTATTGGCTTGTAACCTTTCTCAGGAGGTTAACGGTGTATCTTGGTTGCACGGTGAGGTATCTAAGGATATCTTGGGTAATATGTGGCCAGGCTACTTCAAGGATGAGTTGCACATTGGTTATGTAACAAATGGTGTTCACTTCCCAACTTGGGTAGCATCTAACTTGCGCCGTTTGTACGAGAAGTACTTCCCTAAGGCATTCAGCGGTCACGTTTACGATATTCCTGAGTGGCAGGGTATCCACAAGATTGACGATGCTGAGTTGTGGCAGGAGCGTATCGCATTGAAGAATCGCTTGATTAACCACATCCGTCAGCGTTACAGCGATCCTAAGCAGGCTGGCTTCGATTCTCCACGTCAGATGGTTAAGGTTGTTGAGACTATCCGTCCTGATGTGTTGACTATCGGTTTTGCTCGTCGTTTCGCAACTTACAAGCGTGCACACTTGCTCTTCACTAACTTGGAGCGTTTGTCTGCACTCGTAAATAATAAGGAGCGTCCTGTACAGTTCGTATTTGCAGGTAAGGCTCACCCACACGATATCCCAGGCCAGGATTTGATCAAGCGTATCGTTGAGGTATCTAAGATGCCAGAGTTCTTGGGCAAGATCGTATTTTTGCAGAACTACGATATGGAGCTTGCTCGTCGTATGGTTCAGGGTGTTGACGTATGGTTGAATACTCCTACACGTCCTTTGGAGGCTTCAGGTACATCAGGCGAGAAGTGTGTGATGAACGGCGTAATGCAGTTCTCTGTACTCGACGGCTGGTGGGTTGAGGGCTACAAGGAGGGTGCTGGTTGGATGCTTCCTATGGAGCGTTCTTATGCAGACCAGAACTTCCAGAATGAGTTGGATGCCGAGATGATTTACAACACTATCGAGGATCAGATTGTACCTTTATATTATGACCGTGGCGAGGATGGTATTCCTCACGGTTGGGTTAAGGCTGTTAAGAGCTGTGTTGCTGATATCGCTTCTAACTTCACAACTAACCGTATGCTTATCGACTACGAGGATCGTTTCTATAACAAGTTGGCTGAGCGCAAGGCTAAGATGGTTGAGAGCAACTACCGTGAGGCTCGCGAGATTGCAGCTTGGAAGCGTAAGGTATCTGCAGCTTGGGACAATGTGAAGGTGTTGAACACTCAGCGTGTAGAGCTCGACAGCGAGGCAATCTTTGTTGATAAGAAGTACCTTTATGAGGTTACTTTGGATGTAGCAAACCTCTCAGCTGAGGATTTGGGTGTTGAGTTGGTTGTTGCTAAGCAGATTGAGGCTGGCGAGAGTGTAAATGTTGTTGCTACTAAGGCTTTGGAGGTTAAGAGCATCAATGGTAGCGAGGTGACATTCGCTATCGACTACACACCTACTCGTACAGGTTCGTTCGATGTAGCTTTGCGTGTTTACCCTAAGAACGAGCGTTTGCCACACCGTATGGACTTCGCTCTTGTAAAGTGGGCGTAGATTTTCTATACCGTTAAACGGTTTTTTGGATACAAGGTTGTTCGGGCGGGTACGCTCGCCCGATGCGACCTATCCAATTTTGATATGAAGTTGAATATTAATTTTGGTCGCAAGGTTAATTTGTTGGGATTATAATTGGAAAGTTGCCAAAATTTTTATTAACTTTACTGAGGATAAATAATTTTTCAAAAAATTTAATATGTCGGCATTAACTTTTGACAAGAGCGAGTTGGGTAATTTGGAGTATTCGCTTCAGCGCGAGATGTTGGCTACTGACCGCAAGGGCGGTTATATGAGTACAACTATCGTATGTTGCAATACGCGCAAATATCACGGTTTGATGGTCGCTCCCATCGACCAGAGCGATGAGGCATACGTTTTGCTCTCTTCACTCGATGAAACCATTATTCAGCACGACCAGTCATTTAATCTGGCCTTGCACCGTTACAGAGGTGTTTATGAGCCTCGTGGCCATAAATACATCACCGATTTTGAATATACTCCCACCCCCACAATCACATATCGTGTGGGCGGTGTAATCCTTCGTAAGGAGCTGTTGTGGATTCACAAACGCACACAGCTTATGATTCGCTATACTCTTGTTGATGCCCATTCGGATACTACTTTGCGTCTGCGTCCATTCTTTGCCTTCCGTAACAAGCACTCTTTGTCGAAGGCTAATATGGAGGCAAACGGTCGTCCGTATCCTATCGCCGGAGGTGTGAAGTGCAAACTCTATGAGGGTTATCCTTGGCTCTACTTGCAGACCAACAAGAAAGACGTGGAGTTTGTAGCTGCCCCCGATTGGTACTACGATTTTGAGTATCCAGAGGAGATCAAGCGTGGTTACGATGGCTATGAGGATTTGCTCACAACAGGTTACTTCGAGATGAATATAAAGAAGGGTGAGAGTGTTATCTTCTCTGCTGCAACCGATGAGATGGCATCAAACGATACCATCACTCAGATTTATGAGGCATCGCTTGCTCGTCGTACTCACAAGATTGACTTCTTGAGCTGCTTGCACCATTCGGCTCGTCAGTTCATCGTACGTCGTCCTGGTGACCGTACTGAGATGATTGCCGGCTATCCATGGTATGGTACAGTAGGTCGCGATACATTTATGGCTTTGCCAGGTATCGTATTGGAGCAGAAGTATAAGGAGGACTGCCTTGATGTATTGGATACAATGGTGTCGAAGATGCAGAATGGCAACTTTGCTGATTCGGCTTCGGCTTGGGTTGCTGCCGATGCTCCATTGTGGTTCTTCTGGACATTGCAGAATTTGGAGAAGCACATTCCTGCCAAGAAGCTTTGGGAGCGTTATGGCGAGGCGATGAAGTCGGTATTGGAGGCTTATCGCAGAGGCTTTGGCGAGAAGGTGAAGTTGCATAATAATGGCCTTGTATGGGCCGCTGCTGAGGGTGAGGCCTTGACTTGGATGAATACCAAGGTTGATGGTCAGCCTGTAGCACAGCGTGCGGGTTATGCTGTAGAGATTCAGGCGTTGTGGTATAATGCCGTAAGCTACACATTGGCCCTGGCACGCAAGATGAAGGATAAGGAGTTTGTCGATAGCTGGAAGGATGAGCCTGCTAAGACCAAGGAGTCGTTCCTTGCTAAGTTCTGGCTCTCGGAGGGCTATTTGGCCGACTATGTGAATGATTACGAGACCAACGATTTCCGCCGTGCAAATATGCTTGTTGCAACAGCATTGGTTTACACAATGCTCAACGAGGAGCAGATTATGGATGTTATGGGTGTTGTTCGTCAGCACTTGCTCACACCTCGCGGAATCCGTTCACTCTCACCTCGTAATCCATTCTACCAGCCTTCATATGGTGAGGACCAGCGTTCACAGGATTTGGCGAGCCGCAATGGTTCTATCTGGGTATGGCCTCTTATGATGTATGTTAAGACAGCTTTTGCTATTGCAGGTGAGCGTTTCATCTCAGATGCCGAGGCTATCTTGGAGGCTTTCAATGATGAGATTCAGACCGATTGCATTGGCTCAGTGAGCGAGTGCTTCGAGGGTGATCCTCCATTCCGCGCACGCGGTTGTGTATCGCAGGCAACAAGTGTTGGTGGTTTGCTCTATATTAGCGACCTTATCACCGAGTGGAAGAAGAAGTCGGGTAAGGTTGTTGCAGAGAAACCAGCGGCAAAGAAGTGCGCTGCAAAGGCAACAAAGAGTGCCAAGGCTGCTACCGAAGTTGAGAGCGTGAGCGAGGAGCCTAAGAAGAAGTGTGTACGCAAAAAGAAATAATAAAAAATATATAGGATGAGAGTATTAATGTTTGGCTGGGAGTTCCCGCCTCATATTGCCGGTGGCTTGGGTACTGCGTGTTATGGTATGACCCGAGGTCTGGCTCGTAACGATGTAGAGGTTATCTTCGTAATGCCTCGCGCATCGGGCGATGAGGATGAGCGATTCGTAAAGGTTATCAATGCCAGCGATATCGAGGCTCGTTATAGTACGGGTTCGACTGTCGAGGGTGCTGACGACATCATGCGAAAGATTTCGTTTGTTCACATCGATTCTAATATGGTCCCCTATATCTCTCCTGAGGAGTGGGATACCTATCGCGAGGAGTATGAGCGTACAGGTAGAAAGATCTGGGAGCGTGAGGGTGATAGTTGGACTCAACGTTACACTTTCTCTGGAAAGTATGGTGCAAACCTTATGGAGGAGGTTGCTCGTTACGCTGTTGTTGCTGCTGAGGTGGCACGTCAGTTGGAGGGACAGTTTGACGTTATTCACGCACACGACTGGCTCACATATTTTGCAGGTATCGCTGCAAAGCGTGTATCGGGCAAGCCATTGGTAGTGCATATGCACGCTACTTCGTTTGACCGTTCGTCAAGCGATAATATCGATACTCGCGTTTACGAAATCGAGCGTGCAGGTATGGCAGCTGCTGACCGTGTGATTGCTGTGTCGAACCTGACTCGTAACATCATCATCGAGAAGTATAACATTCCTGCTGAGAGAGTCGTAACAGTTCACAACGCTGTGCGTTTCGTGAATAGCGAGATGGAGGCTCCTGAGCGTGGTGTGGAGGATAAGATTGTTACATTCTTGGGTCGTATTACTTTCCAGAAGGGTCCTGACTACTTTGTCGAGGCTGCTGCGAAGGTGTTGAAGCGTGTGCCTAATGTGCGTTTCGTTATGGCTGGTTCGGGTGATATGATGAACCACGTTATCCGTCGTGTTGCGCGTTTGGGTATTGCCGATCGTTTCCACTTTACAGGTTTCTTGAAGGGTGACGATGTACACAAGATGTTCCAGCTCTCTGACGTGTATATTATGCCATCAGTATCGGAGCCATTTGGTATCTCTCCATTGGAGGCGATGCGAGCAAATGTGCCTGTGATTATCTCTAAGCAGAGTGGTGTTGCCGAGGTGTTGGACTACGCTGTTAAGGTAGATTACTGGGATGTAGATGCTATGGCAGATGCTATCTATGGTTTTGTGAAGTATCCTGCGCTTGCAAAGATGTTCTCAAAGAAGGGCCTCGAGGAGGTTACAGGCTTGAAGTGGAACAACGCTGCGGCAAAGGTTAAGGCAGTCTACGAGGATGCCATTAATGAGTGTGCAAAATAAATAAAACGATATTAAGATATGAAAACAGTAAGCTTATATTTTCAGGTGCATCAGCCTTGGCGTTTGAAAATTTACCGCTTCTTCAACATCGGTAAGGATCACAACTACTTGGATGACTTTACCAACCGCGCAATTATGCAGAAGGTAGCTCGTCAGTGCTATTTGCCTATGAACGCCCTGTTGTTGAAGCTCATCAAGGAGAATAAAGGCGCTTTCAAGTGTTCGTTCTCTATCACAGGTTCTGCTATTGAGCAGTTCCGTGCCTATGCTCCTGAGGTGTTGGATTCGTTCCGCGCTTTGGCAGAGACAGGTTGTGTTGAGTTCTTGGCTGAGACCTACTCTCACTCTTTGGCATCACTCTCATCTAAGGAGGATTTCGTAGAGCAGGTTAAGTTGCACTCTAAGATGATTAAGGAGGAGTTTGGTAAGAAGCCAGTTACTTTCCGTAACACTGAGCTTATCTATTCTGACCAGATTGGTGAGATGGTATCTGAGCTTGGTTTCAAGACTATCTTGGCTGAGGGTGCTAAGCACGTTATGGGTTGGAAGTCTCCAAACTACATCTATACAAATGCTATCGACAACCGTTTGCGCGTGTTGTTGCGTAACTACAAACTTTCTGACGATATTGCATTCCGTTTCTCTAACCAGGGCTGGGATCAGTATCCTCTCACAGCTGAGAAGTTCGCTGGCTGGGTTAAGGAGGACGCAGGTGAGGTTGTTAACCTCTTCATGGACTACGAGACATTCGGTGAGCACCAGAAGGCTACAACAGGTATCTTCGACTTTATGAAGGCTTTGCCAAAGGCTATTTTGGCACAGGGCGATATGCAGTTTGCAACAGTTAGTGAGGCGGCTAAGGCTTACCAGCCTGTTGGCGTATTGCACTGTCCTCACGTAATGTCGTGGGCTGACGAGGAGCGCGATGTGACAGCTTGGTTGGGTAATGAGTTGCAGAATGAGGCATTCTCTAAGCTCTATGCTTTGAAGGATAAGGTTAAGGCTGTGAAGAACTCAGACTACGAGTATGTATGGAATTTCATGCAGACATCAGACCACTTCTACTATATGGCTACAAAGTGGCTCTCTGATGGTGATGTTCACGCTTACTTCAACCCTTATGGTTCATCATACGAGGCGTTTATCAACTATATGAATGTGTTGGCCGATTTCGAGATCGAGCTCGACCGTGCAATAGCTGCTAAGAAGTCTCGTAAGAAGGAGACAGCTTCTGCATAATCACAGCTTCTTGATAAAAGTAGGCTGCTAACACGAAAGTTAGCAGCCTATTCTTTTTGTTGGAGATTAGAGTCAACTCTACTTTAAGTTGTCTATCCAGCGCAGAGCATAGTCGATGCTGATATAAGCCTCCACAAGGTCGGCTGTGATGTAGAAATACTGGTTTGCTGACTCGAAGGCTATTTGTGAGTCAGCAGAGAGAACTGGCAGCATCTCGCGAATGAGAGCCTGCTCGGCGATGCACGCCTTGCGCATTATAGCTTTACACTCGGCCTTCTCTGAGGCGTCGTTGCTCTTCAGGTAACGATCACGAGCCTCGAAGAAACGACCCTGCTCTACTGATGATTGTAGATGAATTCTTACAGTCTCAGCTCTGCTAAGTTGAGTCTTTACGCCTTGGCGGTACTCTTTGTCGGCAAGGTCATAGGCTTGCTCAAGTAACTTAACACCATCGGCAAAGCCTTTGGCCGACTTATTCATCAGATCAAGCCATACATCATAGGGGTATACTGCGTGCCAACCCTGCCAATGGTCATATGGGAAACCGTAAACCATAGTGGAGCCGTAGTTTGTAGGCGTGGTGTAGAATGGATTAGCTGGACCTTTGTGCTGAGGACCGTAGTAATTAATGTTAATATGGTAGGGGTAATTTGTAAAGCCATTTGAGCAGGCACGCCAAGCCTCTCTAACCAGTGGACCAGCCTTTGATCCATACTCGTTGAGAGCAAATTGATCAACAGTTTTGCTGGCATCAGCACCCTTGCGGAATGATTGGAAAAGTTTGAGATTTTCTGATGGACATCCACCCAAGCTCCAACTAAGCATCACTCCGTTAACACTCTCCTGGGTGAGGTTTTGGGCGTGTTGTGCCACCAAATCAAGAACCGGGATTTGTGGTACAGTAGCCATTTCCCAGGTGCAGTTTACCTGAACCTTAGCTACACATTTCAAACCTGCTTTGCGAGCAGCTGCCCAGTTACGCAGTGCGCGAGGTCCAGGGCCTACGTTCGAGATTGAGTACTCGCCAACTACCGACTTCACGCCCCCTCGCTCAAAAGGTTTCGACCACTCGCTGACCGACATAAACCAACACTCCTTGGGGAGCTTGTTGATAATAGCCTCGCACTCATCATCGCGCCATCCCCAATCCCATACAATCACTTTTGCATCGGGGGCGGCTTTGTGTACACCCTTCTCTATGGCGCAGTTTATCTCGGCTATCAGATCGGCGTATGCTTTATCCTTGCAGTGTGGGCAATTTAGGTGGTTACGTGATACACAACTTGTGTAGTTTTCCGATGCGGTGATGGTAAATACACCTCCAAGTCCCTCTACTTGCGAGAAGATACTCTCCATCGAACGCGAGAGCCAATCGAGCACTTTTGGATTTGATGTGCAGAAAGCATTGAGACCGCCCCATTCGGGTCCCATATACTCCTTATGTTTGGGTGACGCATCGAAATAATCTTCATCCATAGCTCGTGGTTCGTTGACATAGAGATATATCTTGATGCCATATTTTGCAGCGCGGTCCACAAGACGCTTGAGGCCCTTGATTCTCTCCATAGCTTTCTTATCGCCGGGGAATCCATTCTGGTTGTCTGGTTCCACCATCATACGCATAACAGAGTGAAGCCACACACCATTGACTCCCACCTCTTGCAATTGGCGGAACAACTCCTCGGGGTATGAACTCATCTTCTCATCGAGCAGAGGGTCGCCAAAGTCAGAGAAATATGGGAATATCATTCTTAGTTCGAAAGCCTCATTGTTATCTGTTGCAGTGTCCACATTGTCGATAGCTATACCCTTTTTGCTATTGGCTGGAAGCTGTAATTTTTCGAAGTCGTGCATAAAACCGAATCGGGGCTCTTCGACTTTCAAAGCATCCTTGCCCAATGAGCGTACGACTGTAGCAATCTCGGCTGCTCGCTCACGCATCTCAGCCGTTGGCTCGGTGTAGAGCAAAGATTCGCAATAGGGCTTTATACTGCCCAACTTGATATACAAGAAATCATCTTCGATGAGTCGGAACTTCAACTCTTCGCGACTCATTCCGAGCAGTTGCAGAAGTTGCTCGTAAGGGAGAAGATGCCAATTTCGTTTGAGGATAGTGATGTATCCTCTGGTAGTACTCCACTCGGGCTCGATGGTTTGTTTGCGTGGCAGTCCCATCGATACAGCCAACTGCTCGACGTTCTGCACACTTGTCTGCAGCACTTCTGCCAAGCGTGATTTATTTACCACACTCCAGTTTCTCCACACAAATGCATATTGGTTGTGTGGAAAATAGTCGAGTTTAGCAGCAGGTTTACGACCCTCTTCGCCGGGCAGGATTATCTTTTGTTGTACTCCGTCGGTCGATAAAATTGGCGAGGGGTTTATGTCGTTAGGTGTTGCTGCTACAAACCAAGCAGCTGTTACGGCATAAAGCGAAAGTAGAGTAGTAAGTAGCTTTTTCACGGTAGTTCATTTTAAGTTAGACAAATTTTATCGCGTAGCCGCTACCCGAATATCCAGCTGCTACGGTGTACTGCATAGCTGAAGGAGAGAATCGCTCTTCGAAGAAGTAGTGGCAGTGACCACATAGGATTGCCTTCAATTGAGACTGGGCCTTGAGCCACGCAATGAAGTCGAGCGTTGGTTTGTCGGCACGCTGCTGCACAGAGCGGTTGCGCCACTTTTGGTCTGGAGCAAGGTTGGGATACTCCTTATATTTAGATGTAATCTCCAGTGGTGCGCCCGTAAGGTATGCTGCCAACCCCTTTGTCTGCTTGAGCCCATATTCGCAGTGACGTGGGGTGTAAAGCGGAACGTGGCACATCATAATGATTGGCAGGCCGCGTTTCACCTCATGCTCCATCTGTGTCATCTGCTGCTCGGTGAAGTTGTAATAGACATCGTCAATGGCCACAAAATTTACGCCATTTACAATCTGTGAAGCGAGTGTGAGATTGTTTGTGTAGGCAGCCTGCACCTTGTCATAGGATTGCGCTTTGTATGCAGCATCCTCTTTGGCTTCACCCACAAACTGAGAATATTCGTGGTTGCCAGCCGACGCAAATACGTTGTTTACCCCTATCTGTTCCTTGATAAATTCGAGATTGGCTTCGCTTACAAAGTCAATCAAATCGCCCGTATGCAGCAACATCATATCTCGCTCAGCGGCATAACGAATGTGGGCATCGAGATAATGTTCTGCCCAAGGGAAGATACGCTGACGATGTGCGGCAAGCTTCTTTTTACGGTCAGACTCCCACTCGAATACGCGAGTGAGATGTGAATCCGATATGTGCAGAGCCGAGAAGGGTTTCTCTGCCACTGCGGCAATGGTGAGTGGGCGTATGTCGAGTTTTATGTTTGGTGTAACCTCGCCAAGCTGGGCTGAGGCTGAAGAGCTGGTATTTAGAGTTGAGCGGTTGGCCACTATGCTCTTTGCATTTAATATCTGCGGAAGTTGAGAGGCAACAAGAGTTCCGCCCACTATTTTCAGAAATTCGCTTCGTTTCATATCTTTATGAGTTTGGTATTTCGTTGTAGGTCTATACAAATTTACAAAAAAATACACCAATTACAATTTTGTAATCGGTGTATTTTGTCTTTGTTTAGAGTATTTCCTCCTTGCTGTTGTACTGCCGAACGGTGTTTGTTAATTTAAATCAACCCAAGGCATATTCTTTTTAGCAAACTCCTTGACTCCAACAGCCATATCGCTACACAATGCGTCAGCACCAAGCGCAACGCCCAATATGAAATCTTCAATCGACTGACCAGGCCAAAGTGACACGATGAGTCCCTCCTTTTTGGCCTTCTCGACCATTGTGCGACTCGTACCACCCATATTGCAACCAATGCGCTTTACGCCCAACTGTTGTGCTTGCTTGATAACCTCATCGCTTACTGGCTTACTCACAATAAGCATCAAATCGGCATCGGGATATAACTGCTTCATAGTCTGTAGTACGCGTACATCAAACGAAGTGAATACATATGTCGAGTTTATCGGCTTGCGAGCCATAGCCACCTTGTAGAGCTTCTCACAGTAGGACTTGAGCTGCTCGGGCGAGTAGTCGCTCGTCTTCATTTCAAACTCAACATACATTCCATTGCACTCCGATAGCCATAAGCACAACTCGTCAACAAAGGCAATTGGGTTACCTTTGTCGGTGGTGACCTTACTAATCTGCTTGCGAGTCATCTCCTCGACTTTACCCGCGTTAGGCGTGAGTCTATCGAGTGATGAGTCATGCGAAATTACAAGCTCTCCATCTTTGGTAAGGCGCACATCGGTCTCCAAACCATTAACGCCCTTTTCGCGCATACCTTTGTAGGCAGCCATAGTGTTCTCATCGAACTCATAGCGGCTGCCTCGATGGCCAAATAGCGTTACCTCGCGCGTATGCTGGGCCATAGCCGTAAAGCTTAGAAGCAAAGTCGCAATGACTAATATACCCCTTTTCATATTAGCTGAGGATATTCTATTAAAGCTACTCTTGATGAGTGCCTACACAGTCATAATCTCCTTCTCCTTGGCCTCCATCAAAGAGTCAATCTGCTTAGAGTACTTCTCAAGCAGCTTCTGTGCTCTTGTCTCGCCGTCCTTAGCCTCATCTTCGGGCATACCCTCTTTCTGAGCCTTCTTGAAAGCCTCTACAGCATCACGGCGTGCGTTACGCAAGCTGATACGAGCATTCTCGCCCACACCCTTAACCTGTTTTACGAGCTCCTTACGACGCTCCTCAGTAAGAGGTGGAATAGTAAGACGGATAGTCTCACCGTTGTTAGATGGAGTAAGGCCAATGTTAGAGTCGATGATAGCCTTCTCGATTGGGCGAATCATATTCTTATCCCATGGCTGGATTAAGATTGTACGTGCATCGGCAACAGTTACACTTGCTACGCCCGGTACGGGAGTCTGAGAACCATAATAGTCAACAAATACGCTGTTCAATACGTTTGTCGATGCCTTACCTGCGCGGATGTTCGCAAGCTCCTCGTCGAGGTGGTCCACCGTACGCTTCATACGATCGGTTGCCTCATTGATAATAGTTGTAGTATCCATAGTAGTTTTCTTTAATTGTATCTATTTGTTTTGAAATCTATTGTTTGTGTTAAATTACTTCAACGCACCCTCAATTACCTTGACCATCTCGGCAAACTCCTCGGGAGTGTAGCCTACCGAAACATAGATAACCTTACCATCCTTATCCACCACAAAATTACGTGGAATATAGTTCGATGCGTAGAGTTTGTAGATAGACTGCTGTGGGTCCAATCCCATTGGGAAGGTGTAGTTCATCTTCTTGCGGAATGCCTCTACAACTCCCTTTTTCTCACCACGAGAGATTGGGAGGAAGGTGAAATTCTTGCCCTTGAAACGGTCGATCAACTGTTTCTGGACGTGCTTGAGCTCCTCGCGGCATGGAGGACACCATGTTGCCCAGAAGTTCACAACCACCACCTTACCCTTGAGCTTCGAGAGCTGCACATTGCTGCCGTCAACCATCTCAACAGTGAAATCGGGAGCTTTGTCGCCCTTCTTTACGATTGTGGTTTTTGCAATCTCTTCGTCCTGATTTTGAGCCTGAGCCACTGATGGCGATACAGCCATCAACATGATGGCAGCCAATACGATATAAGCCTTGCGGCAAATGTTTTTCATAACGTTCAAATTTTTAGGTTTATTACTCTTTGCAGACGAGAGTTCCAATGGCCTCACCCTGCATAACTTTCTCCAAATTGCCAGGGGTATCCATATCGAAGACAATGATATCCAAACCATTCTCCTTGCAGAGTGTAAATGCTGTCATATCCATTACCTTCAAGTCGCGGTTGTAAACCTCGTCGAATGTAATACGGTCGAACTTTGTAGCTGTAGGATCCTTCTCGGGGTCGGCTGTATATACGCCATCGACGCGTGTACCCTTGAACATAACCTCTGCCTCAATCTCTATGCCACGAAGTGCTGATGCTGTGTCGGTCGAGAAGTAAGGGTTCGAAGTACCACCACCGATGATAACCACATAACCGGCCTCCAAATACTCAATAGCCTTAGCCTTAGAGTAGTACTCGCCGATAGGCTCCATACGAATCGATGTCAAAACTTTTGCTTTAACACCATTGTCCTCCAATGCTGAATGAAGCGCCAGCGAGTTGATAATGGTTGCAAGCATACCCATCTGGTCGCCCTTCACGCGGTCAAAGCCCTTCTTTGCACCCTGCAGGCCACGGAAGATGTTACCACCACCGATAACGATACCAATCTGCACACCACTCTCGGCTACAGCCTTGATCTGCTCGGCATATGACTGAAGAACTGCTGGTGAAAGACCATATTTTTGCTCACCCTGGAGCGATTCACCGCTAAGCTTGAGTAGAATTCTGTTGTATTTCATAGCATTACTGTTTAATATTCTTACTTCTAATATTGAGCCTGCGTATGGACTTTCACCGAAAACAAAGCTGTAAAACCCAATAAGCCCAATGTATCAAATGCGAAGATAAGAAAAAATCTATAAAATCACAATCTGTAATGAAGAAAAGTGAAGCCGCTGGCAAAGTGTGGGTGTGGCGGAGGTGTAAGTTGGCAGTTGGACGAGTATAAATGTCTATTCAAGGCTATAAAACCCAGGAAAAATATGCAAAGACGAAAATAGGGATATTTTTTTTATCTTTGTGAAGTAATATAATTGGCAATAATTATGGGTAGGCAATCAGGATATAATAAACTCGTTATAATTTGTGTGACACTGTTTTTCTGCATTGGTTGTGACCAGAGTAGTCAATTTGGAAAATGTTTGGAGAGTGTGCCAAATTTGATTGCGTATTGGGACTTTGCTGCTGATGATTATCTTACATCGCGAGGTGTAGAGCGTGCAACACTTAGAAACACCGGTAGCGCTATGCCAGAGCTTATCGATGATGGCTCAGCGTGTGGTCGAGTTTTGAGGTTTGATGGAGATGATTATCTCTATATTCCGTATGCCGAGACTGGAGCTTTGAATGTTCAAAGTGGTAGCGTTACCGTAGTAGCATGGGTAAGGTGGACTGCTGAGCAGACCGGTTTCGTGGCAGGTATGTGGAATGAGTATGAAGATGGAGGCAAGCGCCAGTATGGATTGTTCGTTTCGTTACCCCACTACGACGGCGCAAATCAGGTGTGTGGGCATATCTCGCGTACGGGAAAGCCTACTCCTCCGTTCCCGTTTTCAATAGATTACTCTGCCAGCCGACAGCTGGTGCCTAAAGACGAATGGTGTGTGGTGGCCTTTACCTACGATGGAGAGTATATCCGCTCTTATCTTGATGGACGTTTCGAGGAGCGTGAGGAGGAATTGATAAACCATACCAAGGGTTTTGAGGGTTATCCCGATGGTTTGCGCCAGGTGAAAAATCCTTATTACTTCCCCGATGGAATCGGTGATAATGGCTCGGATTTTACTGTTGGAGCTGTCTTCGTGGCTAATCGTATTGGTAACTATTTTAAGGGCGATATAGCTGCAATAGCCATTTACGATAGAGCTCTTACGGCCGAGGAGGTGGAGTATGTGAGCCTATTGAACGAAAAATAACAAACCATACAAATTATCTAATAACAAAATGAATTTTCGATGAAAAGAACTTTATTCTTATTTGTTTGTCTTTTCGCAGGCGGCACAATGATGGCTCAGCAGAAGATAGCAATAAATCCCGATGTGCAGCACCAGACCATCGAATTCTTTGGTGCAGCCGATGCGTGGAGCGGCCATTTTGTTGGGGAGTATTGGAGCGATATAGCAAAGCGCGATATTGCCGATTTGCTCTTTTCTGAGGAGGTAGATGCTGCGGGCAATCCCGTCGGTATTGGCCTTACGATGTGGCGCGTGAATCTCGGCGCAGGCACATTGGAGCAGCCTGGAGCCGACATCAAGCCCTATCAGCGTCGCGCCGAGTCGTACCTCTCGCTCGACGGCAAGAGCTATGATTGGGGCAAGTGTGTTGGCCAAGAGTATTTTATGCAGGCGGCTAAGGCTCGCGGTTGTAATCAGTTTATCCTCTTCTCTAATTCGCCACTTGTGCAATATACACTCAATGGCAAGGGATATGCCCCGACCAATAATAGCGCCAATATTACCGATGAAGGCTATGCGGCTTATGCCAAGTATTTAGTCGATGTTGCCGAGCATCTGATGGATAAGGGCTTTAAAATCTCTTACATCAGCCCCATCAACGAGCCACAAGTGGAGTGGAACACCCCAAGTCAGGAGGGTTCGCCATGGCGAAATAGTCAGATAAGCCGTATGTTCCGTTCGCTTGATAAGGAGCTCTCTCGTTCAGCTAAGTTCGATTGTGTGCGTATGAGTGTTGCCGAGACTGCACTTCTTCGAGCTGTCTATTCGCAGTATGAGTCGATGAATGCCCGTTTTGATAACGATACTACGGAGTCTCCAGGCCGACAGCTATATATGTTCTTCGACAAGCAGTCACCACACTATTTGGGTGATCTTAAGCATGTCGATCAGGAGTTTACAGCCCATCCCTACCACAACCATTTCACCTCGGAAGATATGCGCTCAACTCACCTTCTGGCTGCTGCTGAGGCTAAGAAATATGGTTTGGATTACCACTCGTCGGAGTGGTGTTTGTTGCCTAATTCGAAGCGTTACGGAGGTATTACCGAGGATTGGCAGAAAGGTAATCACGGTGATATTCAGGCCGCGCTGATGATGGCAAGGGTGATGTATAGCGACTTTGTCGATATGAACGCAGTGTCGTGGTGCTATTGGAAGGCTATGGAGTTGCGTGGCGACCACGCCCTGATTGCGTTGCACGCTACCGATGGCGATATACATAAGGGTGGTTACATCTCGTCGAATAAGATGTTGTGGGTGTTGGGCAACTTCAGCCGTTTCGTTCGTCCCAACTATAAACGCATCGATGTAAAGGGTGCTGATGATGTTGATACTCTGGCTGCTACAGCATTCCTTGCACCCGATGGTAAGCAGATGGTCGTCGTTATTGTGAACTCCTCGTTTGAGAGCCGACGAGTGCGATTGGAGCTACCTAAGCAGTGGCAGCGAAGGGTGCAGAGTGTCAAGAGTTACCGCACTGATGCGCGCCACGATTTAACATACGCTGAACTCAACTCTTCGCTTGCGTATGATGTTCCAATGCGAGGCGTTACAACGCTTGTCATAGATTTGTAGTAGATATAACGAGTAAAAAAATTGTCAAAAAAGAATTAAAAATATTCTGCCTAACATCAAGTAAGGCAGAATATTTAGCTTGTTTAAAATTCCCATTTTACGGGCGTTTATCTCTTTAGAAATGCTTTGAGCTTTGGTTTGCGGTCGAAAGTGTACTTACCTGAAGTGAGCTCCTCGACTGAAATATTCTTATAAACAATTGTGTAGCCACCACCGCGAGTCGAGCAGTGAGTCTCTTCCTCATACAGGAAGCCTATGTTGCCATCGTTAAGCTCGATCATAGTAGAGTATGCCGAACCGAGCGAAGTTGTCTGCAAAAATCCCTCCCAATCGCGTGCGATAATATCTGCTGACGAGTAGTCTTTGGGTGAACTGATGGCTTTGTAGTATATTCCCACATCACGACGATATGGACCGAGTGGAACCGATTGCAGCAGTAGATAGTGGCGTGAGCGGTCAACGGTGTTGCGCACGGGCAATAGAATCAACTCTCCATTGCAAGCCTCCTTTTCGCATACTACGCCTCTGTTGGTATCGCCCGAAAAGGCCATCTTGCCCCATTTACCTTTGGCCGATGCGAAATCTTCGAATGTGTAGGTGTTGAACTGGCGGCCACCCCAGATACGTGAGCTGATAACGACAGTGCCATCGGGCATCTCCTCTACTTTGGCCTCATCGGCCTTGTTTGAGATAGCCATATCCTCCAAATCACCCAACAGATGCCACTTGTGGCCAAAGTCGTCTGAGTAGATTACGGCATTAATCCACACTCCACTCTTGATGGTTATGAGCAATGCAGCATAGATACGGTAGTAGTCACCCACCTTCACCTTCTTGCTTTGCATAATGCGTCCTGATGCCATAAACATCGACTTTACAGGACCATATGAGGCTTTGTCGAAGATCGAATAGATGCTCTCGGCCATATCGTGAGGCTTACTCCAGGTGTGTCCGCCATCACTGCTGCGTATGCATACCATATTTTGGTGATTGTCACGCTGTCCACGAGTGTAGGCAACATTGCCGGCACAGCTTACAACCAGCACCTCGTCGCTCTCTCTGTCTGCCACAATGCAGGGGTCGCCAAAGCCTACATTCATAAAATCGGGTGAGTTGGCACCCTTGCCCTCCACGATGGTAAACTCCTTGCCCCACGTAGCTCCGTTGTCACCACTTATGCGGGCTTTGAGGTCGATACGGCCATTTGGTCTCATTCCGATGTCGCTACGGCTGTAACGATAATCGGCGACAGCAATAAGTTCGCCTTTACGGTTCTGAGCAATGGCGGGTATGCGATAGGGTATAGCTTCATGGGATGGAGTGGTGAATACCTCAATTCCCTTTTCGTTGAGGAGCGTGCGTGGAACTCCGTTTGAAGAGGATTGTGATGCTGCATTTTGCGCCAGCGTAGATTGATGCAATGCGATGCCGAACGCAATCAGAAGCAAAAGTGAAGTTAATCTGTTTTTCATAGGTTTGTCTATAATGCGTTAATATTGTTGGGCAGTTGGTTGTTGCCACTCTACAAATATAACTTTTATATTCGGTTTTACATAACCTAAAGTTGTTGAATTGTCCTTTTTTTATTAGATTTGTTGAAAGATTTGCTCGTAAAAGAGTTTTTGAATTGTCAAATATGGGTAAGATTGTAACTTTTGGAGAGATTATGTTGCGCTTGGCAACACCCGATAATCTCCGTTTTTGTCAGAGTAATTCGTTCTCGGCCACATTTGGTGGTGGCGAAGCTAATGTAGCTGTGTCGCTCGCTAATTTTGGTGAGCAGGTTGAATTTGTAAGCCGTCTTCCGCAGAATGATATAGCCCGCTCGTGTGTTATGGAGTTGCGTCGCTATGGTGTGGGCGTCGAGAATATGGTATATGGTGGAGAGCGCCTGGGAATATACTTCCTCGAAACAGGTGCAGTGGCACGTCCCAGCAAGGTGGTCTACGATAGAGCCCACTCTTCGATTGCTACAATCGAGAAGGGTATGATTGATTGGGAGGCTGTATTTCAGGGTGCTGATTGGTTCCATTGGACTGGTATCACTCCTGCTATCAGTGCTTCGGCTGCGGAGGTGTGCCTCGAGGCTTGTCAGGTGGCAAATCGTATGGGTGTTACGGTGTCGTGTGACCTTAATTTCAGGAAAAATCTTTGGAAGTATGGTAAGTCGGCATCAGAGATTATGCCTGCACTTGTAGAGTGTTGCGACGTGATTCTGGGCAACGAGGAGGATGCCGAAAAGGTATTTGGTATCAAACCCGAAGGCTTTGACGTAACAGCTACGGCTGGCAAGGTTGATTCGGCTTCGTTCGAAAGTGTATGCCGTCAACTTATGAAGCGTTTCCCACGCGCTAAAAAGGTTATCATTACCCTCAGAGGCTCGATAAATGCAAACCATAATACCTGGGGTGGTGTGCTCTATGATGGTGAGCAGTTGTATGTGTCGCCTCGTTACGATATCACCCATATTGTCGATAGAGTGGGTGGAGGTGACTCGTTTATGGGAGGCCTGATTTATGGCCTGCGCAACTATCAGGATGATAATAGGGCATTGTGCTTTGCCGTGGCAGCATCGGCATTGAAGCATACAATCTATGGCGATTTCAATCAGGTCACCGTGGCTGAAGTAGAGGCTCTGATGAAGGGTGATGGTTCGGGTAGAGTGTCGCGATAAATATATAATGTAAAAGAGAGATATTGCACTAAAGATATGGCAAGATTTTCAAAGATAGCGGTACTTACCGCAATGAGCAATACGGGTATGGTGCCCGTATTCTATAACGCCGATTTAGAGGTTACGAAGCAGGTTGTAAAGGCTTGTTATGAGGGTGGTGTTCGCGCCTTTGAGTTTACCAATCGCGGCGAGTTTGCCCATGAGGTGTTTGCCGAGTTGGCTAAATGGGTTGCAAAGGAGTGCCCCGATATGATTTTGGGTGCGGGTAGCATTGTGGATGCACCAACCGCAGCACTCTATATCCAGTCGGGTGCTAATTTCATTGTTGGTCCGCTGTTTAATGTCGAGGTGGCTCGATTGTGTAACCGTCGCTGCTTGCCCTATACGCCAGGTTGTGGTAGCGTAACCGAGATAGGTACAGCTCAGGAGGCTGGTTGCGATTTGGTGAAGGTGTTCCCTGCTGGCGAGGTGGGAGGCCCATCGTTTGTGAAGAATATCAAAGCTCCTATGCCCTGGTCGATGATAATGGCAACGGGTGCGGTTGAGCCTACCGAGGATAATCTCTCGGCGTGGTTCAAGGCAGGTGTAGCCTGCGTGGGTATGGGCTCAAAACTATTCCCCAAACAGGCCATCGAGGCGGGTGATTGGACTGCTATTTCGACTCTTTGCCGCAAGGCACTTGATATTATTGCCGCCGCCCGATAATATTTGGCAGAATGAATAAACAAAACTAAAACTACTAATATGACAAACAGCAACACTTCAAAGATGACCTCATATCGTTGGGTTATCTGCTCTTTGCTATTTTTTGCGACCACTGTCAACTATCTCGATCGTCAGGTGTTGTCGCTTACGTGGGAGGATTTTATTCGCCCTGAATTCCATTGGACCAATTCTCACTATGGCTGGGTGACTGGTATCTTCTCGCTGGTTTATGCTGTGGCGATGTTGTTTGCGGGTCGCATTGTGGATAGGCTCGACACCAAGCGCGGATATATGTGGAGTATTGGTATCTGGTCGGTAGGTGCTTGCGTTCATGCTCTGTGTGGTGTGGCAACCGAGTGGGTTGTTGATTTGCCTAATGCTGAAGCGCTGAGAGCTGTGGTCGATAATGCAGAGTTGATATCGAAGATAGCCCTTGTCTCGCTTACATTCTTTATCATAGCACGCTGTATGCTTGCGGTAGGTGAGGCGGGTAACTTCCCTGCTGCCATCAAAGCTACTGCCGAGTATTTCCCTAAGAAGGATAGAGCCTATGCGACAAGTATCTTCAATGCAGGTTCTACAATCGGTGCTCTGCTTGCTCCATTTACAATCCCCGTTTTGGCGCAGAAGTTCGGTTGGGAGGCTTCGTTTATAATCATCGGTGCGTTGGGATTTGTGTGGATGGGATTCTGGCAGTTCCTCTATAAGAAACCAGAGCAGAATCCTATGGTTAATGCTGCCGAGTTGGAGTATATCAATTCTGATAGCGCCGCGGAGGAGGCTGCGGCTGCCAAAGCGGCTGCCGAGGCTGCATCTGCACCAAAGGTGTCGTTGTGGAAATGCTTTTCATACCGCCAGACTTGGGCCTTTATCTCAGGTAAAGCTATTGCCGATGGTGTGTGGTGGTTCTACCTCTTCTGGATGCCTTCATATTTGAAGAATGCTTGCGGAATGTCGTCAACAAGCTTCGAGTTCCAGTTGGCTTTGGGTGTGTTGTATCTGATTGTGATGATTTCGCTTGTGGGTGGTTATCTGCCAACAATTTTCATCGAGAAGTATAAGATGAACCCTTATGCGGGTCGTATGCGTGCGATGTTGATATTTGCATTCTTCCCACTCTTGGCACTCTTGGCTCAGCCACTGTCTCAGTACTCTTACTGGTTCCCTGTTGTGATTGTGGGTATCGCTGCTGCAGCTCACCAATCGTGGTCGGCTAATATCTTCTCGACTGTGGGTGATATGTTCCCTAAGTCGATGATTGCTACCATCACAGGTATCGGTGGTATGGCAGGTGGTGTCGGCTCGTTTGGTATTCAGCTCGGTGCCGGTCAGCTTTTCGACTATGCTGAGCAGACAAATATGAGCTTTATGGGTTATACAGGTATCGAGGCAGGTTATATGATTGCCTTTTCGTTCTGCGCAGTGGCATATCTTGCAAGCTGGACGGCGATGAAGGCATTTGTGCCTAAATACAAGCCTATCGTTTTGTAGTTCAATAAGAGCGCGCCTAACAAGGCTCTTTTGGCATCTGGCTTGCCTGCGAAATCCTCACATACGCCAAGTATGCTGCGGTTTTGCAGTCTGCGACCAGCTTCAATATAGCTCTTGTTATACGCATTCTTGCTGAAAATAGATTTAAGATAGTTTTCGGACACTATATTTTCTGCTATGAAAAAATTAATCTTAGCGTTGCTTATCTGCTTTGCATTTTCAACGTTTGCATCTGCGCAGGTCCTTCTTATGCAGGGAGATTATCCCGATCCCACCATCGTCAAGGATGGTGAGGATTACTATATGACTCACACGCCAAACTACTATAAACCAGGCTTTTTGATTTGGCATTCGCGTGATTTGATGAAGTGGGAGCCCATTGCTCACGCTGCGACAGATTGGGCAGGCTCGGCGTGGGCGCCAGATTTTCAGAAGGTGGGAGATACCTTCTATATCTACTTCCCATCCGATGGCACCAACTGGGTGATTACGGCTCAAGATGTGCACGGTCCCTGGAGTGAGCCTATTGATTTGAAGATTAAGGGTATTGACCCAGGTTTGGTTGTAACGCCCGAGGGTAAGCGTTACCTCTTTACAAATATGGGAAATGTTACACCTCTGACAGATGATGGTTTGGCTCGTGCGGGCGAGACAAAGCGAGTATATACCGGCTGGAAATACCCTGCTGAGTGGGCGACTGAGTGTGGCTGCTTGGAGTCACCCAAGCTCATATACCACAACGGTTACTACTATATGACATCGGCTATGGGTGGTACTGCAGGTCCTGCAACAAGTCATATGGCCATCTGTGCGCGTGCCAAGGATATCTATGGGCCATGGGAGAACTCGCCATATAACCCCATCGTTCACACCTACTCGGCAAGTGAGGAGTGGTGGTCGAAGGGTCACGGCTCAATCATCGAAGGCCCTGATGGTCAGTGGTGGATTATATATCACGCCTACCGAAAGGGCGCTCACGCCATTGGTCGTCACACTCTGATGGAGCCTATCGAGTGGACAAAGGGTGGCTGGTATCGTCCTGTTAAGGATTTGGAGATTGCAGAGCTTGAGCCTAACAAACTCAATATATCTGATTCGTTTGACTCTGACCAATTCAGTTGGCAGTGGGCAGGCTGGCGAGAGAATATCACCAAGATAGCATCGCTCAAAAAGGGTGCAGCAGTCCTGCCTGCTCGTGGCGCTAAGCCTCACGAAGGTCATATGATGATTGCCACAGCTCCCAACTACCGCTATACCATCGAGACTCGGCTCTCGCTCGGTAAAAAGGGTAATGAGGCTGGTATGATTCTCTACTACAGCGCAAAGGCATATGCTGGCGTAATGTGTAACGGCGAGACGCTCACAATCTACAAGAATGCCACCGACGTCGAGCAGATTCCTAATAAGTTTGGTCGCTCAGTTTACCTCAAACTTGAGAACGGCGGCGAGAAGTTGAATGTGCTTGCAAGTGCCGACGGCAAGAAGTGGGAGATGCTCAGCGAGGGCATTGATATCAAGGATATGCACCACAACAAATTGGGTGATTTCATCTCGTTGCGCCCAGCGTTGTGTTCAACAGGTGAGGATGAGGCGAAGTTCCAGTACTTTAATTATACGCCATCTGAGTAAATACTCAGTGGACTATTGTTATACAACTTCGAATAAGTTGGAGGAAAAAAGGTTGTCCGATTTGTTGGACAACCTTTTTTTTGTTAATCTATTTCTTAATTGCTTCTCGGCGTTTGATATACTGAGTGTGCAGCGGCGATTCTATGCGTTGTTTTGCCTGCTCCACTTTGCGTATCCATTCGTCGTGGCTCTCTATTCCAGCTTGACTCCATGCTGAGCCGTTCCACATACGGATAGTCTCGCCAGCCTGAATGTGGCGAGTAGCGGCGATGTGGCTGTCAATCTCGGTGGTTGATACGGCACCCTGCAAAATTACAGCAAGCGATATGTCGCCGTCAATATCTGGCTGCTTCGAGTCGGATGCTGGCTCTGTGATGGCCACGTAGTCCGAGCCATATGAGCGAGCCTTCACATCGTGTAGAACGATGCCGGCAGCAACCTCCAGTTTGCCTTCGAATCCCTCCAAAGTATATTCCTGGTAGGTAAATGGACTATTGGCATCGAGTGAAATCTTACGGTGAATCGTAACAGATTTGTCGCCCACATTGATTGGCGCGTATTCAAATTCGGCCGAAGTGCGAATTGGTCCGTTAGTTGTGCAACGCTGCTTGGTGTAGTTGCCCATAAGGAGCAATTTTCCGCCCTCTACAATGGCCAATGCGCCACCGCCCAAGGTGTTGCCTACTTTGTAGCAATCCATTCCCTCGCCATAGTTGTGGTGGTAATCGTTGCGGGCAAACCACTCGTCGATAATCATCTTAGAGGTGCTCTTTACCCATACATCCACACCTTGTGTCTGAGGTGATTCTAGACGCGGTCCATAGATGCGGTAGGCTGTGAGATTATTCTCCCATGCATAGTCGTCCAATCGCTCAGGTACATAACGGCCAAAGGCTTGGGTGGGGTATGTCTCGCGCTCGCCCCGGCAGATGTTGTATATAGCCAAAGAGCCAGCTTCGACATTTGCAGTGAAGAGTAATTTTTCAGGATTCCCGCTATCGTCGAAAAGCACTTGCGAGGGTGCCTGCTGGCCATTGCTGTCGAGTACAACAACCTTTTCAGGAGAGATAAAAGCTCGGCCTATTTTGCTCCACTCTACCTCTACCACTTCGCCTTTTCGTTCAAAGTCGAGGGTGTTGCTAACTTCCAAATAGAGACCTCCTCCGAGAGATCCACACGACGAAAGCACAAGGCCGATAAGAAGTATTACAATCTTTCTCATAGGTTCACTCTATTGTGGTTGTTTGCCGATGTAGGCCAGGATTCCGCCATCAACATACAATATATGTCCATTTACAAAGTCCGAAGCCGGCGAAGCAAGGAAGATGGCCGGACCCATCAAATCCTCAGGGTTGCCCCAACGTTCGGCGGGAGTCTTTGAGATGATGAACGAATCAAATGGATGGCGTTTGCCCTCTGCATCGCGCTCACGCAGTGGTGCAGTCTGAGGTGTAGCTATGTAGCCAGGGCCTATGGCATTGCACTGGATGTTATAGCGACCATACTCCGAGGCTATGTTGCGGGTTAGCATCTTTAATCCGCCTTTGGCTGATGCGTAGGCCGACACAGTTTCGCGACCAAGCTCCGACATCATCGAGCAGATGTTGATAATCTTGCCCCCACCGCGCTCTATCATTGAAGGGATAACCGCTTTTGCCATAATAAATGCGGCCGTTAGGTCTATGTCAATCACCTCACGGAACTCATCGACCGACATCTCGTGCATAGGGATACGCTTGATGATGCCGGCGTTGTTTACCAAAATGTCTATTGCTCCCAGTTCGGTTGCAATCTGCTCCACCATCTTCTCTACGGCCACCTCATCGGTTACATCACACAAGAAACCTTTGGCCTCAATGCCTCGTTTGGCATACTCTACAAGAGCCGAATCGAGATGCTCTTTCTTGCGGCAGTTGAAGGCAATCTTTGCTCCCGCCGAAGCCAAAGCCTCGGCAATGGCGAAACCTATGCCATAGGCTGCGCCTGTGACCAAGGCCACCTTGCCCTCGAGCGAAAATTTATTTAACGGATTCATATTTATGGGTTATTTTAGGTCGGTTATAGCTGAGAAATCCTGGTCACCATAGTCGAGATTCTCACCTCCCATACCCCAGATGAATGTGTAGTTGTGAGTGGCGGCGGCACTGTGAATCGACCATTCGGGCGAGAGTACGGCCTGATTATTCTGCATCCAGATATGGCGTGTCTCGTCGGGCTCGCCCATAAAGTGGCATATAGCATCGTTCTCAGGAAGCTCGAAGTAGAAGTAGGCCTCCATACGGCGTGAGTGAACGTGCGCTGGCATAGTGTTCCACACGCTGCCTGTCATAAGCTCGGTCATACCCATCTGCAACTGGCAGGTAGGCAACACTTGGCTTACGAGCATTTTGTTGATGTTACGGTCGTTTGAACCCTCCAGCGAACCCATCTTGGCTACTATAGCATCGGCTTTTGTTACTTTGCGGTCGGGGTAGTTGCGGTGGGCGGTTGTAGAGTTGAAGTAAAACTTTGCAGGGTTGGCCTTGTCGTCACTCTCGAAGAACACTTCGCGCTCGCCTGAGCCCAGGTAGAGAGCCTCCTTGAAATCGAGGTGGAAAGCCTCGTCGCCTACACGCACTGTTCCTGCTCCTCCTACGTTGAAGATTCCAATCTCGCGACGTGTGAGGAAATATGGAGCTTTCAGCGGATCGATGGACTCCAATTTAAGCGCTTCGCCAACAGGCATTGCGCCACCTACAACCATTCGGTCGTACATCGAATAGACCATATTCACCTCATCTTCAGTGAAGACTTGCTCTATTAGAAAATCGCGTCGCAGACGCTTTGTGTCGTATGATTTGGCATCTTCGGGGTGCGCGGCGTAGCGCACCTGATAGTTTGTTTTCATATATGTTTTGCTTTTATCTACTTTAATAAAGCGGTTTTAATAGGGCTGTGCCGATGCGATGATTAGCAATACTACCAGCATCAGAATCTAAAATACTCTTTGGCGTTGTTGTAGCTGATGTCTTCAACCATCTTGCCGATGAAGTCCAGCTCGCTTGCTGGGAGCAGACCCTGCTCTACGTCGTTACCGATGAGGTTACAAAGCGTGCGACGGAAATATTCATGGCGTGGGTAGCTTAGGAAACTGCGTGAGTCGGTGAGCATTCCAACAAAACGACTCAAAAGACCCAGCAGTGAGAGCGAATTCATCTGGCGCTCCATTCCGACCTTCTGGTCGAGGAACCACCAGCCCGAACCAAATTGAATCTTGCCAGGGATTGAACCATCCTGGAAGTTACCAATCATCGTTGCAATCATCTCGTTGTCGCGTGGGTTGATGTTGTAGATAATGGTCTTGGCAAGCTTATCCTGACTATCGAGGCGGTCGAGGAATTTGGCCATACTCTTCGCTGTGTTGAAATCACCGATAGAGTCAAAACCTGTGTCGGGACCCAATAGAGCCATCATTCGGCTGTTGTTGTTACGGATAGGACCATAGTGGAACTGCTGAGTCCAGCCGCTCTCGTGGTCCATAATACCAAACTCGACAAGCATTGCGCTCTTATATTTGATAATCTCCTGCTCGGTGAGCATATTGCCGCCATAAACTTTGGCAAAGATAGCCTCTATTTCGGCTGAGGTGTAGTCCTCGGCATAGAACTCCTCAATGCCGTGGTCGCTTAGACGACAACCTACGCTCTCAAAGAAGCGGTGGCGTACACGCAGAGCATCAAGCAATGTGGCAAATGAACCAATCGCAACGCCCGATACCTCCGAGAGTTTGTCGATATATGTCTTGAATGCTTCGGGACTCTCTACGGCCATAGCCTTGTCTGGTCGCCAAGTGGGGAGAACCTTGCATTTGAAACCATCCTCCTTGCATTTGATGTGATGTTCCAACGAGTCGATAGGATCGTCGGTCGTGCAGACCACCTCCACGTTGTAGCGCATCATAAGACCGCGAGCCGAATACTCTGGCTGCTGGAGCATTGCCGAGCAGTGGTCGTATATCTCACGCGCAGTGGCGGGGCTGAGTAGCTTCTCAACACCAAAGGCAGTCTTCAGTTCAAGGTGAGTCCAGTGGTAGAGTGGATTGCGCATAGTGTAGGGGACGGTTTCGGCCCACTTCTCAAATTTCTCCCAATCGCTTGCATCGCCCGTGCAGAATCGTTCAGCCACGCCGTTGGTGCGCATAGCACGCCATTTGTAGTGGTCACCGGCGAGCCAAATCTCAGAGAGGTTGCGGAAGCGGTGGTCGTTTGCCACATATTCGGGGTTGAGGTGGCAGTGATAGTCGATTATCGGCATCTTTGATGCATGGTCGTGGTATAGACGCTCGGCTGTGGGCGTTTGCAACAGGAAGTTGGAGTCGTTAAAAGTTTTCATATTGTGTTAGATTTTCTTCGGTTATACTTAATACACAAAGATAACTTATTTAAGTCGTAAAATCAATTTTTTGGGACGGCTTGATATTGAAAAATGCGAGAAAAGAGTCGAGTAGAGAGAAAATTTGTATATTTGTAGCTGTGAAACTGATAAAAGCTGTAAAATATTTGGCGAGTGCCGATTTTCGATTGCGCTTCAAGCAGAGGGTTTGGCGTGTTATGTCGAATAGTGTTGTTGGGCGATATCTGCTCCATCAGGGCTTTTCTGTGCCTGCGGCAAATCTCGAACGCGATGTGTTTGGCATGCACTTCACTTCACCCATAGGCTTAGCTGCCGGCTTTGACCGTAATGGCGAGATGATTGATGCTATGGCTGCTGCTGGATTTGGATTTGTGGAGATTGGTTCTATCACCCCCAAACCTCAGCAATCAAAAGAGAAGGGTGATAATCTGCTGATGCTGAAAGATGATAGGGCAATTATCTATCGTTCGGATATAGTCAGTGCCGGCGTAGAACGAGTTATCGAGAATGTTAAGCGTCGCAAAAGTCGCGTGGTGGTTGGTTGCAATATTGCGAAAAATACCAAAACAGCGTGTGAAGATGCCTATGGAGACTATCTGCGATTGTTCCGTCCGCTCTATCAGTATGTCGATTACTACACCGTAAATATCTGTTGTAACACCACTACCGAACCCTACATTCCCAGCACTAAAGAGGAGGTGATGACCATCCTTGCACCACTCTTTGATTTCCGCCGTGGTCAGAACCAATATCGCCCTATTCTGTTGAAGATTTCGCCCGATTTGACCGATGAGCAGATCGATATGATGACTGATATTATGCTCGACACTCCGCTTGATGGTATAGTGGCGTGTGGAGGTACTGTGGGTCGACACGGATTGGTGGAATCGGCATCTCAGATGCACTCGATAGGTCGTACCCACGGAGCTATGTGTGGTCGTCCTTTGAAAAACCGAGCTATCGAGGTGGTGAGAAGAATCTATTCTCGTTCAAAAGGCACATATCCTATCATTGGTTGCGGAGGTATCTCTACGGCCGAAGATGCTATGCAGATGTTGCAGGCTGGAGCCACTTTGGTGCAGATAGGAAGTGAATTTATTTATGGCGGTGGAGTTTCACTCCGCAATATGCAGTTGGGTCTTGATGAGCTTTTGGCTAAGGCTGAAACTGTGGCAAATCCAATTTCGGAGGGCGATACCGTATCGAAAAACTAATACAAATGATTAAAGCTGCAATCGTAACTATTGGCGATGAAATTCTCATCGGCCAGATTGTTGACACCAATTCTGTAAGCATTTCAAAGCATCTAAATGGTGCTGGAATCACTGTTGTCGAGAAACTTTCAATTGGCGACACGGCCGAGCAGATTACCCAGACTCTTGAGCGAGTGATGTCGTTTGTCGATGTGGTGATAATTACAGGTGGCCTTGGACCAACCAAAGACGATATCACAAAATTTACTTTAGCCAAGATGTTTTCGTCGGCTATGCACGAGGATAGTCGTGTGGCACATCATGTAGAGACTCTGCTCGCAAAGCGAGGTGTGGCCTTTAATGAACTTAACCGTTCGCAGGCTATGGTACCAGACAAGTGTGAAGTGTTGTTTAATGCACACGGCACTGCTCCCGGAATGTGGTTTGTGGGCGAAAGGGGTCAGATTGTAGTCTCGCTGCCAGGTGTGCCGTTTGAGATGGAACATCTGATGAGCGACGAGGTAATGCCTCGCCTGAAGGAGCGTTTGTCGTTGCGTGCCAATATCCACCGTACGATGATTACTTCGGGCCTTGCCGAGTCGCTTTTGGCTGAACGCATATCGCAATGGGAGGAGGCCTTGCCCGAGAGTGTTAAATTGGCCTATCTGCCAGCTCCAAATGTGGTACGTCTGCGTTTGTCGAGCTATGATGTTGAGAATGAGGTTGAAATGCGCCAAACTATCGAGGCTCTCTTCAGCCAGCTCTATAAAATTATCCCAGAACATATCGTAGGCTTTGAGAATGCTTCGGTGCAGGAACTTGTGCACGATATGCTTATCGAGCGAGGAGCATCGTTGGCCGTGGCAGAGAGTTGTACTGGCGGTGTGATAGCCTCGCGTTTTACGGCAATGGCGGGTGCTTCGTCATATTTTAAGTGTGGCGTGGTGGCCTATGCTAATGAGGCAAAGAGCGATGTGTTGGGCGTGAATGCCGAGGATATCGAGCGCTATGGTGCCGTGAGCGAGAGCGTGGCACGTCAGATGGCCGAGGGCGCAAGGCGTGTTGCGGGAGCAGACTATGCTGTTGCTACAACCGGTATTGCCGGCCCGTCTGGGGGCTCAGTGGAGAAACCTGTGGGAACAGTGTGGATTGCAGTGGCAACTCCCACCCATACGATAGCCCAGTTGCGAAACTGCGGAACGGATCGTGGACAGATAGTCAATCGTGCCTCAGCCTATGCAATCGAAATGTTGTATAAGGAACTTAAACAGGAATTGTAGTAATTTGTAATATCATCATATATGGAATTTCTGGATAGCATTTATGGTTATGTAAGGAGTAATTTTTCTAGCGAATTGGTTATTGCTGCACTGGCGACACTTGTTGTTACTATTGTTAAACTGGTGGATTATATAGCCAAAGATAGTCATAGCAAAGCAGATAATATGCACGCCAACTTTAATTCTACATTGAATGGATTAAAGTCTGATTCAGAAACCGAGCGTATTACTTCTGCAATTCTATTAAGACGTTACATCAATGATTTGAACTTTTTTAAGCGAGCTACAACATATAAGAAAGACGCGTTGAATGTAATGTCGTCATTGCTTCGTATTACGACTTGCGGAGAGTTTCAGAAGGCGCTTGCAGATTCATTGTCATTTACGGTGGATGTGCAACATCAAGATTTTCAGTATGCTAATTTTCAAAATGCGATAATTAAAGTGTCGGGCGGGAAGCATATCAATATGTCGCATGCTGATTTTTATCAAGCCGATTTGTCATATGCCTCAATTAACAATGCTAAATGTGTAGAGACTGTATTTTGTGGTTGTAATATGCGAAATACAAAATTCCGCAATTGCAATCTTCGTAATTGTGATTTCAGAGGGGCAAATTTAAGCGGAGCTAAATTCCTGGATGGCTCGGAATGTAAGCTTGAAGGTGCTAAATTCAAAAATGCCACTAATATTCCGAATGCTATTTTAGAACATCTCAATGCAGAGGGTATATATTGCGTGGAGTTACCCAAGGATAAATATGTTGTGAAGAATCAGGAAAAGTCTTTGTTTATTAGTCGTATTGGTAGCCCGTCTCCACGACAAAACGAGTATATTAATGCATTAGTAAATGAGATAAAAAGTTTGGGAATTAACCCTATACAATTCACCCGTGATAAATATCGTGTTTCGGGTCAGATAAGTGTGATACAGAGTCAGATAGCTCAATCTAGTGGTGTGATAATCGTTGGCCTGAAGAGTATCCACATTACCGAAGGTGAATATAGACCATCATCAAGCGATAGCAAAAAATTAAGTAATGTTTGGTTATCCACTCCGTGGAACCATATTGAAGCAGGTATTGCAAGTGCTTTGGGTAAACCAATTCTTGTTATTCATCAGCAAGATTTAGCAGATGGTGTATTTGACCGTGATATTAACGATAGCAAGATTGCTCATGTCGATGCCAATATTAGTCCTGAAAATTTTAAGACGGTACTCAATACTTGGATTCATAATAACATTTAATTGCGGGTTTTGTGACCTGCGGAGTGTGTTTTGTGAGTATTTACACGATTTATGTGCATTTTTGAATTTTGAATTTTGAATTTTGAATTTATTTTGCTTATCTTTGCGCACCCTTATTGAGAGGGGATACAAATTAAAAAGTAAAAAACAATGAGAGTTTGCGAAATTACAGGTAAAACTGCTGTAGTGGGTAACAATGTTTCTCACTCAAACCGCAAGACCAAGCGCAAGTTCAACACTAACTTGAAGACAAAGCGTTTTTGGTCAGAGGAGGAGGGCCGTTGGTTTACTTTGAAGGTAACAACTGCCGGTATGAAAACAATTAACAAGAAGGGCTTGGCTGCCGCTTTGAAGGAGGCTGCTGCACCTAAGAAGGTTTACTAAAAATCAGAGTAACAAATGGCAAAGAAAGGTAACAGAGTTCAGGTGATCTTGGAGTGCACCGAGCAGAAGGAGAGTGGTGTTGCAGGTATGTCACGTTACATCACTACAAAGAACAAGAAGAACACACCAGACCGTTTGGAGCGTCGTAAGTACAATCCATACTTGAAGAAGGTGACAGTACATCGTGAAATTAAGTAATCAAGCGCGTAGGTTATGGCAAAGAAAGTAGTTGCAACCCTCAAAACGGGTACAGCAAAGAAGTACACCAAGTGTATCAAGATGGTGAAATCAGAGAAGACTGGTGCTTACATTTTCAAGACTCAGAATATCTTGGATGAGGCAGAGATCAAGGCATACTTCGCTGAGAAATAATTTTGCATTAAACATTTTCGTTTAATACAAAAAAGGCGGTTCCGAAAGGAAACGCCTTTTTTTTGTGCCTGAAGTAATGTGATAGCTCTTGTCGCATATGCTGAAGGTTGAGAATCTGATATGTAGGAGCAGAAGTGTGTCGGAATAATTGGTGACTTGCTGATATAAATTTATATTTGGTATTATCCTCAAAAAATCATAACTTTGCATAATAATATGCCTGTGCGAGTGCGCGGGCGCAAAACAGAAAAAGATTATGGGATTTTTTGACCTTTTTAAGAAGAAAAAAGATAATAGCGTAGAGGCTGTAACGCCCGAGCAGCAAGCCGCGGAACAGCAGCAGGCTATCGAGCAAGAACAGCAGCAAAAGCAGGAACTTTCTGAGGGTCTGCAGAAGACCAAGGAGGGATTCTTCTCGAAATTGGCACGCGCCGTGGCCGGTCGTTCGACTGTCGATGCAGATGTGTTGGACGATTTGGAGGAGGTGCTCATCACTTCTGATGTTGGAGTTGAGACTACGGTTAAGATTATCAATCATATTGAGGAGCGTATTGCCCGCGATAAGTATATGAACACCTCGGAGCTTAACGCCATCTTGCGTGATGAGATTGCTCAGCTGATGGAGGAGTCGCATTCGTCGCAGCAGGACTTTGGTCTGGAGGTTAAGGAGGGCACTCCTTACGTTATGATGGTCGTGGGTGTGAATGGTGCAGGTAAGACCACTACAATAGGTAAGCTCGCAGCCCAACTTACAAAGGCGGGCCGCAAGGTTTACATCGGTGCTGCAGATACATTCCGAGCTGCAGCTATCGACCAGCTTGCCGTGTGGGCCGAGCGTGCGGGGGCAACTATGATTCGTCAAGAGATGGGTTCTGACCCTGCTTCTGTGGCATATGATACTTTGAAGTCGGCTGTGGCAAATGGTGCCGATGTGGTGCTGATTGATACTGCTGGCCGTCTGCATAATAAGGTTGGATTGATGAATGAGCTAACGAAGATTCGTAACGTGATGGCTAAGGTTATACCCGATGCTCCACACGAGGTGATGCTCGTTTTGGATGGCTCTACTGGCCAAAATGCCTTTGAACAGGCTCGTCAGTTCACTCAGGCTACTCAGGTTACATCGCTCACTATTACCAAGTTGGATGGAACAGCTAAGGGTGGTGTGGTGATCGGCATCAGCGACCAGTTCCATATCCCTGTGCGTTATATCGGTATCGGCGAGGGTATCGACCAGCTTCGTATGTTCGACCGCCACCAGTTTGTGGAAGCCATGTTTGGTGAGAAGAAATAATTTTTTTTGCAACGATGAAGAAGATCAACGTCATAACTCTCGGTTGCTCGAAGAATACCGTAGATAGCGAGCACTTGATGGCGCAGCTTGCAGCTGCTGGTTATAAGCTTGAGCACGATAGTGACCGTACAGATGCCGATGTGGTGGTGATTAACACCTGTGGTTTCATTGGCGATGCCAAGCAGGAGAGCATCGACACAATCCTCTCGGCCGTAAGAGCCAAGGAGGAGGGTGCTATTGAGCAGTTGTTTGTAATCGGTTGCCTTAGTGAGCGTTATGCCGATGAGCTTCGAGAGGAGATTCCCGAGGTAGATAAATATTTCGGAGTGAACGACTGGGTCGACATCGTGGCTGCGTTAGGTGGCGAGCATAAAGAGGAGCTTTCAACTGAGCGAGTTCTCACAACCCCATCGCACTACGCATATTTGAAGATTGGCGAGGGATGCAACTGGTTGTGTGGCTATTGCGCCATTCCGCTGATTCGTGGCAAGCACGTATCGGTGCCTATCGAGAAGATTTTGGAGGAGGCGAGAGCCTTGGCCGCTAAGGGCGTGAAGGAGCTGATGGTGATTGCTCAGGATACAACATATTACGGCATCGATTTGTATGGCCGTCGCCGCTTGGCCGATGTGCTGACAGAGTTGTGCCGAATCGAGGGCATCGAGTGGATTCGTCTCCACTATGCCTACCCAGCCGCATTCCCCGAGGATGTGATTGAGGTGATGGCTCGCGAGCCAAAGATTTGTAAGTATCTTGATATTCCTTTCCAGCATATCTCTGACCATATGCTCTCGGCTATGAAGCGTCGCCACACTAAGGCGGAGGCTTTGGAGCTTGTGGCTCGTCTGCGCCGACTTATTCCCGATATTGCGCTGCGTACCACGCTGCTTGTGGGTTATCCTGGCGAGACCTTGGAGGATATTGCCGAGTTGGAGGAGTTTGTGCGCGAGGTTCGTTTCGACCGTTTGGGAGTGTTCCCTTATTCCGAGGAGGAGGGCACATATTCTGCAACTGAGTTAACTGATGATGTGCCTGAGGAGGAGAAGGAGCGTCGTGCAGCGCGAATTATGCAGATCCAGGAGCAGATTTCGTTGGAGAACAACCTCTCGAGAGTAGGTCGTGTGATGCGTGTGATAGTAGATTCGCGCCAGGGTGATTACTATGTGGCTCGTTCGGAGTATGATTCGCCAGAGGTCGATCAGGAGATTCTCATACCTTGTGAGTTGCGTCAGTTGCGCCGTGGTAAATTTTATGATGTTAGAATCACTGGGGCAGAGGATTATGACCTTTTTGGTGAGGTTATAGCAGCTTCATCGGCAGTATCCAAGCGATAGGGTGTTTTTTTCGATTGCATACATTAGGCCCTAAAATTTGCTAAAAAAAGATTTTTTTTCTACCTTTGAGATTGGAAAACCGTTTCAAACTATTTGAAGATGGCTTGTAAAAGCATCATTAAACATATAGAAGCACAGGCAGAGCGTATAATTTCGCAGTATGAAAAGCTTGAAGCTGATTGCGAACAACTGCGAGTTGAGCGCGATGCGTTGCGTGCTGAGGTGCGCGAGCAGCAGGAGCAGTTGCGTGATTTGAAGGCAGAGGTTCAGCGTTTGCGCCTGGCCGAGAGTTTGAGCGGTAATGTTACAGATAAAACCAAATCGCGTGCGCGCGTCAACTTGTTATTGCGGGAGGTTGACAAGTGTATAGCACTGCTTACAAAAGCAGAAGAGAACTAAGAAGGACGATGGCTAAACAAAAGATAAATCTCAGAGTGGCTGATAAGCCCTATTCGTTGACAATCGACAGCGATAAGGAGGAGGTATATCGTTTGGCGGAGCGTGAAGTTAATGCCAATCTGGCCAATTTGCAGAAGGCCTTTGGTGATAATTTCGATATCAAGGATTGCTTGGCCATCACTGCATTGCAACTGAGTATAAATAATATCGCCATAACTCGACAAAACGAGCTGGAAACCGACGATATGAAGGCTCTTGATGCCTTATCACGACGTTTGGATAAGCATCTTAACCGCTTGCCACGCAACAAGTCGGTCAAGTGATTGCAAGGCTTTAGGCCTTAATTAGAGAAAATTGCTACCTAAAGTTGGTAGCTTGAGATAGGTTCTTAACATACAAAATCTACCCGCATAGATTTCCTTATAGCTTTGCGAAACTGAACACTTATTACATTGGGTCAACTCTCGGTTTCTCAAAATCAGGCCTTAACCCCGCGAGGGGTGTGCCGCGCGCACCGTTGGACGATTGCGAACTCCGGAGCCCCACACCTTGACTTATCGGCAGATTCGTCAAACAAGAAAAGGAACTTCTATGCGGTTTTTTTGTACCAGATAACGAATACTTAAACTATACATTAACTATATTAAAATTAAACTAGAATGACAACAGTTATAATAACAGCTATTTTGTCGGCCATAGTTAGTGTGTGTGTCTACTACTTTGTGACGCTCTACATTACTAAAAGCACGATAAAAAAGCAGCGTGAAGCAGCTCTTCGCGAGGCCGAGGCCGAGGGAGAGATGATTAAGAAGGAGAAGATTCTCCAGGCAAAGGAGCGTTTTATTAAGTTGCAGAGTGAGCACGACCGCCAGATAAATGAGCGTAATCAGAAGATTGCACAGAGCGAGCAGCGTGCAAAGCAGATCGAGTCAAATTTGCAGAATCAGCAGCGTGATCTTGAGCAGAAAATCAAGGAGAACGACCGCTTGAAGGAGCAGATGTCGGCTCAGTTGCAGACTCTCAATACACGCAAAGATGAGCTTGCAGCGGTTATTAAGGAGCAGAATGTTCGTTTGGAGCAGATCTCTGGTATGAGCACCGAGGAGGCTAAGAATATCCTTATCGAGAATATGAAGGCAGAGGCTAAGGCAGAAGCCGATTCATATATCAACGAGACTATCGAGGAGGCTAAGCTCACAGCAACAAAGGAGGCTAAGCGCATCATCGTAACATCAATCCAGCGTGTTGCTACTGAGACTGCTATCGAGAATGCAGTTACGGTATTCAACATCGATAGTGATGAAGTGAAGGGTCGTATCATCGGTCGTGAAGGTCGTAATATCCGCGCCTTGGAGGCCGCTACAGGTATCGAGATTATTGTTGACGATACCCCCGAGGCTATCATCCTCAGTGGTTTTGATCCAGTACGTCGCGAGATTGCTCGTTTGGCATTGCACCAGCTTGTAACTGATGGTCGTATCCACCCAGCTCGTATCGAGGAGGTTGTAGCTAAGGTTAAGAAGCAGATCGAGGAAGAGATCGTTGAGGTTGGTAAGCGTACAGCTATCGACTTGGGTATTCACGGTTTGCACCCCGAACTTATTCGTCTTATCGGTAAGATGAAGTATCGTTCATCATATGGCCAGAACCTTTTGCAGCACGCTCGCGAGACTGCAAACCTTGCGGGTATCATGGCTTCGGAGCTTGGCTTGCCTGTTAAGGCTGCACGTCGTGCAGGTCTGTTGCACGATATCGGTAAGGTACCCGATGATGAGCCAGAGTTGCCACACGCAATTATCGGTATGAAGCTCGCCGAGAAGTATAAGGAGAAGCCCGATGTATGCAATGCAGTAGGTGCTCACCACGACGAGGTTGAGATGAACTCTATGATTGCTCCTATTATCCAAGTGTGTGATGCTATCTCAGGCGCACGTCCAGGCGCACGTCGCGAGGTTGTAGAGTCATACATCAAGCGTTTGAAGGAGATGGAGGATATTGCACTCTCTTATCCAGGTGTGGTTAAGACCTATGCTATCCAGGCAGGTCGTGAGTTGCGTGTTATCGTGGGTGCTGACAAGCTCTCAGATCAGGAGTCAGAGTCATTGTCACACGATATAGCAAAGAAGATTCAGGACGAGATGACTTATCCAGGTCAGGTGAAGATTACTGTAATCCGTGAGACTCGTTCGGTAAGTTACGCGAAATAATAGCTAATCAGCGATAAGCGTGGCTCTCGTAAGGTAGCCACGCTTTTTTATATTTCATCATAGATGATGTGTATGGCGACGGCCATACACAGTTTCAAATAACCTTAATACTTCGATATAATATGCGAATCAGTAGATTATTTATGTTGGCGATGGCTGGCATAACATTGCTGGGCATCGGTTGTAATTCATTTCCTAAGCAGCAGACCGATGAGGCTATCCAGGCTGTTATGAGCGAATTCAATGCAGTGGGTATTTCGGCCGCTGTGGTTAAGGATGGCAAAATTGTATATAACAACTCGTTTGGATATAAGGATTTGGCTACCAAAGCACCCCTGTCAAACGATGATGTTATGAGAATTGCCTCTATCTCAAAGTCATTTACGGCAACATCTCTCTTGCAGCTTGTCGATAAGGGTGTTATCTCGCTCGATGATGATGTGAGTGACTTGATAGGTTTTAAGATTCGTAATCCTCATCACCCAGATATCCCCATTACTCTGAAAATGGTGCTTTCGCATACGGCAAGTATTAAGGATAAGGCAGATTATTTTACTCTCGACCATCTAAATCCTGCGGTGTATGGTGATTGTGTGGAGTCATATTTTACCTACAAGCCTGGCGAGGGATACAACTACTCTAATATGGGTTTGAATCTTGCAGGTACCATTTTGGAAAAGGTTTCGGGCGTAAGATTTGATGAGTATGTAAAGAAGAATATTATCGAGCCGCTCGGCCTATATGGAGGTCATAACGTCGATTTACTCGATAGCGACAAGTTTGCACGCATCTACAATTTCCGAAATGGGGAGTTTGTAGAGTCAACAGGTGCATATCGTAGCACTGCCGATGATATGGCAGATTATAAGTTTGGTTATTCATCGCCTATCTTCTCGCCTACGGGTGGCGTGAAAATCTCGGCTTATGATTTGGCGAAGTATATGATTATGCATATGAACTATGGCGAGTATAATGGTGTTCGTATCATCTCTGAGCAGAGTGCCAAATTGATGCAGACCCCAGTTAGCTCTAGTGGTTATGGCTTGTGTCTTACCGAGTTCGATGATAAAGTTGAAGATGAAAAGTATAAAGCATCGGGCAATTATCTCATTGGTCATACTGGCGGAGCGTATGGTCTAAGTAGTATCATGATTTGGAGTCCCGCCGACGGTTGGGGTATTGTTGCAATGACCAATGGTTGCGCGCCAGTCAAAGGTAAGAACTTCCTTAATACTTTGACTAATGCAATATACCAAGCTTGTATAGCTGAACAGTAGGGTATTGATACTCTTCTAAAGAATAAGGGTTGTCCGACGAATTTGTTGGACAACCCTTTTTGTGTAATAGCAGTCTGTATTGCGGCTTATTTCTTTACTCGGTCGGGGTTGTTTCTTAGGAATGTCTCCCACGATGAAGAACCCTTTGCGGCCTTCTTACCTCCGCCGAGCCCCTTAACCCTATCGTCGCCCATAGCCACAGATATAGGTGTGCGTGCGGTGTAGTAGTGGCACATAGCTACAGCCATTCCATCGGTAGCATCAAGGCGTCGGGGTGTGTAATCGAGTTTGAGCGTGCGTTTTACAATTGAGGCCACCTGTTCTTTTGATGCCGAGCCCGAGCCCGCAATGGCCTGTTTGATGCGCGATGGGGCATACTCAAAGACCTCCTTGTCGAAACTCAAAGCGGCGGCCATCGCCACACCTTGTGCACGTCCCAGCTTAAGCATACTCTGTACATTCACACCAAAGAAAGGCGACTCCAGTGCCACCTCGCGTGGTTGGTAGTCCTCGATGAGCTTGCTTACTCTATCGAATATGTAGCGCAGCTTACGATAGGGGTCGCTCATCGTGTGCAGGTCAATATCGCCCATCACTACAGAACGTAATTTATTGCCCTCGACCTCTATGATGCCGTAACCCATATAGTTGGTACCTGGGTCGATGCCCATAATGCGATATGTCTCTACTTTCTCAGCGCTCATTTTTCGCCCTTTTTTGATTTTATTTTATAGATGTTTGCCCTTATCTCATCGAGCGTGCCGACAACAAGATAGTACTCATATTCAAATACCGAATCCTTCTCGAGCAGAGTCTTGCGCAGTGGAGCTATATACGATGTGGCGGCACTGTTTGCATCTCCATTGGTGTCGGAGTCGAAGCGGCCCGCAAGAAACGATGTGGCCGATGGGGAATAAACCGCAACGCCCCAGCCGTTGTCGTCGGTAAAGGCCATCCACTGCTCGCCCACCTTGGTGTAGCGTCCCCAAAAATGGGCTGGGTCGCCGATGATAATCTGCTTTACCTCGGTCTGCTCGGTAGCCTCACCCTCGAAAGGCTTATCGCCGAAATAGGAGTGCAGATTCCTAAGCGCCGAGATAAGATATACAGCCGGTATCTCTTGGTCGAGAGGCGCGCCTACGCCATAAATAGAGTCGGTACGGTGGCAGGAGATGCGGTTCCTTACGTGAATAACATTTCCCTTGATTTTTGTCCACTGCTCCATCGTGGCCTGGGCGGGCTTGTTGTTCATATCCCATTGCATAGGGATACACTTCACATAGGATGTGTTGCCTTTGCTCTTGTGCTCCAATATTTCGGCTCTGTTGCGGGCGTAATCTCCCACCTGGATTGGATTCCACGCCCAGGGAGACCATGTAGGCGACTGACCCTCGCTGAGTCGATTTATGGGGTTTCCTGCGTAATATGATTGCTGGATGTATCGGCCCTCGTCGCAGATGTTCACCAGATTGCGATCCTCCTCCTGCTTCGATATGTAGCATATAGCGCCTCCTCGACTCAGGTCCTGACGCAGCCGGAGCTCGCGGTTACCAATCTCTATCTCTTGAGTCGGCTCTTGTGCCAACGCAGGGAGTGAGAGTAGAAGAAGCATAATATGAAGGAAATATTTCATCTCAATATTGGCATAGTTTCTTATGCAAATATAATGTTTTCGGATAACTTCTACAACCCCAAAGATAAAAAGGGTTGTAGAACAAATATGTCATACAACCCCTCTGTTATATATTTCTGATTGATTCTACTTCAACAACTCCTCAATCTTCTTCTCCAATGCCTCGCCACGCAGATTCTTTGCAATGATTTTGCCCGTTGTGCAATCAATCAGGAAGTTGGCTGGGATAGCTGTGATGCCATACTCTTTGGGTGCAGGAGAATCTCCCACTCTCAAACCACTCACATTTATCCATTCCATACCAATCTTTTTCATCGCACTCTCCCAATTCTTTTTGCTGGCATCGAGCGACGACGCATAAACCTCAAATCCCTTTTTGTGGAATTTGTTGTATGTCGCTTTGAGGTTTGGCATCTCGTTCATACAAGGTCCGCACCACGAAGCCCAAAACTCCAGCAATATAAATCTGTTACCCTCTTTTTCGACAACGCTTTTCAATGAAATCTCCTTGCCGTCGGTAGTTGGCTCGGTAACGTCGCTGTATGGGTTGCCAATCTCGAAGCGAGTGGCACGTTTGGCCTCCTCGATTTGCGTGGCAAAATACTCCTGCTTGTGTGGTAAAAGAGCGTATAGCTCCAACTGCTCGGTTGGCTCGAACTCATCGGCTATATAATCTGCCACGAAAACACCAAACTCGTTCTCGGCATTATCGGCTATCTGTTTGTGAACATATTCAAATCCTAAGTTGAGGGTCTCCCCCTCGTCGAGACCATCTTCCTCGGCTTTCTCTATTAGTGAGTTGATATCGTTAAAGAATGTGAAGATTTTGTTGTTTAACTCTGTCCCGATAGGTGCGTGTATATCATTGCTGAAAGCGGTCTTGATTCGTCCCTCTTCGAGGATAAAACGGTGTACAATCATAGGCTTGTCGAATCTGAGCGAGTCGTTATAGACACGTGTCATAACGTAGGCGATAGTCGGCTGCTCGATTGTGCCCTCAAATCGGAATTGGTTGTTCTCGATTCTTACAGAGTCGATGTAGTCATAGTCGCCAGAACTATTCTTCTGAATACAGAGGTATGCCCACTCTCCGTCGGGGCAACGGCCTGTTGTGTCTTTTCCCGTTACGATGTACGAGTTGGGAGCTGAGCAACCAATGGCACAGCACGCAACGATGCTTGCAATAGCGATAAAGCAGTAAATCTTTTTCATAGTGATAAAAGCGTTTGATGTTAATTTGTAATTAGTATATTATGATTGTTGGGTGATTGACAAAGCCTTGTTTATTAGTCAATTACCCCCCCCCGCTATTGCGAGGAGGGGTAATCATATCATTGTCGCGAGTTATTACTTCAACAACTCCTCAATCTTCTTCTCCAATGCCTCGCCACGCAAGCCTGTAGCGATGATCTTGCCTGTTGCACACTCGATAAGGAAGTTTGCAGGGATTGAGTTCACAGCATAGTTGTTGCGTGAAGGAGTATCCCAATACTTAACGTTGCTTACGTGTACCCAGTTGAGCTTCTTCTCCTTGATAGCCTTCTCCCAGTTCTCCTTTGCTCGGTCGAGTGAAACGGCGTAAATCTCGAAGCCCTTCTTGTTGTACTTATCGTATGTAGCCTTCAAGTGAGGAACCTCCATCATACAAGGACCACACCAAGAAGCCCAGAAATCCAAAAGAACATACTTGTTCTTCTTGTTCTCGATCACGCTCTTGAGTGAGAGATCCTTACCATCAGGTGTAGGCTCTGTAATGTCGATATATGGGTTGCCTGGAGTAACCTTCAAAGCCTGCTCAGCGTTCTGCTTCATCTTAGCAAACTCCTCCTGCTTCTCGGCTGGCATAGCAGCGATGATATCGATGAGCTGCTGAGGCTCGAAGCGATAGTATGAGCTGTTGAGCTGGTCAGCACCAAACTTGTTGGCAGCATTAGCAATGATAGTGTTGTAACGCAAATCGTTAACCTCCTTCTGTGCAGCCTCTACTGCAGCATCGTCCTTAGCCTTGTGAGCCTCGCTGATACGCTCATAGAGAGCCTCCAATTTGGTGTTGAACTCAGTGTTTGCATCGTTGAGGATTGTACCTGTTGCATTGAAGTCCTTCTTCTCGGCATCAACAACGTTTACGATAATCTTACCTGCCTCTACATATACAGGGATTGTAGCAGCAGCCTCGCGAGGAGTTGTAGAGCCAACAGTGACATAGGCCATATAAGGAGTCTCAGGAGCCTCACCCTTGAACTTGAATGAGTTCTTGGCTACGACTACTGAATCAACTGTCTCCATCTTGCGGCTGTCAAACTTCATGATGTATGCCATCTTGCCATCCTCAAAAGCGGCATCCTTACCCGAAATAGTGTAAGTTGTGCCGTTGTCGCAGCTTGCCAATGCAGCAGCTGCCAAAACGAGTGTAAAAATCTTCTTCATAATATTATTTGTTTAGTGATAAATCAATAGTTCTATAGGGTGTTTACTCCTTATCCTTTGCGGCTTTCTCCAATGCTGCCACTCGGCGCTGCAACTCAGGCAGTGTCTTGAATACCGAGAATGAGCGGTGGAAGTTGATGCCCGACAAAGCTGGTGAGCCGAAACGAATCTCGCCATCGGGTACATCCTTGTCCAAACCCGACTGCGAGCCAATCTTCACATAGTTGCCAATCTTGATGTGGTCTGCAAAACCAACCTGGCCACCGATGAAGCAGTTGTGACCAATCTTTGTTGTACCGGCTATACCTGTCTGAGCCGATGAAACTGTATTCTCTCCAACCTCCACGTTGTGACCAATCTGGATAAGGTTGTCGAGTTTTACTCCTTTACGAATGATTGTCGAGTCGGTCTTTGCACGGTCGATGCAGGTATTTGCGCCAATCTCCACATTATCCTCGATAACGACGTTGCCGAGCTGTGGAATCTTGTCAAATGTGCCGTCTGGCTTAGGCAGGAAACCGAAACCATCAGCGCCGATAACTGCTCCAGCGTGGATAATACAGTTTGCACCTACACGGCAACCCTCATAAATCTTCACGCCAGGGTGAAGTGTTGTGCCGGCACCTACCTTCACGCCATCGCCCACATATACCTGAGGATAAATCTTAGCTCCGTCGCCAATCACTGCGCCTGCCTCGATAACGGCGAAGTCGCCGATGTAGCAATTTTCGCCGATAGTAGCCTTCTCAGAGATTGAGGCCATCTTGCTGATGCCCTTTTTCTGAGGTTTCATAGCGTTGTACATCTCCAAAAGCTGCAACACTGCTGCGCCTACGTCGGGCAACTTGATGAGCGTAGCTTTCACCTCCTGCTTTGGCTCGAAATCGTTGCTCACAAGGATGATAGAGGCTTCGCTTGTGTAGATATACTGCTCATATTTTGGGTTTGCGAGGTAGGTGAGTGAGCCACTCTTGCCACCTTCGATAGATGAGACTGTGTGTACGGCTGCGTTCTTGTCGCCAACTACACTACCGCCCAAAAGGCCGGCAATCATCTCTGCTGTAAATTCCATCTTCTGTTTTGTTAGGTTTGTTCTGTCTCTTTGTTGCTGATTAGGATATTAATCCTAAATTGCAAAGGTATAAACTATTGCGCTATATTGCAATAACTTTGGACCGTCAACTATAAAAAAAAGCCGCATCGGCGGCCTTTATTCTTTGAAATTGTTGTCAATTTACTCCTTACGAAAATAATTCTCGAGTTTTATACCCTCGGGCATCATCTCTTCTACGTTTCTGCCAAATTTCAATAGCTCGCGTACGGTCGATGATGAGATGTCGCTATACTCGGCTGGAGTGAAGAGCATCACGCTCTGTAATTCGGGGAAAATGCGGCGATTTGTCTGCGCCATTGTGCGCTCATACTCAAAATCGATAGTGTTGCGCAGACCTCGTATGATTGCTGTGGCCCCAACCTTGTTAGCCACCTCTCCTGTAAGGGTCGAGTAGCGGATAACCTCCACCTTGGGATTGCCTGCATAGTAGTCGCATATGAGTTTCTCGCGCTGCTCAGCATCGAGGAGAGAGTTTTTATTTATATTTTCGCCTATGGCTATAACAACCTTGTCGAAAAGGCCAAGAGCCTGCTCAACGAGGGCTGCATGACCTCGGGTAAATGGGTCAAACGATCCCGGAAAGATAGCTGTACGCATATATTACAATACTATTTTTTGTTGTTGAAAATCTCTTCCATAGTTGCTGCAAGTCGTTCTGAGACAATGGCCATATATGGATTATTGTCGATGTGGGCAACGGCCGAAAGTCCTTGATAATTAGCTAATATAACTTCATCTGCAGACTCCAGTTCCATAGCCGTTAGTTGCATACGTTGTACTCCATATCCTGCTTTCATTGCAGCTTGCTCGACCAGAGTGCGCTCCACCGATGGAATATTCGATGTCTGCGAATAGAGCGTGTAACCTTTCACTACAAATATCGGATTAGCAGAATCACACTTCACCTCACCTTTTGGTCCAATCATTATGGCAGAGTGGTAACCCTTACGACGAGCAATGGCATTGGCCAAAGCCTGAGCCTCGATAGAGGCCGAGGTTGGATAGTCGCCCAAGGGGTTTGTTATTGGCAGAGTGAGAGTCTCGGGGCGTAGGCTGCGAAGTACATAACCCTGATAGATTGAGCTTCCGCAACTACGTATTGAGTGGTTGCCATCGGCATCCAAAGCCAGCTGAATGCCTATTGTCGCATTGCGTGAGAGCTTGTTTGCCAATAGCAATGATGCGACCTGTCGCTCGAGTTCTCGCAAATCTATATCGAGTTGCACATCAAAGAGTCGCTTCGCTGTCTGGTTTAGTATCTCGATATGGCGTGCTGTGTGGCGACAGCTGTGAGCAAAACAGTGTATCATCTGATACACGAAGGGCGTATCGGAGGCTGTCTCTGCCTGTAGTTCGCCATTTCGGATCATATATTTCACACTCTCGTTGCTCATTTTTATAGTTAAATGTTATTGCATAAATATCTTGAGTAGCAACTCTCTGCGAAGCTCGCCATCGTCGGCAGCACCTGCATCGATACCTTTACTCTTACCATCATATTCGCGCAGAAGTCCCAGGATATTGAATACCCTGCGGTTCTCCCATCTGGCCGACTGCTGTTTTAGCTCGTCGATAGCATAGATATTACTCTTTTTTAGTGTACGCATGAGCTCCATATTGTCGGGAAAGGCTACTCCTTTGCGTTTTGTTAGCCAGCGCAGATAATTGATGATAAACATATCGTGGAACAATCCAAAGAGGGTAGATATTGTAAGCAATAACGGATACTCTTTGGGGTTGTGAGACATGTGGTCGGCAATCTTCAGCGCACGAGCCACGTCGAATGTGGCAACAGCGTTACTGAGTTCGAAATTATTGAACTCCTTCGATATGCCCACACGCTCCTCGATATGGGAGTCGGTAATCTGCTTGGTGCCTTCTGGCAACGATATGATAAGCTTATCCAGTTCGTTGGAAATCTTCGAAATATCGCAACCCAGATGTTCGATGAGCATCTGCAACGCTTTGGGTGAGAGACTCATTGATTTCGATGCTACAAATTTTCCAAGCCAAGCTCCAATCTCATAGTCGCGTGGACGTATCGACTCGAACACCACGCCCGACGATGCACACTGTTTGTAGAGTGCTGAGCGTTTGTCGAGATTCTTCTCCTTGTGGCAGATTATGAGGATAGTCGTTGGCTGTGGCTTCGAGGTGTAGTGCGAAAGTTTATCTATGCTTCGCAACTGCTGCGCCTCCTTGACTATAATTACCTCATAGCTACCCATCATAGGCATTTGACGACATAGATTGACAATCTGCCCGGCCTCGCTATCCTTGCCATAGACCGTAATCTGGTTGAATGCCTGCTCCGATGGGTCAAGAATACTCTGCGCAAGTTTGTCGCACAGCGTATCGATAAAGTAGCTCTCCTCGCCCATAAGTAGATATATAGGTGCGAACCGGCGAGCGGCAATATCGGCCTTTATCTGTTCGAATCGCTCAACGCTATCCTTGAATTTTATGGTAGATTTAGCCATCGTTTAAAGTGTCTCTTTTGTTATGCGTAATACCCACTCGGTTTTGTCGGTTATGCGGAATTGGTGAGCAATACGTCGACCCACCAGCCAAGCAATCTCACCGTCTGAAAGAAGTACAAATTGGCGTGATTTTTCGGCCATCGACACTTTGCGGTCGATGAGATAATCACTCACCTTTTTGCTGCCATTCATACCATATGGAGTAAAGCTATCGCCATCGCTCCAGCGGCGGAGTGTAAGCGGATAGGTCACCTTTTCGGCATCGAGAAGTGCTATGTTGTCGGCCACATTGTATGTTGGCAGGCTATCCACATCGCACACCTCAAAATATAGTACCGAGTTGCCACAATATGCTCGCTGCTGACCCTTATTTACCATAATCTCGCAGGGGTCCTGCTCCTCGATGCGGGCTACGACTATATTGCCTCTGTCGATATATGCCACGTGGCTGCGTGAGTAGAATCTTCGACCTGTTGAGTCGTTGTCGAGCGCTTTGCATAGTGTATCAACCACATCGCCCTTAAAGCCAAAACGCGAACTGAGAATCTCGTAAATCACAAAGCTGCGTGTCCGTACATCGACAATCTTATCGACTTCAATCGTGCATACGTCGCCCTCGATGCGTGCCGCACGCTCAAAGATATTGTCTATGGCGCTGTCGATAAATTGTTGTGTTGCGGTCAGTCGGGCCACATTCTGATTCATCATGAATGCAAAGCGTGGGTTTATCTCCTTCAATCGTGGGATAAGTCCCAGACGAATCTTGTTGCGCAGATATTTGGTCGAACGGTTCGACGAATCTTCGCGGAATGTGATATGCTTATGAAGAGCATAATCGAGAATCTCTTTGCGGGTGGCAAACATCAGCGGACGCACCACACGACCAATGCGGTTGCTTATGCCGGTAAGGCCTCTAAGTCCTGTGCCACGCAACATGTTTATAAAGAATGTCTCAATCGAGTCGTCGATATGGTGGGCAATGGCAATGACGGTGTAGTTGTGTTTGTCGCACAACTCATAAAACCACTCATAACGCAATCTTCTGGCGGCCATCTCCATCGACTCGCCCGTGCGCTCCATCTCGCCCTGTGTGTCGAAGCGTTTGTTGTAGCACTCAATACCATAACGGCGGGCACTCTCTTGCACCATAATCTCGTCTTCGTCGCTCTCCTGTCCACGCAGCGAGAAGTTGCAGTGCGCGATGCCTACATTGTAGCCACTATTGACGCATAGCGACATTAGCACCATCGAATCGACACCGCCCGATACAGTGAGTAGAATCTTATCCTGACGTGTGAAAAGATTCTGGCGATTAACATATTCTTGAAATCTCTCTACGAGCATACTATCTGTTACAAAATATTTACCTCAGCCTCTATTCTAATGCCAAACTTGTCGTGAACACTCTGCTGCACCTGCTGGGCAAGTTCAATCACCTCGCCACCCGTAGCACCGCCAAAGTTCACCAACACCAAAGCCTGATTTTCGTGTACACCCACATTGCCCTGGCGCATGCCCTTCAATCCCGTGCGGTCGATAAGCCAACCAGCCGCCAACTTACACTTTGCAGGGTCGGCAGCGGGGTAGATAGGCATATTTTCGTATTGAGCCTTGAGCTCCTCGGCCACCGATTTCTCAACGATAGGGTTCTTGAAGAAGCTACCGGCGTTGCCAATCTTCGATGTGTCGGGCAGCTTTCGGCGGCGAATGTCGCATACCGCCTCACGAATATTTATAAGTGAGGCTCCTCCTCGGGCCTCGGTCTCGGCAGCTAAATCGCCATAGCCGAGGTTGGGCGCAGGGTGTTTGCTTAGGGTGAACTCAACCGAAGTGATGATGGCACGTCCCTTCAACTCGCGCTTGAAGATGCTGTCGCGATAGGCAAACTGGCACTCCTCGTTGCTGAGCGAGAGGTGGCGACACTCCTCGGTGTCGAAGTAGTGAACGCGCGAAATGATATCCTTTGCCTCAGCTCCGTAGGCTCCAATGTTCTGCACTGGCGATGCTCCCACGGTGCCTGGTATGAGCGAGAGGTTCTCGGCTCCCCAGAGTCCTCTCTCGACGCACTCCGCCACCAGGTCATCCCACTCGAGAGCAGCCTCAGCCTCGATGGTAATCGAGTCGTTGTTCTCGCTGATGATGCTTATACCACAACCCGTTGGGTGGATAAGTGTGCCGTTGTAACGCTGAGTGAAGAGGATATTGTTTCCCCCGCCCAACACGTACCACTCGGTGGGACGGTTGGGCTCGGAGAAAATCTTATCTAAATCGTCGTCCTCGTCGAACTCGATTATGCGTGCTGCTCGCTCCTCGACATGAAAACTGTTGAGGTCTCGCAGTGGAAAATCTATGTATTCCTTAATCATTGTTTGTAGGATTACTTCTTCTTCTGTGAGTCAATCTCCTCAAGCAGAGCCTTAACAGCTGCCTCCAACTGCTCGTCGCGGCCAGTGATTACAACTTCAGGTGAGTTTGCAACCTTGATATCTGGCTCAAGCTGGCTGTTCTCCAAATAACCTCCGTCGGCTGTTCTGTATCCAACGATTGGAATACCGAATGTGAGGGTTGCATCTTGCAGACGCTCCCACGATACGCTTGTCATAGTACCAGGAACAGGCATACCTACAACCTTACCGATGCCCATCTTCTGGTATACCCATGGTGTACCGTGTGCATTCGAGTAGTTAGCCTCGCAAGTAATCATAATCGAAGCCTTGTTCCAGCGACGGCTAGGCATATCGCAAGACTCCTTGCCGCGAATAACCTGAGTGAGATATTTCTCGCCGCTGAAGAGAATCTCCACATCCTCGTGCAGACGACCACCACCGTTGAAACGAGTGTCGATAACGATACCCTCGCAGTGGTTGTACTTACCCAAGATGTCGGCATAGATTGTACGGTAGCTGCCGTCGTTCATCGACTCGATGTGAACATAACCGAGGCGACCGTTCGACAAACGCTTCACATCCTCGGCACGCTGCTTAATCCAGCGCTGGTAGAGAAGCGAGTTCAAACGACCCGATGTAGCAGGCAATACTGTCTCCTCCCAACGCTTGCCATCTGATGGGCGGTAGAGTGAAAGGAGTGTGCGCTTGCCAGCCTTGCGGTTGAGGAGTGGGAAGAAGTCCATACCCTCCTCGATTGTAACGCCATCAATCTTCTCAATCACGTCGCCACTCTTCACATCCATAGCTGCTCTGTCGAGTGGACCACCGAGAAGCACCTCGGCGATAGTGAGGCCCTTACCCTTAGCATTCCAGTCGTAGATTACACCAAGCTCGGCTGTAGCATCTGCGTTTGACGATGATGGGCGACTGTATGTACAACCAGTATGCGATACGTTCAACTCTCCGAGGAGCTCACTTGCCATCTCAGCAAAGTCGTAGTTATTGTTGATATGAGGCAAGAACTGAGCGTAGTTCTTGGTCATTGCGTCCCAATCCACACCGTGCATTGTCTCGATGTAGAAACGCTCCTTCTCCTGGTTGTAGATGCGGTCGAGCATATAAGCGCGCTCCTCGGCCGGATTGAACTTCAACTCGCAGCTCGCTGTGATAGGTGTTGGAGCTGTTGGCACGCCACCCTTGAACTTCTTCATCGAGCCACCGAGCAAGAACATATTCTCCTTCTTCTTGTCCCAAACGAGTGAACCTGAGCCGATGCCCTTCTGTACCACCTTGTTCGAGCGGTCGTACATCGAGAGCTGCCACAAGTCGTAACCCTTCTCCAACGAAAGGATATAGTAGAGGCTCTTGCCATCCTTGCTGAGGGTGTAGCCACTTACGCTACCAGAGTATGGTGTAACGCGAACGATTCGGCGGTCGATGTCGTCGAACTCGATCTCGATATCCTTCGACTTGTCGTCGCTCTTAGCCTCGGCCTTAGCGCCCTCCTTCTTGTCGTCCTTCTTATCTGCAGGCTTGCTCTCCTCGCTCTTCTTGGCATTCTTCTGAGCCTCCTGATAGAACTCAAACTCCTCCTTGCTCATGCGGAACAGGTCGTAGCTCTTGCGGTTGAGGAATACAATCATCACATCCTCCAACGAGCCCCACGATGCGTGGCTACGCATACCATAGCGGTCGGTCTTGAAGAGAAGTGCATTACCATCCAATACCCACTGTGGGTCTGATGAGAAGTAGCCGTTGTTGGTGATGTTGAATATCTCGCCACCCTCGGCGCTTACGATACCAACATCTGAATATGGCTCGTGCTTGTTGCCTGTGTAGCTCATAGCGAACCACTTACCATCGGGTGACCACTTATAGTCGATAGCACCTGCTGTGTTGTAGTGCTGGCTACCATCAGTAATCTGGCGTACCTTGCCTGAAGCGATGTTGAGTACCATCAAGCGGCAACGACCCTCGACGAATGCCAACTCCTTGCCATCTGGCGAGTACTGAGGATATGCACGGTCAACCTTGTTGTCCTTAAAGAGAGGCTTCTCGTCGATAAGAGTAGCGTTGGCGAAGTTAGGATCCTCCGCGCGAGTGATTGTAGCGGTGTATATGTTCCACTTGCCATCGCGCTCTGAAGCGTAAGCCAAAGTGCGGTTGTCGGCACCAAATGTTGGTGAAGCCTCGGCCTCGATAGTGTTGGTGATGCGACGTGTAGTTGTGTAGTCAACCGATGTAACGAAAATCTCGCCACGGTTTACGAATGCAACCTGCTTGCCGTCAGGCGAGATAGTTGAACCACTACCGCCTGATACGTTGAGAATTGTGTTGATATCGGTTGGAGAGTTGTCAACAATCTCCACGCTGAGCTTCTTGGGTGATGAGTTACCCTTTGAAGTATAAATCTCGCCGTTGTAACCATAGCAGAGTGTGCCATCCTCGGCCACTGAGAGGAAACGTACGGGGTGAGTCTTGAA
>JAZQVY010000023.1:0-74619 GCA_045632085.1 Alistipes sp. | reverse complement strand
GAAAGTCTTTATCTCATCTTCTGGAATATGTCAAATGTTATAGCGCGTGCGACGCGTAGTGGTAGATGCCACAATCGCATAGTTTCGATACAATGAAACGCAGAGTTCTTTTAGGTGGTTATAGCAGTGAGGTTCCACCTCTTCCCATTCCGAACAGAGAAGTTAAGCTCACTAACGCCGATGGTACTGCCTATTTAGGTGGGAGAGTAGGTAGCCGCCTCTTCAAGAGAAGACCGAATGTAAATTCGATCTTCTCTTTTTTATTTGCGGAGATTTCTGCAACACCTTATTTGAAATGCGATTTGGCTGTACGCTCAGTACTATCCAAATCGCATTTCTTCATTACGGCGCTCCATAATTCCTCTGCAAATAGAAAAATAGAGAGATCGAAGTTCGGTCTTCTTTGGAAGAGTATATATACCTATATTATATATATGCTATGCCGAGGCGCTGCCAAACGAAGCCGAGAACAGATTGCCAGCGGCAATCCTCGGCAAGTTAAGCGGAAGGGTGGTGAGGTGATTTTCGATATATATTATATATGGGTATAGAAAAACCGCAACCCCGAAGGATTGCGGTTGGATACAAGTATTTGAAATTCACTATAAAGGAAATTCCTCCTCTCCCATTTCTTCGTCTTCAACGATATTCGCTGTAATTCCACCATTTGCGATAGCATCAGATAGTGAGAAACTTAACTTATACTTTGTGTTGCGAGTGTATGAGAAATAAGTATTAGAGTATAGTGTTATCTCCTTGTTATCATCGGCTGTATATGATATGCATAATGATGTATTACCTTCATTTATGTGTCTTTCGATGGCTTCACTGAAGTCAGTCGAGTCGGTTATAACATCCTTATTATTATCATAGTCGTAGTTCCACTCCCAGATTATAGAACTAGCATTTGGCATTCCTGGTGTTTCAATTACTATATCAAGAAATCCATTTCCATCCCCATCGGGATATACACGATATTTGTGGCCATTATCTCCCGCCCATAATGTTATAACCCCAGAGTAGAAATCAGATATATTAAGTTGAAATCCCATCATCATTCTATATAAATCGATATGTACTGATGTTTGTTTGTTGGGATTAAAATTAACAACCATTCCTTGGAATCTTTCAATAGGACTGAATGAGTTATCTATTAATAGGCTTGATGAGATACCCTTTGTTTGAGTTGCTCCAGCTCCAATACCATCTAGCATAAAACTATCTCCATATATTATCTCGTTTATATCTCCATTCTTCCCATATAAATTTACACAAGGCAGGCCATAGTAACCCTCTGGATATTGATATATGAGATTTTTCCCATTAGGAATATAAGCGAGAGAGAATGAATAATTATATCGTTTTGCTAATTGTATAACTATTTTGCTTAGATCGTCAAAATATCCGTGTGCGTATGCTTTGTCTTCGGTAAATTCGTAACCCAACTCATTTTTTGCAGGAATCTGCTGTATAACTTGTAATGCATACAAATCATCATTTGAAGCACGAGTGTTTAATGGCTCGGAGTCTATATGTATAATAGGATTGACTCCAACTATAACAGAGTCAGGATGGATATTAGATTCGGGGGCAGGTGGTTCAGAAGGTTTTTCCTCAGGTTTTTCTTCAGGCTGTTCGATAGGAGGAGTTGTTGTGCTCTCATCTTTTTCGCTACAATTGGTACATAGAAATGCACACATTGATAGTGTTACAATCAAAGCTAAAAACTTTTTCATAGTTGTAAATGTTTATGTTAGTAATAATTTTATTCTATTGACAGATACTACATAAACAAAAAGCGCGGACTACACTATTATTGTTCATTCGCAGGTCTTGGACTACCTAATAACAAAACAATAAAGTAAATGCCCACGCCGATATACAGCGAGTGCATCAACCTCTATTCCTTGTTATTCATACAAAAGTGTCCAAGTTTTGCGAATGTGAATAAAAGCTAACGCCTTTTATTTATATGTCTAATGTTGTTATTTAATCATAGGCAATTTGTTTTGATTATCACAAATATAATGATTCTATCACAAAAAAGCAAACCCCAGCGCTGGTGCGGTGGGGTGTTATTTGAAATTCAGAAACCTCTATTAAATCTCTACGATGCCGTATTTGATGGCGTAGACGACAAGGCTGGCGGTGTTTTTGCAGCCGCTTTTTTCGAGAATATTGGCGCGGTGTTTATCGACCGTACGTTTTGAGATATAGAGCGAGTCGGCAATCTCCTGAGTCGATAGGCCACGGCAGATGGCTACAAGTATCTCCTCCTCGCGCTCCGAGAGGCGGTCGGCCTCGTTAATCTCGTCGAGCACCGTATGTCCCACGCTCTCGGGCGTGCGGCGCATAGACTCTGAGATAGATTTCATCAGTGCCTCGCAGAGGTAGGTGCCTCCATCGAAGACCGTCTCGACGGCCTGCACGACCTCGTCGAAGGGTGAGTCCTTCATCAGAAACCCCTTTGCTCCACTCGATACCATATCGGAGTAGTAGGCATTATCGCCAAACATAGAGAGTGTAACAACCTTTAAATCAGGCTTCTGCGCGAGTGCTCGACGTGTGGTCTCGGCTCCATTCATCTCGGGCATAGAGTAATCCATAAAGACCACGTCGGGTTGAGCCTGGTCAAGAATTGACAAGAATTCTCCTCCGCTACCCACGTCGGCAACAATCTCAAACTCCGAATGGGATCTGAGTAGCATCTTCAATCCCTGGCGAAATAGGGAGTGGTCGTCAACCAATGCTATGCGTATCATCTCTTTATCTCTTTTCTGCGTCTTGGACGAGGCTGGTCGATAGCAGCAGGGCGCACAACCATACGTGTCTCGCCACGAACGTTTACCTTCACTGTTGCACCCATACCCTTGCCTGCAGTCGAGCGTATGTCGAATGTACCGTTGAGTGAGTTGATGCGAGAGTTCATATTCGAGAGTCCCATACCGCAATCCATCACTGCTTGTGGGTTGAAACCCTTACCATTGTCGGTGTATTGTAACTCAAGAAAATCGCCTATAGATGTGAGCGAAAGGCGGATTTCGTTGCAGCCAGAGTGCTTTAGGGAGTTTGTCACAAGCTCACACACTACTCGATACATAATAACCTCAATATCAGTATTGTAGCGCTCGCTGCGCAGGTTTGTCGCAAACGAAATTTTCACATTGTGAAGAGCCGACGAGCGGTCGATGAAGTGCTGTATTCCGCGCGATAGGCCAAAGTCGCTCAGGACGTGTGGCGAGAGGTTATTCGATATTTCGCGCAGTGAGCGCAGAGCCTCCTCCACGACGTAGAGCGTGTTGTCGAAGATCTCACGGCGAGAGTCCTCCATCTCATCTTTTGCCAATGCCGAGAGTGAAATTTTAGCCGACGAAAGGAGAGGACCCAAGCCATCGTGCAGCTCCTTTGAGAAGTCAGAACGTGTCTTCTCCTCGGCACGCAGCACAGCTGTGAGCACACGTTTGTCTGTCAGCTGGCGGTTACGATTTAGACGATTGATGTATTCAAATAACTTGTCTAATAGCATAATTCCGGCTGATATACAGATAGATACAATAATATCTAACCATATAAGAGCCACAATTGGAATCTGCTTGTTGTAGCTCATCAATAGTTGCAGCACGCGCTCGCCAGCCAACACTACAAAACCGATAATGAATAGAATCCATATCAGATTATACTTGGTTTGGCGCACCAAACGTATGGCATAATACATCGCTATAAACTGAATGATGATGGCCAGGTAAAGCAAAACTTGAATCATCATAGCCGTAGGTATTTTAGGTGTTAATATCTCTTTTTGTGTGGTTGTGGGTTGCTTGTGTGGAGGTTGTTATTCCTCTAAGCTCTCTTTCAAGCTGTCCATCCTTGCGTAGTCGGTGATGTCGACCTGTATGGGGACAACAGTCACGTAGCCGTTATTGAGTGCCCACTCGTCTGTATCCTGCGATTCGGGCTCGAAATTCTTGAATCCTCCCGACAACCAGAAGTATGTGCGGCCGCGTGGATCCTCGTGACGGTAGAATTCATCTTGCCAGTAGCCACGGCATTGACGGCATACGCGTATACCCTTAATTTCGCTCAGTGCAATATCGGGCACGTTGACATTCAGGCAGATGCCTTTGTGCTGCTCGCGTTTGTTATCGGCCAATACTGACTTAATAATGCGTCGTGCATACTCCTTAGCAGCTTCAAAATCGGCATCGGCTTCGTGTGATGTGAGTGACAAACCCACCGATGGAACCTCGTAGAAACTACCCTCGATGGCTGCTCCCATAGTGCCCGAGTAGAGTACGTTGCTGGCGGCATTTGAGCCGTGATTGATACCCGAAATAACCAGGTCAATCTTTTTGCCCAAAAGCAGATGATCGAATGCGACCTTCACACAATCAACCGGTGTACCAGAGAATGAATACACCTCCAAACCCTCTTCCGAGCGTTGTTTGTCGAGGAATAGTGGGTCATACATCGTGATAGCCTGGCTCTTGCCACTCTGCATAGTAGCAGGCGCAACAGCCACCACACGTCCAAACTCGCGAGCCACCTCGAGTGCCGCTTCGAAACCTTTGGCTTGGTAGCCATCATCGTTAGTTACAAATATCAATCTTTCCTGTTTCTTCATATCTGAATATCGCTGCTAAAGGACTTTTGATAGTAGCTCAAAGCCCAATACCTATATATTACCTTTTGACAAAGATAAAAAAATATTCCGAGTTTCGATATTCGTTGGGTTGCAGATATGAAAAATATTGGCTAAATTTGGGTTACGCAATCTTTATCAGATGCGCATAAATAGAGATTATTAATACTAAAACAGATATATTATGAAACAGCAACCTTACGTTAAGAAGTACACTAACGCCGATTACTATACCGATGGTGTGTTTAATCAGGATGTAGCTAAGAAGGCCTTTTTGGATATGTTTGAGCATTACGGAATTCCGTTCACGCCATTCTTGGAGGAGAATTTCTGGGTGAACGATTTCGGCTTGGGCGATTTTGAGCACACTGGAATGGGTGGTGTTTTCTGGATTAACAATCCTGAGTATAAATACTTTGGTCACGAGATTTATCTCTTGCCTGGTCAGATGATTGTCGAGCACTACCACGTACCATCGGCTCACGCGGCCAAGCACGAAAGCTGGCACGTGCGCAACGGCTGGGTCTATAATTTCGGTATCGGAGAGCCAACGCCTAACCCTCCCGCTCTGCCTGAGAGTCAGAAGGAGTTTATCACAGTCCAGAATTTCCACATTATGCGTACGGGCGATATCAGCTCATTGCAGGCGATTGAGAGCCGCCACTTCCTGATGGCCGGCGACGAGGGCGCTGTGGTTACCGAGTATGGCACATTCCACGACAACGACGGTCTGCGCTTTACTAACCCCGATGCAAGTTTGTAGAACCTTATAAAATTAGGTATTAACTATGAGAACATTTAATCACGTAGGTATGGTCCTCCCCGAGAAGATGGAGGGTATGATGTATGTTGAGCCTTTGAAGGTTTATATCACCGATTGCACGCAGAGCCCCAATAAAATTGAGTTTTTGTATTTCGAGCCCGACTCTCCGCTGCCACAGCTTATGCAGCAACAGGCTCATATAGCATACTCAGTACCCAATATCGAGGAGGCAATCAAAGATGCAAAACTACTTTTTGGCCCATTCGATATGGGGCATATGCTTTTGGCCTTTGTCGAGGAGGAGGGAGTAGCCATCGAGTTCAACGAGTTCAAGTAAAAAAACGTCTAATTTGGCCCTTTTGGCGTCTGCCTTGTTCTCGAATTCCTCATTTACGCATAGTAAACTGCGGATTCTCAAACTGCGAGCAGACTCAACCGACGCTGCGGAGTGAGAGCAGAGTGAACTTGTTCGCTTTGCCGAGCCGCGAGGAGGAAACACGACCCTCGTGGTCGGGTAAAATAGCTCAAATTATACGATTTTTGAGATGCGGCCCCTTTTTTGTATTTGGCTAAGGAAATTCATAATTAACAAAACACCCTGTCTAACTCGATGTTAGACAGGGTGTTTATCTAATATTATTCTTTAAAATAACTCCAACTGGTCGCGGTCGTGGTTGAACGACAGGCGGTGGTAGGGCGTAAGGCCATATTGGCGAATGGCCAGGCGATGCTCCTTGGTGGGGTAGCCTTTGTTACGATCCCAACCATAATGAGGATACTCCTCGTGCAGACGCATCATATATTCGTCGCGGTGGGTCTTGGCCAGGACCGATGCTGCTGCGATATTGGCATACTTGCCATCTCCTTTCACCACACACTCAAAAGGCAGACCTGCGTGCGAGGTAAATCTGTTACCATCAATAGCCAAAAATTCTGGTGCAACCTTTAGGTTCGTCGCTGCTATATTCATACCCTCGATTGAGGCCTTCAGTATATTTATCTCGTCAATACGCTGGGCTGTGATCTCAGCAACGGCCCAAGCTATCGCCTCCTGTTCGATAATAGGGCGCAACTTATCGCGCTGACGTTCTGTCATCTGCTTGGAATCATTGAGCAAAGGATGGTGGAAGTCGGGTGGCAGAATAACCGCTGCTGCGAACACACTACCAGCCAGACAACCTCGGCCGGCCTCGTCGCAGCCAGCTTCCAGAAGAGTGGTTTGAAAAGAATTTTTAAGCATACGTCAACAAAGTTACAAATATTTTATTGAGTTGCACTCTTTTTTCGTAATTTTGTGTCGACCGACAACAACAGCGTTTTGGAGAGTGTCGTGCTTGCGAGCTGCGGGTCGAAATTTGGCTTGCGGCCATTTTAATAGTTAATAGATGGCAAGAAGAAGAGTATCACAACACCGAATATTTGATCTTACGGCAACACTCGTTGTTATAGCCGTAATTACCACCTTGCGCTCTGCATTTTTCCCTGCTGGCGATGAGGCAATTCCCAATATCACTACACCTATAGGCCACCTTCTGCAAACCGTACAGGGCAAGACTCCTGTTCTCTCGGCAATCATATGGGCACTTGCCGTAATCGTAGCGGGTTTGAATGCTGGTAGGTATGGTGTTCGTCTGTCGCTCTATCCTGCATATACTCTGATGGGTATCTCGCTATTTGGCGTAGTAGCATCAGCCGTGATGATAAGTGGAGAATATCTGCTTTCGGCCTCAGTTATGGCTGTAATGTTGCTTGCCGTGAAGTATATGCAACGATTCATTATGCGAAGTGGCTCCTTCTCGGATTTGTCGCTTTCGATGCTCTATTTCGGACTTATGCCACTCATCTATGCCCCTGCTGCGTTGCTCTATGCCGCTCTGCCGCTGCTTATGCTTGTGGTGCGTGCTTCGTGGCGTGATGAGTTGGTGACGCTTGCGAGCCTTCTGTTTCCCCCAGCAGCTCTATGCTACTGGAGTTGGTGTGCAGGTAAGGGATTCCTGCAGCCTGCAATCGAGATATATAATTCGATGCTTACACCGAGCGAGTTCAGCTTCTTTGGCACTATCAATCCAGCAAGTGTGTTGGTGCTTGGCGTGTTGCTTGTTATGACTTTGTGTGCCGTTACCCTTGTCATCTCAGATAAATATTCGCTAAAGGTTAAGTCGCGTGTGGCGATGCGTTTCAATGGTTTGATGATTGCGTTGTTGGTGGCGATGTTCGTTATGCCAAGTTGTACAGCTACGCAGTTTGCATTACTCGCAACACCAGTAGCTATGATGTTGCCGCTTATCTTCGTGCGTATGGGTGTAGGATTTACTGAGACACTCTATCGCTTGCTGCTCCTTATGACAGCAATTAACTGTGTGGTGATGTGCTTTTAGCAGATACTAATATAGAGCTTTTTCGGCTCCAAACAGATTCATAGTGCTCATTTCGAGCGATTTTTAGGGGCTATATTTTGATTTTCGGAATTTTAGCCATATCTTTGCACTCCCGTATCAACCTCTTATATAGGGCATAAGGTTAATAGATGGCAGATACCGCGAGGTAGCAGCTGTCGGGATTATAAGCTAATTGGCTATATGGTAAACCTTGTGCAGCGATAATGTTGAACGACTAATTTTATTAATATTTGTTGCAACAATGAACAAAGATGCTATCATTAAGCTCGTAAACGAGCAGATGTGGACAAAGGGCGAGGCTGATGTGCCTCAGTTCGCTGCAGGTGATACAATCACCGTTTCTTACCGTATTATCGAGGGTAACAAGGAGCGTGTACAGAGCTTCCGTGGTGTAGTTATCCAGATTAAGGGTACTGGCAAGACTAAGATGTTTACAATCCGTAAGATTTCTAACGGTGTAGGCGTTGAGCGTATCTTCCCACTTTACTCACCACACATCGACAAGATCGAGGTTAACAAGTATGGTGTTGTACGTCGTGCACGTATCTACTACTTGCGCAACCTTACAGGTAAGAAGGCTCGTATCAAGGAGCGTCGCATTTCAAAGTAGTTTTTGCTACTTTGGTTCAGAACAGGCTGTCCGATTGGGCAGCCTATTTTTTTTCGACCCCCGTGCTATGTGTATGTGGTTGCCTATTCACATAGTATGGTTTCCGATAGGGGTGTATTACAAATAAAAAAGAGTGCCCAATATGTTGGACACTCTTTTTGTCTGATACGGCTCTTACTTGCGGCTCTCCTTGGCCTCAATACACTCGGTAGCGTGGGGTACACGCATCAAGCGCTCCTTAGGAATAAGCTTGCCGGTTGTCTTGCAGATTCCGTATGTCTTATTCTCCACTCGAATCAAAGCCATCTCCAGGTTGCGGATAAACTTCATCTGGTGAGCTGCCAAACGGCCAGTCTCCTCCTTCGAGAGTGTCGCAGCGCCCTCTTCCAGCACCTTGAATGTTGGCGATGTATCCTGTGTGTCGTTATCGCCCGAATGAGTGATGTTCAAGCGCAGCAACTCATAGTCAGCCTTTGCTTGCTCCAATTTCTTCAAGATAATCTTCTTGAATTCGGCCAAATCGGCATCTCCGTATCTCAAACTCTCCTCAGCCATAGTAGTAAATGTTTTAGGTTAGCAAGGCGTTAGGAACCACTGCCCACGCCTTGTTTATGTAAAGATAAGTCAATTTTTCGTATAATACAAATCTTTACCCTAAAAACATATACTCGTGTGGGCTATAAGCGAGTAACAGCAATCTTCAAAGGCTCGTCGTCAACCTCAGAGTCAACTACTACACCGCCCTCAGGTGCTGCCGAAGCCTTCACCTCGACGGCGAGAGTCTGCGAAGCGATATAATCGGCAAAATACTCAATAGCGCCAGCTACAAGCTCCTTCTGCTCGATTTCGACACGAATCTTGTCTGTTACCTCAAATCCCGACTCCTTGCGGATATTCTGAATACGGTTAATCAACTCACGTGCCACACCCTCACGGCGCAACTCCTCGGTTACTGTAATATCGAGAGCTACAGTAAGCTTACCCTCCGATGCAACCAACCATCCTGGCATATCCTCCGATGTAATCTCGAAGTCGGCAGGAGTAACTACAATAGCCTCGCCAGCGATGTCGAGAGTGGTCTCGGCTGCAGACTCAATAGCAGCAATCTGCTCCTGTGAGAATGTAGCAGCCATCGCAGCCATCTGCTTAGCAAACTTCGCATAGCGCTGGCAGAAGTGCTTAAAGTTAAGTTTGATACGCTTTGTTATAACACCTGTTGTGTCGCTCAAAAGCTCAATATCCTTCACATTCACCTCACCCATAATAAGACCCTTTACTGCCTCGATGTGGCGAGCTGTGTCGGCGTCAAGCACAGGAATCAAAATCTTTGTCAATGGCTGGCGAACCTTGATATTCACCTTACGGCGAAGTGCCAATACCATCGATGATACACGCTGTGCGATATCCATAGTCTGCTCCAAATCGCTGTTGATGAGCGACTCGTCAGCCACTGGGAACTGTGCGATGTGTACCGACTCCTCTGAGTGACGACCGCTCAAGGCGTTCAAGTCGGTGAAGATACGGTCTGCGATGAATGGTGCAAATGGTGCTGCAAGTTTCGATACAGTCTCCAAGCAAGTGTAGAGAGTCTGGTATGCAGCCAACTTATCCTCGCTCATACCACCACCCCAGAAACGCTTACGGTTCAAACGAACGTACCAGTTAGAGAGGTTCTCGCCTACAAACTCCTGGATGGCACGAGCTGCTGGAGTTGGGTCGTAGTCGTTGAGATATGTTGTAACATCCTTAACCAATGTGTTCAAAAGTGAGATAATCCAGCGGTCAATCTCAGGACGCTCCGCAACTGGAATCTCAGCCTCCTTGCCTGTGAAACCATCAACGTTGGCATACAGCGCAAAGAATGAGTATGTATTGTAGAGTGTGCCGAAGAACTTACGACGTACCTCGTCAACACCCTCCTTGTCGAACTTCAAATTATCCCAAGGTTGTGAGTTAGAGATCATATACCAGCGTGTGGCATCTGCTCCATAAGTCGAGAGTACCTCAAATGGGTCAACGGCATTGCCCAAACGCTTCGACATCTTGTTGCCGTTCTTGTCCAATACCAAACCGTTAGAGATGATATTCTTAAATGCTACCGAGTCGAACAACATTGTAGCGATGGCGTGCAATGTAAAGAACCAACCACGAGTCTGGTCGACACCCTCAGCGATAAAGTCTGCGGGGAATACCTCCTTGAAATCGGCACCGCCATTCTCAAATGGGTAGTGAATCTGAGCGTAAGGCATCGCTCCAGAATCAAACCATACGTCGATAAGGTCGCTCTCGCGCTTCATAGGTGCACCAGTCGATGATGTCAAAACGATTGAATCAACATAAGGACGGTGAAGGTCGATATTCTCAACAGAGTAGTTCTCCTTCGACATATCGCCCACCTTGAAGTTCTTGTATGGGTTCTCGGTCATATTGCCCGCTGCGATACTCTTCTCGATCTCGGCGATAAGCTCCTCCACCGAACCGATACACTTGAGCTCTGTGCGGTCCTCGGTTGCCCAAACAGGCAATGGAGTACCCCAGAAACGTGAACGAGAAAGGTTCCAGTCGTTCAAGTTCTCCAACCACTTGCCGAAACGGCCTGTACCTGTTGACTCAGGTTTCCAGTGGATAGTGGCGTTGAGCTCCATCATGCGCTCCTTCAGGGCTGTTGTCTTGATAAACCAAGAGTCCAAAGGATAGTACAACACTGGTTTGTCTGTACGCCAGCAGTGTGGATAGTTGTGGGTGTGCTTCTCAATCTTGAAGGCCTTGTTTACGCCCTTGAGGTTGATTGCGATATATACGTCGAGCGACTCGGCAGCCTGTGCAGCAGCCTCGTCATACTTGCCGTCAACGGTAAATTGTGGATCGTAGGCGTTCTTCACCCAGCGTCCCTCGTAATCCTTGTATGCCTCGGTGTCGATGCACTCCTTAACAAACTCCTCGTCCAACTCCTCCATCAGGTAGAACTTACCCTGAAGGTCAACCATTGGGCGGGTCTCGCCACGCTTGTTGATCATAAAGAGCGATGGAATGCCGGCCTGACGTGCTACGAATGCGTCATCAGCACCAAATGTAGGCGCGATGTGTACGATACCAGTACCGTCCTCCACAGTTACATAATCACCAGGAATCACGCGGAATGCCTTGTCGGCTGCCGACTTCCAGTTGCCGTTCTCATCAAGCTCAACAGGCTTTACCCAATTGATGAGCTGCTCGTAGTGCATACCCACCAACTCAGGACCCTTCCAGCGACCAACCACCTCGAATGGGATGAGCTTGTCGCCTGGCTTGTAATCCTCCAAAGCGATACCCTCGGCCTTCTTGTTGAAGTGAGTGTAGAGCAATGGCTCAGCCAACACAGCTGTAATCTTCTCGCCAGTGTAGCCATTGTATGTACGTACAGCCACATAGTCAATCTTTGGACCAACGCAGAGTGCGGTGTTTGAAGGAAGTGTCCAAGGAGTAGTTGTCCACGCCAAGAATACAGGTGTACCCCAGCCCTCCATCTCGGCCTTAGGCTCGGTGATGCGGAACTGAGCCACCATAGTTGTATCCTTCACATCGCGGTAGCAACCAGGCTGGTTCAACTCGTGAGTCGAAAGACCTGTACCCGCAGCTGGCGAATATGGCTGGATTGTGTAACCCTTGTAGAGCAAACCCTTGTCGAATAGCTGCTTCAAGAGCCACCACAATGACTCGATATATTTGTTGTCATAGGTGATGTATGGATCGTCCATGTTCACCCAGTAACCCATCTTGTGAGTCAAGTCCTCCCATACGTCGGTAAACTCCATCACGGCCTTGCGGCAAGTGTGGTTGTACTCCTCGATTGAGATTGTCTTACCGATATCCTCTTTAGTGATGCCGTGCTTTTTCTCAACACCAAGCTCAACGGGCAAACCGTGAGTATCCCAACCAGCCTTGCGGTGAACAAGATATCCCTGCTGAGTCTTGTAGCGGCAGATAACATCTTTGATTGTACGTGCCATCACGTGGTGGATACCTGGCATACCGTTAGCTGAGGGAGGTCCCTCATAGAATACGAATGTAGGGTGACCTTCACGCGTGGTGATACTCTTGTGGAAAGTGTCGTTGGTGTCCCACTTCTTCAATACCTCGTCTGCAATCTTTGGCAGATCGAGACCTTTGTACTCGTTGAACTTCATAATCTATATTTTTATCTCTTTTTGTTTCGTTTTTGCCCTCGCACATGTTTGTATTTACGGCAGCGCGGGGTGCTTTACCTATTTTATAGGTATACATCACGCAAATATACGAAATTTTCTCGTCGTAAATCAATTTATGGCAAAAAATAAGGGCTGCAATTCGTTTGCAACCCTATATAATGCCTCCAATATGAGTTTTATCGCTTTCTTCCGCCTCCAAAAACACCTCCGATGCTTAAGCCGTAGTGGTTGTTGGCTTTTTCCTCTCCGGTGTAGAATAGAGTGAGTCGCAAGTGGTTGAAAAGCTCCACTCCAAAGCGTGGCATCACACTAAATTTTGCCTTCCCCTCGCCCGCAGAGTAACCACTCCAACGCTCGTCTGGTCGAGTAATGGAGATGGGGGCTGTGAGGTTCAAAACTCCGCAGCCTACTCCTGCTCCTGCGAAGAGCGAAATCTTTCGACCTCGTAATAGATTGTAGTCGGCAATGGCCATAATATTGCACGACTTCGTCTGTAATCTATCAGCCTGACTATCGGCGTTTCGGTGGAAATAACTGCTCGAAAATTGTACACCCAAATCAATAGGTAAAGCGTGCAAATTATATCGCAACTCGGCATATAGTCGTGGGCCTGCGTCGCATCCGTCGAGGGTGAGTTTGTTTACGCCATTTACCAATCCCACGCCAATCTCGCCCTCCAATTTGCGCACCTCTACTCTCTGAGCAAAGGTAGCTGTGCAACTCATTATGGCAATGAGTAAAATCGTAATTCGTTTGGTCATAACATTTTGAGCTATTGGTTATCTATGGACAAATATAGACAATTTTTACCCCCCCCCACAAAATTTTAAATATAAAAATCTCCCAGCAGCGGGAGATTTTTATATTTAAAATTTACAGATGAATTATCGACTTTACCGGAGCAATCTTTTCCAGGCGCTCAGCACCCTTCAGGAAGTCGAGCTCAACAAGGAAGATAAACTCGTCAATCACCACCTTGTACTCCTTGCCATCTTTTATGATTTTCTGCTCCATCATCGATTGAGCTATTCCCTCGGCAGTACCTCCCGTTGCAAGCAAATCATCGATGATCGAGATGTGGATTTCATCACCATCAGCCTTGGCTGCGGCTATGTCGCTCAAGCGATAAAAGAGGTGGTCAGAACCATACTCCTTCTCGATCTCCACGTCGCACAAATCACCCTCATTGTAAGGCAGTTTACCACTCTTGCGAATGGGTATAATCGACTCTACCTCCTCCTTGGCAAGCATCAGTGGAGCGGAGAAGAGGAAGCCTCTGGCTTCAGGTGCTGCGATGTTGGGAGCAGTCAGGCGGTTGCTGATCTCTTCAATTAGTTGGGCGAAGATCTTCTTGTCCTGCAAAAGAGGGATTATATCTACGAAAACTATACCCTCTTTTGGGAAATCTTTGTAAAATTTGAGCGCGTTTTTCATACTCTCTTTAGGTCAATGACTTGGTGATTACTCTTGAAGACGTCGCGGAAAATGTGGTTATGATTATCCGCTATAATACCATCTTCGATGTCTATACAAATATAGTGAAAATTATATAAATGTATACAACACATACAACCAATGTGCAACTATTGCCGCCACCAAACCTCCTATGGTGTGAGCTACAATAGCTTTTGATGTCAATTCACGATAGCCGAGTGAGTCGAGCATTGCAGTGTGAGTGCTCAAATAACCACTCCAACACATACCAATTGCAGTAAATACGGCTATGGCGTTGCCATCTGCCCAACCATTTGCCAGGAAGCTTGGAACGAGTCCCAAAGCGGCACCTACAGCTCCCAATGCAGTGATGGGGAATGCAATCAAGTGTGGGTCGGTAAAGCCGAACAACCACTCAAACACAAAGCTAATTTTACCAGCCAGCCAAGGCAATAGCTCCACTCCTTCGTATGCTGCGCCAGTATATACACCCTCGGCCGATGCGCCAAATGTAAGGAGCATCACAAATGAGGAGATGATAAGTACACCAGGGATAATGGCCATGCCGACCTCTACACCGGTGCGGCCGCCATCAAGCAGCGAGTTGAGGATGCGTATGAAGAGCGATTTATCTTCGCACTTCTGCTCTTCGAGATCCTCGAAAGACTCCTCACAGGCCAGTTCATCGGCGAAGTTGGGGTATGATTTCAATACAGCTCGTTGCATCAAGCGAGTTGATGTCATACAACCTATGCAAGCACCCACAAATCCGATGATAGGCTCGGCGAAAAAGCCCTGACCCATCATAAACACCATCACGAGCAAACCCATTCCGAACGCTGTGCCGAAATTGGTGAGCGAGATGAACTGATACTTTTTGAAATAGCTGCTAAAACGCTTGTCTTGAGCCAACGATATTATGGCAGGATTGTCAGACAAGAATGTCATTACAGCACCCAGCGAAGCCACTCCTGGAAGGTTGAAGATAGGGCGCATAAGAGGTCGCAGAATCTTCTCCAAAAGATTCACAACGCCAAACTCTACGAAGAGCTTACCGATGGCGCCGGTCAGCACTGTGACACCCATAAGATAGAACACTGTGTTAAGCAATAGGTCGTGTGCTGTCTTCATCAGGGTATTCAGCATTTGTGCCACACCCATAACGTGTCCAATGCCACCGAAGAGCAGCAATATTATCACTAAACATGGGACACCCTCCCAGATGCTCGATTTCTTGTTTTTCATTTTAATTTGTTGGGTTAAGATTAGTAGCGTATTTAAATATTCAGAGTCGCTTTAAAATACCTTTTTTGCGATGGATGCGATGTCGATTTTCCACTTCAAACCAAAGGTGAACAACGACTGACCATCCTGCAAAGCACCATTTGGATTGCCGTTATGGCCCATTGTGTAGCTATATGCGGCGTGCAGGCGGATTGCGCGATTATTCTTTGGCAGAGGATAGAATTCTACACCGGCACCAAAGCGGGTAAGCTCGGTGTCTGGCATCACACAGAAATCGTTGATTGCGTCAGTGGTGTTGTTTACATCGTAGGTCATACGGCCGAAAATGTTTACCTTGTCGGCGATGGTGTAAGATGCCTCACCCATAATTGAGTAATCCTTGAAGAGTGCCTGGCGGTTCGTTGCACGAAGCATATAGTCGAGTTGCAACTTGAAGTCACCAAAAGTGAACTGGTTACCCAGAGCGGCATATGCAATCAAGTCTTTCGAATTCTGCTCAATAATGTTTACCGACCAGATAGATTGATACCATTTGTGTGAACCCATCCACATCAGGTTGTAGGCATACATATTGTCGGCATTTGCTCTAAATGGACTTTGGCACACCTGAAACAGGAATTTGTCGTTGCCACTGTTGGTAGCATATGCGGCGCTGACACCAAACTGGTAGCAAGCTATATTGTTCCAATATTCTGAGCAGAAGTAGAGGTCGATAGGAGCACGGTCATACTCATATCCGCCGATGGCTACAACCTGCTTACCAGCCGAGAACTGCCAATTGCTGGTTGGAGCATAGGTGAGATATATCCAGTCGGTGGCGTCGAAAAAGCTCTGGTCGGCGTGAGCCTTGTTCAAACGCTGGCGGTAAGCATACGAAAACTTGTCGCCGATGGTTCCTGACAATATCACGTTCAGGTATCTGCCGTTGAAGCTGGCTTTGCCGTTTGAGTCATCTGATTTTAGGAATTCACCGCTGTAGTCGATTCTTGTTTCAGCCTGTAGGCGAAGCTCGTTCTCCTGCGCTTTGGCCTCTGTGGCAATCAGCGTCATTGCCAACATGAGCAAGATGATGTTTCTCATTGTTTTATCTTCTGTTAGTCTGTAATAAAAACGTGCGCAAAGATAGTGTTTTTAGTCAATTGATAGTGCTGTGCGAGTGAGCTTTTTACTCTTTTTTTTGTGTATTGCGATCTTTTTTGGGGCGAAGCTGTCGATTTTCATAAAAAAACAGCCGTGTTTTTGTTTTTTTTTCTATCTTTGCATCAATTGGAAAATAATGAACTTAAAAAATGCCGAAGTTTTATGACAAGGTAAATGTGCTGAAAAAACCCGAATGGCTGAAAATTCGTCTGCGTAGCGATGAAGGTTCTGCCGAAGTGGAGCGTATAGTCAAGCAGCACTCGCTACATACGATTTGTAGCAGCGGAATGTGCCCGAATAAGGCAGAGTGTTGGCGTAGGCGTACAGCTACATTTATGATTTTGGGTGATATCTGCACGCGCGGATGTAAATTCTGTGCGACAAAGACAGGCAAACCCCTTGCTCCCGTAGCCTCCGAGCCCGAGAAAGTGGCGGATAGTGTAAGGCTAATGGGACTTCGACACGTTGTCGTAACCTCTGTTACTCGTGATGACCTACCCGATGGCGGAGCCCAGCATTGGGCCGCAACCGTGGAGGCTATCCGTAAAGAGAATCCCGACGCAACAATTGAGCTCCTTATTCCCGATTTGGATGCAAGGGCCGATTTGATAGAGATTGTGGCCGCATCCAAGCCCGATATAATTGGGCATAACATCGAAACCGTCGAGCGACTCACCCCCGAGGTACGTTCTCGTGCGAAGTATCGCACCAGCCTGCGTACGCTCCAGATCATATCTGAGATGGGTGCAGTCTCGAAGAGTGGACTGATGGTCGGACTTGGCGAGAGCGATGATGAAGTCTTGCAAACACTCCGAGACCTGCGTGAAGTGGGTGTCGAGATTGTGACGCTTGGCCAGTACCTTCGACCCTCTCTGGAGCACTATCCCGTTGCGGCGTATATCACTCCTGAGAAATTTGAATGGTACAGACTCCAGGCTTTGGAGATGGGCTTCAGCTATTGTGCGAGTGCGCCTATGGTGCGTTCGTCATATTTGGCCGATGCTGCATTGGAGAGCGTCAAGAGTAGAATTGCTGCCTGCAAAGAGTAATCAGCCTGGTTGTGGCAGCCCTTTGGGGTTTGCTGGGTGCTGAATGAAAATGTCGAGGTAGATTCTATCGTTGCAAGAGTTAGGTGAAGATTATGTCGCCGAAAGCGGCATTATGGATACTAAGCTTTGAGCTGCGATGGTGGAGTTATTGTACAGAGATTTAGGCCGTATGGGCTATGGCGAATGCTGGGATTTGCAGCGTTTGCTCTTTGCTCGTCTGCTCGATTCAAAGTCGAGTTCAGGCCAAAATTCTGTGACGTTGAGTGATTCTCAGAGGGCCGATATCCTTGAGTGGGATAAGATCGTTGAGGCCAATTGCGGAGGTGAATTGCTTATCGTTGAACACAATCCTGTATACACATTGGGCAAAAGTGGCAAGCTAGAAAATATGCTTGTCTCTGAGCAGTATCTACGCTCTATTGGTGCAGAATTTTATCGCATTGAGCGAGGCGGTGATGTTACATATCACGGCCCCGGTCAGATTGTGGGTTATCCCATTCTCGATTTGGAGAAGTTGGGTATAGGTTTGCGCCAATATATCGACTCTATGGAGCAGGCCATTATCGAGGTTTGCGCCGAGTGGGGCGTTGAGGCTGGCCGTATAGAGGGTGCTTCGGGAGTGTGGATTGAGCCTCAAAGCCCACGTGCCAGAAAGATTTGTGCAATAGGAGTGCGCTCTTCGCGTTATGTTACTATGCACGGCTTTGCAATGAATGTTGCGACTGATTTGCGATACTTCTCGCATATCAACCCTTGCGGATTTGTGGATAAGGGCGTTACAAGCCTGAGTCGCGAGGTGGGTCGCCCTGTTGCGCCAGATGAAGTTAAGGCACAGATTGTAAAACACTTAGCTGAGAAATTAAATGTTAAAATATATAAATAATAAAATTGTAAGTTATGCCTATACAGAAGCGTTGGGTGGTGAGACCCCAAGGCGATCGAGAGGTAGTTGCGCGCTTGTCGAACCACCTCCGTATGTCGCCTGTGCTCACGAACCTACTTGTTCAGAGAGGCATAGACACCGTAGAAAAGGCCAATAAATTTTTTAATCCGCAGCTCTCCGACCTGCACGACCCATTCCTGATGAAGGATATGGATAAGGCGGTCGAGCGCATCGAGCGTGCCGTAGCCAATAACGAGAAGATTATGGTCTATGGCGACTATGATGTGGACGGTACAACAGCCGTAGCTCTGGTTTATAAATTTTTGAGGCAGATAGGTCATAAGAACCTTGTTTTCTACATCCCCGACCGTTATAACGACGGTTATGGTATATCGGTAAAGGGCATTGATTCGGCAGCACGTAAGGGCGTGACGTTGATGATTGCTCTCGATTGCGGCATTAAGGCCGTAGAAAAGGTTGTTTATGCGAGTGAGAAGGGCGTAGATTGTATCATCTGCGTCCATCATCTTCCGGCAGAGGAGATACCCTCGGCCGTAGCAGTTCTCGACCCAAAGCGCACCGACTGCAACTATCCATTTGATGAGTTGTCGGGTTGTGGCGTGGGTTTCAAACTCGTACAGGCTTATGCGCAGAAGCACGGTATCCCATTCAGGGAGATTGAGCATCTGCTCGATTTGCTGGTAGTGAGTATTGCGTCCGACATTGTACCGCTTACGGGCGAAAACCGTATCCTGGCCTACTATGGCTTGGAGCGTTTGAACCGTATGCCTTCGTCGGGATTGTTGTCGATTATCAAGATTTGCGGCCTCGAGCGCCACAATATCACAATCGACGATATTGTATTTAAGATTGGTCCACGCATCAATGCCGCAGGCCGTATGCGTATGGACGAGAATGATGAAAATGCCGCTCCTTCGGGAGGTTTTGCGGCGGTGGAGCTCTTGGTTGAGGGTAACGAGAAGCAGGCGCGCGAGTTCTGCGACGTTATCGACTCTTATAACCAGGACCGCAAGAATATCGACCGCAGCGTAACTCAGGAGGCTCACGACTACATCGAGTCGCACCCCGAGATGAAGGAGCATAAGAGCACGGTTATCTATAATCCTAAGTGGATGAAGGGTATCGTGGGAATCGTGGCATCGCGTCTGATTGAGACCTACTATCGACCAACGGTGGTACTCACTATGAGTAATGGATTTGTGACAGGTTCGGCACGCTCGGTTCCGGGCTTCGACCTCTATCAGGCTGTCGAGTCGTGCTCCGATTTGTTGGAAAACTTCGGTGGCCATATGTATGCCGCAGGCCTTACTATGAAGCCTGAGAACGTGGAGGCCTTCTCGAAGCGATTCAATGACTATGTCGATGAGCACATCGACCCACAGATTTTGGTGCCTCAGGTTGATATCGACAGCGAGTTGCTGTTCTCTGATATCACACCTGCGTTCCACCGCCAGCTTAATAGCTTCCAGCCATTTGGTCCGGGTAATACCGCACCTGTGTTTGCAACCTATGGTGCAAGCTCACACGGCGAGCCTAAGTTGGTAGGTGCCGATTTGGAGCACTTGAGAATGGACTTGGTGCAACGTCAGAAGCCTAATACGGCTATCCAGACCATCGCCTTCCAGCAGCCTACCCACTATGAGTGGATTCGCGCTGGCCGTCCTATCGATGTGTGCTACCAGATTGTGGAGAACCATTATCGAGGCGTGGTGACTACGCAGTTGCGCATTAAGGATATTAAGCCCGTAGAACGATAGGCAAAATCGTCTAATTTGGCTCTTTTGGCGTCTGGCTTGTTCTCGAACTCCTCATTTACGCATAGTAAACTGCGGATTCTCGAACTGCGACCAGCCTCAAAATAGCTCAAATTATACGATTTTCACGAGGTGGGTATTTTGAGTTTTTGCTCAACTTATAAAGAGAAGATGTTGGCTATGTCGTTGCCGAGTGTAGCGAGTCCAGCCGATGTTGGATAGAATATATCCGATGTATTATTAGAATATGGTGCTGGTTGTGCCGCTACAGTAGGTAGCGAATCCAGCAGCATCAGAGAATAAAAATTTGCAAGTGCGCTCTATCGCTGCCTGCTAGTCAGGGGGAGGAAAGTCCGAGCAACGCAGAGCGCCGCACGAGTTAACGGCTCGACGTTCGTAAGGGTGTAGTAGTGTAACAGAGAATAACCGCCTATGTCGGCTTCGGCTGGCAGGTAAGGGTGAAAAGGTGGGGTAAGAGCCCACCGCGGAGGCAGCAATGTCGTCCGGCAGTACGCCTTGCGGGTTGCAAGACCATGTATACCGACAATTAAGGGTTGCTCGTCCAATGTCGGGGGGTAGGTTGCTAGAGGCTGCGGGTGACCGTAGTCGTAGATAAATGATAGAGGCCCTTTCGGGGGTACAGAACTCGGCTTATAGCGCTTGCAATGCTATGCCCGACTGCCAATCTGGTGGTCGGGCTTTTTTTCTTTGGAGAGAGACTTGCGGCAGGGTCTATTTGAATATTAAAAACTTGAGCTGCGGGGTCATGCAGTGTGCGCAGTGATAGGGGCTCAGCCCGTTGTCGTTGAGCATCCCACATTCGGGGCATACGAAGTATTGTGCCGCTAGTGAATCGTGGGCTTCGGGGCACTCCAAGTAGTTTTTGAGAATTATGATTTGCTCTATGTCGCTTGCGTCGCACCACGTGAGCATGCGAGCTATGTAACGGTTACCTTCGTTGAGAGCACGGGTGATTATGCGGTGCATCTGCTCGTGGTGACATTTATTCTTTTCGTTATGTATGAGGTGCAGATGTTGTCGAGTCTCCTGCATTTCGCTCTCGACGATTGTCGGAGGGTAATATATCCCGCCCAGCGACTCTATCGCTTTGATGCAGTTCTCGCATTGTATGGCGTCGGCCTTGGCTATGGCTCGGAGTAGAGCAGCTTCACTCTGTAACCCCTCCTGCTCGGCAATGGTGGAGTATTGAATATAGCGCCGGCTTTGTCGATACTTCATGCGTGCTATGTCGGATAGTTCGTCGATAGTCTCGTGCCATAGCTTTTCATCTTGCTTGGGAGGGCTGACTCGCCCCTCGATATATACAGCCATCAGAGCCAGCGCCCCGACTACAAATGCCAATAGGAATAGTGTAAAAAACCTCTTCATACCCACTCCGAAGCATAAATTGTGCCGAGAAGGTTACGCAGATTTCGGCGGCGGAGAGAGTGTGAGGAGAGTGGATATAAAAAATAAGAGGTGATCGCGTCCGATCCCCTCTTATTTTTTCCGAAAAATCGGAAAATTAAGCATACTTGAATGTTGACTCATCAGATACAGTCAACTTCTTACGTCCCTTAGCGCGACGTGCAGCCAAAACCTTGCGGCCGTTAGCTGTAGCCATTCTCTGACGGAATCCGTGCTTGTTGATTCTCTTACGACGAGAAGGCTGGTAAGTTCTTTTCATTGCCATAACGATATCGTTTTTATGTTTGTGTCAATAAATTTCGCGTGATTATCTCTATTCATAATCTTCTGCGAGGTGCAAAGGTATATCTTTTTTCCTATTTCGCAAAAATATTTCAAATAAAAACGTCTATATCACACGTTTTACCCCCTTTTTTGCTCCCTTTTTGTGCTTTTTAGGCTCTTGAAACCTGCTTTTTCAAGCTCCTACATATCCTTGAATAGATCAACTTCACCCTCTTCAACCTTGCGATACATACTCGATAGTTCGGCTATCACTGGCGAAACCAACTCGATGGTATCCTTGATGGCGTCGGCACGTTTTGTGTCGCCCTTTATGCGATAGAGCATCGCGGCATAGAGTGCGCGGAAGCATATCTCGGTGTCGGAGATATCCTCCTTCTTTATCATTGTGCGCAACTGAGGCAACTGGGGCAACAACTTGGCAAATGTTGAGCGGTAGTGCTCGCCAATGGGGTTGTGCATCAACTGCAGATGGAGGTTGTGCATATCTGCAATCAAATGAATGGTGTGTTCCAGGTGTCCATTCTCCTCTTTGCCCTCCTTGCGCAGCAGGTTCACAATATCCATATACCATAGCAGATAGATGTGTTTCTGCTCCTCGTCAATCTGGCGGGGAGCCACGAGCTGCGAGTAGATAGCCTCGGGGCTAAATTGCAGAGCTCGGAGCAAATCCTCGAGCTGCCATAGGTAGAGAATATATTCGGCAATATTCTCTTTACGTTTAGCTTTTGCTATATCCATATTGTAAGTGTAATTATTCTATTTATTATCCGCCTCGGCCTAAAGTCCCCAATCCGATGCTGAAACTCTGCTCTTGGGTGCATTTTTAACGTTGGTGAAGAATTCCAGGCCGCTCAATCGCTCCAGCTCCTTGATGCTGATTAGGTCCTGCTTAGATGGCTTGTAACCAGCGGCTGAGAGGTGTGGGACAATTATAGCGGCACATTTCAACTCCTCTGCGCTACACTCCATCACACTCTTGCCTGTTGAGCCTCGCTTGGTGCGAAGCATAGCTTTGTAGTATGCCGTAGGTACGCCTATGCGCTTGCCGTCGCTCCTGTTTGTGGTGGTTGAGGCCTTCACCTCGCGACCATCGGTGTGGGTGTAGTCGTCAAACAAGCAACCCGTTACGACGTAAAGCGTGTCGTTGCAAATCTGTCTATCTACCATTCGCTCTATGTTGTTCCACGCTCCACCACGTGAGTTGAAGCCGTCGCGCAACTGTGGGGCAATGTTTGTGGCATAAAATGTCTGCTCGTTCATCTCCAGCGAGGCGGTGCGCTCGGCCGAGCCAAGCAGGTGGCCACGCGTGTAGTCGCCATACGAACGGTTGATTTGTGGCTGATACTTAGCTGGAATTGTAGGGTCGAACGTGAAGCTGTCGCTACGCTTTACCTCACCCTTGTAGCTGCGATGCAGTGGGGCTGCCACCCATACAGGGCAGCAATGCTCGCTGCTGAAGCAGGCGGTGTAGTTGCGTAGGCCATCGTCGCAGAGGTGTAGGGTGGTGTGGAGCTGCTTCTGCTTTGGTGTTGCAGGCAGTTCGGCCCAGCCGGCTCTGAGGGTCTTGCCTTGGGCTTTGACCTCGGCGTTGCTCTCGCTCGCCTGGCTATCTGTAGAGTTTGAATAGCGCTGCTCGAGGCGCTCCTCAATCTGCTGGCGCTTGGGCTCTATGTAGTTGGTATAGACATAATCGGCCAACCATATCGCCGCTATGACGGCAATATAGATAACAACTCGCCCTTTGCCTATGCCTATGGTTTTTGTCCTGCGTCTCATCTCTTTAGCTTACTCTCTGTTCTTCGAGTCAATCCATATGGTTACGGGGCCATCGTTGATGAGTTCAATCTGCATATCGGCTCCAAAGCTGCCCGTTGCAATATCCTTACCCAAAGCGTTTCTTACACTCTCTACAAACTTCTCATACATTGGTCGTGAGATAGCCTCACCGGCTGCTTTGATGTATGAGGGGCGGTTACCCTTTTTGGTCGAAGCGTGCAGTGTAAACTGGCTTACGACCATCACCTCGCCTCCAATCTGCTGCACATCGAGGTTCATTACGCCCTGTTCATCATCGAATATGCGCAGACGACAAAGTTTACCCGTCAGCCAATCAATGTCCTCTTGAGTGTCGGCCTCCTCGATGCCCACAAGCACCAAGAGACCCTTGCCGATGCGCGAGAACTCCTTTTCGCTGATAGTGACGCTTGCACGGCGAACTCGCTGTATCAATAATCTCATCTCTCTGCTCGATTTTTTTATATTACAAATCCTTGAAGAAAGCCCATAAGTTGTCTTTTGCAGGTACGGGGGCTTCTATGCGGATAGACTCCTTTCTAACCGGATGCAGGAACTCCACTCGGCGTGAGTGTAGCGAGATGCCTCCATCGGGATTCGAGCGCTTTGCTCCATATTTCAAATCGCCCTTGATGGGGCAGCCAATCTTTGAGAGCTGAGCGCGAATCTGGTGGTGGCGGCCCGTCAGCAACTCCACCTCCACCAATGTGTAGTTTGTTGAGCAGCCAAGTATCTGGTAGTTGAGCATAGCCTTCTTGCCGTCAGCCTTTGGCTTGTCATAAGCGCGAGAACGGTTGGTGCGACCATCACGAACGATGTAGTGTGTCAGGCTTCCCTGCTCGGGGTTGGGCGTCGATTCGGTTATCGCCCAATATGTCTTGTGAATCTCGCCACCACGAATCATCTCATTCAGACGGGTCAAGGCCTTTGATGTCTTGGCAAATACCACAGCGCCACTCACGGGGCGGTCGATGCGGTGTACAACGCCCAGGAATACATCTCCGGGTTTGTGGTCACGCACCTTAATCATCGCTTTGATATCGTTCTCCAACGCTTCGTCGCTCTCGCGGTCGGGCTGTACCAGTTCGCCGCAGTGTTTGTTGACCACAATCAAGTGGTTATCCTCGTAAAGAATATCTTTTGGGTTAAACATTTTTTATTATTTTTTCTTGTGTAACTTCTTGTTTGCTGGCTCTTTATAGCTTGAATGTGAATGGGAGCAATAGCTCGGCACTCTCCACCACTGTAGCCGACTCCTCGCCGGCCATAATCACCCTTATGGATTGCCCCTGGCGTCGCTCTACGTCGATTAACGTCTGGCGGCAAGCTCCGCAGGGGTAGCACTCGCGGGGTGCAGGGCTGGAGGCAATGGCAATGGCCTCAATCGCGTCGTCGGCGTAGTTGGCCTGATGTGAAAAGAGCAATACTCGCTCAGCGCACAATCCCGATGGATATACCTCGCTCTCACGGTTGGCACCAATGATTATGCGACCGCTCTTTAGGCGTGCGGCAGCGCCCACCCTGAATCCCGAAAATGGAGCGTATGAGCGCTCGGTGGCCTTGCGTGCTTGCTCGATAAGTTCACTGTCGGTGGGACTCATCTCGTCGAGATTCTCATAGTACTCGTAAGGGATATTTATCGTGCTTTTCATCGCTATAAATTTGTTGCTCTGCTCACAAAAATACAATAATCGGAGCAAGAATCAAAATCTTAGCTGCTGAATATGGCCCGTAGCGTGACGAACTCGCCAAAATAATGTTATAAACCGCTCTCAGAACTATGCTGATACTATATTTTTGTGTATCTTTGGCACATAAAACAGAGCCAAATGTTCAGCGACAAGATAAAAGGATATTTTTGTGGTGCCATATCGGGAGCTTCGTATGGTCTGATACCGCTTTTCTCGGTGCCGGTGCTGCGCCAGGGAGTCGATTTCGACTCTTTGTTGCTCTATCGTTACCTTATGGCTGCGGCGGCTCTGGCATTGATTATGGCTTTGCGTGGCAGGTTCAAATCGTTGGCTCTGCACCGCACCGAAGTGCCTTTTGTGGTTTTGCTCGGCCTTCTGTATGCTCTGTCGTCGGTCTTTATGTTTCAGGCCTTCGACTATATGGCCACAGGCCTAATCTCTACGATGTATTTTGTCTATCCAGTTATGACAGCCTCTATGATGGCAATGTTCTTTGGTGAACGTATGTCGTGGGGTAGAATCCTGTCGCTTGTGATGACCGTCGGTGGTGTGTTGCTACTCTATGTCTCTGACGGTGATGAGAGAATGAGTCTTATAGGCGTAGGGCTCACCTTCGCCGCAGCATTGGCCTATGCGGTCTATATCGTAATCACCAATCAATCTCGTATGCGCCACGCCAGTGGCTCAAAGGTGGCCTTCTGGTCATTGCTTGTGGGTAGTGTGGTGTTCTTCGTTCGCTCAGGTTTTGGTGCTCATTTGCAGGTGCTGCCCTCGCTGGAGTGTTGGGGATTGGTGTTGTTGCTTGCCATCGTACCTACGGTGGTGTCGTGTACATCACTCGTGTTGTCGATTCGTTATGTAGGCTCGACCATCACCTCGATTTTGGGTGCTATGGAGCCAGTTACGGCTGTATTGTGCGGAACACTGGTCTTTGGCGAGGCTATGTCGCTGAGGATTTTTATGGGCATATTTGTGATAATCGCCGCAGTTATGGTGCTCGTGGCAAGCGATGAGATGGTGGCTCGCCGCAGAGCCAAGTCGCGCCGCAAGGGTGTCAGTTAACCCAACATTAGGCAAAGTACAACTTTACGAAGTGTTAGTTCTATGAGGATTGAAAGGTGTCATCTGTTTCTGACGGCTGCACTTATTTGGGGTGTTCCGGGTGCCATAATCACCACAAAAGGTGTTGTGGCATATGCGGGGTTGTGCCCCATTGAATGGTGGTTGTTTGCTGCGACGGCAGTTGTTCTTGCTGCATTCTATATGATTTTTCGTGGAGTTGTAGCGAGGTATTCTGCCCATATTGAAGCTCAGGCCGTGCCCTGCTCGATATGGAGCACATTCCCATTGTCAGGGTGGTTACTTATCCTCTTTATGATGGGACTTGGCATTAGCTTGCGATATATTCAGGGTGTTCCTGTTGAGTTTTTTGCATCGTTCTACTCTGGGTTGGGCCCTATGCTGTTACTGTCGGCCTTTCGGTTTTTGAGAAGAAGGAGCAGTGTCCGTTGAGGTATTACTCTGGATAAAGTAATGTTAAATGAGCAATAAATAGAGAATAAATTAAGTAGAAATATAACTTATGTCAAGAAGAAAACGTCAGAATTATCCCCTTATCGAGGGTCTTGAGATTACGACATTGGCGGCCGAAGGCAAGGCTATGGGGCGTTACAACGAACAGGTGGTCTTTGTGCCTATGACAGTGCCCGGCGATGTTGTCGACGTTCAGATTCGCAACAAGCGTCGCCGTTTTATGGAGGGTGTGGTTGTGAACTATGTCAAGCGTTCGCCTCTGCGTGAGGAGCCTTTCTGCCCACACTTCGGAGTGTGCGGTGGTTGTAAGTGGCAGAACCTGCCCTACTCAGAGCAGCTCCGCTTCAAGACCGAGCAGGTGCGCGACCAACTCACTCGCATCGGAAAGATCGAACTTCCTGAGGTGAAGGATTGCTTGGGCTCGGCACGCCAGCAGTTCTACCGCAACAAACTCGAGTTTACCTTTGCCGACAAGCGTTGGCTCACTTACGAGGAGATTGCCCAGGGTGGCGACATCGAGCGTCAGCCTGCACTCGGATTCCATATCCCCAACTGCTTCGATAAGGTGTTGGATATTGACAAGTGCTACTTGCAGGCCGATCCATCGAATCAGATTCGCCAGAGCGTAAAGCAGTTCTGCATCGAGAATGAGTATTCGTTCCACAACTGCCGTGAGCACGCCGGTCTGATGCGTAATATTATTATCCGCACAGCTTCGACGGGCGAGATTATGGTTATCGTAATCTTCAACGAAGATGATAAGGAGCGTATATCTGCGCTGATGAATCACTTGCAGAGCAACTTCCCCGAGATTACATCGCTCTTCTATGTGGTGAATACCAAGTGGAATGACTCGGTGGGCGATTTGGAGCATATCTGCTATGCCGGCAAAGATCATATCATCGAGCAAATGGAGGGCTTGCAGTTTAAGGTTGGTCCCAAGTCGTTCTATCAGACCAACTCGGAGCAGGCCTACGAACTCTATAAGGTGGCTCGTGAGTTTGCCGATTTGCAGGGCGATGAGGTGTTGTATGACCTATATACAGGTACAGGAACTATTGCCAACTTCTGCGCACGTCGTGCCAAGAAGGTTGTGGGTGTGGAGTATGTGCCCGAGGCAATTGAGGATGCAAAGATTAACTCTGCACTGAACGGCATCGACAATACGTCGTTCTTTGCAGGCGATATGAAAGATGTGCTCTCGGACGACTTTGTTGCTCGCAATGGTCGCCCCGATGTGATTATTCTCGATCCGCCACGCGCAGGTGTCGATGAGCGAGTGATTGAGGTTATTCTCCGAGCAGCCCCAGAGCGTATGGTCTATGTGAGCTGTAACCCAGCCACTCAGGCACGCGATTTGGCGTTGATGGACGAAATGTACAAAGTTGTGGCTGTGCAGCCAGTTGATATGTTCCCACATACGCACCACGTGGAGAATGTCGTTAAGCTCGTTAAGCGATAAGCTTTTATCGGCGTTTGATGCAAGAAATTTGCAACGCATAGCGTTTTAATATTGAGGAATAATCCTCATAAACCTTAAAACAGAAAAGTTATGAAAAAGTTGCTTTTGTCTTTGGTCGCTGTTGCGATGTTGTCGTTGTGGGCCTATGATGCTCAGGCGCAGGATTTTCATCAGACCATACCATCTGTCTCGGTGAATGGTTCGTCACAGGTGAAGGTTACGCCCGATGAGATATATCTAAGAATCACGCTCGATGAGGGCGACACCAAAGGTAAAGATGTTATCGAGCTGCAGCGCAAGCGATTGTTCAGTGCGCTGAAAAGGTGCGGTGTCGATGTCGAGAAGCAGCTCACGCTGCTCGATATGTCGAGCGAATATTTCCGTCGAGGCAACTCGTTGGCCACTACGCAGTATGAGTTGAAACTCACCTCTGCCGAGGCGGTGAAAGAGGTATTTGAGAGCCTCGAAAAGTCCGGAATCTCCAATGTAATGGTCAGCCGTACGGCCTGTTCAAAGATTGATGACTACCGCCGTCAGGCTCGTCAGGAGGCTATCCGCAATGCGCAGAGCCGTGCTCGCGATTTGGCCGAGGCGATAGGGCAGTCGATAGGTGCCTGCTACGAGATTAACGACTACACCAGCGAGGCTCGCGTGACAGGCTCGCGTATGATGATGGCCAAAAATGCAGTGGCTGATATGGCTGCCGAAGAGTTCGCTGAGCCTAATGTAGAGTTCGAGCAGATTGTGATTAACTATAATGTTTCGGCCAAGTTTGTGCTGAATACCAAATAACCTTAAAACAAAACAGATTATGAAAATAGCAAGATTGATTTTTAACCCTTTGCAGGAGAATACATACGTTGTGTGGGACGAGACGTTGGAGGCTGTTGTAATCGACGCCGGCAATATGTCGGAGAAGGAGAATGCCACTTTGGAGCAGTTCCTCTCGGAGCGAGGCCTCAAGCCAGTCTATGCGCTCAACACTCACGGCCACTTCGACCACTTGATGGGCGTGGAGTTTTTGCGCAGCCGCTACGGAGCCAAGTTTGCCGTATCGTCTAAGGATAAGTTTTTGGTTGAGAGTGCCAAGCAGAATGCCGCAATGTTTGGCATCGGCGGAGGTGATATCGTCGAGGTGATTGATGTCGATTTGGAGGGTATGGAGAGCATAAAGTTTGGCCAGACCGAGTTGCAGATTATCACTACCCCTGGCCACACCCCTGGCCACGTTGTATTCTATGAGCCACAGGCGAAGGTGCTCTTTACAGGCGATACGCTCTTCCGCGAGAGCATTGGCCGCACCGACCTGCCAGGTGGCGACTACTCGTGGATTATGAACTCTATCCTGGAGAAGATTATGCCACTCGGCGACGATGTGCAGGTGTATCCAGGTCACGGCGACACTACCGACATAGGCCACGAGTCAATGTATAACCCCTTCGTTGTGGAGGTGATGAACCAGGAGGTCAATTACAAGAACTAACAAAACGTTGTAACCTGTTATGAGATATTTGCTAACCCTGATATTAGCCTTATCTTTCTCAGTTCAGCTACTTGCACAGCAATCCAATGCAGTTGATGCCAATGTCCGTGTTGGAGAGCTAATCAATAGCTCGGATTATTTAATCCTAAGCAAGGAGTTGCCAGCGTTGCGTGCGAAGGTCGCCAAGCCGCTTTTGGCGTTAGCCGATGCTTTGGTGGCGCACCACGAAGGTCGATTTGATGATAGTAATAAGGCTATTGACAGGGTGTGCGAGTTTGCCCCCGAGTTGGGTAGTGGAGTGGTGTTCGGGATGCAAAACTTATCGATCATTAACCACCTCGCTTCCGAGAATTATAAGGCGGGTGCCGAGGTTGTGAAGATGCTTTTGCAATTGCTCCCCGAGGGTGAGGCCGCCGAGGAGAATCGTCGCAATTTGGAGTCGATGATGCGTTGGTTTACTGCTCTGTCGCCCAAAGAGGCGGTTGTGGTGGAACGCCCTAAACAAGATGTGACCGTCCCAGTTGAGATAAGAAAACTTGGTAATGGCGAACACCTTGTTGTAGATGCTAAAGTCGGCAACCATACCGAGGATTTTGTCTTTGATACGGGTTGCGGAAACTCTAATTTTATATCAACAGCTGCGGCCAAGCGCTTGGGTGTTGAGATTGTGGCCGAAGATATAATTGTAAGAGGCGTTGGCGAGGGGTATGCAAAGTTGGGATATCTGCCCCAGATGCAGATTGGCGATGTGATAATTCGCAATGCTACCTTCTGTGTAGTTGATAATATTATGCCAGAGAATGCCGAGGTTGAGGGTATGTGTGAGGCAGTGCTTGGAACACATATTATTCGCAAGCTGGGTGAAATCCGTTTTGAGCGTGAGCAGAGCCGTTTTGTTTTGCCTGAACAGGAGAGTGCAGCCCCCGAGCAGAGAAACCTCTTCTTCGATTCTAATTATTATATCTGGTGTAACGACACCGACCAAAGGATTGTGATGCACCTCGATACGGGAAATAATCGTACCTGCCTTTCGTCGAAGTATTTTGAGCGTTTCAGAGAGCGAGTAGAGAAGGTGGGTAGCCCAGTGGAGCGTTCTCGCAGTGGTGGTTTTGGCGGTGTTGAGTGGTGCGATGTTCGCTTTATGCCGAAAATAGAATTTGAGGTTGGTGGCCAAAAACTGCAACTCAAAAATGTGTCGGTCAATATGCCTACACATTATGAAGATGGCTCGCCCTACATCGAGCAGTACGACGGTGTGGTCGGCGTTGATTTCTTGACGGCGAGCAAGGTGGTCACCTTCGATTTGAATAGAATGTTTTATAGAATAGATAAATAAATGGGAAAACTTTTGCATCGTCTGCTCTATCGCGTGTTGCCTCTTAAATGGTATCTGCGTGTTGTGAGCCGTATGTTGTTTATATATCGAGCTTTGGGCTTGGGTAAGCATTCGCGAGCTATGGAGTACAACTACCATCTGCCCCAGCTTGTTGGTCAGGGTGCTACAGCCATCGATATTGGTGCCAACTTGGGCTACTACACCTGTCCACTCTCTGATATCGTGGGACGCAAGGGCCGGGTATATGCCGTTGAGCCAGTGCCTGTGATTTTCGATGTGCTCACCCACAATGTCGGCAGCCGCACGAATGTAACTCTGCTCAACTATGCTTTGGGCGAAGAGGAGACTACAATCGAGATGGCCAATGATTCGGTTGCTGCCGGAGGCTATTTCGGCACAGGTCGCAACTTTGTGAGCGATGGCGATTTGTCGGCCGAGGCAATTCGCTTTACTGCTCAGATGCGTCGCGGCAGTGAGTTGTTTGCGAATATTGGCAAGATAGATTTCATTAAGTGCGATATCGAGGGCTATGAGCGAGTGGTAATGCCTGAGCTTAGAGCATTGATTGAGCGTGACCACCCCACAGTGCTTATCGAGACCGATGGCGAAACCCGCTTGCAGATGGTCGAGATGTTTGCCGAGATGGGTTATCGTGCCACGATGCTTTGCGATGGAGTTGAAGTTCCGCTTGATGTGAATAGCGATAAAGATATAATTTTCAGATACTAATCCTACAACTATGAGAATAGATATTATAAGTGTGGTCCCCGAACTGATGACCTCGCCACTCAGCGAGTCAATCCTCAAGCGTGCCCAGGAGAAGGGTCTGGTTGAGATTGTGGTGCATAACCTCCACGACTACGCCCACGATAAGCGCAAGACCACCGACGACTATCCCTTTGGCGGTGAGGCTGGTATGGTTATGAAGTGCGAGCCTGTGTTTGAGCTTGTTGAGAAGTTGCAGTCGGAACGAAAATACGACGAGATTATCTACACCTCGCCCGATGGCATCACCTACAACCAGCACGAGGCCAACCGTCTGTCGATGTGTGAGAATATCATCATCTTGTGCGGTCACTACAAAGGTATCGACCACCGTATTCGTGAGCATCTTATCACACGCGAAATATCTATCGGCGACTATGTGCTGACGGGTGGCGAGCTGGCGGCCTGCATCATTGCCGACTCAGTTGTGCGACTGATACCAGGTGCTATTGGCGACGAGGCTTCGGCCCTCACCGATTGTTTCCAAGATGATTTGTTGGCACCACCAGTATATACTCGTCCTGCCGAGTTTCGTGGCTGGCGAGTCCCCGATGTACTTTTGTCGGGCAACTTTGCTGAGATTGAGAAGTGGCAGGAGGAGCAGGCGTATGAGCGAACTAAGCAGTTACGTCCCGACCTATTGGAAAAGTAATTATAATTAAATGTAATATTGTATATTTACCCACATAAATCGGGGTTTGGGAGAGTGAAGTTGAAGAGACATATTGCAAATACTATAACTGCTTGCCGTATATTATGCAGTATCTTAATGTTATTTTGTTCTGCATTTTCAGCTCAATTCTATATCTTATATCTTCTTTGTGGATTTAGTGATATGATAGATGGAACTATTGCAAGAAAGACAAATAGTGCCAGCGAATTTGGTGCACGATTTGATACTGTTGCAGACTTTATATTTGTATCTGTATCTTTAATTAAGTTCCTTCCGTTCATTGATATACCGAGTTGGATGTGGATATGGATTGCTCTAATAGCAATCATTAAAATATGCAATGTTATGTGGGGATTTATTTTTAAGAAAAAGTTAATATCCTTGCATACAACTATGAATAGAATAACGGGAGTTTTATTGTTTCTTTTACCATTAACACTACCTATCATAGAGTTAGAATACAGTTCTATAGTAGTATGTTTGATAGCAACAGCTTCGGCGATTCAAGAAGGGTATTATACGGGAATCGGACGTGAAATAGTTTAGTTCAACAGATTCTAATTTAACGCAAAATATATGAAATATTATATCATAGCAGGAGAACCATCAGGTGATCTTCACGGCTCGAATTTGATGAAGGGTATTCGCAAGAGCGATTCCGAGGCTGAGTTTCGTTTCTTTGGAGGCGATATGATGGCCGAGGTGGGTGGTCGCGAGAATCTTGTGAAGCACTATCGCGAGATGTCATTCTTTGGCTTTGTGCAGGTGGCAATGAATATCCGCACCATCCTCTCGCAGATGGGCGATTGTTGTCGCGATATTATGGCCTTTCAGCCTGATGTGGTGATTTTGATTGACTACCCAGGTTTCAATGTGAAGATTGCCGAGTTTGCTCACTCAAAGGGTATTCCAGTGCATTACTATATCGCCCCAAAAGTGTGGGCGTGGAAAGAGCATAGAGTGAAGGCACTGAAAAAGTTTGTCGATAAGCTCTATATCATCTTCCCATTCGAGAAGGAGTATTTCCGCTCAAAGGGCATTGAGCCTCACTTCGAGGGTAACCCCATTATGGATGCTATCGATGCTCGTTGCAGTGCCGCACCTGCCGAGGCTGAGTTCCGCAAGGAGAACGGCTTGGATGAGCGCCCCATCGTGGCCCTGCTGGCCGGTAGTAGAGTGAGCGAGATTAAGGCCAACTTGCGATTTATGGCTCAGCTTGCCGAGCGTATGCCCGAGAAGCAGTTTGTTGTGGCGGGTGTGGGTTGGATTGCACGCGAGCAGTATGAGGCTTTCACATCAGATATGCCCGTAAAGTTTGTTTGCGACAAGACCTATGAGTTGTTGCAAATATCGGAGGCTGCGGTGGTTACATCGGGTACGGCGACATTGGAGACAGCCTTGATAGGTGTTCCAGAGCTGGTCGTTTACGGTATTCCCTGGCTCTATGAGAAGTGTAAGCCCTATCTGCTGAAGATTCCATATGTGTCGCTTGTTAACCTGAATTTGCAGCGTGAGGCGGTGCGCGAGATGGTGGTATATAAGCCATCGGTTGACGAGGCCGAGAGGGAGTTGCGCTCGATATTGATTGGTGGCGAGAAACGCGAGAAGATGCTTGCAGACTTTGACGAGCTGCGATCAATTATTGGTGGGTCTGGTGCCAGTGACCGTTTTGCGGAGGATATCGTCAAGACACTTAAAAAATAAAACGATGCTTCTCGGTGCGCTTATATTTGCAATCGTTTGGTGTTTGATAGCGTTGTTTTTGCGTCGTTATCCTGAAACGATGGCGGGCTACAACACAATGCCCAAAGCCAAGCGCGAGAAGGTTGATATCCAAAAGCTCGGCCGCCTGATATCGAATGTGATGTTTGCGGGAATACCCTCGGTGCTACTCTCGCCGCTGATGCCGAGCCCGACGTTGTATGCGCTGCTGCTCTGTTGGATTCCCTGCGGAATGTTGGTGGCGGCAGGCATATATGTAAACGTGTGTAAAAAGAAATTTGAAAAATAGATATGAAGATAATCTGCATCGGTCGCAACTATGCCGACCACGCCAAAGAGCTTAACGATGGCGCTGAAATACCAAAAGAGCCACTCTTTTTCTTGAAGCCCGATACGGCTCTGCTTCGCAATAACGACCCATTCTACATCCCTGCGTTCTCAAACGAGGTACATTATGAGTGTGAATTGGTGGTGCGCATCACACGCCTTGCCAAGTGTATCGACCGCAAGTTTGCATCGCGTTGCTACGAGGAGGTTGGTTTGGGTATCGACTTCACAGCTCGCGACCTGCAGCGTGAGGCTATCCAGAAGGGTTTACCCTGGGAGCTATGTAAGGGTTTCGACCACTCGGCTGCATTGTCTAATCAGTTTGTATCGTTGGCTGAATTGGGTGGCGATGTGCAGAACTTGGAATTCGAGATGGAGCTAAATGGCGAGGTGCGCCAGCACGGCTTTACGAAGGATATGCTCTTTACCGTAGATGAGATTATTAGCCATATCTCACGCTATATGACTCTTCGCATCGGTGACCTTATCTATACCGGTACTCCAGTAGGCGTTGGTCCAGTTAAGCCTGGGGATAATATTAAGGCCCGCATTGGTGGTCATACACTTCTTGACTTCGATGTGATGTAAAAATCGTCTAATGTGGCTCTTTTGGCATCTGCCTTGTTTGCCAAATCCTCACATACGCTGAGTATGCTGCGGTTTGTCAAACTGCGAGCAGTTTCAAAATAGCCTACATTATACAATTTTCAAGGGAGTTGGGTGTGGCTATTTGGGCGTCCGCCTAATAATAAAATGGTGTTATCAGGAGCAAATCCGATAACACCATTTCTTTATATAATATATGTATATACTTACTTAATAAACTTCTCCAACTCGCACCATACTCGCTGGATAGGCAGGCCCATCACATTGAAGAACGAGCCCTCGATGCCTTCGATGCCCACATAACCTATCCACTCCTGAATGCCATAGCTACCAGCCTTATCCATAGGCTTATAGGTGTCGATGTAGTAGATAATCTCCTCGTCGGAGAGCTTGCGGAAGCGCACCTTTGAGTGGGCCGAGAAGCTCTGCATAGTTGAAGCAGAACGTAAGCTAACACCCGTAATAACCTCGTGCTCATTATCTGAGAGCATCTGCAACATCTCAATAGCCTCATCTCGGTCGGCTGGTTTACCTAGAATCTTACCCTCGGCAACTACCACAGTATCAGCCGTGAGCAGGATATCGCCCTCCTGCAACGTTGTGGGGTAGGCCTCGCTCTTTAGGCGTGAGAGATACTCGGCAACATCTGCGGCTGGCATATCCTCTGGAAAAAGCTCGTCACACTCGAAACGTGGCGCAAGTTCATACTCAATGCCAGCATCGGCAAGCAATTGCTGACGACGTGGTGACTGTGAACCCAGAATCAGGCGGAATTGTTTTAGTCGTTCGTGCAGTATCATATAGTTGGGTTTATATGCTCGACACAAGGCCTTTGCGAGGTGTTGCGTCTAATCGTATCGCTATGAATACCAAGATTGTAAATGCCACAAGCGATGAGCCTCCATAGCTAAGGAATGGCAGCGGAATACCCATCACAGGCATCAGGCCAATGGTCATTCCCACATTCACCAGAACGTGGAACAGCAGAATGGCCGACACGCAGTAACTATATATTCTGCTGAATGGCTCTTGCTGGCGCTCGCCCATATGCATAAGTCGCAGGATGAGCGTGCAGAGCAGAGCAAGCACCACAATCGCTCCTATGAAGCCCCACTCCTCGCCTACGGTGCAGAAGATGAAGTCGGTGTGCTTCTCGGGTACGAAGTTATACTTAATCTGTGTGCCCTCCATAAATCCCTTGCCGAACAGACCGCCTGAGCCGATGGCGATCTTCGACTGGTTGACGTTGTAGTCAGCTCCACTTGGGTCGCTCACGATGCCCAGGAAGCTGAGGATTCGCTCGCGCTGGTGAGGCTTGAGGATAGATTCGAAAATCATATCGGCCGTAGGTACAAACAACATAGAACCCACAAAAAGCGAGAGCGAAAGGAATATGGCTGCTATATTTTTGCGAATGGCATATATAGCTGCCACGACAATACCCGCAATGATTGCAATCACAAGGCTGGCATAACCACTCAGCGCACCTCCCATAAAGAGTTGCGACGAACCGTAGAGCAACAATGCCATAAAACATAGCGATGTGGCGAATATCAGGTGCTTCTTCCACTCGCCAATCATCATTGCATTGGACACTGTAAAGATAACCAGCAGCATCAGCAGCAGAATAAGTGGCGTGAAGAGGAACGAGCAGATGAATAGCGTTGCTACCATAATCATAGGGATACATATCCACTTGTTGAGTCCCTCGCGGTATAGTACAAATATAAACGAGCAGAGTACTACGCCCGAACCAGTGTCGTTCTGCAGGATGATGATGGCCAGCGGCAAAAGTATGATAAAGCCAACGTGAAACAGATGGCTCGGTTTTTTGATTGAGAATGAGTAGTTACTCATCAGTCGAGCCACAGCCAGTGCCGTTGCAATCTTTGCAAACTCAACTGGTTGTATTCTTACTGCACCAAACTCAAACCACGCTTTGGCACCGTTGACCTCTCGGCCAAAGAGCAACACAGCGATAAGCATCAGGATACCACCAGCATAGGCATAGTAGGCATACATATGATAGAAGCGCGAGTCGAGCAGCAGGATAAACAGACCGACACAAAAAGCCGCTCCGGTCCACACAATCTGCTTGATGTAGTTCTGCGAGAATGAGAGAACCTCCAGCTCGTCGTTATATGAGGCCGAGGTGATGTTGATAAAACCCACCAATACAAGCAGGAAGTAACAGCATATAGCGATGCGATCAACGCCCTCGAAAAGCGATATTTTGTTTCTATTCGGCATAGTGACGTGGGTTATATGGTAAATTCTTTACATACTCCACCAGCTCTGGGCGCTTGATGGTGTCGGTGAGGTACATCTCCTCAATCAGGCTCGCTATTGGCAGAGCGATAGTGGCTCCGAAGCCACCAAACTCTACGTATACCGAGATGGCAATCTTGGGGTCATCTTTGGGGCCGAATGAGAGGAAGGTCGAGTGGTCGCGTCCGTGAGGATTCTGTGCTGTACCTGTCTTACCGCAGATATCCTGGCCTGGAATCATTGCTCGCCATGAAGTACCTCCGCCTGGAATGTTTACACCTCGCCACATACCCTCGGCAACAGGCTCGAAGTGCTTGGGGTCAACCTTCGTATATTGTTTCTCGTAGAAGCGCTTGTCGAGCGAATCGCGTCCCTCGACAGCCTTCACGATGTGGGGAATATAGTAATAACCGCGATTGGCAACAGTCGCTGCAAGGTTGGCCATCTGAAGAGGGGTACAACCCAACTCACCCTGTCCGATGGAGAGCGAAAGTACGGTGAGGCCGTTCCACGAGCCGTTGTAGTTTCGGTCGTAGAGCTTGCGGGTAGGTACATAACCAGAGCCCTCGTCGATAAAGTCGGAGTCGAGCTTGCGACCATAGCCAAAGCTGCGCACATAGTCGGCCCACACATCCAAGCCCTCCTTCACGCTTCCATACTTGCGGTTCTCTATAATATCGCGGAAGACGTAGCAGAAGTATGCATTACAAGAGTGCGCCACAGCATTTCTCAAGTCGAGAGGTGAGTAGTGGGGGTGGCACTTCTGGCTGATACGGCCGACGTGATAACCTCCGTGGCAGGGGTAGGCGCGTTCGGGGGTGAGTACTCCCTCCTGCAGACCGATAAGACCCTGTACAAGTTTGAATGTTGAGCCTGGAGGATATTTAGCCGATACGGCACGATTAAACAGCGGCTTACGTTTGTTGCCAAGCATCTTCATATAGTTGTTACCTCGGTTACGGCCCACCAATTCATCGGGGTCGTAACTTGGCGATGAGGCCATCACAAGAATCTCTCCTGTCTTAGGCTCGATAGCTACCACGGCTCCAACCTTGCCAGCCATAAGCTCCTCGGCAAAGGCTTGCAGGCGTGCGTCGATGGTGCAAGTAAGGCGCTTGCCGGGGATAGGCAGCGAGTCGAAAGCTCCATCCATATATGAACCCTTGATAGCTCCGTGGGCATCACGCTCCAGGATCTTCACACCATCTTTACCTCTCAGATCGCTCTCATAAGCGCGCTCCACACCGCTCTTGCCGATGTAGTCGCCCATACGATATTCGTCGGGGTTACGGTTGATATCGTCTTTGCTCACCTCGCCTACGTAGCCAAGTAGGTTACCTCCAATCTTGCGGGGGTACTCGCGCATAGTACGATATACTGTATGGAATCCCGGAAAGTTATATTCGTCGAGCAACACCTTAACCTCCTTGGGTACATAGTTGGCGACGAGTGTGGCTTTGCGTGGCGCCGAACGGGCATCGCGCAGTACTCTGGTGAGTTTCTCCTTGCTGATTCCAACCAGGTTGCAGAGACCAACGGTGTCGAAACCCTGCTTGCCGATATGACGATAGGTTACCATCAAGTCGTAGCACTCCTTACTGTGTACCAAGAACTCTCCGTTGCGGTCCAGAATCTCACCACGAGGAGCATATTGCACCTCATAGCGCAATACGTTACCTTCGGCAAGGCTCTTGTAGCTGCGGTCGATAAGCTGCAAGTAGGCTACACGACAAACTATAAGGCCAAAAATGCCCAGCACAATAAGTCGTAGTATTGTGCGTCGGATATATGCGTCGTTTGTAGCCATTGTTATTTGTTAAAGATTTTTTCGATGAATAGTTTGACGAAGAACCACACGAAGAGCCCCGCTCCTGCGCCACTAAGGATGATGCGTAGCAGTGTGCGGAATATGTGGTGCAACGACAAAGCCTCAAAAAGGAAATATATTGAGCTATGCAGCAAAATAACAAGCGCAATGAACCAAGCCAAGTTCTTGTTTGTCAGGCGATAGAGCGAAGGGATAGCATCGTCGGTAGATGTGTTATGACCACTTGTAACGCCGAGCAACGAGCCACGCAGAAAACCTGTTGCAGTGGTTGCAATCACATTCAGACCTCCGAGGCCAGTCATCGAGTCGATGGTAAGACCCAGCAGCGCTGACAACAGAACCACCCATACGGGTTTGGTGTCGAGTGGCAGTATTATAAGAAATGCAATGTAGATGAGGGGGTGGAAGTAGATGCCAAGCGAGATGTTGTCGATAAGAAAAATCTGTATCAACACCAATAAGACAAATACACCCGCGTATGTTAAGTATCTATGCATATACGTTTCAAATATTAACCTCTAAACCTATCTAATTAGCCCCCTCGCCGATACTCATCGAACGCAGGTAGCTACCGCTTTTGACCGACTCCTCGAGGTCGGTTATCTCGTTGTAGTCGGCATTCTCGATAAGAATTACATTGCTTAGACGCGACAGGTCGTTCGCAAGTCGTATTACAACGTGGTAGGCTGTCTGGCTCTCGTTGAGAGTGTAGCTATCAACATAGCCGATCTTGATTCTAACGTCCGATGGGAAGTAGTGTGATACACCCGAGCCTATCACCTCATCGCCAACCTCGATATTGGCATTCTTCGAAAGCTCCTCCATCTCTACTTTGTAGGGGCTCCTACCGTTCCAGCGGATTGAGCCGATGTGGTTGTCGCCATCAATCTTACCACTTGTGCGGTAGTCGGCATTGAGCATCGGAATCACTACAGAGTATCGCTCCGAGCAAGCTGCAACATAGCCGACCATCATACCATCGGGTGTGATGACTCCCATATGGGGCACAACACCGTGCATAGTACCTCGGTTGAGGGTGATGTAGTTGCGCAGGCGGTTTGTAGAGTTGGCAATCACGCGAGCCGACATATATCGGTACTTGTTGAAATTCTGTGCTGTGAGCGAATCCATCTCAGATATAATCAACGAGTCGGCACCGGTGGCTGTCAGATCCTCGCTATTCTCGCGGTACTTGGTGAGCTGATTTTCAAGCCAGGCTACACGTTCGGCAAGATTCTGATTCTCACGACGAAGTGAGAAGAAGTGTATTACGCTATACACCGAGTTGTGCAAAGCACCCGTAACACTATGAGTGTGGGTGAGGATTTTGGCTTCGGTGTATTGTGTCGAGTGGGAATAGCAATAGAGTGCTACCGTTTCGATGATTACGAACAATAGCACAACATATATTCGGCGTATAAACTCTATAAGTCTGTACATAAAATCACTCGGCAAAAATCCTCTAACAAGGCTCTTTTGGCATCTGGCTCGACTTCGAAATCCTCACATATGATGAGGTGAACTTCGGTCAAAAAGCAAACGTTACAAAGCCTATTCTATTGTTTAGGGAGCGGATTTCCGCTCCCTAAACTAACGTATGATTCAATTCAAATTAGATGCCTCGCATCAGGAATGAGAACTTGTCGCGGTTCTTCATTGCGATACCTGTACCGCGAGCGATGGCGCGCAGTGGATCCTCGGCAATGTGAACTGGCAAGCCACATTTGTTCGAAAGACGCTTGTCGAGGCCCTTGATCAAGGCGCCACCACCAGCAAGGTAGATACCATTCTTAACGATGTCGGCATACAACTCAGGTGGCATAGCCTCCAAAACCTTCATAAGGGCTGCGTCCAACTTTACGAGCGACTTCTCCAATGCGTATGCAATCTCGTTGTAAGAGAGGGTCACTGTCTGAGGAAGTGCTGTAAGCATGTTAGGACCTGTGATTACATAATCCTCTGGCTCCTCGTCGAGCTCTGATACGGCAGCACCGATAGCACACTTGATATCCTCGGCAGTACGCTCACCGATACGGATGTTATGCTGCTGGCGAACATAGTTCTGAATGTCGGCTGTGAAGACGTCACCCGCTACGTTGATTGACTCAGAGCATACGATACCACCCAGTGAGATACAAGCAATCTCTGATGTACCACCACCGATGTCGATAACCATATTACCCTCGGGGGCCTCTACATCCAAACCTGCACCCAAAGCGGCTGCCATAGGCTCGAAAATCATATAGATGTCACGACCACCTGCGTGCTCTGCTGAGTCGCGCACGGCACGAATCTCAACATTAGTAGAGCCCGATGGGATACAAATCACCATACAGAGTGATGGTGCGAACATACTGCTTGTGGTACGAACTTTCTTAATCAAACCGCGAAGCATCAACTCTGTAGCGCTAAAATCGGCGATAACACCATCTTTCAGCGGACGGATAGTCTTGATGTTGGGGTTGGTGCGCTCGTGCATCTGACGAGCCTGCTGGCCAATGGCCATAACTTTGCCGGTGTGAACGTCGAGGGCCACGATAGATGGCTCATCGACCACAACCTTGCCGTTGTAGATAATCAGTGTGTTGGCTGTACCAAGGTCGATGGCCAACTCCTGTGTTAATGAAAAAAAGCCCATATTTTAATATCTTGTTATAATTCAATAGTTTAGCTCTCGCAAAAATGCCATTTTTGGGTTTTGCGAGAGAGCCGAGCCTTGTTGCCTTGTCCCGACTGCACAAAGGTAGTGAAAAGATGGGTAACTTTTCCAACTTTTTTGTGGAAATTTTTATTAAATTTGTGGGGTCGATTCTGCACTGAGAGAAACTATGCTCACGGGTGCTAAATCGAGTTTGCTTGTTCTGCATAGATTTTGTGAACGTGCAGAGCGAGAGCAAAGCGTGTAAAACAGAAAATAATTATAAACTAAAATTTAGAAAACGATGAGTTTGATGAAATTAGACATCGCTAAATCGGGTGTTACAATCACAGAGGCGATGAAGGCTGAGGCTGCTAAGGCCAATGCATTGCTCCACTCTGGCGAGGGTGCTGGAAACGATTTTTTGGGTTGGGTAAACCTCCCTTCATCAATTGATGAGGCACAGCTTAAGGCTATCGAGGAGCAGGCTGCAAAGTTGCGTGCAAAGGCCGACGTTGTAATCTGCATTGGTATCGGTGGTTCTTACTTGGGTGCTAAGGCTGTTATCGAGGCTATGAGCAACTCTTTTGAGTTCTTGAAGCGCAAGCACGACAATCCAACTGTACTCTTCGCGGGTCAAAATATCTCAGAGGATTACACCTATGAGCTTTTGGATGCAGTGAAGGATTATTCTATCGCAGCAATCGTAATCTCTAAATCGGGTACAACAACTGAGCCTGCTATCGCGTTCCGTATCATCAAGGCCGAGATTGAGGCTCGCTACGGCAAGGCTGAGGCTGCAGAGCGTATCGTAGCTGTTACCGATGCTGCGCGTGGTGCGTTGAAGACTCTCTCTACAAACGAGGGCTATCCTACATTTGTAATTCCAGACGATGTGGGTGGTCGTTTCTCTGTTCTCACTCCAGTTGGTTTGTTGCCATTGGCAGTGGCTGGTGTAGATGTGAAGGCGTTGGTTGCAGGTGCTCAGGCTATGGAGAAGGCTACAGCAGCTGATGTCGCTGTTGAAGATAACCTCGCAGCACAGTATGCTATCGTTCGTAACGAGCTCTACAAGGCTGGCAAGAATATCGAGATTTTGGGTTCGTATGAGCCTAAGTTGCAGTATGTTGCTGAGTGGTGGAAGCAGCTTTACGGTGAGTCAGAGGGTAAAGAGGGTAAGGGTATCTTCCCTGCAAGTGTTACTCTCACAGCCGATCTCCACTCTATGGGTCAGTATATCCAGGAGGGTGAGCGTACTCTCTTCGAGACAATCATCTCTGTTGAGAATGCAAAGCACACAGTGAAGGTTGAGGCTGATGGCGATAACCTCGATGGCTTGAACTTCTTGGCGGGCAAGCGTATCTCAGAGATCAACAAGATGGCTGAGTTGGGCGTTCGTTTGGCTCATATCGACGGTGGCGTGCCACAGCTCTGCATCGAGATTCCTGCTATCGACGAGACATCTATTGGTGCGCTTATCTACTTCTTCGAGAAGGCGTGTGGTATCAGCGGTTATATTCTGGGTGTGAATCCATTTAACCAGCCAGGCGTTGAGGCATATAAGAAGAATATGTTCGCTCTTCTTGATAAGCCAGGATACGAGGAGGAGTCGAAGGCAATCAAGGCTCGCTTGTAAGTTGAAAATAGTCTAATGTGGCTCTTTCGGCATCTGCCTTGTTTGCCAAATCCTCACATACGCCAAGTATGCTGCGGGTTCAATGCCTGCACAAGCCTAAAGACAATCTCAACTATCCACTTTATATCAAATTAAAAGGCATCGCAACGGCGATGCCTTTTTTAGTGAATATGTTGCAGATAATTCTATGAAATAAGCGCAAGCAACTGGGCCATCAATACTCCCAGGTGATTACCCACAGCGTAACCTACGATGCCTGCGCCGAGACCTGTCACGATGACATTCTTGTTACGCATAGCTGCTGCAGCCATAGGGACAAATGGCGGTGAGTTGATGAACGATACAGAAGAGATAACCATCGAGTCGGCATCGACACGCATCAGTCGGCAGAAGATAGCGTGAATGGCCAGCGATATGAAGACTGCAATGGTCATAAAAGCGAGTTGATAGAGACCTCCGGCAAGGTCGAGATTTGAGAAGTCGGCCATCGAGGCAATCGCCATACTAAAGATGTAAATCAGATACATACCCACATCGTAACTCAAGTCGAGCTTGCGGATTGAACCTATAAATGAGCTCAGCACACCCAGCGTTGTGAGCGAGAGGATAAAGACTACCATAAACCAGCCCTCAGGCATACAGATGGCCAAACCAGCCGATACGCCTGCGATAATGATTGTCGCAAGTAGTATGCGGCCAAGTTGTGCCATACCCGCTTTTGTGAAGAGCTGGCGATATGGATTTTCGGCATTTTCTTTCGCTTTCGCTGTCAGGTGGTTCTCATCTGCAAGTTCAGCCGATTGACTCCTCGTGCCATTTGCAGACTCGCCATAGAGGCGGCGGAACATACGAATGCCAAAGCTGAAGAGGAATACAAAATAGATGAACGAGATGATGATGTCGTAGGAGTTGATGAGTATAAAGGTCTCGCTGTTGATACGGAAAATGGCCTGTAGGGCAGCCGCATTGAGAGTGCCGCCTGTGTACATTCCAGTGATGATACCTCCCACCTTGTCACCTTCTGCAAGATGTTGGCCGAAAAGCAGATAGCCTATGGCAACGGCTATGCAAACAGAGAGAAATCCGCTTGTGACAATCTTAATCTGCAGTCGAGCCTCCTTGCGAGTAAATACACACCCAAAGAGCATCATTGGGATAGCCAGCGGCACCATGATGTTGGGTATAATTTCCTGCAGAGTTGTAATCTCATTGGGGACAAAAGGCAAGTTGCCTAAAATCATTCCTATGGCATAGAGCACCATAATAGGACCAATCTTGCCGAGCAACGGTACTCGTCGGCACGCCCACACTACACCAGCAGGTGTAATGCAGAATATGAGCGTCAGGATTATGTAGTATAGAATCGTCATAACGGTTTGGGGGTTTGGTTAGGTTTTGTTGTGGCTATACTCTGCTACCATCTACAATAATGGGCTTTTGCAGGGCTTATGCCGGAGGCAAAGTTAAGAAAAGTTTTGTTTTACTCCAATTATAACAGAAAAGGCCGCTGGAACCACTATGTTCCAACGGCTTTTGCTATTGACTCCACCTCGGCAATTGTCGCTTCAGCAGAGCTATTAAAATAGGGTGCTATTTCTGATTGCGGGGTGGCGATTGTTTTGTCTTTTGCGTGCTGTTGCCATTTGCGGTCGGAGTAGTCGCGGTTGATTGCGAAACTTCCCAGTGGAATGGAGCAAAATCGGCGTTAGGGTCGCGCCACGAAGGCTTGCGCATAGCGTAGATGATATAGGGTATAGCTACCGCCACTATACAACCGATAATCAGCACAGAATACCACACCTTGTGGCTGCCAGTTGCAATTTGACCCGGGGGTATGAAGCTGAGTATAAAGGCCAAAAGCGAGCCACAGAATCCTACAACTCCCAACAGCCACATCAGACCATTGCCCTTGCCGAGTCGGAATGGGCGTGGAGTGGATTTCATCTTATAGCGAAGTACTATGCCTGCGGCAAACATCAGCATATACATAATAAGATAGAGCAATACGGTGAGCTGCGAGAGAATCTGGAAGAAGGCCTGCACCGATGGCATCACAACGAACAGCAGTGAGAGCAGTGTTACGATTATACCCTGCACGATGAGTATGTTGCGCTGCACGCCACGCTTGTTACTTCGCTGGAAGAATGGTGGCAAGTAACCCGCTTTGCCAACAGTAAAGATACCCTTCGAAGGACCCGCAACCCACGTCAGTACACCTGCCAATACGCCAAACATCAGTGCGATGGCGATGATTGGGCCTGCCCACGTGATGTGGAAGTGTTTGAAGTAGTTGTCGAAGCCAATCAAGAGCGACTGCGTGAGGCTTATATCCTTTGCTGGAATTATGAATCCCAGCGAGAATGTGCCCAATATGAAGATGCAGACTGTTGCCAGTGAACCAATAATGATGGCCTTGGGGTAGTTGCGTGACGGGTTGTTGACATCCATAACGTGCACACCCATCATCTCCATACCGGCATAAAATAGGAAGATACTGCTGGCCAGGACTATGTTGTCGAGTTTTTTCAGGTTGGGAAAGAAACTCTGCGACATATCCATATAGTTGTGGCCGCCCGTCGAGATATAGATTATTCCCAGGACGATAAGAATACCTGCTGGTATGATTGTTCCTATCATTCCGCCCCATTTGCTGATTTTACCTACCCAGCTAAGACCTTTGAGGGCTATAATCGTTGCTACCCAATAGATGGCTAATACGATTACAAGAGTGAAGATTTTGTTCGAGGCGAGCGAGGCGTCGTGGGCATCGTTCATTCCGATAAAGGCCATCGATACGGCACCAAATGTCAATACTGTTGGGTACCAGATTGTTGATTCGATCCATTGTAGCCATATCGCCAAAAAGCCCGTTCTAGGACCAAATGCCTCGCCTACCCAACGGAATACACCGCCCTGTTTGTCAGAAAACATTGCCGCCAGCTCGGCCGCAACCATTGCTGTAGGAATAAGGAATACGATGGCTGCAAATAGATAGTAGAAGGCCGATGAGAGTCCATAGACGGCCTCGGCGGGGAGACCTCTGAGGCTCACAACGGCTGTGATGTTCATGATTGCGAGTGTCATCACGCTCAGCTTGAACGCCTTGCCCGCAGTAGATTTTGTTGTATCCATAAGAGTCTTTTTTTAGTTTTGGATTACATAAGACTTTGAAGGAGTAGTCCCCTTCAAAGTCTTTGCGTGTGAGCTATTAGTGGGTATAGACGTGTCCCTTGCTCTTTTGCTGCTTCTGGCAGGCGATGCGTGTTGGAGTGGGGTATTCCAGCTTCTCAAGCTCGGCAACAGCGTTGCAGATGTCGCCCAAAAGCATATCGGCCATATCGCGCGACATACCCTGGCGTACCACAATGCGCATCACGACCATATCCTCGATGTTCTTCGGCATAGTGTAGGCAGGTACCATCCAGCCGCTCTGCAAAAGTTTGTCCTGCAGATCGAAAAGAGTCCACTTGGCACTCTTCTCATATTCTGGTTTCATAGTCCATATAAAGAGTGGATTGACAATATCCTTCGAGTAGTTCTCGAAGCAAGGCATCTGGCCGATGGCCTCGTGGCAATAGCGGGCAATGGCCATAGAGTTCTCGTGCACCTCCTTATAGCCCTCAAATCCCAAGCGGATAAAGTTATAGTACTGCGCAAGAATCTGCGCCGCAGGGCGAGAGAAGTTGAGGCCCACCTGAGTGATATTTGCACCCAAATAGTTCACGCTGAACGACATCTCCTTTGGCAGATACTTCTTGTCGCGCCATACAACCCAGCCCAAACCTGGGTATACAAGGCCGTATTTGTGGCCCGATGTGGAGATTGAGAGCACCCACTTTAGGCGGAAATCCCACTTCTTGTCGGGGTAGAGGAATGGGAGGATAAAACCGCCCGATGCTGCATCGACGTGGATAGGGATATCGTAGCCACTCTTCTTGTTGAACTTGTCGAGTGCGGCATCGAGAGCCTCGATGTCGTCGTTCATACCTGTCCACGTTACGCCCGCAATCGGTACGATGCAGATGGTATTCTCGTCGCACATAGCTATTGCCTCGTCGATGTTGAGCGTTGGGTGCTGATGGGTGATGGGCACTGTGCGCATCTCAATCTGCCAGAGCTGGCAGAACTTCTCCCACACCACCTGGTAGGCCGAGCTCATCACCAGGTTTGGCTTGTCGCAAGGCTTGCCCTCTGCCTTGCGGCGCTCGCGCCAGCGCAACCACGCAGCCACACCGCCAAGCATACAAGCCTCCGATGAGCCGATTCCCAAAGCGCCCGTCTTCCACTCGCTCTTCTCTGGTGAGTGCCACATATTGGCCACCATATTGATACAACGGCCGCACATCACCGCCACGCGTGGATACTCTGTCTCGTCGATGTAGTTGATGCTGACGGCCTCGTTCATCAGTCGTGTGGCGTAGTCGTCCATATAGGTTGTGACGAATGTGGCCAGGTTCAGTCGTGGCTGCGTCTGTGGAAAAGTCTCGTCCTTGACCATTTGATAGGCGATTTCGGGCGAGGTCTTGTGCTTAGGGATAAACTCTGCAGGTGCAGACTCGCGCATCTGCTCTGAGCCGAATACGGCTGTTGTAACATTCTCTTGGTTGTTCTGTTTCATAGCTTTGAATTATAGTGTGAATAAAATAATTGGAATAACTGCACACTATGTTTCACAAACTATGCCAATTTCGAGTGGTACAAAAAAAACCGCCACGCCTTGCGGCGCAGCGGCTATAAGAAATTATCGAGCAATACTATTTGCAGTACTCGTTGCAGAGCAGATACTCGGCTGGCTCATCCTCCTCGATGCTGGGGTAGCGGCCTGGCGACTGCAAGAAGCGGTTGTCGTTCTCGTCGTCGTTTACTGTCGATACCTCGCCAATCATACTGTGGCCACCCTCTGACCAGAATTCGTGGTACATATATGGCTCGAAGCTGATGCTCTGACCTGGCTTGAGGCGCAACACCTCGCCTGCGGGGATAACGGTTGTTACGCCGTCGATCTGTACCGAGCAGGGAGCATCGGTAGGCTGCTCGTTCTCGTCGGCCTTCCATAGGCGAACGCAGAATGTGCCGCCACCGCGATGGATAATATCCTCCATCTTCTTCCAGTGGAAGTGGGTTGGAGTAACCTGATTCTCGCGAACAAACATAATCTTCTCGCAGTAGGTCTTATTGTCGTACTTCACGTTGCCGTTGCGGATAGTGACAAGTGTGAGGCCAATCTCCTCGAATTTGCCAGTGGCAAAGTCTGTAACGTCCCAGCCGAGCTGGTTGCGGCGAATCTCCTCGCACTCCTCACCCTTGGTTGCCCACTCGGCGGGCGACCAATCTACCCAAACGGGCAGGTGGAACTGATGCTCGGCAAAGAAATTCTTTGCGTCGTTGATGTAACGATTAATTTCACTTCGTTTCATAAGTCAAGTAGTATAATTCGGTTAATATCTCTCTTTCAGGAACTGCTCAATCTGGGCGAGCGTAGGTGCGCCATCGGTCGATGTGGCATTGTGGAGGTTGAACCAAGCAGCGGCATTGGCCATACGCAAAGACTGCTGCAGTGGAAGCTCCTCGTGCAGAGCATAGAGCATCGTTGCGCAGAAGGCATCGCCAGCACCCACCGACGATACAATCTCCGATGCAGGGATTCTGAGTGAAGGCTCGAAGTGGCTCTCTGTGTTGGCTTTCACTGCATAACCGCCCTCGGGGAAGTGAATCACGCAGGCCTCCTTAACTCCGTTGTCCAGCAAGAACTGGGCAGCCTCCTTTACCTTGTCGAGCAGGATTTCGCCATTCTCATCGCGGAGTGAAGTGCCAAAGCAAGCGCCTGCCTCGACCTCGTTGAGAATAAAGTAATCCATATATTTCAGGCAAGGGAGAATCACTTGACGGAAACGATTGCCCTCTTCAGATACCACATCTACCGAAGTCTTGTAACCTCGTTTCTGTAATTTGTCGAGCACGCGGGCTGCTACGATTCCATACTCAGCATCAGCCTCGTCCATACGGTCTAGCAGAAGCAGATAACCCAAATGGAAAATCTTTGCAGGAGCATCGATTGCGTCGATATGCTCCTCGCCAAGCTGGGCATTAGCTCCTCGGTGGTGGAAGAAGGTGCGGGTGCCGGCTGACATATCGGCCATAACGTCGGTGTAAGATGTCGCAGCATCTACGCGGCACATTCCGTCTGCATTGATGCCGAGCTTCTCGATGCCTGCCATAATATCATCGCCAAGAGCATCTTTGCCCACGCAACCGCCTGCGTATAGTGGAAGGTCAGTCTTCAGGTGTGCCAAGTCAGCCAATACGTTGTGAGAGCAGCCTCCAAAACCCGATTCAATCTTCTCGATTGTTACCAAGTTACCCGCAGTGGGGTAGGTGCCGATAAATTTTATGGTGTCAACCAGCCAGTTGCCAGCCGAAACGATTCCTTTTCTCATAGTTTAGTAGTTTTAGGTGGGTTTAGCTATGCACGGTTGTCGCTCTCAAAGAGACGGATATGGTCTGCAACAACCTGCTTTGATGCCTCCACGATGTGGCTCTTCATTGTGATATAGTCGGGTTTGGCAGTCTCGCGCAAATACTTTTGTACCTGCTCGGTAACGCCCACCTGGATAGCTGTGGCTACGTTGATTTTGCAGATGCCGTTGTGGATGCAAGCCTTGAAGTCTTCGATGCTTGTGCCGCTACCTCCATGAAGCACCAATGGGAGGTTGTTGTTGCGGTCGCGAAGCTCAATGAGACGGTCGATGTTGAGCTTAGGAGTGGCTACATAGTGGCCATGCAAGTTGCCAATAGCTACCGCCAATGCGTCAACGCCGGTCTGTTCGATGAAGGCCGCTGACTCCTCGACATCGGTGAATACGTCAATCTTGTCGTCATCTTTACCCACATCACCTACCTTGCCAAGCTCGGCCTCGACATCGACACCCATAGCCTTTGCCATACGTGTTACGGCAGCTGTGATGCGAACGTTCTCCTCGAATGGAAGCCCCGCGCCGTCGAACATCACCGAGCCAAATCCCAAACGAATAGCCTCGGCACAAGTCTCAAAGCTCTGGCCGTGGTCGAGGTGTACAACCACAGGTACCTTAGCCTTGCGGGCAGCCTCCAGATAGATAGGAGCCATCAGGTTGAGCGGAGCACAGGGGAACTGCACCTCGGCAAGCTGTATGATGATAGGGGCGTTGAGCTCTTCAGCTGCGGCAATAGCTCCTTCTACATTCTCCAAACTAAGACAGTTGAATGCGCCAACGGCATAGCGGCCTCGATTGGCCTCCTGCAACATTTCCTTGAGTGATACGATCATATCTGTAATTTTTTATTGTTATGTCACTTATAGTCAACAAGGGTCTTTTACAGCCCTATTTGTACAAAGGTAGCAAATATTTCTTATGAAAATATTCTTTTGCTTGATTTTATTTGAGTTTAATGGGCTTTTCTTTAGGGGTAAATTGCGTCGGGATGCGGGATTTTGTATATTTGTATTGTAGAACATACCAAACTATGATACAGACAAGAGTATTTCCAAGATTTCTGGCCACAGTAACTGCTATTGCCAGTGTTGGTTGCGGAGGAGGTGGATTCACTTCGGCAGAGCGTGAGATTATAGCTGCAGGCCATAGTGATATTATGCATATTACAACCGTTGATGTTGATAGCGAACTTCAGATTCTTCGCTCCATATCCGAACCGTTGACGCAGCAGATGGTGCAGAGCGAGGAGTTTGCGCAGCTTTGCAAAAGAATGTTGGCAACGGTGCAAAATCCTGAAAATGAGGGTGTAGGCATTGCTGCTCCGCAGGTGGGAATACTGAGGAGATTGGTTGCTGTGCAGCGCTTCGACAAGGAGGGCGAGCCGTTTGAGTTCTTCGTAAATCCCGAGATTTTGGAGATGGGCGATGAGTGGGCCGTAGGTGGAGAAGGTTGTCTGTCGGTGCCTGAAATTTCTGGGTCGGTAGAGCGAGCGCAGAGTTTGGTTTTGCGTTATCGTGATGCGGAGTTTGTGGAGCACACTGAGCACATTGAGGGCTTTACTGCAGTGATTTTCCAGCACGAGATTGACCATCTGAACGGCGAACTTTTCATCGACAAAGTGCTGCCCGAAGATGAGCTGGAGGAGGAAGATTTCGACGAGGAAGTAGAGTAATTTGGCAAACATAGAAAGAGTGCAAGGTGGAACTTTCGAGGGTGTTGCACTGTCCCGAAAAGTCGCCACGTTGCACTCTTTTTTGTGTGACTATATATAGTGGGATGAGGTTGTTATTTGAGCTTTATCTGCGGGTGTAAGTCGCTGGTAATATTTGTGTTATCAAGAACTGTTGCTCTTGGCTTATATTCGAAATAGGCCTTCTTCTCTCCCGAGAATGATTGCCAGCGAAGAGTGAGGCGGACACTCTGTCCTTCGGTTATTGGAAGCCCATCGAGGCGGAAGGCGACGATGCCATCGGCCCATGTGTTGGCGTTCAAATCTCCATTGCAGTTGTGGCGAAACTCCACCTCGTAGGGGTTGTTGGGATTCTCGCCCGTAATAAGATTTACATAGTGAGCATTGCCGTTGCCCCACAGCGTGCGGAAGCGGAGCGTGAGGTAACCATCCTCTGCTACCGTCACCCAGTCGCGCACAATCTCCACAGGGTCGTAGCCATAGTTGAAGTCGGGATTCATCTCCTCGATCGAGATGGCTGGCTTGGTGAGGATGCTGTCAATCCAATAGACCCATACAGCCCGGTCGTAAGGCGCAGGATTGTCGGGGCGCAAACGATAGTTCACCAGGGCTCTCACCTCCTTATCGCCAAATGGCGAGCCCTGTAGATTAAGGGGCTTGAGAGTGGTGTTGTCGTCGAGCTGCATATAGAACGAATTGGAGTCGACGGGCTTAACGGTAACCAGTGCGTTGGGATATGCGTACCACACGCTTTCATCGTCATTATCGCACGAAGGTAGCCACACTGCGCTCATCAACAGTGCTACCAACAGGTAGAGTAGATTTTTTCCTTTCATAGTAATAGAATTTGTTGTTGCAAAACTTGTGATAGTTGAACCTATGGCAAGTGATTGCGAAATTCAAGCCAAACATAACTATTCTTCTCTAAATATGGTAGCGTTTTGTCGCTTTTTTTTTGGCTTTGCCGAGCGAGTGGCCTTAAAAATTTGCATTGCAAGGTCAGAATATATATCTTTGTGTAGTTATTTAATTGAATTGGATATGGAGTTTGAAGGCGTAGTATTTAAGAAATTGCCCGTCAGCAAGGGCGTCTCTGCTCGTGGAGAGTGGCAGCGTCAAGATGTGGTATTTGAAGTTCCAAGCGAGTTTTCGCGCAAGATATGTGTGACATTCTTCAACAAGCCAACTGAGGCTGATAGCCTCGTAGAGGGCCAGACATACATAGTGTCGGTGAATGTTGAGTCACGCGAGTATAATGGCAAGTGGTACACCGATGTTCGCGCTTGGCGTGTGCAGCCCAAGCAGCAGGAGGTAGCTCCGCAGGGTGCTCCAGCAATGCCCGATATGCCACCATTTGGCGATGAGCCAAGCTATGCGGCTCCTTCGTATGGCGCAGGTGCAGCTCCAGCAGCACCAATGGCAGAGGTTGATGACCTGCCATTCTAAGCGAAATTCATTTTGCGAATTCAAAATTAAAGCCCCATCTTGGGGCTTTTTTTTTGTGTCGATATATTTTCAAGCATCTCGACGAAAAAATACCCGCCTCCCAAAGTGGGAAGCGGGTAGTATATATAAGGTGTAACCTTATCTTAGTCCTTCAACTTCGCTGCCAAGAACTCGCGGTTGAGGCGAGCAATGTGAGCAATTGAAATCTGCTTAGGGCACTCAGCCTGGCAAGCACCTGTGTTAGTACAGTTACCGAAACCGAGCTCGTCCATCTTAGCAACCATCGCCTTAGCACGACGTGCACCCTCTACGCGGCCCTGTGGCAACTTAGCGAGTGACGATACGCGAGCAGCAACGAACAACATAGCTGAACCGTTCTTACAAGTTGCAGCACAAGCACCGCAACCAACGCAAGCAGCTGCGTCCATACTCTCGTCAGCATCAGCCTTAGCGATTGGAATTGCGTTACCATCAGGTACTGAGTTTGTACGAACTGATACGAAACCACCAGCCTGAAGAATCTCATCGTAAGCACCACGGTTTACAACCAAGTCCTTGATAACTGGGAATGCAGCCGAACGCCATGGCTCGATAGTGATGGTAGAACCATCCTTGAACTTACGCATATACATCTGGCAAGTTGTAACAGCCTGTGCAGGACCGTGAGCGTGGCCGTTGATGTGCAATGAACACATACCGCAGATACCCTCGCGGCAGTCGTGGTCAAATGCAACTGGCTCCTTACCTGCGTGTACCAAGTCGTTGTTCAAGATGTCGAGCATCTCAAGGAATGAGGTGTCGGCAGAGATGTTCTTAACCTCATAGGTCTCGAATGCACCCTTTGATTTAGCGTCCTTTTGACGCCATATCTTTAATTTAAAATTCATTGTTTTCTGGTATTAAAGTTTAACGTCAAAAATTAGTCCTTATAGTTACGCTGAGCACGGTGAGTGAACTCGTAGTCGAGTGGCTCCTTTGTGAGCTCAGGTGCTACGTCCATACCCTTATACTCCCAAACGGCAGCATAAGCGAACTCCTCGTCGTGACGCAATGCCTCACCCTCCTCTGTCTGGTGCTCTGAGCGGAAGTGACCACCGCAAGACTCCTCACGATTGAGGGCGTCGCGTGCCATCAACTCGCCAAGCTCCAAATAATCAACCAAGCGCAATGCCTTCTCCAACTCAACGTTGAATGAATCAGCTGTACCAACAACCTTAACGTCGCTCCAGAACTCCTTGCGAAGAGCCTGAATCTCCTTGATAGCCTTCTACAAAGACTCCTTGGTGCGGGCCATACCTACGTTGTCCCACATAATGTTACCAAGACGCTTGTGGATATCATCAACAGACTGCTTACCGTTGATAGAGAAGAGCTTCTCGATCTTCTCCTTAACAGCCTTCTCAGCCTCAGCAAATGCTGGAGTGTCTGTAGATACCTTAGGAGCCTGAATCTTCTTAGAGAGGTAGTCACCGATTGTATATGGCAATACGAAGTAACCATCTGCAAGACCCTGCATCAAAGCTGACGCACCCAAACGGTTAGCACCGTGGTCAGAGAAGTTAGCCTCACCAATAGCGTACAAACCTGGGATTGTAGTCATCAAGTTGTAGTCAACCCAGATACCACCCATTGTGTAGTGTACGGCTGGGAAGATCTGCATTGGCTGCTCGTATGGGCTAACGTCTGTAATCTCCTCATACATATCGAAGAGGTTACCATAACGCTGCTTGATGATATCCTTACCAAGACGCTCGATGGCTGTCTTGAAATCGAGGAATACTGCCAAACCTGTCTCGTTTACACCGTAACCAGCGTCGCAACGCTCCTTAGCTGCGCGTGATGCAACGTCACGTGGTACCAAGTTGCCGAATGCAGGATAACGACGCTCCAAGTAGTAGTCGCGATCCTCCTCAGCGATCTGTGAAGGCTGCTTTGTACCCTTGCGCAATGCCTCAACATCCTCCATCTTCTTAGGAACCCAGATACGACCGTCGTTACGCAATGACTCAGACATAAGAGTCAACTTAGACTGCTGTGTACCGTGAATTGGAATACAAGTTGGGTGAATCTGAGTAAAACATGGGTTAGCGAAACCTGCACCCTTGCGGTAGCACTGGAATGCTGCAGAACCGTTAGAACCCATAGCGTTAGTTGAGAGGAAGAATACGTTACCGTAACCACCTGTAGCGATAACTACAGCGTGAGCACCGTGACGCTCGATCTCACCTGTTACCAAGTTACGAGCGATGATACCCTTAGCCTCGCCATCCTCAACAACGATGTCCAACATCTCGTGACGTGGGTAGCTCTTTACTGAACCAGCTGCGATCTCCTTGTTGAGGGCTGCATAAGCACCCAAAAGGAGCTGCTGACCGGTCTGACCACGAGCATAGAATGTACGTGATACCTGAGCACCACCGAATGAACGGTTAGCCAAAAGACCGCCGTACTCACGAGCAAAAGGTACACCCTGTGCTACGCACTGGTCGATGATGAGGTTAGAAACCTCAGCCAAACGATATACGTTAGCCTCACGTGCGCGGTAGTCACCACCCTTGATTGTATCGTAGAACAAACGGTAAACAGAGTCGTTATCGTTCTGGTAGTTCTTAGCTGCATTGATACCACCCTGAGCCGCGATAGAGTGAGCGCGACGTGGAGAGTCCTGGATGCAGAATACCTTTACATTGTAGCCCATCTCACCGAGTGAAGCAGCTGCAGATGCACCACCCAAACCAGTACCTACGATGATGATGTCGAGCTTGCGCTTGTTCGCAGGGCTTACAACCTTGATTGCTGCTTTGTGGTTGCTCCACTTATCGGCCAACGCACCAGCAGGAATTTTAGAATCTAACTTTAAAGCCATATCTATTAATTTTTTATTGTTCTAAAAATTGATTAGTGAGCGTGGCCGCAGCAAGCCTCAGTGCAAACCTCAACACCGCAACCGCAGATGCTCATAATGAATGCGCCAACGATAACGGCTGCAAAGCCCAAGATAACAAGTGTAGATACAACCTTTGAAGCGCACTTCAAACGTGGGTACCATGTGTCGTTAGCCCAACCTACAGTCTGGAACATAGACCATACACCGTGGTTGAGGTGGAACCACAAAGCTGCCAACCATACGAGGTAAAGCACTACGTTGTACCACTTAGAGAATGTGAAAGCTACCAAAGTTGCACCGTCTGTTGCGTGAACAAACTCGCCAGCAACCATTGTGCCCTCAGCACCCATCAACTCAACGAGCATCATCTTTGACCAGAAGTGTACAAGGTGAAGACCAAGGCCCAAGATAACGATTACGCCCAATACGAGCATATTCTTAGAAGCCCACTCTACACCTGGCTCGTTAGCTGTGATAGCGTAACGCTGAGTACCACGAGCGCGGTAGTTGTCGATTGTGAGGATGAAGGCATACACAAAGTGGAGAACCACCAATGCGCCCAAACCTACTGTTGCTACTACGGCATACCAGTTAGCGCCGAGCAACGCACAAATAGTGTTGTAACCTGCGGGATTAATCAATGCCACGAGGTTCATTGCCATATGGAAGAGAAGGAAGAGAACAAGGCAGCAACCTGTCAAGCTCATCACTAACTTCTTTCCAGGAGGTGAATTGCATAAAAAACAGCTCATAATTAAAAAGATTTTGTTTATTTTTGTTTGTGAAATTGTTTGATTTTCGATTTTATCTTTTTAGTCACTTTATTACTGCAAAGATAATAATTGTTTGCAGAATAACAATACATCGAGCCCGATATTTATATATAATAAGAGAATAAATTGTGTCAGATATGGAAAAAAACGAGTTGCGTAGGGTGGTAAAGGAGCGTTTCAGGGCGCTTGATGATGGTCAAAAGCAGCAAAAATCTGCTCGGTTGATTGAGCGATTGAGCGAGATTCTGGCACAGCGTGAGATTTCGGTTGTGGCACTTTTTTCGCCAATGAATGACGAGGTGCAGATTGCACCTTTGGTCGAAAAGTTGGCTAAGGAGGGTGGCTGCAGGGTGGTTTTGCCCCGTGTGGAGAGTATGTCTGACGGGCAGGCCGAGATGGAGTTTTACGACTACAATCCGGCACAGATGGCCGTTGGTGCGTTTGGAATTATCGAACCGCAGGCTGGTGAGCCTTGCTCAGCTTCGGAGATAGATGTGATGGTGGTGCCAGGTGTGGCGTTCGATCGCAATGGTGGTCGCTTGGGGCGTGGAAAAGGCTATTATGACCGATATATCTCGCGCGAGGGATTTCGTGCCGAGTGCATAGGCGTTTGCTTTGATTTTCAGCTATTTGATAAGCTGCCTACCGAGCCGCACGACAGGGCGATGGATATGGTTGTGAGTAATAATTCAAAATTCAAAATCCAAAATTGTAGATTATACATCGTTGCATATGGAAAAACAGGCTGCCAACTTTGTGTTGTGCAGCCTGTTTTGTACTAATGTTAATCCTCGTCGTCCAACTGAAAAATCTCCTCGACGGGGCGGTTGAATATCTTGGCCATCTTTAGGGCCAACACCGTAGATGGCACGAACTTGCCACTCTCGATGGCGTTGATGGTCTGGCGGCTGACGCCTGCCGCCTCGGCCAGTTGTTGTTGTGTCATACGCGCTTCGGCACGCGCAACTCTTATCTTATTGTTCATCTTCAACTCCTTTCTTTGCTCGCCATATCTTCCAATGGTATACCGCCATAAAGATAAGCAAAATAGTGAACATATTATACAGCATCACATTCAGGAAATCCAAATCGTAAATCGTAAGTGAGCATACGATAAGAATTGCATAGTTGATGTAAAGTGCAATGAGGAGCGAGTTGAGTCTAATCTGCTGAATCATCTCATCTTCAACCTTTTCGCGCGAGCAGGTCGAGAGGATAGCTCCGATGCTGATGCCGATGATTGCGATGTTGTTGAGCAGATAGGAATCTGTGTAGTCTGCAAACCAAATATAAGCTCCTATTGCGGCCGAAATGGCGAAAATCAGCCAGCCAATTCGCTTAAAACTGTGAGGAAAAAGTAGTGTTTTCATAGTGTGATTGTTTTGTTGTTAATCTTGTAATAGTCGTTTAGTGGCCAACGCTCGGCTATAGGTTGAACTCGTGGCTTTGGCGGCGCAGAGCCTTAGCTTATTGTTCATCTTCAGCTCCTTGTTGGTTATAAAATTATCTCCTCTTTGTTGCAACTGCGACTCAGAATCCATTGACGGGTAAGATATACCGCAGGTAATAGTATCATAAATATCGCAAAGTTATTAGCCGCAATTTGCACAAGGAAAGTTGGCGCTCCACTTGGGAGGAATGCGCTTACATTGGATAAGATAAATAGCACAATGTCGATGCCTAAGGCAATTGCAAGCGAGCGCAGGCGCTCCTGCAGGCTCATCTCATCTTCAACTCGTTGCTTCGAGAAAAATATCAGTGCAGCACCGATGCAAATTGCAAAAGTGATGAGCGCGTTAAAGTGGTATGCTGTTGTGCCTCCGTACCAGATTAGCTCCCCATTGGGAGCAGTGGTCTGCACTCGGTCATAGATAAGGCGTGACCAAGTAGGGAACTCAAAGTCCGCCTCTTGAAACTTCGTAAGAAGCATCACATTAGCCCATTCAGGAGTGGTGTGTACCCAATCGTAAATTAGTCCCATTCCCAGTAAAATAGCACCAGCCCAAATTACAACTCCGATAATTCGGCAGATGCGAGGAAGAAGTAGTGTTTTCATAGTTTGATTGTTTTGTTGTTAATCTTGTAATAGTTGTTTGGTGGCCAACGCTAGGTTATAACCTGAACTCGCGGCTTTGGCGGCGCAGATTTCGCATCTTACGCTCGAAACGGCCATAATACAATGCCCAAATAATGAATGGTGCGAGTATTGGGTCGTCGTGCGTAATGGTGGGGGCGTAGTCGGTAGCGCACGTTACAACGATGCGTGCCACAACCCACACCAGCAGCACCAAGTAGCAAATCTCCTTGAGTGTCTCACCACGCAGAGCTGCAGTCATCTCGTCCTCCTCCTTCTCGCGTGAGCAGGTAATCAGGAATATAGCCAGATATAGCACAATGCTGATGGCTCTTTGCCAAACCGATATGCTCAGTGAGCTGATAGTAATATCACCCGAGGTTATAGAGTTTTGGGTGAAAAATATTGAGGCTACCAATGCTACCAGTACGAGCAAAAGCATAACTTGTCCCACGATTTTGAATGGGTGGGGCAGAAGCCAGTTTTTGACCGATCCTTTGATGCAGCCGATAAGGTCAAACGGGGTTTTGTTTCTCATAGCTAAGAAAGTTTTTTTTGTTTTACAATAGTTGGTTGTATGATTAATTACAATACAAATGTAAAGAAAACTTTACAAAAAGACAAATGGTTTTGACAAAATTTTTCGTCTGCAAAAAATTAGGGGACTAATCTAGTCCCCTAAAATATTTAGCGTTAAACTCTGGAACGACTTAACTTTATCAACGAAATTGCTTTGTGGGCTATTTGGGATGTTTGGAAATTTTTTCTATTTTTGTATAGCGTACCACTTCTGAGGTGGAGACTATGTGAAGTGGTGAAAAAATGTTGAATTAGTTGCATTATGAAGAAGATTATGAAAAACTGGAAGATAGAGGCCCTTATCCTGGCTATCGGAATGGCAGTATTGGGCGGACAAATCGAAGCAGGTATCAATGATTTCGTAGCCAAAGACCGCGTAGTAACTGTCAAGGGATTGGCCGAGATGGAAGTTCCAGCCGATAAGGTAACCTGGCCACTAATGTATAAAGAGGTTGGTAATGACCTCTCTGCCTTATACAATAGGATTAGCACCACGAATAAGGCCATAGTTGATTTTCTGAAGCAAAAAGGCATAGCCGAAGATGAAATCAGTATCAATGCTCCCGAAATTATCGATATGCAGGCCGAGCGATACGCTGGCGAGAACAAGAACTACCGATACAATGTAACTACGGTCATAACCGTTACCTCGAAAAAGGTCGATTTGGTGCGAAGCCTAATCAGCGAGCAGGGCGAATTGTTGAAGCAGGGTATCGCTATTACGGGTGGAGATTATCGTTACAACATCCAGTACGATTACACCAGCCTGAACGAAATTAAGCCTCAGATGATAGAGGAGGCGACTCGGAATGCCCGTGAGGCTGCCCAAAAGTTTGCCAAAGACTCGGATAGTGAGTTGGGGAAGATTAAACGTGCCACGCAGGGGCAGTTCAGCATCGATAATCGCGATGCCAATACTCCGTATATAAAGCGTATACGTGTAGTGACGACCGTCGAATACTTGCTTGAAGACTAAAGTGGATGAGATTCGTTAGCGTAATTATTTGGCGATTTTAGGGGGGGGGTATGTGCCTTTATGCCTGGGAATCGCTCGGCGTTGGCGAGCTGTCCTTTCCTATGCAGGAAAATGAGCAGAAGAAAACAGGTAATAATCAGATAGATATGAAGAAAATTTTGTGGTTGGCCGTTTTGTCGGTGGTGCTTGCCTCTTGCTCGAGCGTTGGTAAGAATATTGATGAAGCAAAGGTACGAAGCAAGAGGATTGATAAGGTGTCGAAGGTGGTTCCTGATTCGTTAAGGAACAAACTATATACGGTGGCAGCTCCCGATAAATATACCTGCTGGCCTCGTATCGGCAAGGTTGGAGACCGGCTGGTCAATGTCTATGTGAAGGCGTTGCAGCATAATGATCCTCATAATGGTGTTGGTGCGATTTATGCTTCTACCTCGGTGGACGGAATCGACTGGGCGTCAAGCGGAAAGGTGATTGATACGCCAAATATGCGTGATGGCGTTACGGGATGTGGTAATGATGCCGACGGCAATCTGATTTTCATTGTTCGCGTGGGCTTTTTCTCAAATCCGAACGCATACTATGATATGTATAGGACAACCGACGGAGTAGAGTTTGAGAAGATATCAACTATCCCTCACACCCAGCCTTTGGGGCATTGTGGTGATATAATCAATATCCCCACACGAGGCTTGATGGCCTTCTTCGGCACCTATGGAGATCCTCGCGCGTGGGGCTACATTGTGAGCAAGGATAATGGAGCGTCGTGGGAGAGGGTAGTTGTTGAGCAGGTGGCCGAAGAGCAATGCCCAATGGAGATGTCGGCAGTCTATTTGGGCGATGGAAAGATATTGGTTGTAGGACGATTCGAGGGCAAGGGCTCGGCCGCGATGTGGCAGATGGAGTCGTCGGACTATGGCCGCAGTTGGACAAGACGACCTACAAATATTGAGCAGTATGGCAATACGCCTAAAATTATTTTTGATGCCGAGAACGGTAAAGTTTCGCTCTACATATACAACAGAGCCACGGGCGATCTTGAATATCGAGAGGTGGCGGCCGATAAGATTTGGAACAATCCGTTGGGTTGGCCATCGGTTGCAATTCTTACGACAAAGAACAAAGGTTATGATGCCGGAAATGTCAGCGCCTGCGTCTTTGGAGATATGCAGGTGGCTACTTTCTATGCCGGTGATTCTGCCAATACGGGTATATACTGCTTCTTGAAGTAGCTAATTTTGTTATACAACTTCGTACAAAATAAGTGGTTGCTCAACTTTTTGTCGGGCAACCACTTATTTTATAATCTTTTATCTGCTGAATCTTAGTGCTTAGCGGGGTTTGCCATAAGCTCCTCGGCTGTCATCTTGTTGTCGGAGATCTTCGACACAGGACGAGTCGCTTTTGCTGCTCCAAACTCCTCGTTAGGTTTAGAATCCATAACAAACACAAGCTCGCCACCCGATGTAATCATATCGTGGGTGATGTATGACTTGGCATATGGCTCGCCATTCCAGCGAACCTCTTTAACGTAGAAGTTTTCAGGCGAGAGGTTCTCGGCTACAATTTTGAGAGTCTTGCCATTAGTCTGGTTGAGTTCGACGTTTGCAAAGCGAGGAGTACCAAGGACGTAGTCGTTCGAGCCAGGGGCAACCTGATAGAAGCCCATAGTGCTCAACACATACCAAGCCGACATCTGGCCGCAGTCCTCATTTCCGCAGATACCTGAACGGGTGTCGTCGTACATCTCGTCGATGATTCGCTTCACTCTCTGCTGGGTCTTCCAGGGCTTACCTGCATAAGCATAGAGGTATGCCGCGTGGTGCGAAGGCTCATTGCCGTGAGAATACTGGCCAATGTTGCCTGTAACGTCGCCGTGTCCCTCGGGAGTCTCGGCGTCGAACATCTCATCGAGACGTGCGATATATTTGTCATCGCCACCGATAAGCTCGATGTGTCCCTCAACATCTTGTGGCGCAAAGAATGCATAATGCCAAGCATTGCCCTCTACATAGTGGCTGTGGTAGATGGTTGTGGCACTGAACACGTCGTTGGTGAACTTGCCATTCGAGTAACGACCCTTGAGGAATGCGTCGGTTGGGTCGTAGTAGTTCTTATAATACTGAGCACGAGTGATATAGCGGTTGTAGATATCCTCCTTGCCCATAGCCTTTGCCATAAGTGCGATGCACCAGTCGTCGTAGGCATACTCCACAGCCTTCGATACCGATGAGCCCTCATTGTCGGCAGGGATGTAGCCCAACTCCTTCACATACTTGATACCAAACTCGTCACGCTCGGCAGTGGCAATCATAGCCTTCATAGCCTCCTCGTGGTCGAAGTTGCGGTAGCCCTTCATATAGGCATCAACGATAACCGAAGCTGCGTGGTAGCCAATCATACAACGTGTGTCGTTGCAGTGGAGCTCCCACATAGGCAACATGCCGAACTGCTTCCACTTCTCGATGATTGAGCGTACGAACGACTCGTTGCGCTCAGGCTCGATGATGGTGTAGAGTGGGTGTGCTGCGCGGAATGTGTCCCAGAATGAGAAGAGGGTGTAGTGAGGCTCGTTGCCGCTATTGTGAATCTTGCCATCCATACCACGATAGTTGCCATCGACATCGCTGAAGATAATTGGGGCGAGCAGTGAGTGGTAGAGTGATGTGTAGAATATGCGCTTCTCCTTCTCAGAAGCTTCGATCTTAATCTTCGAGAGCTCCTTATCCCACTCGGCCATAGCCTCGCGGCGCACCTTGTTGAAGCTCTTGCCGGCTATCTCGGTGTTGTAGTTCAGCTTTGCACCCTCGGTGCTGACAGATGAAATACCAACCTTTACGGTAATCTCTTTTGCAGGCTTGTTGAATTTAGCAGCAAGTGTGACCTTGCGACCCTCGCCCTCGCTTACTGCGCCCATCTCCTTGTCGTCAATCTTGGCAACAACTTCAGAGAAAGGCTCTGAGAATACGGCATAGAAATATATCTCGCGCTGTGGTGCCCAGCCGTTTACCACTCTCACACCCTCGATAGTTCGCTCGTCGACAACGCGGAACTTAGCATTGCGTGTGGCATTGCCGTTCCAGTAGTTGAAATCGAGCATAATATGCTGCTGTGTTGGGTTGTCAAATGTATAACGGTGATATCCGCATCGATACGAAGCAGTAACCTCAGCCTGGATTTTTGGATCTTCGAGGTATACCGAGTAATAGCCAGCTTCGGCCTTCTCTGTTGAGTGGCTTATGCGTGAACGATAGCCAGAATCAGGATCGTCAGTGGTACCAAATTCAAATTTAGGTTCTCCTACCTGAGGCATAATGGTGATGTCGCACAAATCACGTACACCTGTGCCGCTGATGTGGGTGTGTGAGAAACCGATGATGGTCTCATCTGATGAGTGGTAGCCACCGCACCAGTCCCATCCACCAGGGCCGTTGTCGGGGCTTAGCTGCACAAAACCGTGAGGCAATGTAGCTCCGGGGTAGTTGTGGGCGTGGTAGTCGGTACCAATCATTGGGTCAACCCACTTTGCAACAGAATCATTGTTGCTACACGCTGTCGCGAAGGCAAAAGCCACGATGGCGCAGGCAATGCTGAGTAGTCTCTTCATAAAGATTGAATGTTATGCGTTTTGTGATTATTTGAGCAAAAGTAATAAATATTCCCTAAATAGAACTCTATACGTAGATAATATTTGTATATGGGGGTATTTTATGAATCTCAAAATTTGAAAAATGCAATTTTTTCGTAAATTTGCAATATGAGCAGTCGTGATGAGAGATTGAGGGCCGAGGTGGCAGCGCTGCCGCTCTTGCCGGGTGTGTACCAGTTCCTGGATCGCAACGGCGTGATTATTTATGTGGGCAAGGCAAAGTCGCTCAGGAAACGAGTGTCGTCATATTTTGTGCAGAGTCGTGAGCATTCGGCTAAGGTGCGAGTGTTGGTAAAGCAGATTGAGGCTATCCGGCATATTGTAGTAAATAGCGAACAGGATGCTCTGCTGCTTGAGAACTCGCTCATCAAGACCCATCAACCGCGGTATAATATTCTGCTCAAAGATGATAAGACCTATCCCTGGATAGTGCTGCGAAGGGAGAATTTTCCCCGTGTGGAGTCTACGCGCATAGTGCGTCACGACGGTTCGCAATACTTTGGTCCTTACGGTTCGGTGTCGATGCAGCGCTCTATTTTGGAGTTTATCCGCGAGGTTGTGCCGCTACGCACCTGTAAGCTTAATCTCGCCCCGCAGGCTATTGCGAGAGGAAAATATGGCGTGTGTCTGCAATACCACCTTGGTAACTGCAAGGGCCCTTGCGTGGGGGCGCAGAGCGAGGATGAGTATGCAGAGCTTACGGAGATGGTGAAGAGCGTTTTGAAGGGTGATTTGCGTCCTGTGCGCCAATATCTGGAGCAGAATATGCGTGGGGCGGCCGAGGCGTTGCGCTTCGAGCAGGCACAACGATTTAAGCAGCGATTGGAGGCTTTGGAGAATTATCAGAGCCGCTCGGTTATTGTGAGCGCCAAGATTGTCGATTGCGATATCTTCTCGCTGTTGGAAGATGACGATGTGGCTTATTGTAACTTTATCCGTCTGCGTAACGGCTCTATCGTGGCCCTGCATACGGTGCGATTGACTACAGGTGTTGATGCTTCGCGCGAGGATATGCTCTCTGCGGCTATTCAGTATATTGTGGAGAATATCTCGCACGACCTCTCGCGTGAAGTGATAGTGCCATTTATGCCGTCGGCGGCTATGTTGTTTGATAAGGTGGTTTTCACCGTGCCGAAGCGTGGTGAGAAGGCTGAATTGCTGGAGTTTTCGCTTAAGAGTGCACGAATATATCGTGCCGAGCAGATGAAGAATCTCGAAATAAAGAACCCTGAGCGTCACACCGAGCGATTGATGAATGCTATGCAGCGTGAGCTGCATCTCGACAGACAGCCTCGCCATATAGAGTGCTTTGATAACTCCAACCTGCAGGGCACGAATCCTGTGGCCTCGTGTGTGGTTTTTAGAGATGGCAAGCCATCGCGCAAGGAGTATCGCCACTTTAATGTCAAGACGGTAGTTGGTCCCGATGATTTTGCTTCGATGCGTGAGATTGTCTATCGTCGCTACTCTCGATTGCTGGAGGAAGAGGCTGAGTTGCCTGATTTGATAATTGTCGATGGTGGAAAGGGCCAATTATCGAGCGCTTATGAGGTGCTGTGTGCTTTGGGAATCGAAAAGCGTGTGCCGATTGTGGGATTGGCCAAGCGAATAGAGGAGGTCTTTTATCCTAATGACCCAATGCCCTACTATTTAAGCCGCACGGGTGAGCCGCTGAAGGTGGTGTGTCATATCCGCGACGAGGCGCATAGGTTTGGTATTACGTTCCACCGCCAGAAGCGCAGTAAGGCATTTATCAATAGCGAGCTGGAGCAGATTGAGGGCATCGGAGCAAAGAGCCTGAATGCTCTGCTCAAGCGATTTAAGACAGTGTCGAAGGTCCGTGAGGCATCGCAGGCTGAGCTAGCCGAGGTTGTAGGCGATGCGCGAGCCCGGAAGATTGTAGAATATTTTAACAACTAACTCAAAGAATATGAAAAGAATTTTAATGCTAGCTACGATTGCAATAATGTCAGTTGCGAATCTGTTGGCGCAGGAGAAGACGTTGACCTTGAAGGATATAAACATTCGAGATCCCTATATTATGCCCGTAGAGAAGGAGGGTGTGTACTATATGTATGCCTCTTCGCCAACCCGCGAGGACGGCAAGGTGTATGGCGGTATGGTTGCCTATAAGAGTAAGGATTTGAAAACCTGGGAGGGTCCAGTGAGAGTGTTTGATGTGCCACGCGACAACTGGATTACAGGCACAGTGTGGGCTCCCGAGGTACATAAGTATAAGGGAAAGTACTATCTCTTTGCTACGCTCAATAGCGATATAAAGTGGAAGGGTGACAAGCAGGGGCATCCAGCCTATACCCATCGTGCAACGCAGGTCTTTTGGGCAAAGAGTCCCGAAGGCCCATTCTTGCCATTTGATGAGAAGACTCCATTTACTCCACTCGACGAGATGGCACTCGATGGTACGTTGTGGGTAGAGAATGGAGTGCCTTATATGGTCTATTGCCACGAGTGGGTTGAGACACTCGATGGTGAGATGAATTTGGTGCAGCTCAAGAAGGATTTGTCGGGAACTGTCGGTGAACCTATTCGTCTGTTCTGCGCGTCGGCTGCTAAGTGGTCAACAGGCTCAAATAGAGCTGATGGCTCAAAAACATATGTTACCGATGGTTGTTTTCTCTATCGAAGCAAGAGCGGTAAGTTGCTTATGATGTGGTCGAGCTTTATGAACGGAACCTATGCCGTTGGTATTGCCGAATCGACAACAGGTAAGATTATCGGCCCATGGCGTCAGCAGGAGGAGCCAATATTTGTCAACGGAGGACATAGTATGCTCTTTAGAACATTCGATGGTAGATTGTGTTTGGTTTTGCACTCGCCCAACCATCCGGGCGGTGCTGAGCGAGCAAAAATCTTTGAGTTGGAGGATTTGGGCCACACTTTGAGGCTGAAAGGAGAGTTGAAATAGTAAAATTTGAGAGATATGAGAGTGAAAAGTATTGTTTTTGCATTGTGTGCAGTAGCTGCTGTGGCAATGTGGTCGTCGGCTGAGGCCTGCACCTCGGCTGTGATTTCGGGCCGAGCAACAAAATCGGGTCGCCCGTTGCTGTGGAAGCATCGTGATACGGGTACAGAGTGGAACCATATCGAGCATTTCAAGGGCCCTAAATATGCCTTTACGGCTCTGGTCAATTCGCGCGATAAGGAGCGTAAGGAGGCTTGGGCTGGTGCGAATGAGAAGGGCTTTGCGATAATGAACACCGCTTCGTATAATATGAAGCCCGACTCGCTGAAATATCTGCCTGAGCGTGAGGGTGAAGTGATGAAGGAGGCCTTGGGTGTATGTGCATCGGTGGCTGAGTTTGAGGAGTTTTTGAAGAATATGAAACTGCCTCGTGCTCTGGAGACAAATTTTGGCGTGATTGATGCTGAGGGTGGTGCTGCATACTTCGAGGTGTGGGACTATGGATACACAAAGTATGATGCCAACGATGTGGCAAATGCCCCCAATGGCTATATCATCCGTTCGAACTATTCGTTCTCGGGTGCGCAAGACGAGGGAATGGGATATATCCGCTATCAGAATGCCGAGTATCTTATCCATCGTGCCTATGCTGCGGGCGAGTTGTCGGCGGAGTGGATTTTCAAGGGTGCGTCACGTTCGTTCTTCAATGCTATGCTCGATAGCGATTTGATGAGTGAAGCTGGCCGTCCTGAGAGTGGTTGGGCTATAGATCAGGATTATATCCCTCGTAACTCGTCGAGTGCCTCAGTGGTGGTTGAGGGAGTGAAGAAGGGCGAGAATCCCGATGCTACAACCATATGGAGTGTGCTTGGATATCCTCCTTGTTCGTATGCGGTGGCTGCTTGGGTAAAGGCGGGTGATGATATTGCTCGAATTATCTCGGCCAGCGAGGATGGTCACTCGCCAATAAACCTTATGGCGGTGGATTTCAAGCGAAAGGTCTTCCCCGTGGATCGCGGTAACGGTAAGCGATATATGAGGGTAGATGTTATCGAGCGAGCTGTTGAGGCTCTGCGTCCTTATGAAGAGGCGTCGATGCGCCGAGCAGCAGAGGTGCGTGATCGCATTGCAAAGCAGGGTTTCAGCAAGAGTCTTGTTGCTGAGTATAATAAGTTTGTAGATGAGGCTGCGCCAAAGCGTGATGAGGTGGTCAGACAAGTGGCAAACTAAGAGATATTGAATTTTAGAGTGTTATGAAACGTGTAACTGTCGCTGTAGATTCGTTCAAGGGGTCACTCTCGTCGCGAGAGGTGGCCGAGGCTGTCGAGTTGGGTATCACTGCCGTTTTGCCCGACTGCAAAGTGCGTAAGGTGAGTATTGCCGATGGTGGTGAGGGAACTGTTGAGGCGATGGTTGAAAATCTCTCGGGAGAGTGGGTTGAAGTAGAAGTTTGTGATCCACTAATGCGACCAATCGATATTCGTTATGGAGTGGTGGATGATGGTCGTACGGCTGTTATGGAGATGTCGGCGGCCAGCGGTCTGCCACTGCTTGCTGTGGCCGAGCGCAATCCATTGAAAACCACTACGTATGGTACGGGTCAGATGATAGCCAATGCCGTTAAATCGGGGGTTCGACGCCTGTTGATTGGTATTGGTGGTAGTGCTACGAATGATGCTGGTGTAGGTATGCTCGAGGCGTTGGGTTTTCGTTTCTATGATGCTGAGTACAGGCCTTTGTCGGGTGGTGGTGAGATATTACAACGCATAGCCCGAATAGATGGCCAAAATGTGATGCCACAGCTCTCGGAGTGTGAGTTCGTGGTGGCATGTGACGTGAAGAATCCGTTGTATGGCGAGACGGGTGCAGCCTATGTCTTTGCTCCGCAGAAGGGAGCTGATGAAGCCATGGTGCGCGAGCTCGATGCCGGACTTAGAAACTTTGCACAAGTTGTGGCGGATTATTGTGGTGAGGATTTGTCTTTGTTGCCAGGCGCGGGTGCGGCAGGTGGCCTGGGCTTTGCTTTTAAGGCTCTGCTTGGTGCTGAGCTTCGCCCGGGAATCGAGATGGTCTTGGACGCTATCAACTTCGCTTCGATAATCGAAGATAGTGACCTGGTGATTACGGGAGAGGGTAAGATCGATAGACAGACTGTGATGGGTAAAGCTCCCAGTGGAGTGTTGCGGGCGGCTCGGTCGCAGGGTATTCCGACAATTGCCATTGGTGGTGCGGTAGAGATGTGTGAAGAGCTTGCCGAGAGTGATTTCGTGGCTATTCTGCCTATCGTGGCTGGTCCTATCAAGTTGAGTGAGGCTATGCGTAAAGATGTGGCTCATAAAAATGTGCGTCGTACGATAGAGCAAATTGTTAGATTGTTGAATCTCAAACAAAAGAGTTGCTGATATGTGGAGTGCAATTGGAGCAGTAGCGGGATTGTTGTTGGCTATAGTGCTTATTATCCGTAAATTTTCACCTGTATATAGCTTGCTTTTGGGAGCTGTCGTGGGTGGCCTGTTGGGCGGATTGGGGCTCGATGGAACTGTGGCAAATATGATTTCGGGTGTGAAGGATATTACGCCAGCTATCATTAGAATTATTGCTGCGGGAGTGTTGTCGGGAGTATTGATCAAGACCCAGGCTGCAGCCTCAATCTCTCACACTATAATTGAGCGGTTGGGTAGTCGCCACGTCTTTTTGGCTTTGGCGCTTTCGACGATGTTGCTTACGGCTGTGGGTGTCTTTATCGATGTGGCAGTGATTACGGTTGCGCCTATTGCAATTATCATTGCCGACCGAATGGGTATATCGAAGATGAAGTTGCTACTTGCGATGGTGGGTGGCGGAAAGTGCGGCAATATTATGTCACCTAATCCCAATACGATTATTGCAGCCGAGAATTTTGGTGCTCCGTTGTCGTCGGTGATGCTTGTGAATGTGTTGCCGGCAATTGTTGGGTTGTTTATTGTCGTATATGTAATTCTGCCGCTGTTGCCATCGTCGAAAAATGGTGCAAAAGTGGGCGATAGTTCGCTCTCGGGTGTCGAGAAAGCTGATTTGCCATCATTCTGGGCTTCGGTTTCAGCGCCGGTCGTGGTTATTGCGTTGCTTATGTTGCGTCCTGTGGCTGGTATAGCTATTGATCCGCTGATTGCTCTTCCTGTGGGTGGTGTGGTCGGAATCTTGGCTACACGTCGCTGGAAGAGTACAGCAGAGAGTGTGTCGTATGGTCTGGAGAAGATGTCGGTTGTGGCGGTGCTGCTCGTTAGCACAGGAGCGATTGCCGGTATTATCAAGGCTTCGACCTTAACCGATTATCTTATATCGTGGCTCGGTCAGGGTGAGTCAGCCCAAATGTTGTTGGCACCATTATCGGGAGCTTTGATGTCTGCTGCTACGGCATCGACCACAGCGGGTGCTACCATTGCATCGGCTTCGTTCTCGCAGGCTATTTTGGGTGCAGGAGTCTCGGCTGTGTGGGGTGCAGCGTTGGTCAATGTAGGTGCCACGGTGCTCGACCATCTGCCACACGGTTCGTTCTTCCACGCAACGGGAGGCTCGATGGAGATGGGAATGAAGGATATGTTGCGATTGATACCCTATGAGACGTTGGTGGGTTTGGTTCTCGCGCTTCTGTCGCTTGCGATGTATGCCATAGTGGGGTAGAAAGAGAAAAATATTGAGAGAAAAGTACTTTTTTTTGAAAAATATAGTATCTTTATAGCGGGAAGCCGCATGTGGTTTTCCGATACGATTACGAATGAGTTTATAAACAAATATAACCCAGCGAAGTTATGAAAAGAGCTACTCTAATTGTTTTGTTGTTGGGAGCTGCTGTTGTTGCGGCTTCTGTCTATGTGATTGTGAATCGACCTCCAGCTGCCGATTTGTCGCTTGACGCTCAGGTAGCCCAGATTCTCGACGATGGAGGTTGTATCAGTTGCCACTCTTCGGAGCCGGTACTTCCATTCTATGCTAAATTCCCTGTAGCTGACAAAATCCTGAAGCAGGATATTGATTCGGGATATCGTGCATTTGACATTACACCTATGCTCGAGGCTATGGCTGCAGGCGAAGCACCTAATGTGGTTGATGTAGCAAAAGTGGAGCGCGTAGCGGTAGAAAAGAGTATGCCAATGGCTAAGTATTATCTTGTGCATTGGGGTAGTCAGATGACAGATGCCAAGCGTGATGTGCTGGTGGCGTGGGCAAGAAAATTCAGAGCCGATTATTATAACGACGGTCTGGTGGGCGAATTGGCTGGTGAGCCTGTACGTCCTATAGCAGAGTCAATAGCGGTTGACGAGCGCAAGGCCAAGTTGGGTCGTGAGTTGTATCACGATGTGCGTCTGTCGGCGGATAACACCGTGTCGTGTGCATCGTGCCACGGTTTGCAGACCGCAGGTGTGGATAATAAGCAATATTCGGAGGGTGTAGATGGTCAGTTGGGTGGCGTAAATGCCCCAACGGTATATAACGCAGTATATAATTTCGTGCAGTTCTGGGATGGTCGTGCGGCGACCCTTGCTGAGCAGGCCGCAGGACCTCCACTCAACCCAGTGGAGATGGCAAGCAAATCTTTCGATGAGATTATTGCCAAGCTGGAGAAAGATAAACTCTATGTAGAGGCATTTAAGCAGCTCTATCCTGATGGAATCACTGAGGCAAATATAACCGATGCTATAGAGCAATTTGAAAGAACCCTTATTACACCTAATTCTCGTTTTGACAAGTATTTGAAGGGTGATAAAGGTGCTATCTCGGCTGAGGAGTTGGCTGGCTATGAGCTCTTTAAGGAGGCTCGTTGTGCAACCTGTCACGTTGGTCCAAATCTGGGAGGTCAGACTTATGAATTGATGGGTCTTAGAGCGCACTATTTTGCCGATAGAGGTTTGCCTCTTACAGAGGAGGATAACGGCCGATTCAAGCAGACTCAGCAGGAGCGCGACAAGCATCGCTTCAAGGTGCCAGGTCTGAGAAATGTGGCTCTTACTTGGCCATATTATCACGATGGAACACGCACCACATTGGAGCAGGCGGTTCGTGATATGGCTCGTTATCAGTCGGGCGTGGAACTCAGCAACGAGCAGGTTGCTCAGATCGTGGCATTCCTCGAGACGTTAACTGGTCAGTATGAGGGTAAGGTATTGACAAATAGTAATAGCCAGAAATAATATTACGAACAGATATATTGAGGAGTCAGGGCTGCGCTAACAGATGTTGGCGCAGCTTTTTCTTGTTTGTAGTTGGATGTATGGCTGGTGTATATCCAATGGGTTGCGTAGGTCAATGGACAGAATGTGTTTTGCGTGAGCCGATTTTTTGAGTTCTACTTGTATATTTTTTGGCTATAAAATGCGGCTTTTGTGAAGATTTTTGGTATATTTGCATTATTATTACCCAATTTGTAATGCGTAAGTTTGATTACATAATTATCGGTAGCGGACTTGCTGGCTTATATGCGGCCTACAAGGCGTCGTTTAAGGGCAGTGTGGCAGTCATTACCAAAACCCTCCTTCGTGAGAGTAATTCTTTTAATGCTCAGGGAGGTATAGCTGCCGTTACATCGTTTGAAGATGATCCTCAGATTCATAAATCCGATACTCTGATTGCAGGCCGAGGCTTGTGTGAAGATTCGGCAGTCGATATTTTGGTGAATGAAGGTCCCGACCGTATCGCTGAGATTATTGCAGACGGAATGAAGTTTGACACCGAGAATGGAGCTTTGGCTCTAGGTCTTGAGGGTGGTCATCATAAGCGCAGAATACTTCACGCCGGAGGTGACGCTACGGGTCGTTGGATTACCGAGTTTGCCATCTCGAAGGTGGCCGAGAAGGAGAATATCACCGTATTTGAGAATACTCTGCTTTTGGATTTGCTCATTAGCGACGGTACCTGTTATGGAGTAAGGTGCTGGAGCAAGAACGAGGAGTTGGCATCGGGTGCTGATGAGAATGGTTGCGAGGTGTTGCTGTTGGCAAACCATGTATTCCTCACATCGGGCGGCACGTCGGCTATCTATGCTCGTACTACAAATCCCGAGACAACCGTTGGCGATGGCCTGGCTATAGCATATAATGCCGGTTGCAGGGTTATGGATATGGAGTTTATTCAATTCCATCCATCGGGCCTATATTTGAAAGATTCATCGAAGGCATTCCTTATCAGTGAGGCCGTGAGAGGCGAAGGTGCACATCTGCTGGATAAGAATGGCAAGCGATTTATGGTGCCTATCCATGAGTTGGCAGAGCTTGCACCTCGTGATATCGTGGCCCGTTCAATTTATAAGCAGATGCAGAAGGATGGTACGCCATATGTGACCCTTTCGTTGCGCCATCTTGATAGAGATATTATCCTTAAGCGTTTCCCAGGCATCACGGCCAAGTGTAAGGATTTCGGTTACGACCTTACTCAAGAGATTCCGGTAGCACCTGCGGCACACTATACGGTGGGAGGTGTTGTTTCGAACAGCAACGGTCGCACCGACATCAAGCATCTATATGTTTGCGGTGAGATTGCCGCAACGGGTATTATGGGGGCAAACCGATTGGCTTCAAACTCACTTATTGAGTGTTTGGTTTTTGCTAATCGAGCTGTTGAGGATTCTGCTTGCGTGGGAGCGTTGAGCGAAACTCCAAAGTTCGAGAAGATGTATAGAATCGATATGGCTAATCGAGAGCGTTATCTGCAACTCAAGCAGCGTGTGTCGGAGATTATGAACTCATATGCCGCGATTGTTCGCTGCGAGGAGGGCCTGAAGGAGGGCCTTGGTCAGATTGAGGCTTTGAAGGTGGAGTTGTTGGCTCGTTGCAATGTTGGCCCTGAGGCAAAGTGTAAAGAGTTCTACGATGATGCTGCTTGGCGTTTGCTCACCGTGGCATCGCTTATTATGACTCCCGCTCTGCTCCGCAAGGAGAGTCGCGGTGGCCACTACCGCGAGGATTACCCTTGTGCCGACGAGAATTTTGCTCTCCACTCGGTGCAGAAATGTGGCGAAGAGGTGGCGACAGCCCCAGTAAATGGAAATTATTTAAACTTTTAGGCAACTATGCAATACGAAAATTTAATCAACAAACTCATTGACCTCGGTATCGAGGAGGATATCAACACTGGCGATATCACAACAGAGTCAATAATCCCCGAGTCGATGAATGCTGTGGCTACAATGACAGCCAAGCAAGATGGTGTAGTCTCAGGTTTGGAGATTGTGAAGATGGTTTATGAGCGTTTTCAGGCAGATACAATTTTTACCCCATATTTCCAGAATGGTGATAGCGTAAAGAAGGGTGATGTAATACTGAAGGTTGAGGCTACATATCCAACTTTGCTTCGTGGTGAGCGTCTGTCACTCAACATATTCCAGCGTATGTGTGGTATTGCTACAGAGACAGCTAAGTATGTGAAGGAGTTGGCTGGCACAACAACTGAGCTTCTGGATACTCGCAAGACAGCACCAGGTCTGCGTGTGCTCGATAAGATGGCCGTTAAGGATGGTGGCGGCACAAACCACCGTATGGGTCTTTATGATATGGCTATGATTAAGGATAACCATATAA
>JAZQVY010000022.1:0-45183 GCA_045632085.1 Alistipes sp. | reverse complement strand
GATCCGACTTCATCGTTCCAAGTGCGATTTACGCGGATTGTACCCTTACGAACATCCTGGGCCTTCACCTCCTCGCCATTGATGGTGAGTGTATAGCCGTTGCTCCACTCTGGAATACGCAAATCAAATGGGAACTCTGCCGAACGATGCTTGCGCTCGGGCAACGATACCGTAAATGCGATCTGCTCCTCAAATGGATAGTTTGTCTGCTCGCTGATCTCGATCAATGCACCTGATGAGAGTCTTGTTGAGAGCTTCGATGGGGCATATACCATTGCTGCCACACCGCCCTCTGAACTCTTCAACCAGAGATTCTGGGTGAGCTTTGGCCAAGCCTGATGTAAGTTGCAGGTACAGCAAGGATAACCTGTCAATGTTCCAAAGAGAATATCAGTATTGTTGTGTGGGGTAGAGAAGTGTCGTGGTTTGCGAGTCACCTCCACCTGATTTATCTGCTGATAGTATTGGCGTGCATCGCCGGCATCGGTAATCTGTGTTGGCAATGCGTTGTATGCCACGCGCTCCAAAAGGTCGGCATATGTATTGTCACCAGTAATTCTATACATCTCCTCTAATGAGTACATCATCTCTACAGCTGTGCAAAGCTCCGAGCCGCGAGTGGGATTTCCGAAGTGAAGATACTCATCACCGGCCCACAAACCTATTGGGAAACCAATGGTTTGGCGGATACGCTTGAGTGCTTCGATGGGGGCATTCAGGTGCTTGCTATCCTTCGACTGTTGCCAGTTGATTACTGGCTCCTTAAAGCCCTGACCGAGATTCACACAGTGGATACTATTCTGACGATAGAGGTGGTTGTCGGTGGTAAAGCGAGCGGTCCAATCGGCTGATTGTGAATGAATAATCTCGCCCAACTTCAAGAGCTTTTCATCACCTGTAATGTTGTACAACCAATGCACAATGAGCAAGTTATCGCCACCACGCTCCGTAGCCCAGAATGTCCAGTTTCCAAGTGGAGTCTTTGGCAGGGTTTCGAGCTGATAGTGGAAATAGCGAGTCATAAAATCAATCACTCTGCTATCGGCCGTAGCCATATAATATTGCTGCAAAATCTTCAGTGCCACCATTCTTGGCCACCAGTCAGCTGCATTTCCACGCTGCATACCAGCGATGAATGGACGGTCTGTGTCGGGTCCGAAAAATCCACTCTCCTTCTGGCTTGCCAGGATAGCCTCCACCCATTTGAGTGATTTCTGCTTCAGCTCCTCGTTGCCCATAATATATGCCATAGGCAGTGCTCCGTCAATCCAATATGGACCACGCTCCCAAGCATCGCCCTCACCACCGAGCCAAGCGTTGTTGTCGCCAACTACCAGCTCATAAATCTTGTCAAGGTTGCCGGTCATACCGTCAAGCATTGTCTGCATCTGGTCGCGCAACCAACCCTCGGGCTGAATCTCTCCGATTGGGAGTTGTGCATATGGTACCTCAACGAGTGGAGCTCTGTTGAATACTACCTGAGGTTTCTCCTGCTTCTTTGCCGCTGAAGCCGAGATGGCAAATAGCGTTGAAGCTGCAATTAAAAGATGAATAGGTCTCATATTCAGTAGTAGTTTGTTAGTTATTCTCTCTATTTTCTGTCGTAGGTTTCGAATGCGAACGAATGTGGATACTTCTCGCCACACTCAAATGACTCCTTCTGAGTAAGCTGCCACTCGTCGGCATTCCATTCGGGGAATGAAGTGTCGCCCTGGTAGTCGTGATATACCTTCGTGAGATACATCCTGTCGGCAACACTGAGTGCCAAAGCATATATCTGTGCACCGCCAATTATGAAAACCTCCTCCTCTTTTGGAAAGAGTGCAATGGCCTCTTCCAATGAGTTTACAACAGTGCAACCTTCAATCTCGCGTGGGGTACGGCTGATAACTACATTTGTGCGGTTGGGAAGTGGGCGGCCGAGCGATTCATAGGTCTTGCGACCCATAATCACGGGGTGTCCCGATGTGGTTCGTTTGAAGAAACGCATATCCTCCGATATGTGCCAGAGCAGAGCGTTCTTGTCGCCAATAACTCCATTCTGAGCTACGGCAGCTATAATGCTTATCATAGTTGTGTGTATTAGCTGTTTTAGATTGAGAATTGTCTATGTTAGAATGACATAGGGGCCTTGATTGCAGGGTATGGGTCATATCCCTCCAATGTAAAATCCTCATAGCGGAAGTCAAACACCGATTTCACATCAGGGTTAATTCGCATAGTAGGCAACTTGCGAGGTGTGCGCGAAAGCTGCTCATCAACCTGCTCCATATGGTTGAGATAGAGGTGTGTGTCACCCAAAGTATGTACAAATTCACCCGCTTCAAGGCCACACTCCTGCGCAATCATCATCGTAAGCAGAGCATACGAAGCAATGTTGAATGGTACTCCAAGGAATGTGTCAGCACTGCGCTGGTAGAGCATACAAGAGAGCTTGCCATTAGCCACATAGAACTGGAACAGCACGTGGCATGGTGGTAGTGCCATATCTTCTACCTCGGCTACGTTCCAAGCCGAAACAATCATGCGACGTGAGTCGGGGTTATGCTTTATGGTGTCGATTACCTGCTTAATCTGGTCAATAGCCTCGCCATTATCCTTTGGCCAGCTGCGCCACTGATAGCCGTATACGTGATTCAAATCTCCGTAGGCATATCCCTCGATAGGCGATGGAGTCTGTGCACTTGCAGCCTCCAGAAACTCTTCTTTCGATATAGGCTCAACATTGTTGGCTGCACACAACTCGCCATAGTAACGATATGCATCGTTATCCCAAATGTGTACTCCGTTGTCCACCAAGTATTTAATATTGGTGTCACCTGCCAAGAACCATAGAAGTTCGTGTATTATACCTTTCAAAAAGACTTTCTTCGTTGTAAGCAAAGGGAATCCCTCAGCTAGGTTGAAACGCATCTGATGACCAAACACGCTGCGTGTTCCTGTTCCTGTGCGGTCGCTCTTTACTATACCTTCTGTCTTAATGCGGTTTAATAAATCGAGATACTGTTTCATAGGTTGAAAGTTTTAAGTGAAAAATTACCCTCGCAATCGAGCACAGCATATGTTGGGCACTGCTGCTCCCAATCACTCATAAAAAGAACCCTAAGCCCATCACTATTGTGGTCATGGGCGTAGTGCATATGTCCAAAAAGGATATAATCTGTCTCAGGATTGTCCTGCTTATAGTCGCGAGCATAATCAATCAGGAACCCCAACGAAGAGGCTGTTATATGCTCCATTGAGTGCGATTTGCGCGATTTGCCGCTCCACCATTGACCAAAACGCAATGCCAAATCGGGGTGGAGGAGCCAAGAGAATAGTTTTCTTAGAATAGTCGAACGGAAGCCGGCGTTCATCAATCGAAGCAGCGGCTTGTCCTTGATATTCATATTATCACCGTGTGCAATAAAAACCTCCTTACCTGAGAGCTTCATCCTGCGTGGCGAAAATACAACTTCCACGCCACACTCCTGCTCCAGGTAATCTTTGCACCACATATCGTGGTTGCCTATGAAGAAATAGATTTTTATGCCTTTGTCGCTAAGCTCCGAAAGCTTGCCAAGTGTGCGGGTGAAACCTTTGGGGATAACTTTGCTGTACTCCCACCAAAAATCAAATATGTCACCCACCAGGAAAATTGCTTCAGCATCGTGGCTCACCTCGTCGAGCCATTTTACAAAACGTCGCTCCGTGCAACGAGACTTATGCTCGTCGCCGGCACCGAGGTGAACGTCCGAGGCGAAGTAATACATTATCTGTTAGATATGTTTCTTGATTTCAGCTTCCAGTTTATCGCCAACAAGATCCTTTGCAACAATGTTACCCTCGCGGTCGATCAGAAAGTTCGAAGGCAGACGCTGCACGTTGTACTCACCGAGTGATGTAGAGGCCTCGCCCTTCATATCACTCACTGAGATCCAAGGCAACTGCTGCTCCTGAATAGCGTTAATCCAATCAGACTTAGATGTGTCGATAGCTACCTGATAAATCTCAAAGCCCTGCTCCTTGTAGCGATTGTAAATCTCCTTCATCTCGGCGTTGATAACATTACCGTTACCAATAGCAACTGACCAGAAGTGCAGCAAGATTACCTTGCCGCTGAGTGAAGAGAGTGCGACCTCCTGACCATACATATCAGGCATCTTGATCTCAGGGAAATTTACCTCCTTAGCTTGTGAGAGAAGGCTCGACTGCGCACTCATACGTGCCACCTGGCTGCGCAGGATTGGCAAGTAGTGGCTCTCTGGATACGACTGCTCAATAGCCTCGGCCACAGTGCGATAGTAGATTACGTCGCTGTCGCCATTGAAGAGGTATGAATCGTTTGGCAAACGCTGGTGCAAAGCATACACAGCAGCAATATTCTGCTTATGGCTTACGATAAAGTTCATCTGCTTGCGCTTGATGTCGAGATATGTCTTTGTATACTCTTCTGAGAGTGTCTTGCGCTCCTCGTCACTGAGTGAGCCAGCTGCGATTTTCGAGATTATGCCACGCAACTTAATCACGCCAGAGATATACTCCTGATTGAATTCGCGCAAAAGCTCCGACTCCTCCGAACCCTCTACTTTGTAGTTGCGAGCCACATTGCCGGCGGCGCTAACCTCGACATTGTCGCCCTGCTGAAGCAGCAATGGGATTCGCTCGTTGTTGTAGATGATATAGTAGAGTGATGGGGTAGTGGTTACATTCTCGATACTAAGGGCAAAATTACCATCTTCGCCCAATTTTACAGAGTCGATGATAGTCTGCTCCAATGCAGATGCATACTCCAAATATACCATATCGGCGTCCGAGCCCACAAAACGGCCCGACAATGAAACCTTGGGTGACTGGCACGCGCTGAGTGCCATAACCAGCGCAATGGCTGAGAAGATTATTCTATTCATTCTAACAATTGTTTCAAATAAAACACAAATATAGTGTTTTTTTAAATATAACGCAAAATTACTTCTGCGAATTATATCTTGGAGTATTGTCGTTGCTATTTTTCTGAACTCTTACCGCTGGGCGAGGCTTGTTGGCCGCAAACTGAGGCTTCTGCTGCGTTGGCTTCTGTCCGGGCTTTGCTTGTGGCCGTTGAGGCCCCTTTTGAGTACGAGCTGAAAGGTGCTGTTTGTAGTCACTTCGGAGATTATTCAGGGCAGCTTCATTCAATTCGATGCCATTTTCAGACATCTGTTTTATATCTTTTATGATTACCTCGTTGTTAGGATGCTCCTGGTTGTATTCAAAGCTCTTGCTACGCATATAACGAGCCAGTGAATCCACCGTATTATCGAGTGCTGTCTTATCCTGCTCTTCTGTCAATTTACGGAACATATGAGCCACATATTTGCCGTAATGTTTAAATTCTATGCGCTCCTGAGAGTACTGCATCTTGCGAGGCGTTACCATCAAATCCTGTCGTGTGGGACGAGCGTATGGGGAATCTACATCTAGCTGGAAATCAGACATTATGAATAGGTGGTCCCATAATTTATGAGTAAAGTCTGCGGTATCGCGCAACAATGGCTGCAGATTTCCCATAACGGCAATTACAGCACGAGCCTGCCGATTGCGCTCCTCGCGGTCCTCGATGCCCATCAGCTGGTCCACCATCTCGTGGATGTGGCGTCCGTACTCTGGAAGATAGAGTTTACGACGTGTGTTGTTGTAATTTTTTTTCATATAAAATAGTCTCGATTCTTTTTTCGCCACCACAAGTGATGAGATTTGAGGTCTGATTTTTGTTATTTGTGGTTGCAGATAATGAATCGTTTTGTCATTATGTGATAGCTGCTAACCCGTTGTGAGCCTGTTACGGCCAAGATTGGAATCATCAGATAAAGCGGCTATCTTTGGTTCTGCAAAGTAAATGTAAATATCTCAAAAATCAAAATATGGCGAAGGTTTTAATTCTCGAACAATCAAAAAGTATGCGAAATATTTTGCGCGAGAGATTGGAATTCGAGGGATTTGCCACTACGGTGGCTGAAGCGAAGGAGGTTTCACAAGGTGCGTGTGCCCGTCGAGGCTATGATGCCATCTTGGCAGGTGGTGATTATGAGTCAGTTTCGAGGCTCGGAATACCTTTTATAATCGTAACCAATTCGGGGTCGATAGATGGGGCAGTTATGGCGGTCAAGAGTGGCGCAGAGGATTATCTTACAACCCCTGTCGATATGAATCGTCTGCTGGGCTCTTTGCGACGCATCGTAAGCCGCGACGAGGAGTCGAGTGTCGAGGCTGCATCGGCTGCCATTGCCGCCCGTCCGAAACGCAAGACGGCGGGAGGTGCCGAGCCAATAGTTGGCTCCTCTGAGGCGATAAGTCAGGTGCGAGAGCTTATAGATAAAGTTGCCCAATCCGATGCCCGAGTACTTATAATGGGTGAGAATGGTACGGGCAAGGAACTTGTGGCGCGTTGGCTTCACGATAAGAGCAATCGCGCAGATGGCCCATTTGTCGAGGTTAACTGTGCAGCTATCCCTTCGGAACTTATCGAGAGCGAATTGTTTGGTCACGAGCGAGGGGCCTTCACCTCGGCCATCAAGCAGCGAAAGGGAAAATTCGAACAGGCCAACGGCGGTACTCTCTTTATGGATGAGATTGGTGATATGTCGCTCTCGGCGCAGGCAAAGGTGCTGCGAGCTTTGCAGGAGAGCAAGATTAGCCGTGTGGGCAGTGATAAAGATGTGGTTGTAGATGTCAGGGTTGTGGCTGCTACAAACAAAGATATAAAGGCCGAAATAGCCAGGGGAAACTTCCGCGAAGATTTGTATCATCGTCTAAGCGTGATAGTAATCAAAGTACCCCCTTTGCGTGATAGAGCAGGTGATATCAAGGAGCTTGTTGCTCATTTTATTGCAAAGATTGCCGAGGAGCACAATATCCCCCAAAAGTCTGTCGATGATGATGCTATGGCGGCCTTGTCGGCAATGCCTTGGACTGGTAATATCCGCGAGCTGCGCAATGTGGTTGAGCGATTGATGATACTCAGCGGCAAGACCATCACTCTTAAGGATGTGGAGCTCTATTGTGTGTAGAGCTCTAAAACTCATCCAATACCTTTTTTAACTCCTCTACAGAGCTGACTATATGGTCGGCTCTGTTCTCTTCCAGCTCCTCGCGAGAGCGGAATCCCCAGCATACACCAATTGATGTGATGCCAGCGTTGCGTGCTGTCTGAATATCCACACCTGAGTCACCCACCATAGCCACTCTGTTGCGCTCAACTCCAGCTTTCTTAAGAATGATATCAACGAGTGCAGTATCTGGCTTCAGGGGCACACCCTCTCTGTTACCACAAATCTCTACAAAGTCGATATTTGGGAAGAATTTGCGAATCAACTTCTCTGTTCCTGCCTGAAATTTATTCGATGCAACTGCCAATTTTGCCCCTTTGGACTGTAGCTCATCGATGAGTTCTGTTATGCCATCGTATGGCACGCTCTTTTGGTCAATATGCTCGATGTAGTAATCCACAAAATCCTTGCGGGCAGCCTTCACATACTCTTCGGTGCGAAGCTCCTCGGGAAGTGCTCGCTCCACAAGACGCATAATACCGTTGCCTACAAATGTGCAATACTCCTCGTATGTGTGTCCGGGCAACCCTCTCAGCGATAGCATATGGTCGCAGCCGATGGCCAGGTCGCCAATTGTGTTAAGCAGAGTGCCGTCTAGGTCAAATATGATTAGCTTATTCTTCATTCTTCGAGCGTTTGTAGATTTTGTATCCTATTGTCGCCATAAATATCGACATTAGCGGGCTTACAATATTGAATATACAGTAGGGCATATAGGTCAATGTCGCTACACCTAGCACAGTCGACTGAGCCATACCGCACGAGTTCCAAGGGATAAGTACCGAGGTTACTGTTGCCGAATCTTCCACGCTGCGGCTCAGGAGTCGCTGCTCCAAATCCCTATCCTCATAGAGTTGCTTGAAAAGGTTGCAAGTCAGGATAATAGAGATGTATTGGTCGCCAGTCGTGAGGTTGAAGAAGATACCCGACGATACGCTCGATGCCACCACACTCACCGTGCGACGAGCTATGCGCAAGAAGACCTGCGAAATGGCTGCAAGCATACCGCTGCCATACATCACACCTCCGAAACACATAGCGCAGGTGATGAGCCAGATGGTGTTCATCATACCACCCATACCGCTTGTTGCCACCAAGTCGTCGAGCAACACGTTTCCCGTTGGGATTGCGCAGTCGGTAGTTGATGTGATTATGATAGCTTTCAGTGCTGCCATTACAGGGCTAAGACCCTCGCCAGCAATCTGTGGGATAATATCTGGTTGTGCGATTACCATAGCAATTGCCGCCATCACAGCCGAAGCAAAGAGGGTCACAATAGCTGGCAACTTCTTAGCGATAAGCACGCCCGTAAGCACCGGCACAATCAGCAACCAAGGCGAGATGTTGAATACATTCTGCAATGCGTTCTCGATCTCTGCGGTGTCCATCGATGCACCTGTTGTAGCGCTCAATCCCGCAATCGAGAATACCACCAGGGCAATTACAAGTGAAGGAATAGTGGTAATGAGCATATATTTGATATGAGTAAATAGGGGTACGCCCGCAGTCGATGAAGCGAGTACAGTGGTGTCACTCATCATCGAAATCTTGTCGCCAAAGTATGCACCCGAGATAATTGCACCAGCAATCCACCCATCGTCGAACCCTTGCGCACGACCAATACCCATCAGTGCCACTCCGATTGTAGCGATGGTGGTCCACGATGAGCCTGTCAGCAACGATACTATTGAACATATCACACACGATGCGGGCAGGAATATCGAGGGGTGAAGAATCTTCAAGCCATAATAGATAAGAGCAGGAATAATACCGCTGGCCATCCACGTTCCTGCAATCATTCCAATCAAAAGCAGAATGAGCAAAGCTGGAGTGGCACTCTTCATGTTTCTTACGATAGCATCTTCCAATTCGTTCCACTTGCGACGATATACTCCAATCGCAATGGCAGTACAAACAGCCGTTGCTGCCAACAGCGAAAGCTGGCTGCCACCTGCTATGGCATCGCCTCCAAAGAGTTTAATTGTCAGAGCCAGAAAAATCACAAGCGTGGCCAAAGGTATGAGTGATACCACCACCGAAGGGCTCTTTATGTTCGATTTTTTATCCATAAATTCCTATTTTGGGGGCAAATATACGCAAAACATAATAATCCTTGTAGAAAATATTGAAAAAGAAGCCCCTCGGGAGTATGATATATGGCTGTTTTTTCTTATATTTGCATATAATATGCGTAATTTATGGTACGACTATCGCTCATAATTGCAACCTATAATCGCTCGGCTTCGCTGATTCAAACCCTGCAATCAGTTGTTGAGCAGAATGCTCCACGCAATGAGTGGGAGTGTGTGGTTGTTAACAATAATTCGACCGATGATACGGCTGAGCGTTTTGCTGAATTTGCCGCTTCTTATCCTGGATTCAACCTTCGTATGGTCTTTGAGCCCAATCAAGGTTTGTCATTTGCCCGCAATCGAGGTATCCGCGATAGCGAGGGTGAGTATATTGCCATCATTGATGACGATGAACGTATAGCCAAGAGCTTTATCTCGGCCTACATCTCGCTATTTGATACCGAGCCCGAGGCTGTAGCGGCTGGTGGTCCAATTGTTGCCGAGTATCCCGATGGTCGTCCTCAATGGATGTCGCATTATACCGAGCGAATGATTGCCAATGCAATGTTCTGGGGTCATAAAGTGCGCGAATTCCCTGCCGGTCATATCCCAGGAGGTGGAAATATGGCTATTCGCCGTAGCGCCATCAAACGTTATGGCGTGTTCGATACCTCGCTCGGTAGAGTGGGTAAGTCGCTTGTTGGTGGTGAGGAGAGTGATTTCTTCGAGCGTCTGCGCATAGCAAATGCAAAGTATTTCTATGTGCCCGATGCTGTGATGTACCATATCATTCCTGCCGAAAAGCTTACTATGGACTATTTCGTTAAGCTTAGTTATAATGTGGGTGTAAGCAAGTTGCGTCGTGCCAAGTATTATTGCCGAGTTAAGCGAGTACGCTTTGTCGAGGTCTTTAAGTGGATCTTTACCTTGGCAATAGCAGCGTGGTATGGTATCACGTTGCAGTGGTTCAAAGGCGAGTATATCCTTATTATGCGCTATCACATCACCAAGGGTCTGTTCGATAAGAATATGTAATGACTATTAAATAAAAAAGTGCTACCGAAGACCGGTAGCACTTTTTTTGTTGGTATATCTCTATTTACATCGAAAGAATCTTCACAATATCCAAATCCTTCAAATCCATCTGCGATGAGTGAGCAACCGCCTTCTTGAATGGCACATACACAAGCTCGTTGTTCTTGATACCAATCATCACGTTTCGCTGACCCTCCGACAACGCCTCGATAGCTGTTGCACCCATTCTCGATGCCAAGATACGGTCTTTGGCTGTTGGTGAACCGCCACGCTGCAAGTGGCCGAGGATTGTCACACGAGCATCAAACTCAGGGAACTCCTTCTTGATACGCTCCTTCAGGCCGAGCGCACCGCCAGTCTTCTTGTTCTCTGCCACAAGCACAATCGCCGAGCTCTTGCTCTTGCGGAAGCCGTTGTGAATAAGCTCTGCCAACTGGTCCACCTCAGTCTCACGCTCTGGGATGATGGCTGCCTCGGCACCCGATGCGATAGCACCGTTGAGCGAGAGGTAACCTGCTGTGTTACCCATCACCTCCACAAAGAAGAGGCGCTCGTGGCTGGTTGCTGTGTCGCGCAACTTATCCACCGCATCAACGATGGTGTTCAGCGCTGTGTCGTAACCGATTGTCTCGTCAGTGCCGTCCAAGTCGTTATCGATTGTACCTGGCAAGCCCACGATTGGAATATCATACTCGCTGGCAAAAATCTGCGCACCCGACAACGAACCATCACCACCGATTACAACCAATGCGTCGATGCCTGCTGCCTTCATATTTTCATATGCCAGCTTACGACCCTCTGGTGTGCGGAACTCCTTGCTGCGGGCGGTTTTCAGAATTGTACCTCCTTGCTGAATGATGTTACTCACGCTCTGCGACTTGAACTCCACAATCTCATTGGTTACAAGACCGTGATAACCACGCATAATACCCTTTACCTGATATCCGTTATATATTGCGGTGCGAGTTACGGCGCGAATTGCTGCATTCATACCGGGGGCATCACCACCCGAAGTAAGTATTCCTATACATTTAATAGCCATAATCTTAATTCTATTTTGTTTACACTTTAGTTATGCAAAAATAGTGAAATTTTCATATAATCGCTACTTTTTGCTCCACTAATTGTGTCGGGTATTGATAACTTCTGCACCCGCAAATAAAACCGAAGGCCACTCCCTTTCGGAATGACCTTCAAATTTTAATGCTTTATGGTTAGGGTGGGGTGGCGTACTACTTTCTGCGAATCTTTACTGCAGTGCCCACTGCCGATACCATAAACATAGTCTTGCCCTTGCCTGAAATCTCGTTGAAATCCATCTTCAGACCCACCACAGCATCGGCTCCTATGCTTGCGGCCTTCTGCTCAATTTCGTACATTGCATTTTGATATACATCATCCAACTTGTGCTGATATGTGGTCGAGCGACCACCAAAGAAATCGGTGAACGATGCCGCAAAGTCCGAAAAGAAATTTGTTCCGATAACCACATTTGTCGAAACCAGACGGATATACTGAGTAATCTCAGCTCCCTCAATGTTGTTTGTTGTTGTGATAATCATAGCTTTATGTTTTTTATAGTTATTATTGTTTTTATGCCGATGCATAACTTGCATTACTTTTTCATTTGTGGGAACAATCCCTGAACGTATGCCGTATTTGAAATTTTCGCAATATCCTCTTTTGTTACAGGGCTGTCGCTGTTGCCAACATAGTATCTATACTCCACATCGTCCACTTTGCCAGTCAACAGATACTGATCTCCATATTCGCTCTCTGTTTTCAGTTTCATATATTTGTCAATCTTCACTACGTCAGTCTCGTTGTTCTCGAAAAGTGCTTTGATACCATATCTGGTAATCAAAATCTTGCTGCCCTTTCTTGTTGTGGTCTGCACGTAGTCGTTCTCGTCGATGGCAAAGTGTCTGATGCAGCAATCCACATCTTTTTCTGCACCGTAGAATAGTACATAGACTCCATCGTGAGAATAACCCTTCACCACCTTGCCGTTTATGGGGTAGTTGTACACCTTTGGATTTGTTGCCCAACTCTCAGTGCCAGTTTTTGTGGCTGTAGTAGCGCCCTTGTTTGGCTCCGAAAGTTTGGCTTGTTCTAAGATGTCTTTGTATATAGCGGTATTTTTGGGCCTCTGGTAACTTATTTCTACATTTTTTTGAAATCCTATGGCCTTGCCGGCTGTCGAGATAATATCTCCTGCTGCCGAGATTATGTTGCCAGCCGCATCAAATATCTTCGATGTAGTGCCGAAAATATTTCTCACCAGCTCCTCAGTAACCTCACTTGTGTCAATATCGGGTCCTTGCTCAAACTGCACTTTCAAACCATCAACATTGAATGCGTAGGCCATAGTCGTATTGCCGTCATCAGAAGTGTAGCTACTTTGCACCACCTTATCGAGCATCTTGCCATCAACCTCAATCCCCTCTTTCGATGCCTTTACCTTCTTACCGTGTGGGGTTACAAAAGCGAGATGATTGTCGGCAACCGAGATTGACTCCTCGCATTTTTGAACATCTTTCTCCTTGCCGCAGAGCATAATATGCATATCATTCTCATAGTAGCTCACCGCACGCTCCTTGCCGATGGTGTAGTAGTGCGTCATCTGTTTTACACCCTCGGTGCCATACTCCTTTTTAGATTCAGCGGCGCTCTTCGCTTTTTCGATTATCTCCTCTTCGCTATCCTCATCAAGAGTCTTTTTAAACGAAAAAGGGCCAATTCTGACCATAGCATACTTTTTCGCTCCTCCAAACCTGTCTTCCAATCTCTCGCCGAGTTTTTCAAACTGCTCTTCGAGTTGCTCGGCCTGCTTCTCAATCTGCTCGGTCTGCTCTTCAATCATCTTTTCAGCCTGCTTTTCAATCTTTTCGGCAGCTTTTTGCGTGGAGTCAATATCCTTTTTTATGTTCACTTTATAAAGATTCTCCACCTGCCCCGCGATTTTTATCTTGAAAGCATTCTCTATATACGCTTTGTCAATAGTCCTATCTTCGTCGGCCCTCTCTCCGATTATGCATTGCACATATAAATCCTCATCAACCGAGAATGTGTGTGTGGCATTCTTGCCACTTACATCGGTGATAAGTGTTCCGAATTTTTCGGCAGGACAATTCACCTTTGTTAATGTTACCTTTACGGGCGTGCCATGCTCGGTTCTAAAAGTTATGCTCTTCTTCTCGTCGTCCATTTTCAGGCTCTTATGTGCGGCATTCGCCGATATCTGGTCGCCATAGAGTATAACCTTCATCTGAGGTTTCGAGCAGATAGAAATCAACTTATCATCAATCTTGTATTGGGTGGAACTCATTCCCACCTTCATATCCACTCCGATACTCTCGGCATACTCCTCCAAATCGCCCGTATCAAGATTCAGAACCTTGTCTGTCTGCTTGTCCAAATTGTCAAACAGGGTTATAAAGCTATTTTCGGTCTTGTCGAAGTTAAAGAGCATATTTGTTCCGCCAATAGTCGCCACAATCCACGATATAATCCACAATATCAGCATTACGAGCAGCACTACTCCTCTCGGACGGCGTGAAATGAGGAATGTGACAATCAAGTATATCAGCGTCAGTGTTGGTATCAGCGCAACAAAGAATAGACTTCTCAGCGTAAACCCTGTGTGGAAATCAAATCCAAACATCGGTATTCCCCAAAGTGCCATTATTCCTGCAAAACATCCACCCACAACAAGCGCAATGAGCAGTAGCAGGGCAAAGAACTTCAGTGCAATCAATACTGCTGTTCCCAAAGCACCCACTATCTTCGCAATTATCGAGCGCTCTTTGATGTCTGCCGCAGCTATGGTGTTCTCCATGATGCTCTGAGCCGTGATTTTCTCGCCACGCATCTCCAACTTTTGACGAGCCGACGAAGCTACAGGCACGGTAAACCACATCACCAGGTAACATATCAGCTCAATGATAAATATATTGTGCATCATCGGCTCAAACCAACCGAAAAAACCAAATGGTCCCGACATTACCGATAGTATTAGCGGCACAAACATCAGCAGGCGAATCAGCGTTACATCTTTGTCGAAGTAGTTGGCTATTCCCGCACACACTCCACCCAACTTGCCACTCTCCATATTGCGATACAATCGGCGTGGCATTCGAGGTATTCCGTTTGAGTCGGTTATTTCTGGCTCGTGCTTTGGCTGTTCGTAGTCCGAACTCTCCGAGTCAATCTCCTCGGCCGAGCCAAGCTGCTTTATGATGTTGTCGATTAGCGGCTTGCAGATTATAGCTTTGGACCTTTGAGCCGAGAGTATAAGTTCGGCTATGCGTGCCTCAATATCGCCCACAATCTCCTCGCCATCGGGGTTGTTCTTGTAGTTGTTTTTCAGCGACTCGATGTAAGCACTCAGCGCCTCGTAAGCATCGGTCTCCATCGTGAACGATACTCCCGCTATGCTACATTTCTTTATCTGGTTCATTGTTTGATGATTTTAGGGTTGCTTTACATCTTCTTTACGCTTCCTCCGCTTGATGCACTTTTCGATACATCGAAACTATCTACTGGTCCTGTGTATCTAATTTTACCAGCTGATGAGGCATTGGCACTGAGTCGTTTCTGGGCAAATACATCAACATCTGCTCCCGACGATGCCGCGGCGTAAACATTCTCCGCAGTAAATGTCTTCGCGTTGATATCGGCAGCTGATGATGCTTCTGCGTTTAGCTTATTTGCTTGACCGTTAAGCTCTATATTGGCTCCCGACGATGCTTCACACTTAACCTCTTTGCCCAAAAGGGTAATATCTATTTTTCCAGCCGATGATGCAGCAAGATTAGCAGAATTATCCGACTTAAACGAGCCTTTAATATTTCCTGCCGATGATGCGTTTATATCGAGCTTTCCCGCCTCAGCTGTGGTAATATCTACCTTAGAGCCTGACGATGATTCAATCGTAAGCGAAGTAGTCTTGATTGTAGGGTAGATGTGCGCCTCGCCTCCCGATGCGGTGCTGATTTTATCTATCTTCTCACTCTTTGGAAGGTAAATTTTCACATTTACATTCGATATAGAGTTTATTTTGTTGTCGATTGTAGCCGTAAGTTTACCACCCTCAACCTTGCAAATCACATACTCCATCACATTGTCATCTGCCGAAATTACCACCTTATTGTCGCTGCGGTTCTCCATTATCACTTTCACAGCACGACTTACATAGATTGTGCTATATTCGCCCGATAGTTTAATCTCTTTCTCGATTATATTTCCACTGCCAGTCACTCGTTTATTGCCCCATACAGCATCGTTGTTTATTTCTACTCGATGCTTCTTTGCGTAGCTCTTGTTAATGCTTGTTGCGGCTTCTGCGCTGAGATTTGAAGGCAAGGTGAAAATGAGTGCTGTCCAAATTACAAATAAATTTTTCATAGTTGTATAAGTTAATTGTTGTTAATATTATAAAATCTCTTTTGTGCGATAATTGTAATAGTTGTCGGGCTTTTGCCCAAATTTGTCCCCAATGGACTTTGTTTGTAATAGTTGTTGTGTTGTTGGCCTACATCTCTGGATTATCCACCACCTCTGGCTCAAATATCTCTTCGGCCGAGTTTGCTGCTGATGCCGAGTTTCCTCCGTGACGGATAGCCTGAATCTGCGCCACCATCTCGTCCCACGCCTCGTCGAGCAATTTTAGATGCTTGCGACCATCTTCGGTGAGTATATAATATTTGCGAGGTGGGCCTTGAGGCGACTCCTCCCATCGGTATGATAGCAAACCTGCATTCTTCAATCGCGTGAGAATAGGGTAGAGTGTACCCTCAACCACAATCATCTGAGCCTCCTTTAGCTCGGCAATGATTTTGGGGGCGTATGAATCTTCGCGCGAAAGCATTGCTAAAATGCAATATTCCAAGATGCCTTTTCGCATCTGTACTTTTACATTATCGTCGTTCATAGAATACCTCCTTGTTAATGGTTATTTGTTCAAATCGAAAGGTTTGGCGGGCTCTTCGGGTACTACCGCCCAAATGATTGCATAGAGGAACACAGTGGCAAAGCATGCGAATACACCTACAATAGCAAGTAATCTTATCAGCGTAGGGTCGATATTGAAGTATTTACCAATGCCACCACACACTCCCGCTATCGAACGGTCCGAGCGCGAACGTAAGAATTTCTTTGGCGCATCGTAAGTCACTGTTGTTGGATCGGCCTTCTCGCCTAATGGACGCACTGGTTCGCCGAAGTTTTCGGGGCTGCCCAGCTGGTTCATTGTGCTGACCACAATACCGTTGGTTATCACCATCATCGGCGATGGCACCTTTTCACGGAATATCTCGGCTATACGGTTCTCTATATCATTCATCGTTTCGGTGTCGCCATCAGGAAGTCGGCAGGCGATATCGTCCAGGTAATGATTGAGAGTCGTGTATGCATCCATATCCATTGTAAAGGCCTGTTGTGCAAGATTTACATTAATCGTCTCTTTCATTTTAAGTAGAAATTTATCAAAGTGAATATTTCTGTATTGCAAATATAATAACAAATTTGGTATTATGTATCACAAAGTAGTGTATTTTTTCACACAACCTCAATTTTTTTTCAAGTTTCTCTTTACAAGAGAAAAAATCTGCTCAAAAATTTCTTGCAAAAAAAATGGTGTGTCGGATTTTTGGCTCAGGGTTTGATTTCGAAGCTAAAAGGTGTAAATTTGTGGCCAGTTTAGCAGAGCCAAAACCAGATACTATGTTTTATATTTTAGCGATAATGTTTGTGGGAATTGGCGTGGGATATCTCCTGCGTCGATGGCGTGGGGTAGAGCACGTTTCTACCTCAACTACTATTACCATTATGATTCTGCTCTTTGTGATGGGCTGCGAGATTGGTAATAACGAAACGCTTATGAGCAACCTTCCAACGTTGGGCGGCGAGGCTGCCGTTATCGCTATTGCTGCCACGCTGGGTAGTGTTGTGGCCGCTAAGATTGTTTATAATAGATTCTTCAAGGCAAAAACCGACAAATAACTATGAAGGGAAGTATTCTTATCGTCGGCTCTTTTGTCGCGGGCTGTGTGGTAGGTCGATTGGGTTGGTTGCCTAATTGGTGGCTGGGCGGAGCTTTGTCGCTTGTTGTGTTGTATGCTCTGATGTTCCAGGTGGGTATAGGCATCGGCAGTGATTCGCGCCTGAAAGAGATTCTTCGCAGCATCACACCCCGAACTATCCTTGTACCTTGTGCAACCCTCATCGGCACAATTCTCTCTACTTTCCTTATCTCGTTTGCTATTGTCCGCTGGAGTGCCACAGAGGTTATGGCCGTTGGCTGCGGATTTGGTTACTACTCTTTATCGTCGATTTTGGTCTCATCGCTCAAGGAGGCCCATATAGGCTTGCAGGCTGCTGCCGAGCTGGGAACCATTACTCTTATAGCAAATGTTTTCCGTGAACTTATAACCCTTTTGCTGGCGCCATTTATGGTGCGATGGTTCTCTCCACTGGGGCCCATATGCGCAGGAGGCGCAACAACTATCGATGTTACGCTCCCTGTCATTACTCGTTTTTCGGGTCGTGATTGGCTCTTTGTCTCGATTCTCCACGGTGTGGTGGTCGATTTCTCGGTGCCTTTCCTCGTCCCCTTCTTCTGTTCGTTTAACTAATCTAAGATAAAATACTTCGCGTGTGGCGATGCAAGGTATAATCCGCAAACCGACGATTGTGGATACATCGCTCCATTCTCAGTAAGCGAGATTCCAATCTTGTCAATACCGAGCAACTCGCCAACGGGGAAGATATTGCGCTGGTCGGGCAAAGATGGATAGCCGATAGCTGGACGGATACCCTTGTATCGAGCCTGGAACATCTCCTTAATAGATATATTCTCCTCGGCATCATAGCCCCACATCTCGCGTCTTACCTTTGCGTGCAGCCACTCGCTTGCGGCCTCCACCAAGCGGTCGCCTATGCTCTGCATCAATATTGAATCATATACTTCTCCGGCCTCTTTCAACTTCTCCAGCTCCCCGGCCCACTCCTTGCCAACAGTCACTGCAAATGCTCCAATGTGGTCGCCGAATGATTCGGGAGCTATGAAATCACACAATGCCACAGCCTCGCCCTCTGCGTTTATAGTACTCTGGCGTGGTGTTGGAATTGTTGTCGAGCGCTTCACGCCACCGCAGCAAGGGCAACCCTCGGTGTGGGAGATGACAATGCTCTTATCTGTTCCATATGCATCGAAGAAACCAACTCTTGCCATCAAGTAATGGCGCTCCTGCAATCCATCGAGCATAGCTTCTGCTGCAGAGATAATATTCTCAGCCTCGGCTGTCTCGGGGCGAGTTCCCCATAGGTTGAGGAAGTGTCGCCAATTGATATGTGGCCTAATCTCTCCGATTGATATTTTCTCGATTGTCTTTACGCCTTTGAATGTTGGCGGATAGAGATTCTCGCTCTGCCAATCAATCTTCTTGCGATGCTCTATGTTTTGCAAACCTCCATCATCAGAGTGCTTCGTTGCTTGTATTGTCTGGCGCAACTGCTCTTGCTCATATTTCAGGCAAGCGATTCTCTTATCTCGCTCTTTGCCCACAAGCTGCATTGCAATAATTGGGTTTTGTGCAGCGTCCTTGACGTGGAAGACTGGGCCATCGTATAGTGGGGCAATTTTCACTGCGGTATGGAGTGGAGATGTGGTGGCACCTCCGATAAAGAGAGGCACGTCAACTCCGGCACTTTTTAGCTCGCTTGCCACTCGGCACATCTCGTCGAGCGATGGAGTGATAAGACCGCTAAGGCCTATGTAATCCACCTTCTGCTCGACAGCTGCCTTTACAATATCTTCAGCTGAAACCATCACACCCAAATCTACAACCTCAAAGTTGTTGCAACCAAGCACAACGGCTGCAATATTTTTTCCTATGTCGTGTACATCGCCTTTCACTGTGGCCAGCAGGTAGCGTCCCTGTTTCATAGCTGACGAGCTCTGCGATGCGGTGATGTGTGGCTGCAGAATCTCAACCGCTCGCTTCATCGTGCGGGCAGTTTTCACGACCTGTGGCAAGAACATTTTACCTTGACCAAATAGCTCACCCACCTGAGTCATTCCACTCATCAGTGGGCCTTCAATGATTGATGATGGTGATGGGTATAACGTAAGTGCCTCATCTATATCCTCTTGCAGGTGCTCATCGTCGCCTCGCTGCAATGCCAGTGATAATCGTTCCTCGACGGGGATTGCTGCTCTGTTAGTTGTAACCTCTTGAGTTTCAGATGTTTTATCTTTATATTGCTCAGCGATGGCAAGCAGGCGTTCGGTGGCATCGTCGCGACGCATCAGGATAATATCCTCTAATGCCTCGAGCAAAGGTTTAGGTATATCGTCATACATCACTGTTGTTGAAGGATTTACAATAGCCATATCCATTCCAGCTTTGATTGCATGGTATAGGAATACAGCATGCATTGCTTCGCGCAGGAAGTTATTGCCTCTCAGTGAGAAAGATAGATTACTTACACCTCCGCTTACGCTGGCATATGGTAAGTTATTGTGAATCCATTCGGTAGCCCTTATGAAATCGAGTGCATACGAGTCGTGCTCCTTAATTCCGGTAGCTATTGTGAGTATGTTAGGATCAAAAATTATATCATTGGGATTAAACGAAAGCTGCTCGGTAAGGAGCTTGTAGGCACGTGCACACACCTCGATTTTTCGCTCAAAAGTTGTGGCTTGTCCCTGCTCGTCGAATGCCATAACAATAAGCGCAGCTCCTAAGTCGCGCACTTTGCGAGCGCGCTCCAAGAAGACTTTTTCGCCCTCTTTTAGCGACAATGAGTTTACGATTGCCTTGCCTTGGATTGTCTTTAATGCAGCCTCGATAACCTCGAAACGAGACGAATCGACCATCAGGGGCAGACGTGCAATCTCGGGATCGGAGGCCATAAGATTGAGGAAATTCACCATCTCGCTCTGAGTGTCGAGCATAGCATCATCCATATTTACATCGAGTATCATTGCACCTGCTCGTACCTGAGAACGGGCAATGGCGAGAGCTTCGTTATATGATTTCTCCTTAATCAATCGCAGAAATTTGCGGCTGCCTGCCACATTGCATCGCTCGCCTACATTGATAAAAGCCCCATTGCTGCGGAAGGCGTCGATGCCTGCCAGCCTGGGTAGATTTCCAGCCGATGGTTGTCGTATTGATGTGGCTTTCGATGCCACCTCGGCGATGGCTCTGATGTGGTCGGGGGTAGAGCCGCAACAACCTCCCACGATATTTACAATTCCCTGATTGATGTAGCTCTCTATATTGCGAGCCATCATCTCGGGAGTTTGGTCGTATGCACCGAGTGAATTGGGAATACCGGCGTTTGGATGGGCGCTCACCCACCAAGGGGCTATGCTAGAAATCTCTTTTAGGTAGGGCAACAACTGCTCTGCACCAAACGAACAGTTGAGACCCACCGAGAATATTTCGGCGTGCGAAACCGAGCAAAGGAACGCCTCCAGAGTCTGTCCTGCGAGCATGCGGCCCGATGAGTCGGCAAGTGTGGCAGATAGCATTATAGGGAGTCGAACATCTCTTGCGGCAAATACCTTCTCGGCCGCTGCAATGGTAGCCTTCACGTTGAGTGTGTCGAATATTGTCTCGAATAGCAGTAAATCGATACCTCCCTCTATCAGAGCATCGATCTGCTCGACGTAGGCACTCTGCAATATATCAAAATCGACCGCTCTAAAAGCTGGATTCTCTACGTCGGGTGACATCGATGCGGTCTTGCCAGTTGGACCCACAGAACCCGCTACGAAGCGAGGTTTGTTGGGTGTGATGGCGCTCATACGATCAGCTTCGGCACGAGCCAAACGGGCTGCAGAGAGATTTATTTGACGCACATACTGCGTGGTTAAATACTCAGCCTGCGAAATAGCCTGTGCATTGAATGAACAGGTAGAGATGATATCTGCTCCCGCTTCCAGATACTCTCGGTGCAGTGCCGAGATGATGTCGGGGCGTGTAAGGCATAAAATATCGTTGTTGCCGGTCAGTTTCACTGAGTGGTCAGCAAAGAGTTCGCCACGAAAATCCTCTTCCGAGAGGTTGTGACGTTGTATCATTGTGCCAATCGCACCATCTAAAACCAAGATGCGATTGAGTATGATTTCGTGGATTGTAGCCATAGGCAGTGATTTAATATACCGCTTTTGCGATAGCTTCGATACTTGCCGAAGCATTCATCGAATAGAAGTGGATACTTGGTACTCGTGCAGCCTTCAGCTCGCGAGCCTGGGCGATTCCCCACTCGATACCGAGTTGCTTCACACTATCGTTATCCTTGCATTTGCGCAACTCATCGGCCAAATCCTTTGGTAAGTCGATGTGGAATGTCTTTGGCAGGAGGGCCTGCTGGGTAAGCGAAGTGAGTGGCTTGATGCCTGGAATGATAGGTACATCGATACCCGCAGCACGACAACGCTCAACAAACGAGAAGTAGCTGCGATTGTCGAAGAACATTTGTGTTACGACATACTTAGCACCAGCCTCAATTTTAGCTTTCAGATACTCAATGTCTATATCGATGTTCATAGCCTCCTCGTGCTTTTCGGGGTAACCAGCAACACCATATGTGAATCGATGAGAGAGAGGTTCGTGCTCGCTGCCATCACGCATAAATCCATTGTTGAATGCCTCAATCTGCTGGCAGAGCTCGATGGCGTGAGTGTGGCCATCTTCAACAGGTAGAAAACGATTCTCGCCTTTGGCTCTGTCGCCACGCAATACCAACAGATCGGTGATGCCGAGGTACGACAGGTCGATGAGCTCGTTCTCCAACTCCGCGCGTGTAAAACCGCTGCAAATCATATGAGGAACGGTTGGGATGCCATAACGGCCCTTGAGTGCTGCTGCAATGGCCACCGTACCTGGGCGCATGCGCTCGGTGGTACGCTGGAAGACACCCTCCGAAATCTCGCGGTATACAACCTCGGTGCGGTGGGTGGTGATATTGATGTATGCTGGGTTGAACTCAACGAGTTTATCCAACGTCTTGAAAACCTGCTCGATACTCTTGCCTCTGACGGGTGGCAACACCTCGATTGAGAAAGCCGTATCGTGCTCTGCGGTCAAAAATTCTGCAACACTCATAACCTATGTAAATATATCCTGCGTTATGCAAAGTTACGTCATATAACTCTTATACGCAAATTACAAACCTTGTAATTCTAAAACAAAAAAGGAAGAGATTCTTCTCTTCCTTACTTTGAGCTGTTGATGAGGATTGAACTCACGACCTCTTCCTTACCAAGGAAGTGCTCTACCACTGAGCTACAACAGCATTTCTCTCAATGAGCGGAGCAAAAGTAGAAAACAAATTTGAATCGACCAAAATTTTGAGCCTATTTTTGCGTGTTGCAGGTGAATTTATTTTTATTTGGTGGGGCGTGAAGTCTATTTACTACTAACTTTTATTGGCCTAAAATGTAAAATTGATTATCTTTGTTATGCGAAGTTTCGATGTGGAAACTTTAAAAACGAAAGAATAAGAAACAATGAAAACAATCAACTCTATTTTTTCGATGGCGGCAGTGGTTATTTTGTCGGCATCGGCTATCTCTTTTGTGGCGTGCTCAGATGGTGTGGGGCGTGAAGCCAGCTATTGTCTTAAACAGGATTATCGTTATGTGAAAGATAAACCATTGGTTGATGCTCGTTTGGTGCGTGAAGTACCCAATACCGAGAATTACAATGCTGGTGAGATTGAAATAATTGATTCTATTGGAATTGTGCGTAATATTAGCGATGGAAGCGTATATGTTTTTAGTGTGATTAATATAAACTCAGGCAAGGACTTGGGTTCTTATTGCACCAATGGTCGCGGCCCTAAGGATATGACTTTTGGTGCAGTGCCACTGTCTGATGCTCATTATGTCGATGGAGAGTTGGTGAGCGAAATTTATGATATGAACCGTAACAAAATCTATGCTTGGAATATTTCGCGCTCGATAGAGAGTGGATATACCGAGTTCGATTCTGTTGCAGAGTTGCCCAAATTTAGCAATGACTATTTCCAATTATCCATCTTGGATAGTAAGCACTATCTATGTTATAGAGATTGCAATACGTATTCTTACGATAGGGCAACCTGGACAATCGAAGCGCCTAAGATTCAGATGCGTAGTCGAGATGATTTGTCGCTTGTCAAGGAGTATGACATATTTGTCGATACGCTTAAAATTGCACAATGGGGTGCGGCACTTGATGACGCAGAGTTGAGCTACGGTATTTCATCACCTGTCGTTGCTCCGTCGCGCAATAAGGCCGTATTTAGGATTAGAGGCCCGAAGTCGCAGATTAATATTCTCGATTTGAAGAGTGGCGAAATTGAGGCCATAAGATTTAAGAGTGACGATGGAGAACCTGAATCTTATGGATATAAGTATATAGAGTGTGGCGAAAAGTATATCTATGCTCTGTTTCAAACCGCGCCAAAGGTGAAAATGGGTGATACGAGCGAAGAAATGTCGGAATTTGTCAAGCAAAACAAGGCGCAGGTACACGTGTTTGATTATAAGGGCAATCTTGTGGGGCGTTATGAACTTGATGGCCTATATAATACCATTTCGGTATGCAACGGCCGATTGTATGCCCATACCCACTATTCAGGACGCCTGACCGAGTATGATTTGGGATTGAAATAGGCGTGTAATATAGCCTTGTAAGGGCTGACAACAATCAAAAATAGTTATATTTAACCCATAACAACTTAATTAGATGAAAACAATCAATTCAATTTTGGTAGTGCTGATAGCGGCCATCTTAACTGCGTGTTCGAGTGGTGTCACAAGTGATGCCTCGGCTGATTTATTCTCAATCCCTACCGACAAGGCTACGGTGTGTCAACTCACCGACATTGCAACCGATATCGAGGTTGTGCCACTCACTCACAACGAGCCTATTGGTATTTTGATGCAGAGTAGAGTATATGCCGATAAGATGATTCTCAAAGAGTCAACCGACAACAACTCTTCATTGCTTATATGCAATCGCAAGGGTGAGGTGTTAAAACGGTTGAATCGCAAAGGCCGTGGCCCTGGCGAGTATCAATGGATTTACGATTTTATCTATATGCCCGAAAATGATTGGCTGGTGGTTTACGATAGAAATTTGTATAAATGTTTTATCTATACGCTTGCCGATTTTAAATTCTTGAAGCAAATAGAGTTAAAGCAGGAGGCTACCGAGACTTCGATGCACGTGGAGGGGATAAGGAGTATGTGCCAGCTATCCGAAAAGGAGCTTTTGCTAATTGTTGAAACTCAGACAGGTTATCTCGACGAGAAGAGTGATAAGCCTGTGTTTGAAATGAAATATACTCTTTCGGTGCTTAATGTGGAGAGTGGAGAGCGTCGCAATATTGAGTATGACGAAAAGTTGGGTGCGATGGGTTGCATAACTCGAATAGGTGATGAAATAGTGGCTGTGGCATCGCAAAACAACAATAGACTTCATACATTGGTGAGTATCTCCGATAAAGGTTCAGTCGAGGAGTTGATGCAATTCGATTATGGTGTAATGACCAGACCTGAGGGCATGGACGATAAGGACGATGGAGATCTTATGCTTGACGAAAAGTCGGGGCATATTTATACGGAATACGCTACTGCTCCATGTTTTGTCAGCTACACCAAAAAGGAGTTTACTCTTTGGTTTATGAATGGATTAGGCTTTGCAAATATGCCACCATTGATGTTGTATCATCGCACAGGTGGTGGTGAGGTTATGGCCAAGCAGATAAAGGTTGCAGGTCTAACTCGCAAATTCCAGCCCATAGCGTATGATGCCAACAACAAAGAGTGTTGGGCAGTTGTTTATGGTCCTTCTGAAACCTGGATTGACAAAAAAACAGAACCTTCGCCACTTGCAACGGAGATTATTGAGAAGTTGAATGTACAGTCCGATGATAATCCTGTGCTGGTGAAATTTAGATTAAAGTAATAGAATATTATGCGAAAAATCGAGGTGTGTTGTGGCTCATTGTACGAGGTGTGTGAGGCCAAGGCGGGTGGAGCTGTGAGAGTGGAGCTGTGTGGTGCGATAGCTTGTGGTGGCGTTACGCCCAGTTATGGAGTGTTGCGTCAGGTGGCCGAGGCCGATGTGGATATTGATGTCAATGTGTTGATTCGTCCGCGCGAGGGTAGCTTCCTCTACAATGCCGACGAGGTTGATGCTATGTGTCGCGATATTGCCCTGTGCCGAGAGTTGGGATTTCACGGTGTGGTGATAGGTGCTCTTACGGCCGATGGTGATGTCGATGTTGAGGCGTGCCGCAAGATGATGGCCGCCGCGGGCGATATGTCGGTTACGTTCCATCGTGCCTTTGATGTGTGTCGAGACCCACGCAAGGCTTTGGAGGATATAGTAGCATTGGGTTGCGATAGATTGCTCTCATCGGGTCAGGAGTGTTCGGCTGAGAAGGGTGCGGAGCTTCTCTCAGAGCTTGTTGAGCAAGCCGCAGGTAGGATTATAGTTATGCCCGGAGCTGGTATTCGTCCATCGAATATTGCCCTTATTGAGCAAAAAACAGGGGCCGCCGAGTTTCACTCAACGGCCCGAGTAACGAAATCTGATGGTATGAATTTTACTCATCCAAGAGTGAGCTTTGCCACATCACCTGCTGATGAGGGACGCATCTCGCTCTCGGATAGAGCCATCGTATCACAACTTGTGAATAACAGCCTTTAACTGCTCCGCCAAAGAGGTGTTGTAACCCTGTGAGAAGTAGACTATTCTGCCGAAGCTGTCGCAGATGGCGATAACTGGCAGGGTAGGTGACTGAGAGTTGCAACCTGAGCAGAGCATCTGGCGAACCTTATTCGCGGGGTCTGTACCGTAGTTGAGAGTCTTCAACTCGGCAAGGGCTCCGCGATTAAATTTAGCGGCATCCTCAGGAGTGGCGTTGAGCATCACAATTGGGCGATTCCACTCGTTCAGGGTGCTTGCAATTGACGCCAAACCGCGAGTTGCGTGGTTGGTAGGCTCGTCGCTTGTACCCATCACTGCTACGATAAAGTAGCCACGTCCTGTGGTTGAGAGAATCGAAACCTCTGAGTTGCCGCCATCGGGCATATATTTGCGCTCAGCATCCATCGAGCCAATCACGCCCACATCATCGTTAGCAGGACGTACAATTAGATCAATCTTTGTATTCTTACCCTCCTCGATTGTGAATGTAGTGTTGTGAGAGAGAATCTTGCCACTTGCCATACGGTTGCCGGTTGTGAGCATGTAGTATCCCTCCTCCAACTGGAACTCGCGAGCCAGCATATCGGCCGATGAGTTAGGGCCCAAATCTATATCCGAACCGCGAGAGAAGCGGATAGGGTGGCACTCGCCATTCTCAATGCGAGAGATTGTGAATTGAGGATTAGGCATTGTTGGGATAACCTTGCGATCGTAGAATGTGCGCAGGCTGCCCATCTTAGGTACTCGCTCCGATACCTCGCCATCGAGTGAGACATCAATCCAACCCTTGTCACCCTTGTACTGAGGTGCACCGCTCATGCCACCCATACGGGCAGGAATGCCAAATGTACGGCAAGCAGCCACGAAGAAGCGGTTGCGTGAGCTTGCATCGGCCTTACGCAGACGCAATACACCCGCTGGTGTAGCCTGCAGAGCGATAGGGTTGTACTCGTCGGCAAGAGCAATGTTCTGCTTTGTCCACTTGATAATCTCGGTTGCAGATGGATTTTGGCTAATCTCGGCTGAGAGCACCTCGCGAATGACGTTGTGGTATGGTTGCAGGAACTCGCTCGAAATACGAGGTGAGAGTACAAAACGAGTGTATTCGGGTGTAAGCTCGCCCTCTGGTGCAGAATCCAAAGCGTCTTGCAAAACTTCGAGTGATGTGTCGTGCAAATCCTTTTGCGAAATAGAGCGAAGCAGAGCTACCGCCTTTGCTCGTTTATCACCCGGGTTATTGTCAAGGAATGCTTTCACCGCTGGCCAATTGCCACGTGCGCCCACCAATAACATCTGCTCACCGCGGCTATACTCCTGGCACTGCTCGGGTTTAAGGAATGTCGCAACATATGCCAAACGGATAGAATCTTCATATGCAAGACGAATCTTGTTATGCTCGGCTGCCTCTTCTGTGATGTCTACAGGAATACGGCCTGGAACTGGAGGTGTAATATCGTCGATATATTTGATAGGGTCACCCTCCTTGTATTTCAAAGGTATTGTGAGATTCTCTGTATTGAGCTTTGCAAAGCCGAAACGGCCATTGTGGTTAGCCCAAACAAGCATATCACCCAAACCTGAATGGAGCGATACCTGACCTTGCTCGTTGCTTGGCAGAGTTACGACAGTTGTAAAATCGCCATAGTTGAATATTTTGAACTCAACGGTTGCACCTGCAACTGGCTTACCCTCTGTGTCGGTGATTGTTACCACCGATTTGCGAGTGGGAGCGTAGTTGTCAATGACGTTGATTTCGGTGAAACACTCTGTTCGCTGGATTACATCCTCTGGGCCTTCGTAGTCGCCGTATACGCGTGTGTGCATCAACATAGCACGTGCTGCAGGCTCGTTGAACCAAGCGGCGTTGAGTACTGGCTCAGGCTCGCAAGCTCCCAAAAAGTACCACTTGCCATCAATCCATACCTCTACCCAGGCGTGGTTGCTGTCGGTGTGGGCCCAGCGTGGAGTGTAAACCTGGCGTGCAGGGATACCGATGGCACGCATAGCGGCAACTGTGAATGTTGACTCCTCGCCACAACGACCCTCAGCGTTGCACATTGTAGCCAAAGGTGATGATGTACGACTATCCGAAGGAACGTATGTAACCTTCTCGTGGCACCAGTGGTTTACCTCCAGTGCAGCATCGTGCAGGCTCATGCCCTCCACACGCTTACGCAGTGTGTCGTAGTACATCATACGGAAATCGTCGAGTCGCTCGTTGTTTACGCGAATTGGCAAAACGAAGTGACGGAAGATATCCTCGGGCACTTGTTCGCCCCACGCCATCTGTCGGCGAGCCTTGAGCGACATACGCACATTGTCGAGGAAATATTGACCCTCATAATCGCCCATATCGGCTGAAGTCATATAGGCATACAAAAACTCCATAGCCTCTCGCTCAGGTGTTGAGAGGTGTTTGTCGAAAATCTTGAATACGTCACCATCGGTGAAGAGTTTGCGACGTGATTCAAACTTCTCGTGAATCTTTGAGCGGGTAGCCTCATCTGAGGTAAAATGCCCTCCGCACGAGCATAAAACGATGCTCGCGATGCTCATTGTTAGAATAAAAAATCGTTGTAATCTCATTTTTAGTATGTTTTGATGGTAAATGTACAAATAAAAAAGTAATTTTACGCCCTTAAAACGTAGATATTTTTCAAATGCAGAATAATTCAAAAGGAAATTTGGTGGCACTCTTGCCACTTGTGGTGTTTTTGGGAGTCTATGCGCTTGGCTCTGTTTTGGCTAACGACTTCTATAAGATTCCTATCGTCGTGGCGGCTATGATTGCCTCGATAGTGGCTGTTACAATGACTCGCAAGCAACCTCTTTCGGAGCGTATAGGTCACTATTCGAGTGGTGCCACCGATGTGAATATAATGTTGATGATATGGATTTTCGTGCTGGCGGGAGCCTTCGCCGCCTCTACCAAACAAATGGGAGCTGTAGATGCAACCGTGGCGTTGACTCTGAAAATAGTTCCCGAAGAGTTCTTGCCAGCCGGAATATTCATTGCTGCCTGCTTCACTTCGCTCTCGATAGGTACATCGGTGGGTACGATTGTGGCTCTTACACCCATTGCATCGGCTCTGGCCGAGCAGACGGGAGGCAATGTGGCGTGGATTGTGGCTATAGTTGTGGGTGGTGCGCTATTTGGCGATAACCTGTCGTTTATCTCAGATACAACAATTGCTGCAACCCGCACACAAGGCTGCTCGATGCGTGATAAGTTTCGTACCAACGTATTGATTGTGGCTCCTGCGGCGCTGATTACGTCGATTATATATCTTATGCAGTCCCATTCGTTCCACTTTACTCCTGCCGAAGGCGAGATTGCGTGGTATACGATTATCCCATATCTGCTGGTGTTGGTGTCGGCAATAATGGGTGTGAATGTGTTGGTGGTACTCGTGTTGGGTATTTTGTCGTCGGGTGTAATTGGTCTTGCGAGCGGCAAGATGAGCCTGATTGATTGGTTCTCAACAATGGGAAATGGCATCGGTTCGATGGGAGAACTTATCATAATCACAATGATGGCAGGAGGTATGCTGGAGATGATTCGTATCAATGGTGGAATCGATTACATCATCTCTCGCCTGAGTTCTCGCATCCGCAGTCGCCGTGGTGCAGAACTCTCAATCGCTTCGCTTGTGATTTTTGCCGATGTGTGCACAGCAAACAATACGGTTGCGATTATCTCGGTAGGCTCTATAGTGCGTGATATAGCTCAGAAGTTCGGCATCTCGGCACGTCGTGCGGCGAGTCTGTTGGATACATTCTCTTGCTTTATTCAGGGTATATTGCCCTACGGAGCTCAGCTTCTGATGGCTGCGGGCTTGGCATCTATTTCGCCAGTCGAGATTATCTCCTATCTTTACTATCCGATTATTATGGGTGGTTGTGCGTTGCTTGCGATTATTGTGCAGTGGCCTCGCTATAACAAATAATCAGCAGTAGTATAGTTTTTTGGCAGTGCAAATTTTGATAAGATATAAAAAAAAGATAAATTTGCATCTGTATAGATAGTCCAAAGAGACGAATTTATTAACTAAACATAAAATTATTTCATTATGAAGAAGTTTTCAACTTTGTTATTCTCTGCAGTGGCTGCTTTGTTGATGGTCTCTTGCGGTGGAAATGCTCCTAAGGGAGAGTGTGCAGATCATTGCAGTGACCATTTGCCAGTTGGTTTGCAGCTTTATAGCGTACGTGGCGATATGGAGGCTGATTTCGCTGGTACATTGAAGAAGGTTAAGGAGATGGGTTACGATGGCGTTGAGTTCGCTGGTTTGTTTGGTAACTCACCTGAGCAGGTTAAGGCTTGGTGTGTTGAGTTGGGCTTGAATCCTATCTCTGCTCACGTGCCTTTGGCTGATATGTTGGCTGATATCGACAAGGTTATCGCTGACTACAAGACTATCGGTTGCCAGTATTTGGTTGTTCCTTACGTAACTGAGGAGCGTCGTCCAGGTGGTGAGAAGTTTATGCAGATGATCGAGGAGATCCGCACTATCGGCCAGAAGGTTAAGGATGCTGGCATGGTATTGCTCTACCACAACCACGACTTCGAGTTCGCTAAGACAGAGAGCGGCGAGTTTGGTTTGGATTACCTCTACGCTAATGTATCTGCAGATTTGTTGCAGACTGAGTTGGATCAGTGCTGGGTGAAGTATGCAGGTCAGGATCCAGTTGCTTACCTCGAGAAGTATAGCGGTCGTTCACCAGTTGTTCACCTCAAGGATTTCCACGTTGAGGGTAAGCAGGAGGGTGATCCATATGCACTTATCGGCTTGAACGAGGGCGAGAAGAAGGCTAAGTCTGCATTCGAGTTCCGTCCTTTGGGCAAGGGTGTTCAGGATATCCCATCTATTATCGAGGCTTCAAAGAAGGCAGGTAGCAAGTGGCTCATCGTTGAGCAGGATCAGCCTTCAATGGAGAAGACTCCTATGGAGTGTGTAGCTATGAGCATGGAGTATTTGAAGTCAATCACTCCTGATTGCCACGATGAGAACGGCAATTGCACAAAGCCTGAGTCAGAGCAGTGCGCTAAGTGTAAGGCTGAGAGCAAGAAGTAATAAGAACACGCCTAACAGGGGCCTTTAGTCGTTGCGCTCACCCTTAAATCCTCATTTACACTTAGTAAACTGCGGTTTTTCGGGTTTTGCAAGCCTAAAAATACCTCTTGTTATAGACGTTCTCAAGATTTGGAGATGTTCAATCGTTTGGTTGAACATCTCTTTTTTATCCTCTACCTATGAAAAAAAACGCTTGCATAGGGCGAAATGCTCAACTATTTTATTATCTTTGTGTTAGTAACAAACTTAAACTATACTTAAATATGAAGAAATTTTACATTTTAGCGAGTGCTCTACTTGCCACAATGACACTCTCGATGTCGTGCAGTGGGGTAGTGGAGGATAAATATGTGGTGCTGGCATCGAGTGCTGTGCAGCAGGATGCCGAGTGGATGAAGGTGGCTGAGACTATTACACAGAAGCACGATGCTGACCTTGTTTTCTATGACAAAGCTCCCCGTGAGGTGTTGGCTCAGTTGCAGAAACTTTCGCCTCGTTATGTGGCTATTGTTGATAAGCCTGAGAATCTCAATAAGGATTTTGTTATCGATATGCACCACGTTAGCCGTGAGGTCGATGAGGATATCTATGCCGACTTTATGTGGGGTATGATTACTGGTTACGACGCTGCTGCCGCGATGAAGATGCTCGACAATAGCACCGAGCCGCTGCTCATCAAGGATGCTGTTGCAACAATCACAGAGCTTAAGAGCGCCAAATGGTTTGACCGCTATGCGTGGGTTGATGACCATTCTCGCGGTTTGTGGGGACAGAAGCAGAGTAAAGATGCCCAGGTGGAGAGCGACTCTATCGATATGAAGGAGATTTTGAAGAAGTTCACCGACCTTTATGAGGCTTATGATCCTGATTTGGTTGTTACTGCTGCTCACGCTACTCAGCGTAATCTGGAGATGCCATTCTCGCTCGGTAACCTTCGTCCAAAGGATGGTAAGTTGTATGCCGACGACCGCTTCACCCAGACTCAGTGGGATTTGAAGGAGAGTGGCAAGCGCAGAGTATATTTCGCCGTTGGTAACTGTTTGATTGGCGATGTAAACAATACCAAGGAGAGTATGGCTATTGCTTGGATGAATGGCTCAAATGCTGCTACAATGATTGGTTACGTAGTTACCACTTGGCACGGCCGTAACGGCTGGGGCGGCTTGAAGTATTGGGTTACTAACCCCGACCGCTACACTTTGGCTGAGGCTGTGTATATGAACCAGCAGGATTTCCTCCACCAGCAGCACCAGTGGATTCCAATGCTTATTAAGGAGAACTATCCATCTTACGGCCGCGATGAGTTCCGTCTTGCACGCCAGCGTATGCGCGAAGTGAAGGGTGATGATTTCGATATGGAGACAATCGGTTTCTGGCACGACCGCGACGTGTTGGCCTACTATGGCGATCCAAAGTGGGAGGTACGTTTGCAGGCAGTCGAGGCTGAGAAGGACTATACAGTAACCTCTGAGGTTAAGGGTGGCAAGTGCATCGTAACTGTAACGACTGCCGAGAACTTCAACCTTGAGAGAATGAAGGGCGATAAATTCAAGCAGGAGCACGTCCTCGACCTTCCTTTCAGCTACTTCTTCCCTAAGCGTCTGAAGAATCCTAAATTGGCTGAGGGTCAGCAGTGGGACGCAGCTGTTGATGAGAATTTCCTCTTTGTTTACAACGCCGACTTTGAGCCTAATAAGACATACGAGATTGTTATAGATTTGAACTAACCGTCTAATGTATTATCAAAATAAAACGGAGGAACCTCAAAAGTTCCTCCGTTTTTTTGTTTACTTAATTATCAACTCTTCGGTGCGGAGTTTTGGTACATAATGTACTCCGTTGTGGCGATAGTAGTTATGGCTCTCGTCAGCTGAGATTTCTGTGAGTTGTATATTATCCTTTCCGCGACCTATGGCCAATATCATAAGTGGATCATAGGGTAGGCCGAACTCCTCGCTGATGCGGGCCTTGTCGAAGGCTGCTATGCAGATGCCGTTGAGCCCAATCTCTGCAGCCTGCAGAAGCATACTCTGAGCTGCGATGCCGAGATCAATGTCTACAAACTTATTCTCTTCCACTATCGAGCAGATGATAATAAATGCCCTGGGCTCGCTCTCCTTCTGTGGAAGATTCAGCTCGGGCAGAGCTGCGCCCAGCTTGATGTGTGGCAGCACCTTGTCGGCCTCGTTGTCGAGCACAATGCGGAAACGCAGCACCTGCTGATTGCGTGCCGATGGGATTAGGCGATTGACCTCAACGATACGTTGCATCTGATCCTTACGCACCTTGAACGTCACGTCATATGAACGGTGGCTACGGTTGCGAGTGAGTAGTTTTTGTAGTGATGGGTGGCTCTTGTGACTCTTTTGTGTCGACTTAGAGTAGTGGTCCTCCATCTTTTTGCCTAAATAGTTATCTGCCATAAGTCTGTCGATGTTTTATTGCTTGCCGTTGCCCCACTTGGGTGTTATGCTCAGGAATATCTCGAAATTAATTCCAGGCATAGGTCGTGCCAATACCGAGAGATACTCCTCGTCGAAGAGGTTGTTTATAGAGCCCTTAATCGAAAGGTCTGCCCACGATGCTGAGATAGCCTTTTCGATAGTGATGTTGTTCATATAGTATTTCGGTAGGCGACCCGATAGTGAAAGGTCGTTGCTCGACATTGTAAAACGCTCACTGTAGTGACACCATTTGTAAAGCAAACTCCAGTTGCGCCAGCCGAGTCGGCCAGTTGCCGTAGCTGTAAATTCGGGTACGTAGGGTAACTGTTTGCCCACTGATTTGTCGGCTGGTGACATAGGCTCTCCCTCGTTTGTCGATGGAGTCCATGAAAAATTGGCATTAATGCCCAAATTCCACTCCTTCGATAGCTTCACATCAAAATTAGCCTCAGTCTCTATTCCGTAGGCGTGAACAAGTTTGATGTTGCGTGGCGAGAAGAATCCTTTTGTTGTGGGTAACCAGATAATCCAGTTGTCCACCCACGAATCAAACCACGTTGCTGAGGCCGAGAAAGAGTAGATTTCGCTCTTGCCGATGGCCATCTCCAATCCTGCGTCGTAGGTCCAGCCATTCTCCTTCTCAAGGTCGGGATTACCGCCTGGCAGGAAATAGAGGTCGTTGAGCGACGGGAATCGAAAGTTACGTGAAACGGATGCTTTGGCTACCACATTGCCTTTGTGGGAAATCACTCCATCGAGGAACAATGCGGGAATGATTGGAGTCCACTCTCGGCCAAACATATCCTCACGCACTACTGCCGAAATACCAAGTCTATCGATGGGTTTCCATTTGGCCGAGATAGAGCCAGTAAGCTCAATGCGACCTTTGTCGTAACCTACAATAGCTTTGTTACCCTCCTGCAGAATGATATTTTTATCCTGACTCTTCACGAAGTGCTGATGCGCCGACACATTAGCCGTAAAGAGCCATTTACTACCAATGTAATACTCTCCGTCTATCTGGCCGTAAAATGTGTCCACTTTGCTGCGAGAACGGGTCATATGGGCCATATTGCCGTTACCCATATCGCGCTTGTAGTCGTAAGCGAGCCAGGTGTGAATATATCCCGCCTTGGCTGATGTCTTCCAGTTGCTTCGCAGATGGTCCCACGAGACTATTCCTCGGAAAGTATGCTCGCGCTGGCGGTTGTCGAACGAGTGCTCATCGCCGTAGTCGGTGGTGAGCATTTGTAACTCGCGATTGGAATTGATATACCAAGCATTGAGTCCAAATCTGTCGCCTCGGCCAGTGTTATAATATGCCTCCTGCAATAGGTGTAGGTCCTTGAACGAGCCGCTGCGGTTGCGTTCGATAGGGTAGTATTGCTCGATGATATTCATCTGCTCGTCGTAGATGTTCTCCTTCTTGTCGTGGTTGCGAAATTTATACTCATTGGGCGATGAGGAGTAGACGGCGCGAGTGGATATCTGCCAATTATCATTTCCATAAGTGAGTCGCAGAAACTCATCGAAAGTCTTGAAAGAGCCGATGCCCTGTACATATTGCAAACCGAAGCCTTCGGCAGAAGCAGGTGCCGTTGAGAGCTTTACAGCTCCACCCAAACCACCTCCTGTGTCGTTTACCGACGATGTGCCGTGCAGGAGCGAGGCATCGTCGATAAAGTATGATGGAATCATCGAAAAATCGGTCATACCCAACATCGGGTTGTTGATTTTCATTCCGTTCCAGCTAACCTGTGTGTGCGATGGCGATGTGCCTCGAAAGGCCACAGTCGAGAGTGTTGCACGTCCGAAGCTCTTTACGAAAATCGAAGAGTTGAAGGCCAGCACGTCGGCAAACGAGAGGGCTACATTCTCCCTCAATGCTACCGAGTCGAACTTGGTTTGCTGTACGCCAATCTCCTTCATCGGACGGTCTGCCACAACATTTACCTCGCGAATTTTGATGTCGCGTTGTGGTGTGTTGTTCTGCGCAAAGGCAGCAACCGATGCGACGGTAAGAAATGAGAGCAGCGTTGCCGAAAATATGTTATGTAGGTATCTTTTCATAGTACATCATAATTATTTCCAGCAGAAAGCTCCTGGGATTATACCTACATAAAATTCGTCAATCAACTCCCTCTCTTTCGAGTAGCGATACACCTTGCCTTGCTGCTGATAATCAATAGCATCGGCCACATAAACGTCGCCGTTGTGGGGATTTATCGTAAGACCGTAGTAGAGCGTCTCGGCATATGCGAGGAATGGCTTTACGGGCAGATGTTCGTCGAAAACCGACATCTCCCACACGTCGTCGTTGAGCCAATATAGCTTGTCGCCAGTGCCATTGAGTTGCACCTCCGATGGCCAGTCGCCAAGTTTGAACTTAAACTGTTTCTCGATGGTGAATGTTTCGGCATCGATGCGGTAGAGTGAAGGTGCTTCGTAGCCATAAGGCGAGCCTTCGTAACCACCATCTGTTATGGTCCAGAGCTTATTGTTGCAATCCATCACCAGCGATGTGGGCTGTATTCCCACCACCAATTCGTCCACCACCTTGTCGGTCTCGGTGTCGATTTTTAGGATGCGGTTCTGGTATGACCAGCAGTTCACATAGACGTATTTGCCATACTGCACCATCTGCTCCGTTGAGCCACTCTCGGTGGTCATATTGGGGCATTCGATGTAGCCCGTAACCTCGTATCGCTTAGGATTGACGATGAAGATGCGGTTGTCCCAAATCTGTGTGATGTAGGCCTTCTCGTCGGAGAGGAAGTGGATGTAACGGGGCGATGTGAGATTGGTTATGCGGCCTATCTCCTTGAAGGTCGTGAGGTCGATGGCGAATACAACGTGCGAGTTGTTCACCACAATCCAACCCACATTGTCGCGAATAATCATCGACTGCGCCACATCGCCCAACTTCATTGCGTTTGCACGATAGAATACCTCGTTTTGAATATCTTTGGTTGTGGGATTGTAGTACGACAAAGAGGCGTTGCCATACTGGAAATTGCCCTCGTTTGTAATGAATAATCCCTCGCCCGAAGCATTAAACTCCTCGGTCAGGCCATACTCCCACTTCATACACGAACTGCACAATGTTATGAGCATTGTGCAGACGCAGATTGTGAGTCTATATGTAATCTCGTGTATTCTCATTCCTTTTTATTCAATCATCATTTGGTAGTCGTAGAATCCAAACACCTCGGTCGAAACCTCGCCCAGCCAACCGCTCTTTGAGTTGACGCCGGTCTGCACCTTCACAAAGTCGATATACTTTAGCTCCACCGACTGCCCATTTGAATCAATAGCATTCGATATGTCGAAATGGTTGGCATTAGCCGCCGCATTTGCATTATCTTCGCCCGTCAATCGGTCGGTAGGGCTGAAATTATCTACATAACCCCAATCGTACTCAGGCAGCACCCAATAGGAGCCTTTGCCTGATGCATCATAGTTGCGAGCCTGCAGGCAGGTGCCCGAGAGTGTGTAGCTATCCTCTTTTATCCAAGCAGGGTAGTAGTAGGGTTGCTTGTGATAAGTTTTCAAATAATCAATCTCACCCTCCTGACCCTCGCTATCGCGCCATTTTACAGGCTGCCCCTCAGCCTCGGGGCGGAAATATGTTACCGAGTAGTTCTGCTTTGTCTCCGCCTTGCCACTCTCCGAGCCAGCCAACTCATACCAAGTGTCGTTGGGCTTGCCGTCGCCATTCTCGTCCTGCATAACCCACACTATGCCTGGCTCCGATGAGCCACCAAATGAGTTACCCTTGATTGCGATGTCGTAGCCGTGGTTATTGTCGATGCTGTGGTCGAAACCGACCACTATGTAACCTCCAAAACCACCCAACGAAACATACAACTCTTTTGTCAAACGACGCTCTGCATATTTAACCGCATCTTCGGCTGTTTTCTCCTCGCCTGTATAGTCGTCGGTCTTTATCTCGCCCACAAACTGTCCTGGGGCTGGAGTGAACTCAAAAACCTTGGTCCACTTTACCGAAGAGGCTTCAGTTCTGGGGCGATAGTTGTCATCCTCGATAGTTGTAGTGATTACGTCGTCTATGTTACAAGACGACGCAATCATAACAACTGCAAACATACACAAAAATTTCCTCATATTATTTATAACCACCATAAAATCTTTAGAATCTTACCGCTACATCGTCGTAAGCGAAGTATGCAGGAATTACCAAACCATATCTACCGTAGCCCTCATAGCAAGCCACAAGGTTAAATTCCACGCGTACAACCTCGCCCAAAACCGACAAATCCCACTTTGTCCAATCGGTTACGATTCGTTTGCCTGTATTGAGCAGATGGAACTCTGTTATGGTAGGCTCATCGTCATCGAAAGAGTCATAACCGTAAGCTACAATCTTAAATGTACTCTCATCGGTATATTCGTATGAACCTCCAAAATCGCACTCGCCATTAACGATGATAGTGTAGGCATAAGTAGTATTGGTTACATACATATGGTCGATTACTCGTGGCTTTTCGTCCATAAACTGCAAGCCTGGAAGAACACCCGTTGGAGAGTATTGCGTTGCATACTCATCTGGGTCGAGATAGCCATATTGCGAACAGAAGTTCTTCGAACCATTGGCGCCTCCTTCAACATTATAGGCCTGAAGATCAATCATAAAGAGCATATTATCATCTGTGAATTCAGCAGCATCTTCGTCGGTGCCCACATAGTCTGAGATACCTGCGTGACCCGATATGCCCCACCAACTTTCGATTTCGGGTTTCACGAATGACAGCTCGGTATTGCCTTCGTCGTACCACTCATAAGCGCCGTGGCCATTGCCATACTGTCCATCACGTGGAATGTAATCCGACCACTTCTCAACCCATTTATCGTCTTCGTAGCCCATCATCGAGTATGAGAAAGTGCAGTCATAAGGCTCCCATCCCTCTGTGCCATCCTCAAATGTCAGCACTCGCAGCTCGTAAAGCTCTGCTGTTGCCAAGTTGATAGCTATTCTGTAAGTCTTGCCCGATGCAATCTCCTTTTCGCCGAGCTTCTGCTCATAATATTTTGTCTCTGTGCCATTGAACAATTCGTATGTGATGGTGGCAGACTCAATTGTGGTAGGCAGAACTACCATTGCAACCATTGTAGCATTCTCGTCCACAGCGAGGTCGATAACAGAGCTGCCATTGGTTGGTGTGCCGAATTTCAATCCATCCCAATCCCATTTCGCCTTGCCGGCTACAATAGCATCGCCTGCGTTAAAGCTGATTGATTTGAGAGAGTAACCCTCAGGCAAAGCCTCGATATCAAACCAAAGATAAGATGTTGCGTGATTGAGTCTGAATGCTCCGTTCTCTACTGTGGCATAACCAAAATCGCCATTCACGCCGAGTGAATTTGCTGTGCTCTGCGAAGCTGGCACATCGGCAATGTCGGCATTTGGTCCAAATGCAGCTTTCATGTTGTAATACACCTCATCGCCATCTTTGGGCTCGCTTGTTACGCTGAAAGTTGTCGAGGCAACGGGCGTAGAGCACTTCAGCTCACTGCTTCGAATTCCGTCAATCCAAACCATATCACCCTCGCTCCAAAGGAATGGAATCTTGTTGTTATCCCAGTCGGGTTCTCCAAATTCGGTGCGGGTGTCGAGCGATGAATAACCTGTGATAGTGTAGGTTGCTGGCGCAACGTCGATTGTTGAATCCTCTTTGCTGCAGGCAACCATTACGGCTGCAATTGCCAAAATTGATAATATCTTTTTCATATTCGTTTCTGTCGTAAGATTTTAGTTTACCAATTTTCCCAATCTGATTCTCCAGCTCCGCCACTCTGGGCAAATCCCTTTTCTACTGCAATTTCAACTACCTCGATTTCGGGGCTGATGTAAGTCTGTTTCTCCATACAAAAAAATATTTTGAGTTAATAATTCAATCAACTGGAGTGCAGGTGACTAAATTATCGACTCAAAACTCTTTTTCTGCATATCACGGTAGGGGCAAAGTGCGCCAAAATGATGGGTTAGGATTCACTTTTGGCCTGCTTGCAATACACCCTCTGCAAGATGCTCTTGTGCGTAATAAAATACGGATAAAAAATAGTTTTGATTCTCACCCGTACACCTGCAGGTCCAAATCTACTTAACGCACAAAGGCAGGTCTTCTGACTTGTTCCCTCTATCGCGCCTTCCCAACGGCTCGGCCGTCAGTGGCAAAGAGTGCGATAGAACATATCCTCGATTTTGTCTTAGCTCGACCGCGCGTGCGGCCTATCGAGAATGGAACTTACAGCAGCAGGTACTGTTTCGGATTCACACCGAATTTCCTTTTCACCCCTTGCGACGCGGGTCGCTTGGGGAACCTTTTGCACTACAAAGATAGAGTTGTAAAAATTGATTTGCAAAATTTTTTTTCGTTTTTTTTCGGCAAAAAAATACGGTATGATTTATATCATACCGTCAATTTTCTTTTGTGATTTTTCACCAAACCATTTCGAGAGCTTGGCCTTGGCTTGTGCCTTTACCTCGGGGGTGATGTTGGTCGCTACAGCGTGCAGCGCAATCATCAGCGCCGCCAAATCGTCGCTATAACCCACAATCGGCAGGAAGTCAACCACAAGGTCGGTGGGCAGGATAAAATAACCCAATGCACCATATATCTTGCCTTTGTCGGTCTTCGAAATAGTGGGGCTCTGCAACACGTAGTAGAGCAGCAGAACAGCATACATCACCTTTGCACCTGCCCAGCGTGCCACCGATTTTATCTTGCGTTGCAGGCCACTCTCGGAGTAATTCTCCTGATATTTTTCAATCTCATTGGGTGTTCTCATAGTGGTAGTTATATGTTTTAAGCTATTGTATGCATTCGCAATTCGCGAGCCAGAGCCTTCTCGTGTCCCATAGTCAGTCGGTCGACAAGTGCGTGAAAACGTGGCGAGTGGTTGTGGTGTACAGTGTGACACAACTCGTGGATAATCACATAGTCGCGCAGATGTTCGGGCAGTTGCATCAAATAGAGACTCAGCGATATGTTGCCCGTCGCCGAGCAAGAGCCCCATTTGCTACGAGTGGCGCGGATAGTAACCTTGCCATAACAGAGCGAAAACTTTGCGGCCAACTCGGCCACCCTCTGTGGAAGATATGCCTTCGCGGCCTCGCGGAGTTGCTCAATTTCGGCCTTGGAGAGCGAGGGCGAGATTGCTCGCTCGGCATATCTGCGACGTGCGGCCAGCACCCAGTCAATCTTCTGCTCCAGAAACTCCAAAGCTCTGCGCTCACTCACATAGAGAGGGTAGGAGAGCCTCACCTTACCCGTGGGACGCACCGACAACGATATTCGCGAGGAGCGTCGTGTTGACGAGAGTGTAATCTCGCCCAGGGTGGGGTGTGTAAGGCTTTTCTGCATATCGGTTGGGCTACTCTCCAATGCGCTGACGCACAACCTCGAAGAGCATTACTGCGGCTGCGGCCGATACGTTGAGCGACTCGATAGAACCAATCAAAGGAATAGCCAGCTGCTCGTCGCAGAGCTTGAGTACCTCCTTTGAGATGCCAGTATCCTCGGCACCCATCACGATAACGGTTGGCTTGCGCATATCGGCATCATAGATGAGCTTGCGGCTCTTCTCGGTGGCGGCAACAATCTGGTAACCCTCGGCCTGCAAAGCCTTCAGCGTGTTACGGATAGAACCCACTCTGCATACAGGGATACGGCTCAATGCTCCAGCCGACGAACGCATAGCCTCAGAATTTACTGGGGCAGAGTTCTTCAGCGGAGTGATAAGTCCGTGAGCACCAGCACACTCAGCCGAACGAGCAATAGCTCCGAAGTTACGCACATCGGTAACGCCATCAAAGAGCACGATGAGCGGAGTCTCATCCTCTGGTACGCGCTCCATAATATCACTCAGCTCCACATAGTCGATGGGCGCAATTTGAGCTATCACACCTTGGTGGTTGAGTCGTGTGAGGCGGTTGAGTTTCTCGACAGGTACCTCCTGTATGCGGATACGGTGGCGGAAAGCCAAGTCACGCAACTCGGTCATAAGCTGACCCTCGGCACCCTTGCGGATGTAGAGTTTCTCAATCTGTTTGCCAGTCTGAATGGCCTCAGCCACAGGGCGAATGCCAAAAACTAAATCGTTTGCCATAGTATTATTGATTCTCTGTAATTTCTAATTCGTAACTTGCCTTCTCCCACTCGTGCATCTGGTGGTCATATTCGGCCTTGAGGTCGTTGTAAGCGGCATAGTCAGCCTCGTTGTATTCGGTGGCGGTGGCAAATTTCTGATCGTAGTCTGCTATCTTCTGCTCAATTTCGGCGAGCTGAGCCTCGATACTCTCCACTGCTTTACGAAGTTTGCGGAGTAGTTTCTCCTGCTCTTTACGTTGTTCGTATGATAGTTTGCCGGTTGATGCCTCCTTTGTAGAGCCTGTGGCTGATGTCGCTGGCGAATCCTTGCGCTCAATATCCTGCAACGATTCCACCTTGCGCTTCTCCAGGAAATAGTATATGCCGCCTAAATACTCCTTCACTCCGCCATCGCGGAACTCATAGATGCGGTCAACTATTCCGTCGAGGAAATCTCTATCGTGCGACACGACAATCACCGTACCGTCATACTTCTGAATAGCTCGCTTGAGGATATCTTTCGAGCGCATATCCATATGGTTGGTAGGCTCGTCGAGTACCAATAAATTGTAGGGCTCCAGCATCAGACGGGCCATAGCGAGTCGCGAACGTTCGCCGCCCGAGAGCACCTTCACCTTCTTGTCGATATCCTCGCCACGGAACAAGAATGCTCCCAAAATATCACGCAGACGGGTGCGGATATTGCCCACTGCAACTCTATCTAACGTGTCAAATACGGTAAACTCACCATCCATCAAGTCGTCCTGATTCTGGGCGTAGTAACCTATATTTACATTTGCTCCAATCTTGATTGTACCCTCGCTAGCCTCCAGCTCGCCGATAATCATACGGGCCATTGTGGTCTTACCCTCGCCGTTGCGGCCAACGAGTGCAATCTTTTGTCCTCGCTCGATGGTGAACGTAGCATCCGAGAAGATGCGCTTTTGGCCAAAGGCTTTACCCACCTCCTTGACTTCGGCTACAATCTGACCCGAGCGTGGTGCAGGTGGGAACTTGATGTTCAGAGTAGCCAAATCCTCCTCCTCGACCTCAATACGGTCAAGCTTCTCGAGCTGCTTGATGCGCGACTGCACCTGGTTGCTCTTGGTTGGCTTGTAGCGGAACTTCTCGATAAACTCCTCTGTCTTCTCGATTAGCTTCTGCTGATTTTCGTATGCAGCCATCTGCTGCGCTCGGCGCTCGGCGCGAAGCTCAACAAATTTTGAGTAGGGTACTTTATAGTCATAGATATGACCTAACGAAAGCTCGACTGTTCGGGTTGTGACGTTATCCAAAAAGGCTCTATCGTGCGAGATTACGAGCACAGCTCCGTTGTAGTTGCGCAGATACTCCTCCAACCACTGAATACTCTCGATGTCGAGGTGGTTGGTAGGCTCGTCCAACAGGAAAATCGATGGGCGACGCAGAAGCAGCTTTGCAAGCTCGATACGCATTCGCCAGCCTCCCGAGAACTCGCTTGTGGCACGCTCAAAGTCTGTACGCTTGAATCCAAGTCCGAGCAAGGTTTTCTCTATGTCGGCCTCTCGTGTATCGCCACCCAAGATGTGGTAGCGGTCCTGCTCCTCGTTCAGACGGTGAAGCAGATTGGCATAACTCTCCGATTCGTAGTCGTCACGCTCTGCAATTTCGTTCGTCAGACGTGCAATCTCAGCCTCGATACGTAACACTTCGTCGAAGGCCTTTTCAGTCTCGGCTTTGAGTGTGGTGGTATCGGCCACACGCATCTGCTGTGGTAGGTAACCAATAGTGCACTCGCCATTCTTGGTTACAGCGCCCTCGGTGGGTTGCTGCTCGCCTGTGATTATACGCAGCAGGGTAGTCTTGCCAGCTCCATTCTTGCCAACAAGACCAATACGATCTTTCTCGTTGATTAGAAACGAGATGCCGTCAAAGAGAGTCCAACCTCCGTAGCTTACCGTCAGGTTATCTAATGAAATCACTTCTTAATAAAATTTATGCATTGAGCATATTTACAATCTCGGCCTCTGGATCTGGCGCACCAAACACTGCACTTCCAGCAACCAATGCCTCAGCGCCTGCTGCGAATACCTCGCCAGCGTTTTTTGCAGAGATACCTCCATCAATCTCGATGATATAATCCAATCCCTGCTCACGCTTGATGGCTGCCAGCTCACGTACCTTGTCCAATGAGTCGGGCATAAACGACTGTCCGCCAAAGCCTGGCTCAACGCTCATCACGAGCACCAAATCAACCTTAGGCAGAATATCTTTCAATACGCTTACTGGTGTGGCGGGCTTGATCGAGATGCCCACCTTAGCGCCTGCTTCGCGTGTGATTTTGATGCACTCGTCAATCTGCTCGGTGGCCTCGTAGTGGAAGGTAACGTAGTCTGCACCTGCCTCCACAAAACGCTTCATATAAAGCTCGGGGCGAACAATCATCAAATGTACGTCCAGAATCTTGTTTGTAGCCTTGCGGATAGGCTTCATTACGGGGAAACCAAACGAGATGTTAGGCACAAATACGCCATCCATAACATCGATGTGTACCCACTCTGCAGCACTCCTATCTATCATCTTTGTATCACGTTCGAGGTTGCCGAAATCAGCCGACAGCATCGAGGGGGAGATAATTCTTTTCATAGTCAAAAATATTTCTTACGGCAAAGGTAACAAAATACTGCTTAAAAACCACACAATAGTAGCCCTTATGTGCCTATATTGGGTAGTATATTTTGATATTTTACAAAAATGAGCTATCTTTGTTATGGTGAATAATGTTAAATATTGATATAATGAAAAGATTTTTTGCACTTTGCGTGGCTTTGTTGGCCACTGTGAGCCTCTCGGCTCAGGATTTGCGTTGGGGTCCTACAGGCGGTATCAATTTTGCGTGGACAAACGTGGCTGGTAACTCGTCAGATTGCTACTTGGGATTCAATGCGGGCGTTAAGGCAGAGTATGATATGTCGCAATACATAACTGATGGTTTCCTGCTTGATGCTCGCCTTCTCTACAACCTTAAGGGCGGCCAGTGGGCAGGCGCACACCAGAACCTCGGATACTTGGAGTTGCCCGTAAACTTCACATATCGTTACAACGAGTTTGGTGACATAAAGCCCTTCGTAGGTCTTGGTCCTTATATCGGCTTGGGTATTATCGGTAAGAATGTGGTTAAAGTTGATGGCGTGAAGACCAAGAGTAATCTCTTTGGCGATGAGTATAACCGTTTTGACTTGGGTCTCAACTACAACATCGGAGTAGAGCTTTGGGATACTTGGCAGTTCTTTGTTGGCCTCGAGCATAGCCTTTTGAATATCTCGAAGGGTAAGTATTTGGGTGAGGAGAACAAGGCTAAGGTTAGACCGTTGAGCTTCTATATTGGTACAGCCTTTATGTTCTAATTAAAATCCGTCTAAACGGCAATCTGCTGCGTTGCGCTCGCCTTCGAAATCCTCATTTACGCGTAGTAAACTGCGGTTTCTTATGCTTCGCAGGCCTTGCATCTTACCATTTACACGAATTTTAATGGGAGATGGGTAAACGGCAATCTGCTGCGTTACGCTCGCCTTCGAAATCCTCATTTACGCGTAGTAAACTGCGGTTTCTTATGCTTCGCAGGCCTTGCATCTTACCATTTACACGAATTTTAATGGGAGATGGGTAAACGGCAATCTGCTG
>JAZQVY010000021.1:0-23081 GCA_045632085.1 Alistipes sp. | reverse complement strand
GTTAAGCTCCACCGCGAGGTTAAGGCTACAGTAGCTTTGTCAGTAGTTGCTGAGTAATTTTGCGAATATCTCCGCAAGGAGTATCGATAGAGCAGATTTCCCATTGGGAAGTCTGCTTTTTTTTATGGGTGGTGTGTGTTGTGCATATTGACTACTTTAGGAATCAGGTATAATAAAAGGCGAGCCGAAGCCCGCCTTTGATATGCTTATGGTTAGTATGGCCTACAAACCGCCATCGACTAACCATACTTTATGTTTGTTGTCGTTGCGGAGGGCGAGTGTCAAGGTCTCCTTCTTGCCGTCAGCAAGTATCACCTTACATTTTACAAAACGGCCAGGATACAAACCCGATTTGAACGACTTGCCGATTGATTTTACCTCCAAGCCTCGATATTTACTCTCTACAATCTTCATTAAATCGCCCTTGTAGAGTTGCAATGCGGTAGAAAGAATATTCATATCCCACTTATTCATTGCTTTTAGGATAATCTCGGCCGCATCATCGGCTGAGATGCCTACAAGAGGTGAAGATGTGTTGGCTGAAATCTTCATTTGCTGGAAAGCTATTTGGCTCAAATCTCTGTTCGATAGGTTGTCGGCTGTCAATGGTTCATCGTAGGTGATGCTGTGGCTCTCGATGATGGTAATTGGTTTGCCGTCAATTACAAAATCAATTCTTAACTGCATAAGTTCGCCAGTCGATTTTGCAAATGTATATACTCTAGTGGTGTTGGCCTCGGCAAGTGACGTGTTGAGCATATAATCGCTCTGCGAGTAGTTGCCCTGCGCTTTGGTGCCGACTCTTACTATCACCTGCTCACCATTGTCAAGGATTTCATATGTCGCGCCTTTGCGATTTTCGGCAATGCGTGTCTCGATTTTCAGCAACTCGCGAGGATCGAGCATAATAGCCAAATCGCCATCGACACTACCGTCGTATGCCTTTTTCCACCCCACATTGCCCTCGTTACCGCCAAGCCACTCATAGACGAAATTACCATCCGCTGATGCGCCTTTGTATAATAGGTTACGTCCGTTCTGCTTCTCGATGCTCCACAGCATAGGCTCGTTGTAGATGACCTTGATTGTGGCTGGGATAAAATCGAGCGAGGGATTGAAATAGTCTATCGGCTCGTTGGGGGCGGTGCGTGCCATTAGCTGCATCACCATTGTCTTTGCATCTTGGACTGCGATTAAGGCATTTGAAAAATATTTGCGTGCGGCGTATGCGGGGGTGTTAAATGTTAATGTGATTGCAATCGCCACGACTGCGGCTGCCGAGCCTATTGCTCCGAGCCAATAACTCATACGGCTGCGGGTGCGCTTGGGCTGAGCCTGAGAGTTGGACTCGGATTGCTGTGCGGCAGCTTGGAGTATTCTCTCGCGCAAGTTCGCAGATGGCTTAACCTCTACCTTTGGAGTTAGCATATCGATAATATGCTGGTCGCTATTGTTATATTCTTGCTCTTTCATAACTGCTAATTTTAATTGATAAATTGTTGTTTTAACTTCTCGATTCCGCTTGCGAATCGGCTTTTGATGGTGGTTACAGGCTCTTCGAGTAGTTCGGCAATCTCGGTAAACTTCAATCCTGCGTGAATGTGCAGGCGAATGACTTCGGTTTGTGATTCGGGCAGTCGTGACAATAGTCTCTCGATACGTCTGAACTCCTCTTCGGCCTCCATTTCGTTGCTATATGCTGGCGAGGTCATCTTCTCTTCCAATGGCGCAAGTGTTGATTTTCGGCGTATCATATCGACGCATCCATTCGACACTATGCGAAAGAGATATGCCTTTGGGTTGGATGGCGAGTTTGTGGCTGATGCTACTTTTAGAAAGGCATCTTGTACCACATCTTCGGCATCGCTCTTGTTGCCCAAGCGGAAGAAGGCATAGCGGAAAAGCTGCTCCTGCCACTCATCTATCCATTTGGCAAGTTCTTCGATATTGTTTGAGTTTAGTTTCATAATGTTACATTTATATTTTCAAACGCTGCGTTTGACTATATGACGTGAAATTAGCAAAAAAGACGAAATCGTGAGCAGATTTTTTTTGAAAAATAGACTTTTCTAATAATGGTATGGCTGAAATCGGGCGAATAAGGGCAACAATTTTGAATTTTGAATTTTGAATTTTGAATTAATCTGTATCTTTGTAAAAATATTATTTCTATTCTATGAGCCAGAGAAAGCGTACCGAGATTGCCGAGCTGGGAGAGTTCGGACTGATTGACCATCTTACAAAAGATTTTACCCCATCGAACAAGACCACTCTGCGTGGTGTGGGTGACGATGCGGCTGTTGTGGCGGCTGGTCGTGATGATGGTTTGGTTATCTCGACAGATTCGCTTCTGGAGGGCATAGATTTCGACCTTACATATTTCCCATTGAAGCATCTCGGCTACAAGGCCGTTACGGTAGGCGTGAGCGATATTTTGGCTATGAATGCCAAGCCTGAGCAGCTTATCATCTCGCTCGGCGTGTCGTCGAAGATTCCCGTCGAGGCGTTGGAGGATTTGTATGAGGGTATGGCCTTTGCCTGTAAGGAGCTGGGTGTAGATTTGGTTGGTGGCGATACATCGGCTTCGATGACAGGTCTTGTGATTAATATCACTGCCATAGGTCGCGCCAAGCGTAAGGCTATCTCGTATCGCAGTGGTGCGCAGTTCAACGACCTTATCTGCATTACGGGCAATTTGGGTGCTGCCTATATGGGTTTGCAACTTTTGGAGCGTGAGAAGCGAGTGCTGGCAAATGTAGAGAATCCAGAGCCTCAGTTCAAGGGTTATGAGTATCTGCTGCAACGCTATTTGAAACCTCGTGCGCGCAAGGATATCATAGACTTGCTGGCTGAGGAGAAGATTGTGCCAACCTCGATGATAGACCTCTCGGACGGTTTGGCCAGCGAGGTATTGCAGATTTGTAAGGCCTCGAAGTGTGGTGCGCGAATCTATCTCGACCGCATTCCTATCGCCAAGCAGACCACTCAGCTCGCCGAGGAGATGCACCTCGACCCAGTGGTTGCGGCCTTGAACGGTGGCGAGGATTATGAGTTGATGTTCACCGTGCCGCTCGCTATGCAGGAGCAGGTGATGCGTTTGGGTGTGGTCGATGTTGTGGGCCACATCACCCGCGAATCAACAGGCGCATATCTGGTTACGCCTGATGGTAGCGACATCAAGCTCAAAGCGCAGGGTTTTAAAGAGTAGGTTATTCCGCTCGATAGAGTATTGGGCGCTCGCCTCGGCCAACGTTGCCGGAGAGGATGGTGAGACTCTTGCGGTCGCCATCAATGCCGAGTGTGGCACCTACGTTAAAAGATATTGTGCGACGTGATGGGGGTACGATAACCGTATCCTCATCTCTTTTTTTGGCCTGTTGCGAATTTTTGCTCTTGGGTTTCTCCTCAACCGCAGCAGGGAGCGACACCGTACCCGTGAGTGTGATGCTATCCTCTTTGTTGGTGAGTTGCCAGCTGCTGAATACCACGGTCTGCTGGGGTTGGTGCTGGCGAATATGACCATTGGGCAATAGCTCGATATCTATTTTCAACCTATTTTGCTCTCCGTTGGTCCAGCGACCCAGAGCGCGAGGATAGGTGTCGTCGGTGGCAATTTCGATAGCTGTCGGCAGTTTGTCGCTCTCCTCGGGAAGGTAGATAATCTCGGCTATGTTACCCGCGACAATGCTGTTGCTCTGGAAGTGTGTGTCGTCGTCGATAAGAAAACTCAATTCGTGGCTCTGTTGTAGCTTCACGCCTGCTGAATCGATAACTTCGATGGTGATAATCTGCTCGTTAGAGGTTGCCGCGATGTATCCGGCCACGCTGATAGGTGCTATTTCTCGCTTGCACGAGTATCCTATGATGGCACATAGCACAAGGGTGAATATTGTGATTTTTCTCATATTTAACTCTTATTTCTAACCGCAAAGTTAGCAAAAAGTCGGAGCTAAAGAGCCTATTGTGGTGAAATTGGTATTTTTGTGGCCGTTTTGGGGAAAATAAGTCGCTTTTTTGATGATTAATTTAAACAAGTTTTTGTAATTTTGGCCTCCGTTAGGTTAAACAATAAAGACTACTAAAAATGCTTAATATTATTTTGTTTGGAGCTCCTGGTTGTGGAAAGGGCACTCAGGCTGTTCGTATTAAGGAGAAGTATAATATCAACCACATCTCTACTGGCGAGGTTATCCGTGATGAGATTGCAAACGGCACCGAGCTTGGCAAGAGCATGCAGGAGTATATAGCAGCCGGTAAGTTGGCTCCAGATTCAATCGTTATCGGTATGATCCGTAACTATATGAATGATCACAAAGATGCTGCTGGTAACATCTTCGACGGTTTCCCCCGCACAACAGCTCAGGCCGAGGAGTTCGACCGTATCTTGGCTGAGAATGGCGAGAGCGTGAACGTGATGATATATATGGACGTTCCAGAGGAGGAGCTCGTTAAGCGCATTTTGTTGCGTGGTAAAGATTCAGGTCGTGCCGACGACGCATCGGAGGATGTTATCCGTAATCGCATTTCTGTATATCGCGAGCAGACAGCTATCGTAGCCGAGCACTACTCTAAGCAAGGTAAGTATGCAGCTATTGATGGTGTGGGCTCTATGGATGAGGTGTTTGAGCGTATATGTGCTGCTATCGACGCTAACCGATAAAAATCCATCTAACGGGCTGTTTCGGCATCTGCCTTGTCGGAAAATTCCTCACATACGCTGAGTATGCTGCGGATTCTCAAACTTCGAGCAGCTTCAAAATAGACTACATTATATGATTTTATGAAATAGTTCTGATATAGTCTCTTTCGGCATCTGCCTCGTTTTCGAATTCCTCACATACGCAGAGTATGCTGCGGATTCTCTTGCCTTCGAGCGGATTGAGGATTTTGGCTATAAGAATAATAAAAGAAGTATATATGGGTTACTCAATCTAAATTGGGTAACCCTTTTTCATTGCCGAGGCTTGCTAATTTGCCGCGATTATCCTAACTTTGCTTAAAACCTAAAACACTTCCAGTTTATGAAGCGCATCTTTACACTTCTGCTCCTGCTGATGTTCGGTCTGACGGCCTCAGCGCAGTATCGTGGTACGATTATCAGCGACAGTCTTGTCAACTCTAAGGCCTATCCGGGTACTGTACATCACTATAAACTATATATCCCGCAGGAATATGATGGAAAAAGCGATGCTTGTCTATATGTTGGTCTTGATGGCATAGCCTACAATGCTCCTGCCGTAATGGATAACCTTATAGCAGAGGGCGCAATGCCTGTTGCGATAGCTCTCTTTGTCGAGCCGGGTAGAATCTATGACTCAAAGCGCAAGGTGGTGCGTTACAACCGCAGCAACGAGTTCGACCGTACCGATGGTAAGTTTGCAGAGTTCCTTATCGAGGAACTTCTTTCGCACGCGGTGGCTCACGACCTTGCTGATGGGCGAAAGATTAGAATCTCCGCAAATCCCGACCATCACGCCATAGCGGGCTCAAGCAGTGGCGGTATAGCGTCATTCTCAGCGGCGTGGTTTCGCCCCGATCTGTTCCGCAGGGTATTTACAACAGTAGGTACATTCGTGGCTATGCGAGGCGGCAACGAGTTGCCTGCACTTGTTCGTAAGACCGCACCACAGCCTTTGCGTATCTACATCCACGACGGTAGTCGCGATGTGTGGAATCCTATCTTTGGTCATTGGTATGAGTACAATCGGCTGATGGGTACTGCTCTTGAGTTTGCGGGTTATGACTTTAAGCCCTATTGGGACGACTGCGTGCATAGCAACCAAACGGCCAATCGTATCTTCCCCGAAGCTATGCGTTACCTGTGGAGCGACTTTCCTCAGCCCATCAAGGCTGGTGTGAGTAAAAATAATATGCTTTCAACAATCCTTATCGAGGGTGAGGAGTGGCAATCTTTCGAGGGCGACTTCCCCCGCAAGGCTCCCAAGAATGCTCTCTCTCCAGACGGTAAGGTGTGGACCAAGCCAGAGAAGAGTTCCGATTGGCTGCTGAGCTACACCGTCGATGAGAGAGGCCGCAAGCAGAATGGTCAGCAGTTCTTCTGGCTACACAATCCTCTGCATCAATACAACGATGTGGTGGGTATGATATATGCCACCGATGGCTGCCTCTACGTTGCCACAAAATCCGGTATACAGGTGTGTGACCACAACGGCCGAGTGAGAGCCATTCTTCGCTCGCCATCAACCGCTATCGAGGAGTTTGCTTTTGTCGGCAACACCATCTACATCAAGGCTGGCGGTAAGGTCTACACACGTCGTGTAAAGACCACAGCCCATCCCAATTCAGCGCCACGCATCGACTATCCGTCGCAGGGCCAGGGGTGATTTTAGTTGCAGATTATCAGTTTTATATAGTGGAGTTAGGTGTTTTTGGGCTATAACTCCACTTTTTTTGTCCTTTTTATTGCAGATAACATTTTTTTGACTACCTTTGCCACGCTAAATGCCCCTTATGGGTTGCGCAAATAGCGGTAGGGTCCATTCGTCTATCGGTTAGGACGCAAGATTTTCATTCTTGAAAGAGGAGTTCGACTCTCCTATGGACTACAAGACTTGTGAGCAGGTGGGAAAGCAGAGTGCAGCTAAATGCAGCAAACAATCCCCGATAGCTTACTTGACTGGGTGAAGATAAATTAGATGCCTACGTGGTGTCTCTGATGCTCAAAAAGAGTGTCGCGGTTAATGGAGGAGCTAATTAGGACCAAAAGAGGTTGAGAGGCTACTCCGAGATATTAGAAAACAGAAAAAGTAAAAATAAAAACATTTTAAAGATTATGGCAAATCACAAGTCATCAAAGAAGAGAATTCGTCAGACAGTAACTAAGCGTGCGCACAACCGTCTTTTCCACAAGACTGCTCGTAACGCCGTTAAGAAGTTGCGTAACACTACAGAGAAGGAGGCGGCTTTGGCATTGTTGCCAGAGGTTTCATCAATGCTCGATAAGCTCGCTAAGCACGGTATTATTCACAAGAATAAGGCTGCTAACTTGAAGAGCTCTTTGGCATTGCACGTAAACTCACTCTAATCAATAGCGCAGTTTGCAATACCATAAAAGGTTTCGAGATTTCTCGAAACCTTTTTTTGTTTTCCTGAGTCTTAATCTTTGATGGCGGCATCGCGCATAACCTTTTCACCCGACCATATGCGTTGTGAAGACCATTTCTCATCTTTGCCACTCCAGAACTCCGCATCTTCAGGAAGTCCCAAAGGCAGGAATACGAAACAACAGAGATAAGCACTTCCCGTTGATACGTAATTTTCGGCAACATCGGGCTGATGGCCACAGAAACCCAGTGTCAGCCAACCCTCCGAGTCGAACATCGATTTTACGCTTTGTCGTTTAATGACAGCCGTGAGGGCAGAGCGCACCTGAGTAGGTGATACCCCTTTGGGGAGTGAGCCGAGCAGAGCAGTGTGGGCGAGAGCTTGAAAAGCTCCATATCGATAACCGCACGAACGACCCAGCATTGGGAATGTTCCCTCTGGCGAAATCAGCATCTCCTGCTGGGCTGCGAAGCGGGCCATACGTTTTACATATTTGTCATACATTGCGCCATAGACTGCATACTCCTCTCCCTTATCAGCATTTGCCTTCACTACGGCCGTAACATCGACCAGCATAGGCTGTATCACATAGCTGTTATAGTAGTCGAGATGGAACGCTGGACCGTCGCCATACCAGCCATCACCCTTGTACCACTCGTTGTGGCGGTCGAGCGCATATTTTATCTTCGAGAAATCACACTCTCCTGTGAATTGCAATAGCGCAGCTTCGATGGTAGCCGAAAAAAGCAACCAATTGTTTTCCCAGGCGCGAATCTTTCGCGAACGCTTGAACTCATCGATGATTCTTTGGCGTGTCTGCGAGTCGAGCATCGGCCAAATCACATCTTTTGAGCGAAGCAATCCCTGAGCAAAGAATGCTGCATCGACGAGAGGTTGAGTGCCAGGGCCATCAAAAGGCAAGTAGTCGGGGCTTGATGGATTGACGGCATTTGTGATAGCCTTGACAACCAACTGCGTCATAGCTTTGCGCTGCTGACCCTCTCGGCTTGTGTCGTCACCCAGATTAAGCCAAGGCGCAATTCCGTTGAAAGAGCGTCCAAGTGCCTCCAGATGGCTTACGTCGGCGCGCTTGCCCTTATTAGAGCCATCATTGACCTCGACTGGCATATTTTTACGAAGTGTCTCGTTCGCAAGATTCTCATAGACGGGTGTGGCTATGCGCAGCATTGTATTTACCCAATATTGTCGAGTAGTTTTGGGAGATGCAGCATTGAGGTGAGTCCCGCTGCTCATTATGCCCAAGATCATGGTCAAAATAAGTATTCGCTTTCCCATATTTTACACTTTGTGTTACATACAAATATAGCAAATTTTGTAGAGAATCGAGAATTAGTGGGGTGTGCGATATTATATTTCGTGCTATTTTTATTAAATTTGTGATACGAACTAATATATTTATTTATATGAAAAGAATATTGATGTTTTTATCTGCTCTTGCCCTGTTTGTGGGCGTGAGTAGTTGCACAAATGAGAATGGCGGCGTGAAAGGTGTGAAGCACGTTGTAATGATTGGCCTCGATGGTTTGGCAGGTAACACAGTTGAGGCGGCCGATATGCCAACTGTAAAGATGATGATGGCTGAGGGCGCGTGGACTCTGCAGGCGCGTAGTATTCTCCCATCGTCGAGTGCCTGCAACTGGGCATCTATGTATATGGGTGTAGGTCCCGAGATGCATGGCTATAACACTTGGGGAAGCCGTAAGCCCGATTTCCCATCTATCGCGTTGGGCGAGAATGGTATCTTCCCAACAATTTTTACCGTGTTACGTCAGCACGATCCCGAAATGAATACTTGTGCTCTCTATGAGTGGAATGTTCAGGGCGATTTGATTGATAACAAGGCCGTAAGTTACCACAAGCATATCCCTATGGGTGATAGTCGCAGCGCCGACATTACCAATGCCTATATCTCATACTTGAAGCAGCACAAGCCCGGATTCTCAATGTGTATCTTCGATTCTCCTGATGCTGAGGGTCACAGCTATGGTTGGGGTTCAGAGCAGTATATGAAGCGTCTGCCCGAGATTGATGCCTACATCGCACAAATCGTTGAGGCTACAAAAGAGGCTGGCATCTATGAGAATACTCTCTTTATGATTGTTTCGGATCACGGCGGTATCAATCGTGGTCACGGATCAATTACAATGGACGAGATGGAGGCTCCTCTCGTATTCTTTGGTCCTGGTGTTAAGAAGGGCTACAAGATTGATGTCCCTGTTGTTCGATACGATACAGCTCCTACAATCGCCTATATCTTTGGTGCTAAGACTCCCGATGTGTGGCGTGGTCGCGCTATCGTAGAGGTATTTGAATAAGCCTAACCCCTTATATTAATAACGCCCTGAGGCCAAAGGCCGCAGGGCGTATCTTTTTATCTGATCTGTGCAACGACTATAACTTCTCTCCGAAGGCTAAGTCGCCCGCGTCACCAATGCCTGGTACAATGTAGGCACGCGATGTAAGCTCGGCGTCAACAGCGCCAACCCAGAGCGTGGTGCTCTTTGAAGGCAGATGCTTCATGGCATAATCAACACCCTGCTCGCTGGCCACTACCGATGCAATGTGTGTATGCAGTGGCTTGCCGCACTTCTCAAGCAGAGCCTCATAGGTCAGGCATAACGACTGTCCTGTTGCCAACATTGGGTCAACCAGCAATAGTATCTTGCCCTCCAAATCGCAGCTTGATACATATTCAACCCTTACCTTGAAAGAGCCATCTTTTGAGTTCTTGCGGTAGGCCGCAACGAAGGCGCTTTGTGCATTGTCGAAGTAGTTGAGGAATCCTTGATGCAGAGGCAATCCTGCGCGCAGCACCGTAGCTATCACAATCTTGTCACTTACCAACGACATCTCTGACTCTCCGAGCGGTGTCTCCACAGCAGAGGTGGCATAGTTGAGGGTCTTCGAAATCTCGTAGCTCATAATCTCGCCTATGCGTTCCATATTGCGACGAAAGCGCATAGAGTCTGTTTGCACCTGCTTGTCGCGCACCTGCGCAAGGAAGGTGTTGAAAATAGAGTTTTGCTGGCCTAAGATGTGAATCATAGCGGTAGGGTATTAATTGCTAATACAAAAAGTTATTGAATGGATAACGACCTGCGTGTATCTCTCGCACCATACCATAGAGGTCCGAACGCAACTTGTCGATGTTGATTCTTTCGGCAGCTGAGATGAAGATGCAAGGTGTATTTGCCTTTGCAATCCAGCTCTTCTTCATATCCTCCAACGACATATTGCGACGCGTAGCAGGTGTTAAATCGTCCTCATCCTTTTTAATATATGTATAGGCGTCAATCTTATTAAAGACCAAATAGACAGGTTTGTCACCAGCGCCTATATCCTGTAGGGTCTGTTTCACTACAGCAATCTGCTCCTCGAAGCCTGGGTGCGAAATATCTACAACGTGTATCAATAAATCTGCCTCACGTACCTCATCGAGTGTCGATTTGAACGACTCGATAAGTTCGGTGGGGAGCTTACGGATAAATCCAACCGTGTCAGAGAGCAGGAATGGCAGGTTATCAAAAACCACCTTTCGTACTGTTGTGTCGAGTGTTGCGAAGAGCTTGTTCTCGGCAAATACCTCGCTCTTTGAAACCAGATTCATCAGTGTTGACTTACCAACATTGGTGTATCCCACCAGTGCCACACGTACCATCGAGCCTCGGTTAGAGCGCTGAACGGCCATCTGGCGGTCAATCTTCGATAACTCTTCCTTGAGTTTCGAGATACGGTTTCTTACTATACGGCGGTCAGTCTCAATCTCGCGCTCACCGGCTCCGCCACGTGTTCCTGTACCTCCTCGCTGACGCTCCAAGTGAGTCCACATACCAGCCAGGCGTGGCAGCATATATTCATACTGTGCCAGCTGCACCTGTGTCTTGGCGTATGCAGTGCGGGCTCTCGACATGAAGATGTCCAAAATCAAGCGTGTGCGATCGAGCAGTCTGCATGGCATTACCTTCTCGATGTTTCGTGTCTGAGATGGCGATAGCTCATCGTCGAAGATAACAACATCAATCTCGTTCTCGGCGCAATATGCCGCAATCTCATCGAGCTTACCTGGGCCCACGTAGATGCGTGATGATGGTTGTGGCAGGCGCTGAGTGAAGCGACGTACCGTCACAATATCGGCTGTCTCGGCCAGGAACTCTAGTTCGGCCAGGAATTCCTCTGCTTGCTCTATGGGTTGGCCATCTCGTATGACGGCAACCACCACTGCACGCTCACGCAAATCCTGTTCTTCGGTCTGCTCTGTTCGATTCTCGTTCTTTGGTTTTACCATTACTTAGGGGTAAAAAAAAGTATCCCGCTTAATATATGCAAAAAGCGGGACACTTTATATCTATTAGTATTAGTTTCTCAACTGGAAGTTTACTGGCAACTGGTAGCGTACGCGAACTGGCTGGTTACGCTGCAAACCAGGAGACCACTTTGGAGAGCTACCTACTACGCGGATAGCCTCGTCAGTAAGAGACTTATCTGGAGACTGCATCACCTGAATACCAGTGAGTGTACCGTCCTTCTCGATAACGAATGACAAAGTAACACGACCAGAAATACCATTCTCCTGAGCAATCTTAGGATACTTCAACTTACCCTGCACCCAGTTACGGAACTTGTTAAGGTCACCACCCTGGAATGAAGGCATCTTCTCGGCCTTGAGCAATGGAGCATCCTCCTCGATCTCCTCTTCCTCAACCTCCATAACCTTGGTTGTAATCTCCAAGCCTGCCTCAAACTCCTCGAATGAGAAGTCTGTAGTTACCTTTGTGTCGTTGGTAACGATATCAAGGATATCATTGTAAACCTTGATCTCAATCTTCTTTGGAGGCTCGGGTGGCTTCTGCTCGTTACGAGTAATCTCGGTAATCTCCTCCTCAATGGGACCGTAGTTCATCTCGACTTGCTCAATACGATACTCCTTTGGTGCATAGAGGAATGCAGCAATAACGATAAGTAACGAAATAATCAAGCCAATCTCAAGGAACAGACCTTTTCTGTTTTGAAGGTCTACCTTAGGTGATTTTTTAATTTCCATACTTCAGTTTATCAATTTAAATTTTATAGTTTCTCGGTCGACGCACAGGCCCAAGGCCAATGCTCAATTCGCGATTATAATTGGTAAAATCTCGCAACCTATTCTGTTACAGGATAATTGCCTTATTACAACCCACCGCAATACGCACCCCTATAAGGGCAAAGTTGCAGTTCTCATGGCAAATATAATCATAAAAATCCAAAAAATAACGTTATACGAAGAAAAATCTACAAAAAATTTTTACTTTTGTTGTCGGAGTAAAGAAAAGCATATGTCAGAAACAATAAAAAAGAGCCTTTACGGTATGACTCTCTCGGAGCTTCAGCAGCTTTGTGTGGAGAATTCATTGCCAGGTTTTACAGCCAAGCAGATAGCTCGATGGCTCTATGTAGCGCGAGTAGAGGAGATAGCGCAGATGACCAATCTGTCGCTTGCCGCCCGAGCTGCGCTATCCGAAAAGTACACTATTGGTCGTGTTGCCCCTATCAAGGTTAGCACATCGGTCGATGGTACCAAAAAATATCTCTTCCCCACCTCACAAGGGCAGTATATCGAGTCGGCTTATATCCCTGACGCAGAGCGTGCGACATTGTGCGTATCGTCGCAGGCGGGATGCCGTATGGGTTGCCGATTCTGCGCCACAGCACGCCAAGGCCTGCAGCACTCGTTGTCGGCTGCTGAGATAATCAATCAGGTGCTCTCAATCCCTGAGAGTGAGAAGCTTACCAATCTTGTCTTTATGGGTATGGGCGAGCCGCTCGACAATATGGACAACGTGCTGGCTGCAATCGAGATACTCACCTCGCCGTGGGGTATGGGTTGGTCGCCTTCGCGTATTACTCTCTCGACGGCAGGCGTGGCCGCAAATCTGGCTCGTTTCCTCGATTCTACGAAGGTGCACCTTGCTGTCAGCCTCCACAATCCGTTCCACGACCAGCGTATGGAGATTATGCCTATTGAGAAGGCCTATTCTATCCGCGAGGTGTGCGATATACTGCGCCGTTATGACTTTACCGGTCAGCGCCGAGTGTCGTTTGAGTATATTGTGATGGAGGGCCTCAATGACTCGCCTGCGCACATCAAAGAGTTGTGTCGTCTTCTGAATGGTATCAAGTGCAGAATGAATCTTATTCGTTTCCATAAGATTCCCGATTCACCCTATTTTTCGCCATCCAATGAACGTATGATTGCATTCCGTGATACGTTGACTGCCAAAGGAATACAAACAACCATCAGAGCCTCGCGAGGTGAAGATATTCAGGCTGCTTGCGGCCTGCTCTCAACCAAGGAACAGGCGAAAAATGTGCAGCCTAGCAAAGAAAATTAACCAGAAAAGCCTCAAAAAATGATAAGCATAATCGAAAAATATTTCCCCAATCTGACCGAGCAGCAGAAGGAGCAGTATCGTGCTTTGTACGACCTCTATGCCGATTGGAATTCGAAAATCAATGTCGTCTCGCGCAAGGATTTCGACCAGCTTTATGTGCGCCATATTCTCCACTCGCTGGCTATTGCTAAGGTGTGCCAATTCGAGGCTGGAGCCAAGGTGTTGGATGTGGGCTGCGGAGGTGGATTCCCAAGCGTACCGTTAGCCATTATGTTTCCCGATGTGCAGTTCATATCGGCCGACTCTATCGGTAAGAAAATCACCGTTGTAAAGGGTGTGTGTGAGGGTGCTGGCATCAAGAATATCGACGCCCGCAATGTGCGTGTCGAGCAGATTCCCGAGCAGTTTGATTATGTGGTGTCGCGTGCCGTTACCGAGATGCCGACATTTGTAAAATGGATATGGTCGAAAATCAACAAAGGCCAGCGTGGTACGCTCGCCAATGGTATTCTTTACCTGAAGGGTGGCGACCTTACAGAGGAGCTTGCTGCTACGCGAATGAAGTGGCAGGAATATAATATCTCCGACTTCTTCGAGGAGGAGTTCTTCGAGACCAAAAAGGTGGTTTACGCAAAGAAATAGCTTCAACAAGAACCTTAGTTTGAGACCGTCTGACGTTATGTAGGCGGTCTCAAATCTTTTTCTGGGACTGCCGCCTAAATAAAAGCTTCACAAAAATCACATTTTCGCCAATAAATAATCATTTCCGAGCATCGTATATCCGAATAAAATTCTTATCTTTACACACCTAATAACTTATACCTAACAAACGCAGTTATGTCGAACACCGTTAAAGTCATTTGTCAGAATAACTCAACCACTTTGGAGGTTGAGATGGGTACATCGCTTCTCGAACTGCTGCAGCAACTCTCCATCGAGAATGGCTACCCATTCTTGGCGGCCTATGTGAACAACCGCATCAAGGAGCTGAATTATAAAATCTACAAACCTATTGTGGTCCGCTTTATCGATATCACCCACTTCGAGGGATACCGAGTTTATCAGCGCACCATATCGTTCATCTTGCAAAAGGCCGCAGCCGATATATTCCCCGAGCGTAAGCTCTATATCCGCCACTCGCTGGGCCGAGGTCTCTACGGCGAATTTGCCGATAGCGAGGAGCTGTCAACGGAGGATATCGAGGCCCTGCGCCAGTCTATGCAGCAGATTATCGACACAGGCTACACCATTTCGCGCCAACGAATGCTCTCGTCGGAGATTAACGAGATTTTTAAGGCGAAGGGTTTCGACGATAAAGTTGCATTGCTCAACTCTCGCAAGCGACTCTACAGCAATATTCACACGATGGACGATGCCGTTGGTTATTTCTATGGCGCACTGACGCCCGACACAAGCTATATCCATCTGTTCGACATACGCCGTTACTACAACGGCTTCTATATCGCACTACCTCTGCGCTCCAACCCAAGCACGCTCGATTTGAACGTACATCTCGACAAGATGTTTGATGTCTTCAGAGAGTATGGTATGTGGGTGAAGATTATGGGTGTGCCAACTGTTGGTCACCTCAATGAGAAGGTGCTGGCTGGCGATGCTAGCGAACTTATCAAGGTCGCCGAGGCGTTCCACGAAAACAAGATTGCCCAGATGGCTAGCCAGATTGAGAAGGCTAACATCGAGCAAGGTACTCGTGTGGTGCTTATCTCTGGTCCATCGTCAAGCGGCAAGACCACCACAGCCAAGCGACTGGGCATCCAGCTCCGTATATTGGGCCTCGACCCTGTGCTTATCTCGCTCGACGACTACTTTGTTGACCGCGAGCACACTCCTAAAGATGAGAATGGCGACTACGACTATGAGGCTTTGGAGGCTATCGACCTCAAGTTGCTTAATAGCGACCTTGAGCGCCTGATGGCGGGCGAGAGTGTCGATGTGCCACGCTATGATTTCATTACCGGCACCCGTCAGTGGCACGAGGCTCCGCTGCAGCTCAATGAGCGCTCGATACTCATTATGGAGGGTATTCACGGCCTCAATCCACGCCTCACACCAAGCATCCCTCGCAACCAGAAGTTCTGCATCTATGTGTCGTGCCTTACATCGGTTGCGATGGACAACCTTTCACGCATACCAACCTCCGATAATCGTATGTTGCGCCGCATAACACGTGACTACGCAACGCGAGGAAGCAATGCCCTGGCCACCCTGCAACGCTGGCCAAGCGTGCGCCGAGGCGAGGAGAAGCATATTTTCCCTTATCAGGAGAATGCCGACGTGATGTTCAATTCGTCGCTCTTCTATGAGATTTCGGTTATTCGCCAGAAGGTGGAGCCTATTCTGCGAGAGGTGAGCGACACCGAGCCCGAGTATGGCGAGGCGCGTCGTCTGCTGAAGTTCCTGGATAACTTTATCCCTATCTCGCCCGATGAGATTCCACCAACCTCAATCCTCAGGGAGTTTATCGGTGGCAGCAGCTTTAAGTATTAGCAAATAGAAAACGAAGCAATAGAGTAATAAAACAAATAAATTACAGAGAAATGTTTGACAAATTTATGAATCGCCATATTGGCGTGACAAATTCCGACGACCTCAGCCAGATGTTGAAGGTTATCGGTGTGGAGTCTGTCGAGGAGCTTATCTCGCAGGTTATCCCAGCATCTATCCGTTTGAAGAAACCTCTCGCATTGCCCGAGGGTATGAGCGAGTATGAGTTCTCGGCTCACATTGCAGCTCTTGCAGCCAAGAACCGCCCAATGCGTTCGTTTATCGGTATGGGTTACTATCCTGCTGCCGTTCCTGCCGTTGTTAGTCGCAACGTGTTTGAGAATCCAGCGTGGTACACATCATACACTCCTTATCAGGCAGAGATTTCTCAGGGTCGATTGGAGGCTCTTCTAAACTACCAGACAGCTGTCCTCTCGCTTACAGGTATGCAGATTGCCAACTGCTCACTTTTGGATGAGGCAACTGCTGCAGCTGAGGCTATGCTTATGATGTATGCTTTGCGTTCACGCGATGCTGTGAAGCAGGGTCGTAATCAGCTCTTCGTCGATCGTCAGATCTTCCCACAGACTCTAGACGTGCTTTTGACTCGCAGCGAGCCATTCGGCATCGAGCTTATCGTTGATGACTACGACAGCTATGAGTTCTCTGGCAAGGAGTTTGGTGCTTTGGTTCAGTATCCAGCCCTTTCGGGTGAGGTTCGCGACTACTCGGCATTTGCAGCTAAGGCTCACGAGGGTGGTGCTTTGGTGGCTGCCATCGCCGATATCCTCTCGTTGGCACTCTTGACTCCTCCAGCAGAGTGGGGTGCAGATATCGCAGTGGGCTCTACTCAGCGTTTGGGTTGCCCTATGGGCTTCGGAGGTCCAAGCGCAGGTTATATGGCTTGTCGCGAGGCTTACAAGCGTAACATCCCTGGCCGTATCATCGGTGTATCGGTTGACCGCTTGGGCAACAAGGCTTTGCGTATGTCGTTGCAGATGCGCGAGCAGCACATCAAGCGCGAGAAGGCTACTTCAAACATCTGTACTGCTTCGGCTCTTATGGCGTCGATGGCAGGCTTCTACTGTATTTACAATGGCCCAGAGGGTTTGCGTCGTGCCGCTATGACTGCTCACACATCGGCTGTGGCTGTTGCTGATGCATTGAAGGCTTTGGGTTATAAACTTTCTACTACAAATATCTTCGACACTATCGAGGTCGAGGCTGAGTCGGCAGTTATTCAGGATATCGCTTTGGAGGCAGGCTTCAACTTCTTCTATCCATCAGAGGGCAAAGTTCGTCTCTCGTTCGATGAGGTTACAACCCCAGCCGAGGTTGAGACTGTTGTGGCTATTTTTGCCGAGGCCAAGGGTAAGAAGGCTAAGACTGTGAAGATTGCTTCTAAGCCAGCTATTGCTGAGGCTATGCTTCGCAAGTCGCCTATCTTGGCAGAGCCTATCTTCAACCGCTATCACTCAGAGAGCGATATGATGCGATATATCAAACAGCTGGAGTTGCGCGATATCTCACTCGCCAACTCAATGATTTCGCTCGGCTCTTGTACAATGAAGCTCAATGCAGCTGCTATTATGCAGCCACTCTCGCTCGGTGGTTTCCAGAATATGCACCCATTTGCTCCTGCCGATCAGACTGAGGGTTACACCCAGCTTATCGCTGAGTTGGAGCACGATTTGGCTACTATCACAGGCTTTGCAGCTTGCTCATTGCAGCCTAACTCAGGTGCTGCGGGCGAGTATGCTGGTTTGATGGTTATCCGTGCTTACCACCAGAGCCGTGGCCAGGGCTACCGTAACATCATCCTTATCCCTGCATCTGCTCACGGTACTAACCCAGCATCGGCAGCTATGGCGGGTATGAAGATTGTAACCGTAGCGTGCGACCAGAATGGTAATATTGACGTTGAAGATTTGAAGAAGAAGGCCGAGGAGTACTCTTCAGAGTTGTGCGGTTTGATGGTAACTTACCCATCTACTCACGGTGTATTCGAGAGCCGTATCCGCGAGATTGTAGATGCTATTCACGATGCGGGCGGTCAGGTATATATGGACGGTGCGAATATGAACGCTCAGGTTGGTCTTACTAACCCAGGCTACATCGGTGCCGACGTATGTCACCTCAATCTCCACAAGACCTTTGCAATGCCTCACGGAGGTGGTGGCCCAGGTGTAGGTCCTATCTGTGTTGCAGAGCACCTGAAGGCGTTCCTTCCTACCCACTCTGTTATGGCTACAGGTGGCGAGGATGGTATCACAGCGGTATCGTCTTCTCCTTGGGGTTCGGCAATGTTGTTGCCTATCACTTATGGCTATATCAAGATGCTCGGCGAGGAGGGCTTGCGTCACTCAACTGAGATGGCTATCGTAAATGCTAACTACATGTCATCAGCTTTGAAGGATGAGTATCGCACATACTATTCAGGCGAGACTGGTCGTGTAGGTCACGAGATGATTCTCGACCTTACTCACTTCAAGCACGACTTCGGTATCGACTGTGGCGATATTGCTCACCGTTTGATGGATTATGGTTTCCACGCTCCAACACTTTCGTTCCCTGTACACGAGACTTTGATGGTCGAGCCAACAGAGTCTGAGCCTAAGGCCGAGATGGATCGCTTTATGGAGGCATTGGTGCAGATCAAGCGTGAGTGCGAGGCTGCTGCGGCTTCGGGCGAGAAGGATAATGTGGTTGTAAACGCTCCTCACACAGCTGTTGAGCTTGCGGGCGAGTGGTCACACCCATACTCTCGTATGGAGGCTGCCTTCCCACTCGATTGGGTGAGCACATCGAAGTTCTTCCCATACGTTACTAAGATTGATAACGGCTTCGGTGACCGTAACTTGGTTTGCTGCAATGCTGACTAAGTAGCATTCCAAATAGGACAAGGTTGTCCAAACAATGAAATGACCCCAAAAGTTTTTATCTAAACTTTTGGGGTCACTTCGTTATATTGCATAAGAACAGAACTTTCTTGAACAATTATTTGTCCAAATAATTTTCATCGTACAGTCGGATAGTTTTCTCTATATCCTGCATTTCGTGTATGCGAATATTGTGTTTACGAACAAAGCCCCACACCCAATCGTATGTACCATCAGCCAAAGCCTCCTTTGGCGTGCGATACAATCGCAAATAATCAACCTGCAACGCAACCATATCCACACGCATACGCATCTCCTCGCTTGATGACGCAACTGCTTGCTGAGCCTCAACAAGCAACTCTTTGGCCTCCCTTACAAATTCATCTGTATAGAGCGGATTGTGTGCATCAATATAGAAAATCATCTCGGTATCTTCCTTTATCAACGAATGACACAGATTGAAATACTTTTGAACATACGGAGCAGCCTCACCATAGAAGTCCTTAATAAATTGTGATACCAACTTTTTTGTGTCCTGATATGGATTCCATAGCAACTTCGACAACACCCAAGCCTTCATATCCGAAAACTCGCCGCCGTTTGACTGATAATCGGCTTGCTCCCTAACACCTATTGCATTATGCTTTTTGAATAGTTTTATATTTTCTGCCAAAACATTAAAATTGGGGAATGGGGCCACATATTGCCAAAAATTGACCACATAATCCCAAATGTATAGGTTGGGTGCTATCTGCGACCATTTTTCAATAATCGGAACAAACTCCTCATTGTATTTACACTCATTCAATGGGTGAGCAAAACAAAATCCAAAACTACAAAGTCGTATAACCACATTGTCGCGTGGCACAATACCAGTGGGGGCTTCGAGTGAATATTGATATGCAAAAGTGCCGATATATTTTTCGGGATACAAAGGTTTTATTGTATCAGCAACTTGATTAACAAACCACAAAATTATACCCGAATGACCACCATATTGTTCCTCCAAGGCTCGACATTTATCACACTCACAAGGATATGGATTATCATTCTGCGACATACTATACACATCAAACAAGGGGTTTTCCTCGATAGTATGCTTCATCTTGTCAATACATATCTGCAACACTTCGGGATTCGACAAGCAAACCTGCTCATTGGGCCTACGCTCGCCATCACGTAGAGAAAAGTATTCGGGGTGCTCCTCGAAATACTCCTCTGGCGTTATGAATAGTCTAAAAGTGTGACCCTCCCAATATGCAGTAAGACCGCCATATTTATTTTCTTCTACCCAAGTAGCTGAATTACATTTGTTATGAGCCTGCCAATCCCCATAATCAGCATTGAAGTATTGGACAAAACGATATTGTACAAAGGGTTGCTCGCTATGGCACAAATCCTTTACTCTCCATCTCTTTGTTATGGGAATCTTAGTGTAATCTACGGTGTACCATCTTACGCCAAACTCATTTTCGAGAAATGAGTAAACACCATACATTGTTCCTCGATTTTTGCCACCATAAATCCAGATGTTGTCGCCAACGGTACGATAGGTGTATCCTTCATCGCTATTGCTTGGACGCGATACTCCACATTCAGCGGCATAATCCTCGTTAAAACCAACAAATATATGTTTACTCCCCTCCTTCAATTCATTGCTATTTATCAAAGGAAGTTCGGCACCGCTAATCTTTTTCAGATACTCTTGCAACTCCTTCGCGGCAGTCTGTTCCGAGACAGAGGCATCATCGCACAAAACAATTGAATATTCACTCTGATTATCACAGAATAACAGAGGTCCTTGATTCAACACAAACACAGTGGCGACAATTGCCGCCACTGCACAAATTAACACGAGAGCCTTATTTTTCATCTTTTATAACCGCTATATTTTCAACCCCAAACGAGGTTAAAGCATTTCTCTGATAAACAAAATCTTCTATTTCGCAGCCTTTGCCAACTCCACAGCCTTGGTTGTGGTGTAGTACTTCGACTTCATATGCGAACGCTCCCAGGCGGGAATCTCGCCCTTGGTGAGATACTTCAAGTAAACTTCCATAACCGAGCTGAAGCGCTGCTCGTGGGTCTTGGCAATAGCCGCAGGGATAACCACCTGCCACTCCTTCTCGCCCGATGGCTTGATGTCAAGACCTGGATAAAGGTCAGCAATCTTCTTTAGCGATGCACGCAAAGTCTGCTCAAAGGCGGCCGCATCGTCGCCTTTGCAGGCAACGTAAAGCATAGGCTTATAGCCCTGCTCAGCGCCTTGGCGGATAATGACATCGGCCTTTGAGCCCTTAACAGTAGAGTAGTGGGTGTCGCCCGTACCCTCGGTGCCCACCTCAGCCATAAAGTTCCAGATTACGCTTACTCGGCAGTTCACTCCATTCAAACGATAGTTCAACTCTCCATTTGAATATACCTGCAAGGTGTCGTTCACGATATCTTTCTTCAAGAAGTCGGGATAGACCTGCTTGCCCGATACCAACTGATATTTGTCGAGCGGAATAGCCGTTGCCCAGCGCTTAGCCGAGGTAAACTCTATATCCTTATTGTAATCTATCTCCTGCTCGGGCATTACGGTGCACTGCACCAAATCGACAAGGTGGGTGGTAACATCGACAATACCCTCGCCCTGCTGCTCAACGTCGAAATACCACTCTGGGCGACGCAGAGGCTGGCCCGATACATACTTAAAGAAGTGGTGTACGCTCTCTTTTGTGATAGCAGGCTCTTCGGGTGTACCCTTCTCCATTTGACCGAAAAGCTCGGGCATAGCCACCAGCACACGCTGCAGCTCGTTGTTGATTTCACCTCGCTCGGTCATAATATCGTACACCATCACGCCCTTTGCGGCGGCCTCGTCGAGGGTCTTCTCCAGCACTGCAAAGCGCTCTGCGTCAATGGCCATAGGCTTATCCGATAATACATTGATGCCGGCATCAACTGCGGCTTTCACATAACCAGTCTTCTTGCCGTTGTTGCCTGCCAGAACAACCACATTTCCCTTGCGCTCCGAGAGCATCTTCTCCAGGAAGTCGTCGCCTTCGTAGAGCTGCTCCTGCCAAGTGGTGGGGTTCTGTTCACGATTGTTATATATGGCAATGCGGTCGAGGTGCATCTTCGCATCATCACCCGCAGGGGCATAGACATTTACCGTTGGGTCAACTTGGTCGTACATATACATCTGCACCAGCGCAGCGTGGAAGTGACCTGGGTCGAGTGTGAGGAGTTTGACTTCGCCTTTCGAACCGTCGAATTTAGCAGTTGTGGTGGGCTGATTGCAGCCTGCCAACGCAAACAGTGTTGCTGCCGCCATAAAAATTACTTTTTTCATATCTTTAAACTTTTTGATTCTTCTGCTTTGCATTTGTTAATGTGCTAATGGATGAACAAATATACAAAAAATATTGAATTTTCGTCAAAACGAAATGACGACAATTGGCTGGCTTTCCCACAGAAAGCAGATCGATGGCCGATAATTCTTTGATTCAGAATGGTGGATGCCTATCGAGGGTAGATTTGGGGTAAATCATATTTTTTTGAGTTTCGAACGAAAATAATCTGCGTAAACTACTCATTTTTAAGAATTTTACCCTATATTTGTGCGCTTGAAAAAGTAAAAATCGAAAGATTTATATATAACTAATTAATTATTAACATTTTAACGAGCGATTGTATCGCAAAACATTTTCCAGATGGAAGTATTGAACAATGTAGCAAACGAGGGTTTCGATTGGAACGCGTTTGAGAATGATTTGGATCTCTATGGTGGCCAGTCTAAGGAGCAGGTAGCTGAGGCTTATGGCCAGACTCTTTCTAACATCGCAGTAGGCGAGGTTGTTGAGGGTACAGTATGCGAGATCAGCAAGCGCGAGGTAACCGTAAACATCGGCTACAAGAGCGAGGGTATGATTCAGGCAACTGAGTTCCGTTACAACCCAGAGTTGACAGTAGGCGACAAGGTAGAGGTTTACGTTGAGTCTGTTGAGGACAAGGGTGGTGCTTTGGTTCTCTCGCACAAGAAGGCACGTCAGCTTAAGAGCTGGGATCGTGTAAACGAGGCTTTGAACAACGACGAGATCAGCAAGGGTTACGTTAAGTGCCGCACTAAGGGTGGTATGATCGTAGCCGTATTCGGTACCGAGGCATTCTTGCCCGGCTCACAGATCGACGTGAAGCCTATCCGCGACTACGATATCTACGTTGACAAGACAATGGAGTTCAAGGTTGTTAAGATCAA
>JAZQVY010000020.1:0-73607 GCA_045632085.1 Alistipes sp. | reverse complement strand
TGCGGCACCCTTCACCACCTTCATCTCCAGCGAGCGGATGCTTGGCTCCTCGATTACAATCTGGCGTACCACGTTGTCGGCATCGAACGAGAAGGTGCGCTCCTCGCCATCGTTGAGTTTGATGCTAACGACCGACTCCTCGCGGCTGATAAAGAGCAGCCTTGCACGGCGGCACTCCTGCAGGTGGCGACGACGCTCGGTCATCTCCCAGCGTGTCGAAGCACCCTCGCTGGCCTGCGCCACCCAACCCGAGACGAAGAAGTCGTCCGAATAGGGCGAAGGTACGTTCTTGAGCTGCATAATGTTGTATGGAGTCCAGCCCTTCGACTGGGTCTTGATGGTCTGGCGGAAGCCTGTGAATGGCGAAGCGACAGGGGCATAACCCACGCCGAGGCCGTGGAAACTATCCTGCATAAGCTCTCTGAGGTCGGCCGTCAGAATGTCACCCTCGACAAACGAGTCGCCCATAAATGCCACTCTCACGCTGCTCTTGCCCGCAAGCAGTTTCTCGTAGAACTGGCTCATAGGGCTGTTGCCAGAGCCCTCGAAGAACTCCTCGATGGGGGTAATAAGCTCGTCGGCAGGCAATATGTCGGAGTAGTCGGCCAGCGGAATATCCTCCAAGGCGGGCATCTGCTCGTTGCCATCTTCGGCATCGCCACCCGAAGGCTGCTCGTCGAAGATACCCTCCCACGATGCCGATGTAGCCTCGCCCATAGGCGAAGCCGATGCTGTAGTCTCGGCCACCTTTTGTGCCACCTCGATAAGGTCAACCTCAAACTCCTTCACATCAATCTCGGGCAGCTCAACAAGCTCTGTGGATTGGTGCTCCTGGCTCGCCGAGTGGTCGATAACGTCCGAGAGGATACTGGCACGACGCAACTTCACGCCACCAACGGTGATGGGTGGTATGAAGCTGATGACGGCGAGTAGCAGCAGCGATGTGCAGGCCACCTGCCAGCCTCGTGATGTGTAGTCGTTTGGGTTTTTGGGCATTGTAGTGGGGTGAGGTTAATCGTTACGTCGCGATACGAGCGATATGTAGTAGATAACCGTTGCAATAGCACTCAGCGCTGCCACCAGGTAGGTGCGGGCAGCCCAGCGAAGCGATTCGCGGGCATAACCGAGCTGTGCACCCTGCAACATACGGCTCGACTCGAGCCACTGCAAGGCACGCTGCGAAGCGTTGTACTCAACGGGGAGTGTCACAATCGAGAAGAGTGCCGACATAGCAATCATACCGATACCAATCCAGCAGAGTGTTGTAGAGTTGGTCGAGGCCATAATGGCAATACCGGCGATGATAACCCACGTTGCCGCTTTCGATGCGAAGTTCACCACCGGAACCAGTGCCGAACGCATCACCAGCGGAGCATAACCCTGGGCGTGCTGAATGGCGTGGCCACACTCGTGGCAGGCTACGGCCGCTGCCGCGATGCTGCGTGATGAGTAGACGCTGTCGCTCAGGTTTACGGTCATATTTGCTGGGTTGAAGTGGTCGGTGAGCTGACCCCTCACGTGGGTAATCTTCACATTGTGAACATTATTCTGACGCAACATCTGCTCGGCCACCTCGGCGCCTGTCATTCCGTTGGGGAATGGCACCTGCGAATATTTTGCAAATACCGACTGCAGACGAGCCTGCACTATATAACCCAAAATACCGATTACGGCCATCAAAATAATTGAGCCTCCCGATGAGAATCCCATAGAACCTGTGCTGTAACCATAGGTTGAATAATCTTGAGCGAGTTGCAATAAATCCAACATAATCTTCTGTTTTAAATTAAACTTTAATGGAGCTTACCATACATCAAACGGTTAAACTTTCCATAAATTACGCAAAAGTAAGAAATTTTTGCATAACTTTGTACAGATTTTATATTAATAATTGGGACATAATATCGACCGCCTCGAAGCAGGCTATTTATCCGAGCCGAGTCATAGAGCTGGCTCTTAGCGCAGAGTCGTTATGATGAAGAATTTGGAATATATGCTTGCACGCCGTATGGCCTCGTCGGAGGGCTGGTCGCGTGCCGTGGTGATGACCCGTATTGCGGTGGCTACGGTGGCGTTGGGTGTGGCGGTGATGATTCTTTCGCTGGCCGTTATGTCGGGCTTCAGGCGCGAAATTAATGAGCGTCTGAGGGGTCTTGCAGCCGATGTGGTGGTGCACGATGTGTCGGGATTGATGGCCTCGGAGGCTGAGCCTATGCCCCACGATGAGAGGCTCTTTGAGCTACTCTCTGAGAGCGAGGGGGTGAGCAATGTGGCGCGATATGCCGTGGTGTCGGGTATGGCCCGCAGTGGCGACAATATAGCAGCCTTGCAGCTCAAAGGCGTCGGCGCAGAGTATGACACTCTGTGGTGGCATTCGGCCTTGGTCGAGGGTGTGTTGCCCGATTTAAAGAGCGAGAACCGTACTAAGATGGTGGCCCTGTCGCTCACTTCGGCCCGCGAGCTCGATGTGAAGGTGGGCGATAAGGTGGAGATGCTCTTCTTTGGTGACGATGAGCGACCCCGCCGCGACCGTTTCAAGGTGTGTGGCATCTACTCGTCGGGCCTGGAGGAGATGGAGAGGCTGGTGGCGCTGGCCGATATCCGCGACGTGGCCCGTTATAGGGGCGACGGAGAGCAGGTGTCGGGTTACGATGTGATGTTTCGTGGTGAGGCGGTGGCCTCGTCGGGACGCAGAGCAAAGCAGGTGCAGGGCTGGCTCGATAAGCTTACCGATGCCGTAGCTCAATATGCCGTCGAGGGCGAGTCGTCGCCGGTGGCGGTGGGAGTGGCCGAGCGCTACCCCGTAGTGTTTGACTGGCTCAAGGCCCATAGTGTGAATGCTGTGGTGCTGATTGTGATAATGATGGTGGTGCTGCTCTTCAATATGAGCTCGGCGCTGCTGATTATGGTTCTCGACCGTACTGGAATGATTGGCGTGCTGAAGGCTCAGGGTATGCGCAACGCAGCCGTTCGACGCATATTCCTCTATCGCTCGGCTTTGCTCTTCGCAAGGGGGGCGTTGTGGGGCAATGCGGTGGCTTTGGCGCTGATAGCTGTGCAGAGCATCTGGCAGCCCATCAAGCTCGACGCATCGGGATATATGCTCTCGGTGCTGCCCATACGTCTGGAGTTGTGGTGGTGGCTGGTGCTGAACGTTGCAGCCGCGATGATAGCGGTGAGCTCGATGTTGCTGCCTACGGCGATTGTTTCGCGTATAAAGCCTTCCGAGTCGCTGAAGTATAGAGCCTAATGATGTGAATTAGTGAAAAATTAGAAAGAGAGATATGAAACCCTACAATTCAAGTAAGAGCAAGAAGGAGGAGGTGCAGCAGATGTTCGATAATCTGGCTCCCACCTACGATAGTTTGAATCATCTCTTTTCGTTGTCGATCGACAAGATGTGGCGACGCAGAGTGATGCGTAAGGTGCGCCGTATGAAGCCTCAGCGAATCCTCGACCTGGCAACGGGTACGGGCGATTTGGCTATTCTGATGGCCAAGCGCATACCTCAAGCCAAGATTATGGGTGTTGACCTGTCGGAAAAGATGCTTGCGGTGGCGGCCGAGAAGATTCGCCGTCAGGGTCTGGACGATCATATCGCTCTATATCAGGGTGATGCCGAGAATTTGGAGCTGGAGAGTGGAATGATGGATGTGGTTACCATCTCGTTTGGTATTCGCAACTTCAGCGATATGGACAAGAGTCTGCGCGAGATTTGGCGTGTGGTGAGGCCCGGAGGTCATCTGGTTGTTGTGGAGCTTACTATGCCGAGCAATCCGCTTGTGCGCAAGGCTTATGAGTTCTATTCCAACCATATTATGACGCCTGTTGGAGGTATGCTCTCGCACGACCGCAAGGCTTTCGATTACCTGCCCAATTCGATTGCTGCATTCCCCAAGACCAAGGAGTTCCTGAAGATGATGGAGAGCGCAGGCTTCGAGCAGTGCCGCAACTATAGCCAGAGCCTGGGCATAGCTCAGATCTTTGTTGGTCGCAAACCAGAGTAGCGCAAGGCGGGTGGCTATGAGGTTGATTGGCTGGCTCTTGTGTGCCGTTGTGATGTGTGTGGCGCAGTCGTGTGGCGCACCCTCGGCTCCGAAGGTCGAGAGTGTGAATGTGGCGAGTGTCGAGCAGGCTGAGGGGTCGCCGTCGCGTGTGGTGGTGGCTGTCGGGCTTGATAACAAGGGCTATGGCGCCAAGCTGCTTGAGGGGCGTATCCGCATCAGCTACAAGGGTCGCAATGTGGTGATTCTCTCGCTCACCGAGAGTGTGAAGATAGCTCCTCGCAGGAGTGTGGTGGTGGAGCTTCCGTTGAGAGTCAGCGTTGCTCACAACTCGTCGGCTGTGGCCTTTCGTGAGGCAATCAGCAGGGGCGAGGTGAGTGAGGTGAAGGTGAGCTGGCAGGCAAAGGCGCGGGTTGCTGGTGTCAAGCGAAGCCAGATTGAGTTGCCGCCCACGCCCATTGCAGAGCTTTTGTCGGCAGAGCAGATTGAGCAGTTGTGCAGGGCGTTCAACGATAGCGTAACAGATTGAAAATAATAAGGATAAAACAATATGAAGAGATTTTTTGAATTGGCCATCGTGGCTGTGATTCTTATGTGGAGTGCCGAGGCTTCGGCTCAGAGTGTGGCTGGCGTGCGTAGTCGTTTGGCTGTGGGGGCCAACAAGGTTACCATTGTCGAGCAGAGCGAGGCAGCTGCAGCGGTTAGAACTGTCGAGCAGCGACCCAAGCGCACCAAGGTGAATGGTTTCACGGTGCTTATCCTTTCGGATAACTCACGCACAGCTCGCGAGAATGCCGTGAAGGCCAAGGAGACCTTCGAGGAGAATTTCCCTGAGACCAAGGTGGAGATGTACTACGAGAGTCCATCGTTCTACGTTACGGCTGGCCGTTATCTTACAAAGGAGGAGGCCATCATCGAGCTGTGGCGCTTCCGCTCGGTATTCCCCAAGGCCATCACCCAGAGCCGCGAGATGGATATCAGCGAGTTTATAATCACCCCCGACGAGCAGGCCGAAGAGGCCGAGGGCGGCAAAGAGGAGGACGAGGAGTAGCCCAGCACAAATTCAAAATTGGGTTTTACAACCCATTTATGATTGAGTTTGTAGCAAAAAAATAAAACTCGTCATTTCACATTTTTGCAAGGACGAGGGTCGGAGTAACGAAAGCTTATTTTGCAAAAATGTAGAAATCTACCTTTGGGAAAACGGCAGTGCAAAGGATGACTTTGAAGCAAAGGCTGTTCTTAGGTAGGTATTAAATAAGCGGTTGATTCCAACATTTTCGCATAGAGCCTGATATTATCACCTATGGCCGATGATGCGAAAATATGGAATGACGAATATTTATAATTTGAAGCAATGGAAAAGTCATTTGTTTACATACTTACAAACAAAGACAATAATGTTTTGTACACAGGTGTAACAACTGATTTGACATTAAGAATAAATCAACATCGTAACAAGACGTTTGGTGGTTTTTCAGCGAGGTATAATTTGACCAAGCTCGTATATTTTGAGGAGTGGCCCGATATTACCTCTGCCATACAACGAGAGAAAGCTATTAAACGTATGCCGCGTAAGCGCAAGATTTTGCTTATTGAGCGAATGAATCCTATGTGGCGGGAATTGATGGAATAAATATAAATACGTCATTCCGCATTTTTATATTGGTTTGGATGATTAGAATTTTTCAGCATCTATATAAAAATGTGAGAATCAACCTTTGGGAATAAGACCTTGCAAAAAGTGACTTTGCCTCAAAGGCCAGCGGTAGATACCCATCGTCGGTCTAAAGACCTCCGGGGTATGACGTGTTTATTTATTGTGTCAAAGTAAATCACAAAAGTGTCGCAAGACACCCCATCGTCGGTCTAAAGACCTTCGGGGTATGACGTGTTTACTTTGCTACCAAAAAAATGGCTTTGAATTATTAGAGAAGAGAAACACACAAACAAAATAACCCTTGAAACACTTCTAACGAGAAGTTAAATTTTAAGGAAAATAAAATTATGGATTACATTCTTTTGATTGTCGGCCTGGCGTTGATTACCTTCTGTGCCGATATGCTTACGAAAGGTTGCGTAGGTGTTGCAGCCCGTTTCAATGTCCCCGAATTTGTTGTGGGACTTACAATTATGGCCGTCGGTACTTCGATGCCCGAGCTTACCGTCAGCTTTATGTCGGCGCTGAAGGGTAGCAGCGAGATGGCAATCGGAAACGTGACAGGCTCCAACATCTTCAATGTCTTTATCGTCATCGGTCTGTGCGCTCTGCTGCGCCCGATGGATATTACGAAGGAGAACATCCGCCGCGATATACCAATCTGTATCGCTATGTCGGCTCTGTTGTGGCTCTTTACGTCGGATACGTTGCTTGGCTTGGGCGCCGAGAACAAGGTTAATCGCGTGGAGGGTGTCATCTTCCTTATACTCTATGTGGGCGTTATTCTCTATACCTTGCGCACCTCGAAGGGCGAGGGTGAGGAGTCGAGCGATGCTCCGAAGATGGGAATTCTCAAGATTGTGGCATTCATCGTCATCGGTCTTGGCGGTCTGATCTATGGTGGTAACCTCTGCCTCGATTCGGCTACTGCTATTGCGCGTGCTTGGGGTGTTAGCGAGGCAATCATCGCCATCACCATCGTAGCGGCTGGTACATCACTCCCCGAGTTGGCATCGAGCATCTCGGCTTTGGTGAGTGGCCGAAGCTCAATGGCGCTGGGTAATGTCATAGGCTCAAATGTGGCTAATATTTTGCTGATTTTGGGCGCAAGTTCAACAGTTACACCACTCACAATGGGTAATATCACCCAGCTCGATATCATTATGGTTGTAGCTGCTCCGGTTGTGTTGCTCCTCTCGGCACTCTTTATCGGCAAGCGTCGCATCACACGCATCGAGGGCTTGGCCTTTCTGGCTATCTATGTGACCTATGTGGTGGCACTTATGAAGTAACATAAAGCGAGTAATACCATTATGTACACATTCGACTATCCACTTTTTCTGCTGCTCAACTTCGATGGCGGACCTGTGATGGATACCCTGATGAAGGTTGTCTCGACTCCCGCTTCGTGGGCGTGGCTCTATCTGCTTATGCTGTGGCTTGTGTGGCGTAGGTCGGGTTGGCGCGGGGCACTTCTGTTTCTGGTGCTTGTGGCGGCAGCTGTGGGATTGTCGGATTTGATTGCGGGCATCTTCAAGCACTCGGGACTGCTGAAGAATCTGTGGCCCTCGTTCCCCGCACGCCTCAGACCTATGTACACCCCCGAACTGGAGGGTCAGGTACACGTGGTGAAGCAGGGCGGAATGTATGGCACGGTGTCGGCTCACGCAGCCACTATGGTCTCGATGGCTGTGCTTGCCATCGGCACTATAGGCCGCCGATGGTTTACGTGGCTGATGGTGGCCTCGGTGGTGGTGATATGCTACTCGCGCATCTATATGGCCTACCACTTTCCTGTGGATATAGCCCTGGGAACGGTGGTCGGCCTTGTTTCGGGCGGTTCGATGCTGGCCCTCTATCGCGCTCTGGAGCGTCGCAAAAAGAGAATTACTAACTAAAAAACAGAGATAAAAACGTATGAGAAAAGGTCTTTTGGTAGTGGGCGTTATCGTCCTCTCGGTTATTGGAGCAGTGTGCTATTTTCAGTGTAGTGGCGAAAAATCTGGTTGCGATGGTTGCGTATCTCAGGATAATTGTGTAAATTTGGAGAACGATAAAACTTCAGCAACTATGAATCAGTCAACAGCAAAGAAGAGCCTCGAGGCTCCATTTATTCGCAACGTAGAGCAACTCACAAATGATGAGATTCGTGCCGTATTGAACGATAAGGTTAAGCCTATCGCAATCGATTATCACAACTGGAGCGAGGAGTTCCCCTATGCTCCTAAGGTGGAGTTCCGAATTGCCCATTCGGACGATGCTCTCGTTATTATGTATGATGTAGAGGAGGAGCATGTGAAGGCTATCGCTATGGAGAATCACGGAAGAGTATGGGAAGATAGTTGTGTGGAGTTCTTCGTTGGTAATCCTAATGGCGAGGGCTATTTCAATTTCGAGATTAACTGCATAGGTACAATCCTCGCATCGGCTCATAAGACTCGCGCCGAGTCGACTCCTTTCACTGCCGAGCAGCTGGCTAAGGTGCGCCGCTTCGGTACATTCAAGCACGAGGCTATCGACATCAAGGGCCAGACAAAGTGGTGGCTCGCGGAGGTTATCCCATTCGAGCTTATCGGTTTGGACAAGGCTCCTAAGAGCTTGAAGGCTAACTTCTATAAGTGCGGCGATAAGTTGGATAAGGCTCACTATATGAGCTGGTCGCCAATCACTCTGGAGAAGCCAAACTTCCACTGCCCAGAGTTCTTCGGCGATGTGGAGTTGTTGTAGGAAATATTAAAACCAAATATAACCAAATGAATCAGGAAAAACTTTTAGCTATCGCCTCTCAGTTTGCGTTGGAGGGCGAGATTGAGACCATCAAGCCTTTGGGCGAGGGTTTCATCAACGATACCTTTACTGTTGTGACTGTGGGCGACGCCCCCAACTATATCTTGCAGCGCAAGAATCACATCGTGTTCCCCGATGTTCCGGGTATGATGGATAACATCTTGGCCGTTACAAACCACATCAAGGCTAAGGTTGCGGACCCAATGCGCGAGACCCTTACCGTAGTGCCTGCCAAAGATGGCAAGCTCTATGTGAAGGAGGGCGAGAACTTCTGGGCTGTATGTGTATTTATTGCCGACACAGCCACTTACGACCGTGTGACCTCAACCGAGTTGGCATACCAGGGTGGAGTAGGTATCGGTCGTTTCCAGGCTCTCTTGGCCGACTTCGACAAGCCTCTGAACGAGACCATCAAGGGCTTCCACAATATCCGTTGGCGCTTCCAGCAGTGGGACGAGACCATCGCTAAGGACCCTGTGGGTCGTGTGGCTGAGCTCAAGGAGGAGATTGGCTGGGTGGAGTCACGCCGCAAGGAGATGCTCGACTTCTGGTCGCTCGTCGAGGACGGTACAATCCCCACTCACGTTACCCACAACGACACCAAAATCAGCAATATCCTCTTCGAGAAGTCGTCAGGTAAGGTGCTCTGCGCCATCGACCTCGATACCGTTATGAGCTCAACTTCGCTCAACGACATCGGCGATGCAGTTCGTACCTACACCAACACAGGTGCCGAGGACGACAAGAACCTCGACAATGTGGAGATGAGTATCGATATGTTCCGTGCCTTTGCCGAGGGTTACCTCTCGGAGCAGCGTGCGTCGATGACTCAGAGCGAGCTCGACTGGATGGCATTTGGTGGCCGTTACATCGTCTTCGAGCAGGTGTTGCGCTTCCTGATGGACTACATCGATGGCGACAACTACTATAAGATTGCTTACCCCGACCACAACCTTGTGCGTACCCGCGCCCAGTATAAGCTTTTGCAGAGTATTGAGCGTCAGTATGAGGAGATGTGTGAGATAGTTAAATCTTTATCTTAGCAAAAGTCGTCTAACAAGGCTCTTTCGGCATCTGGCTCGTCCTCGAAATCCTCATTTACATCCAGTAAACTGCGGTTTCTCGGACTTCGACCAGCTTCAAAATAGCTCTTGTTATACAACTTTTGAGAATTCAGAATTCAAAATTCAAAATCATAAGGGCCATCTGGCCCTTTTTTTTGTTCTCGAATTTCATTGGTGCGATTATTTTTCTTCCAGAAACTTATCGGTGTTATTTTGAAAAAATAATTCTCAATTTTGAATTCTGAATTTTGAATTATATGTACCTTTGTGGCTATGGAATCGAAGATACTACAAGGACTAAATAAGGCGCAGTATGATGCTGTGGTCAATTACCAGAATCCCTCGCTGATTATTGCGGGTGCGGGTTCGGGAAAGACGCGTGTCTTGACTTCGCGCATAGCTTATATGCTGGAGCAGGGTGTGAAGCCCTATAATATTCTGGCTCTGACCTTTACCAACAAAGCTGCTGCACAGATGCGTGAGCGCATAGAGCAGATGGTCGAGGGCTCGGCCAGCCGATACATCTGTATGGGTACGTTCCACTCGGTCTTTTCGCGCATCCTGCGTGAGAATGCCGAGCGCATTGGCTACACCCAGAGCTACACCATCTATGAGCCATCGGACTGCAAAAACCTAATCAAAAACATCTGCAAGGAGCTCAATCTGGCCGACGATAAGTACAAGCCTGGCAAGATTCTCTCGCGCATATCGTTTGCCAAGAACTGTCTGATAACCCCTGCAGCCTATGCCGCCAACTCGTCGTATGCGGCCGAGGACAGGCAGATGCAGATTCCTCAGTTTGGTGAGGTCTACGATCTCTACTGCCGCCGTTGCAAGCAGAACGGAGCGATGGATTTCGACGATTTGCTATTGCAGACCAATATCCTTCTGCGCGACTGCCCCGATGTGCTGGCCAAGTATCAGGAGCGATTCCAGTATATCCTGGTCGATGAGTATCAAGATACCAACTACGCCCAGTATATCATCATCCGCCGCCTCTCGCAGCTCCACGGTAGGGTGTGTGTTGTGGGCGACGATGCGCAGAGTATCTACTCGTTCCGAGGTGCCAAGATCGAGAATATCCTCTCGTTCCGCAACGACTACCCCTCGGCCGAGGTCTTCAAGCTGGAGCAGAACTACCGCTCGACCAAGACCATCGTTAATGCAGCCAATTCGGTCATCGAGCACAACTCGCGCCGTATGAAGAAGGTCTGCTTCTCGGAGGGTGATTCGGGCGACAAGATTCGCGTTGTACGCAGCTACACCGACCGCGAGGAGGGCGATATGGTGGCACAGGCTATCCGCGACCGTCTGCGTGAAACGGGCGACGGCTGGAACGAGGTGGTGGTGCTATACCGCACCAACAACCAGTCGGCAGTGATGGAGTCGGCCCTCAGAAAGCGTGCCATTCCCTACCGCATCTACAAAGGCAGCTCGTTCTACGACCACAAGGAGATTAAGGATGTGCTGGCCTATATCCGTCTGGTTATCAACCCCAAAGATGATGAGGCCTTCAAGCGTGTGGTGAACTATCCCGCGCGTGGAATTGGTGATACTACCGTGGGCCGTATCGAGGAGCTGGCACGTCAGCGAGGCTGCTCGATGTGGGAGGCTGTCGATACGCTGGTGGCCGAGGCTGCCACGTTGGGCGATCCTATGCAGCGTACCATTGCCCGCAAGGTTACCGAGTTTGTGAATCTTATCCGCTCGCTGGCTGAGGCCCGCAAGGATAAGAGTCTCTACGACTTCGGTCTGGAGTTGGCTTCTCGCACAGGTATCCTGGCTCTGTATCGTCAGGAGAATACCCCCGAGTCGGCAAGCGCGATTGATAATATCGAGGAGTTGTTGAACTCTATGCAGCTCTTCCGTGAGCAGCGTGAGGCCGAGATTCGCAACGGCGAGCGTACCGAAGATGAGCAGCCAACTGTGGAGGAGTGGCTGCAGAGCATTATGCTGCTTACCGATATGGACAACGAGTCGGAAGAGGAGGGCGAGAAGGTGACGCTGATGACCGTACACTCGTCGAAGGGATTGGAGTATAAATATGTCTATATAGTTGGTTGTGAGGAGAATCTCTTCCCCTCGCAGCGTGCGCTGGAGAGCCCCGACGGCTTGGAGGAGGAGCGCCGATTGTTCTATGTAGCCCTCACCCGCGCCAAGCAGGAGGCTATGCTCTCGTATTGCGAGATGCGCTTCAAGTGGGGTAATATGGAGTTCTCGTCGCCCAGCCGATTCCTCAAAGAGATTGATGAGCAGTATCTCGACTGCGACGAGGATCTGGACTCTTCGTCACGCAATCGCTTTGCCTCGGTGGACGAAGATGAGCTCTCGTCACGTGCTGACTTTATGGGCCGTATGGGCAACTTCAAGAGCACAACAAACTATGGCGGAGGTGGCAGGGCCTACGCCACACAAAATAGAGGTGCAGGAGCCGATGGCGGCTCGGCCATAGAGGCTTTGCGTCGTCGTTTCGATGTCCGCTTCCAGCAGAAGCGTGAGCAGGAGGCTCGTGCGGGAGGCATCGGAGGTCGTGCGACAGCTCCCGACCCAAAATTGATACGCAGCGTGGAGCCTCGCTCAACCGAGGGTATGCGCCGTGTGCCCGTAACACCCCGCAACGATGCTGTTGCCGCAGGACCTTGCGCATATAGTGTGGGCGATAGGGTGGAGCATCCAAAGTTTGGTGTGGGCATCATCAATCGCATCGAGAATATGGCTACCGACCACAAGGTGGTGGTTGATTTCGGTGGCCAGTATGGCGAGAAGACCCTGCTGGCGAAGTTTGCCAAGCTGACAAAATTGTAGATATATCCCAACTTTACCATACCGCAGAGGTTTTAAGGGTTAGCAATTGCTAAAATTATGGATCTTGATAGTCAAAATATCGTGATGAGATAAAGAAAATACTTGTTAAATTAGTAACCGAACTCAAAGAAGGAAATTGGAGTGAATTTAACGAGAGGTATATTCATCATTTCTTTTCATATCATTTACAAAGTTTATATCCCTTAAAATTTGATGTAATGGGTGAATTTCATCCAGAATGGGCAACAGCAAAGAAAGGGACAAGGCGGAACGCTAAATATCGAAAATTTTATCGAGATGATGAAAATGGCTATTCGGGTTTTATAGATTTTATTATAGGGCCTAAAGAGACTCCTAAAGTTGCTATAGAATTTAAATGTTCAAAATCTTTCAATAAAGAAGGGGTAATTTATGATTATATGAAACTTTTGGACGCAAGGAATAAATTCGACAAGGCTGTTTCTATATGCATATATTATGGCGGAAAAACAGAAATAAAGGCAGAGCGTTTGAATGAAAATATTTCAGAGGCTATTAAGCGATTAGGCGAACAATATGCCCATAATAGAGATAGATACTTTTTGGCAATACAGGTCAAGGACAACGCAATAATTAAATTTGAATGCTTAAACACTAATATTGAATTTCAAAACACAGGTAGATTATGAAAAAAATTACACTCAACATTGGTTTTATAATTATTTCATTTGCCATTGGTTTGGCAATGAATTCAGCGTGCTCCGATCCTCTTGACGAAAATACGGTTAACAACTCCGAAATAAAAGAACTTGTCAAGTCCCTTCAAAGGGAAATAAATACATTGAAAAAGGAAAATGAGGAGTTGGCTAAAAGAGTAGCTGCGCTTGAAACAGCCGTCTTTAGTTCTAATAATGGAAGTAGTTTAAAATCTGGTATTTTTGAAGTAGATGGTCTACTGTTTCTCCCAACAGGTCATACCTGTAGTAAGGTTAAAACTGCAGAGGGGAAATTAGTTACAATAAGCAATTCAGAGACAACCGAGGAAATCGCAATGGCTCCACAATATACAGAGTCTGATGCATATGGACGAATCTCTAAAATAGAATATACTGTACCGAGTGGATATGACTATTATAGAATAATCTATACTTATCATAAAGATAAAACAGTTACTGAGACTTTGGAATATAGCGTAAACGGGGTCAATATTAAGCAGACCATAACAACAAGTTATTATTAATGAGTTTTTGCGTTATCCCATATTTTTATGTTGGGTATGACGTGATGTATATTACTGAATTAAAGTAATCATAAAATGGTCGCAAGGCCCAATTTTGAATTTTGCATTTTGAATTGAAAAATACCCCGCTGGTGTCGATATGTGTGACGACCTACAACCACGCCCCCTATCTGGAGAAGGCTGTGGAGAGTTTCCTTGCGCAGAGGTGCGATTTCGGGGTAGAGATTATCCTGAGCGACGATTGCAGCTCCGACTCCACGCTCGAGATATGTCGCTCGTATGCTGAGCGTTATCCCGACAGGGTGAGAGTGCTATCTTCGGAGCAGAATGTGGGTATGCGTGCCAACTACCGCCGAACTTTGGAGGCGGCCAGGGGCAAATATGTGGCTCTGTGTGATGGCGACGACTGGTGGTGCGACGACAATAAACTTGCACGTCAGGTCGAGGTGATGGAGGCTGATGAGCAGTTGGGACTCTGCTACACCCGCTCACGAAGGGTGCAGGGCACAAGGGAGTGGCTCTATCCCGCAGGCGAGATGTACACCGACTTCGATAATATGCTCTTCAATAATACAGTCGAGAACTCCTCGGCTGTGGCTCGCAAAGATTTGGTGATGCAGTATTATGCCGAGGTGCGCCCTGAGGAGCACCCCGAGTGGCTGACCGACGATGCCCCTATGTGGATATGGTTTGCGGCCAAATCGAAGATGGTGGCCATAGACGAGCCGATGGCCGTACATAGGCTTCTGCCCGAGAGTGTGAGTCAGAGCGGCAACTATCTCAGGCGCATCGCTTTCTGCGATTCGCTGATGGATATATCGCTGTGGTTTGATGAGCGTTATGGCGCTTATCGCCACACCAAACAACTCCGACGCAAGCGTATGGAGGTGGCTTTATGGGTGCTCTCGCGTGATGGCTCGACGGCGGAGTATCTGAGGCGCTGGTGGAGCGATATCAGACGTACGCCAGGCCTGCTATTGAATGTGGCGGCGTATGGTCTGCTGGCGAAGCGATGGCTGCGCAAGATGGGTGTGATGAAAGCAAATAAACAATAGATTATGACTATCAAAGAGCGATATAAAGGCGTTGTGGAGTATTTCAGCCGCGAGATGCCTGTGGCCGAGAGTGAGCTCAACTATGGCTCGACCTTCGAGCTGCTGGTGGCGGTGATTTTGTCGGCTCAGTGTACCGACAAGAGGGTCAATATGGTCACCCCGGCACTGTTTGAAGCCTATCCTACGCCTCAGGCTATGGCCGAGGCTACTGAAGCAGATATCTTTCCATATATCCGCTCAATCTCATATCCCAACAACAAGGCTCGCCACCTGGCCTCGATGGCCCGTATGCTTTGCGAGGAGTTTGGGGGTGAGGTGCCAGCCGATTTGAAGGAGTTGCAGCGTCTGCCCGGCGTGGGTCGCAAGACGGCCAATGTGGTGGGGGCTGTGGTGTGGCAGAAGCAGGTGATGCCTGTCGATACTCACGTCTTTCGTGTGGCAGCCCGCATAGGCCTTTCGCACAATGCCCGTACACCTCTGCAGACCGAGTTGCAGTTGGAGCGTCACTTCCCCAAAGAGCTGCTTCCGATAGCCCACCATTGGCTCATTTTGCACGGTCGCTATGTCTGCACAGCACGCAATCCGAAGTGCGCCAAGTGTGGAATTCAGGGGCTGTGTCGCGACTTTTCGCGCAGAAATAGTGAGAATTAAAGAAACTTTTACTACCTTTGAAAATCAGTTAACATTTTTTTACAAGTAATAGTTATGAAAAATATTTACTTCACATTGAAATCTTCGGCCACCAGTCGATTGGTAAATATGCTCTTCGTGGCAGTTTTTGCTCTCTTCTCGGCTGCGGCTGTGGGTTGCTCGGATAGCAACGAGAAGGAGGACGTGGATAAGACCTATACCGAGGGTGTGAACGTGACATCTAACAAGTCGGAGCTCTGCAATAGCTCGGCTCAGATACTTACGATTACGTTTGAGACCGATAATGGTTATGTGCTCGAGACCGACGAGCCCTCTGTTGTCAGCTTCCTGGAGGGTGCAAGCGGTTCGGCGGCAGGTAAGCATCAGTCCCGAATTCAGTTGCAGAAGAATAGCACCGAGTCGGACCGAGTAGCCATAATCTACATCACCGTTACGGGCCATAAGCTCACTCAGCTTATGAGCATCACTCAGAAGGCTGGTGCCAGCGACCCAGTTGTGCAGTGGATTGACGAGCGTCTTATGGAGGAGTACTATTGGCTCGATGAGTATAACGAGAAGCGCAATACATTCGATTTCACGCTCTCTTACGACAAGTACTTGTCGCAGAGCTTGCTAAGCCTCACAACAAATATCGATGACGGCGGTTACGATTCAAAGGGTAATCGCTACGTCTACTCTTATATCCAGAAGATTAGCGGTGGCGGCACATCGTCGGGCACACGCGCAACATCGGTGTCGGGCTATGGATTGTTCCTGGCTTCGACAGTATGGTTGCTCGAGGAGAATGGTTCACGTTATGGCTTCGCTGTGGAGCACGTATATCCAGGCTCTTCAGCTGAGGCTGCAGGTATCCGTCGTGGCGATATCATCGGTCAGGTGAAGGGTAACGATATCACATCGAGCAACTTGAACGACTACTGGTACGACTTGCAGTATGGCGATATGGGAACTATCACAGTGCAGCGAATCGATGGCACCAATAGCTCTGTAGAGCCTTCAACTGTCTCTCTCTCGGTTGGTTACTACCAGGAGAACCCTGTGGCATACAGCGGCGTGATTACTCTGCCTGAGGCTGTGGCCGACTCTGGTAAGAAGATTGGCTACTTGAGCTACCTCTCGTTTGATGCCGACTACGACACCGAGCTTATCGACGCACTGCGCAAACTCGGCGAAGAGGGCATTACCGACCTTATCCTCGATTTGAGAGTTAATGGCGGTGGTTCGGTGAATTCGAGCATCTTGTTGGCAAGCTCAATCCTGGGCTCAAGCTACGAGGGTAAGATATATGCAACTTTGGATCGTCACGAGAAGAATAAGTATGACGACTCAGTCTGCAAGCTCGTTACTCACAACGGCACAACAGCTCTTCCTTCACTCAATATGCCTGCTTTGTGGGTAATCGCATCGAATGGTACCGCTTCAGCCAGCGAGATGGTTATCGTTGGTCTGGATGGTCTTGATGTGCCTGTTACAGTTGTGGGCGCCAGAACCGAGGGTAAGAACTGCGGTATGGACGTGATTGAGAAGACGTTTGGTTCGACAACATACTCTTATGCTCCTATCACATTCCTCAACCTCAATGCCAAGGGCTTCAACGACTATGGCGAGGGTATCGAGCCCGATATCGACATCAATAGCTATATGAGCAAGTCGAGCCGTGAGGAGATTCAGTACTTCGCTCGTACGTTCCCTATGCCTACTGGCGACTGGGGCGTAACGAAGAAGGATTTGGCTCTCTTCGAGACAGTGATGCAGATCTGTGGCAAGAGTGTTCTCGACACCGAGCAGAGCGCGGCTATGCAGCCAGGCAAGCTGGAGGTGGCCACTTCGAAGACCCGTGCCGGCGAGCCTCTCAAGCTCGAGCATAAGCGCCGAGTGTTTGGTGCTACACTCACCGCCGACGAGCGTGAGCGTATGCGTGCCGACGAGTAGGTTCGAGAATTTATCTCGGTGGGAGTGCTGCCGAGTAGAAACGATATAGTATGAGAATATTTCATAAATTATTGGTGCTGTTGGCTCTTTGCTTGTGCATAGAGCCAATGGCCGTTTTTGCTACCAATGGCCAGGGTGAGCCTTACAGAGTTAATCACGGTCCCTATCTGCAGGGGTTGTGTTACGATGGTGTGATTGTGGTCTTCACCACCTCGCACAACGGTTTCTCGAAGGTGGAGATTCGCGAGCGTGGAGCAAGCGAGGTGAGGGTGTGCGACAGCCGCAAAGATGGTCTTATTATGGCCAACAATACCCACAACGTTATCCGCATCGACGGCCTGAAACCCTCGACCGATTACGAGTATCGCATCGTGTCGACCAGGGTACTGGATTTCCAGCCCTACAAGGTTACTTTCGGCGAGAAGGTGGCTACCGAGTGGCAATCGTTCCGCACGTTCGACCCCAAGGCCAAGGAGTTTAGTTTTGTGGTGATGAACGACATTCACGACGATGCCGAGAAGTGCCGTAAGTTGCTATCGATGCAGCCTATGGACGAGGCCGATATGGTCTTCTATGTGGGTGATATTATGAGCTACTTCTCGCGTCCCGAGCAGCCCTACACCAGCTTTATCGATGTGTCGGTTGAGCAGTTTGCCAAGAATAAGCCATTTGCGGTTGTGCGTGGTAACCACGAGACTCGCGGCTATCTGGCCCGTACCTATGATGAGTTTATCCACAACACCCGCGATGGCAAGTATTATGGTTTCTACACCTTTGGCTCTACGGCTGTGGTGATGCTCGACTGCGGCGAGGATAAACCCGACAACCACCCTGTCTATGCAGGCTTTGTGGCCTTCGATGAGTACCGCCTGGAACAGGTGGAGTGGCTCAAGGGTGTCCTTAAGAGCAAGGAGTTCCGCAAGGCGAAGAACCGTATCGTGATGCTGCATATCCCACCCGCAGTGGAGGCTATGAAGGAGCAGAACGAGAAGCAGGTTGCATCGATGTTGGAGTGGCACGGCAACGCTCATTGGGGCGAGATACTCTTGCCATTGCTCAACAAAGCGGATATCGACCTTATGATTTCGGCCCACCAGCATCGCTTCGGATTCTACACTCCTCAGAAGGGTGTCATAGAGTTCCCGCTGGTGATTAACGATAATAACAGCGCAATGTTTGTCACCTCGAATGACGATGGTGTGAGTGTCAAAATAACCAATTTAGAGGGCAAAGAGTTGATGAATCGTACTTTTTAGCTACTAATTGGCCAATTTGTACCTCTCAACGAGGTGTTGCGCAATAACATTATAACTAAATTTGCACCCTGCACTATTGGGTGTCAAGTGTTACGAAAACCCTTTTTTATGGATTTATCGCAATCGAACATAGAACTTCTGCGAGAGATGGTCTCTTCTGAGCCTAAGCAGATAGTGATTTTGTCGCATACCAATCCCGATGGTGATGCTCTCGGTTCGTCGTTGGCGTGGGCTGCATCGCTTCGCCGATTGGGCCACAACGTCACCTGTATCGTGCCCAACCGCTTCCCATACTATCTGGATTGGCTTACGGGTGTGAAGGATATCGTCATCTACAAGAGCGACGATAAGGGCATAGCCAATAAGGCTGTCGAGCAGGCCGACCTGATTTTCTGCCTCGACTTCCATACCCTTTCGCGTCTGGACGCACCTCTGAGCGAGCTTATTGCCTCGAATACCAGGGCCAAGCGTGTCTTGATTGACCACCACCTCAATCCATCGGAGTCGTTCGATGTGATGTTCTCGCACCCCGAGGCGTCGAGCACATCTTATCTGGTCTATCGCCTGATAGAGGCTCTGTGGGGCGCTGAGAGTGTTACAGCCGAGCAGGCCGAGGTGATTTATGTGGGTATGATGACCGATACGGGCAACTTCTCGTTCTCGCAGCTTACGCCCGACCTCTATCGTACGCTTTCGGTTTTGTCGGCAACGGGTATCAATATTCCGCAGATTTACAACAACGTATATAACTCATTCACCGAGGGTCGTGCCCGTCTGTTTGGTTATGTGATTAACCGCAAGATGCGCATCCTGCACAAGGGCACTGTGGCCCATATGTCGCTTACAGAGGAGGAGATGCGTCGCTTCTGGTTCCAGCAGGGCGATAGCGAGGGCTTTGTGAATTATCCGCTCACAATCAAGAAGATGCGTATGTCGGCTATCTTCGTGGAGCATCACGATTTCATCCGTGTGTCGTTGCGCTCGCGCGGTAATGTGGATGTAAACCTCTTCGCTGGCCGTTACTTCGAGGGTGGCGGTCATAAGAATGCTGCTGGCGGTAAGTCGTTTGTATCGATGGCCGAAACCATTGCCCGCTTTGAGCAGGCCGTCAAGGAGTTTGCGGCAGAGGGTTTGTTGTAGCAGAGATTTAAGCTTAACAATGTAAAAGAATTGCAGCTCATCCGCCATCTGGCCGAGGTGGGTTATGATTGAAAAAATAGCTCGATAGATTGATGAAGAATTCGATGATGAAAACATATATGCGCCTGCTGGAGTTTGCCTCTCCGCTGGGTCGCTATACCGTACCCTATTTCTTCTATTCGGTATTTCACGCGGTTTTCAACACCCTCACCTACACGATGATTATCCCCATCGTGGGTACGCTCTTCTCGGAGGGTTATCACTTTGAGCCCACCTATGCGCTCCCTAAGTTTGAACTCAACGAGGAGTTTATGAATGGCGCCATCAGCTATGCCTACACTGCTGTATTTGGTCCAGAGTATGTGATTACCAAGCTGTTGGCACTGCTTTCGGCTCTGCTCATTATGGCCAATGTACTGAGCAACCTCTTCCGCTACCTGGGCTCGATGACTGTCGAGACACTGCGTACCCGTACACTGCAGAATATGCGTAACCGTATGTTCGAGAGTACAATGTCGATGAACGTGGGCCACTTCAGCGAGCAGCGCAAGGGCGATATTATGTCGAAAATCACATCCGACGTTATGGTGGTGCAGTTCTGCATCACAAACACCCTGCAGGTGGCATTCCGCGAGCCATTCCTTATCATCGGATACTCGATAATGATGGTGAAGATTTCGTGGGAGCTTACCATCTTCTCGATTCTCTACCTGCCTGTGGTGGGTCTTATCATCGGCTCTATCGTCAAGCGCCTGCGCCACCCTGCACAGCGTGGTCAGGAGCGTATGGGCGACCTGGTGAGCGTGATGGAGGAGTCGCTTACGGGTGTGAAGGCTATCAAGAGCTACAACGCCTTTGGTTATATCCGCGATAAGTTCCGCGCTATCAATGCCGAGATGTCGAATATCCTGCTCTCGATGGCACGCAAGCAGCAGTTGGCGTCGCCTATGAGCGAGTTTTTGGGTATCACAGCTATCTCGGTAGTGTTGGTATTTGGTGGTTCGCTGGTTATGAATGGCTCGATGACGGCTTCGGGCTTCGTGGCCTATATAGCTGCATTCTCGCAGCTTACACGACCTCTGCGCTCGTTTATAGACCAGTTTGCCAATATCAACCAGGGTATCGCTGCAGGCGAGCGTATCTTCTCGATTATCGATGCCAAGAGCTCGGTGGGGGATAAGCCTAACGCTGCAAAACTCGATGAGTTCAGCGATAAGATTGAGTTCAGAAATATCTCGTTCAGCTACGATGGCCAGCGCGAGATTCTGCATAATATCTCCTTCGAGGTACATAAGGGCGAGACAGTTGCCCTTGTAGGCCCATCGGGAGGCGGTAAGTCGACCCTCAGCGAGCTTATACCTCGCTTCTACGACCCTGCGCAGGGCGAGATTCTGGTCGATGGCCGTCCACTCACGGACTACGATCAGCAGAGCGTGCGCGACCATATGGGTATAGTCTCGCAGGAGACAATCCTCTTCAACGACACCATTCGCAACAATATAGCTATGGGACGCCCTTCGGCTACTCAGCAGCAGATTGAGGCCGCAGCGCGTGTGGCCAATGCCCACGACTTCATTATGCAGACCGAGAGCGGCTACGACACCAACATCGGCGATAGAGGTATGAAGCTTTCGGGTGGCCAGCGCCAGCGACTCAGCATCGCCCGTGCCGTGCTTAAGAACCCCGAAATCCTCATTCTCGACGAGGCTACATCGGCCCTCGATACCGAGAGCGAGAAGCTGGTGCAGGATGCGCTCACATCGCTTCTGGATGGTCGTACGTCGGTGGTTATTGCCCACCGCCTCAGCACCATCCACAATGCCGACCGCATCATCGTAATCGACGCTGGCCGCATTGCCGAGCAGGGCACCCACGCCGAACTTATTGCCAAGGGTGGTATTTATGCTAAGCTCATAGAAATGCAAAGTTTATAATCCGTAGCTGGCTGTGCTTTTGGCATCTGCCTTGCGGCTGAATTCCTCACATACGTTTGGTATGCTGCGGATTCAGCCACTGCGAGCAGCTTCAAAATCCCTCGCCATCTACGAATTATAGGGAGTACGTTTTTGGAGTGGAATCATAAAACGGTCGTAAGACCGCGGTTTTCCCATCTTCGAGCAGCCTCAAAATTCCCCAGCCATCTACGAATTATAGGCGGTCGAATTAGGGCCTCTTTATATTAAGGTAAAAAAGGCGGCGAGAAAAAATATCGAGAAAAATGCGCAAAAAAATTGCATAAAATTTGCAGGTTAATATTTTTTGCACTACTTTTGTCTCCGCAATCAGCAATGGTGCGTTAGTTCAGCTGGTTAGAATACGTGCCTGTCACGCACGGGGTCAGGGGTTCGAGTCCCCTACGCACCGCGAAAAACGGATAACTTTCGAGTTGTCCGTTTTTTTGTTTTCGTATCATTGCAATGTGCAGTCGATACTCGACCTTGCGATGGAGTTCTTGTGGAATTGTGTGCAAGCCCCCATCCACAAAACCTCCATCACACACGCAAATGCTTTTGCACCTTGCAATGAGCCACAATCGTTTTGCTTGCGCTGGTCACTGCTCACTGGAGGAGGGGTTGAGCCGATAATGTAGATATTTATTGCTCGGCTTATGCCTGCGCTTTTTAGCGGTATCGGCTCTTCGCCTGCGGCGGTCGAGTCCCCTAAATTTTGCATCACGACTCTCTGCTTCGGGTACAGAAGAGGTCCGTAGTGACCGCATGTAGGCCCTAAAAAGCCCTTTTTTAGGGGGATTTTCGCCACAAAATGTACTCTTTTGCCCCATTGAATCTACGATTCGCAACATCGAGAGGGTGTTAGCCACATATATTTTGGCATTTTTGAAAATTCCTGCACATTTGCAACCGAAACATTGGGCGACTAACCCCCAAAACCGGCATAATCAAAAAACATTAACACGATACGTCAAGTTGCAAGCCATTGCAGCGACATCTGCGGCCGCAAGACCGTGGGATGGGCGTAGATTAAAAACAAAAAATAATGAAGATTTTTACTAAAATTGCATTGACCCTCGCGGTCGCAACAACCATCGCAACATCAGCATTTGCAGGTGGTCCAATGACAAACTCAAACCAGAGTGCACACTTCTTGCGTAGCATTGCACGCGGTACTTCACTCTCAACAGATGCTGTTTACACTAACCCTGCGGGTGTCGTGTTTATGGAGGATGGTTTCCACCTCGGCCTTAACGACCAGATGGCAGCACAGACTCGTACCATCACTTCTACTTACGCCCCATTTGCTATGGGTGTACAGAATGGTGGCAACCCAACAAAGGATTTCAAGGGTGAGGTATTCTCAGCTGTTATCCCAAGCGTTCACTTTGCGTGGAAGCACAACCGTTGGGCTGTGATGGCAGGTATCGGTGTAAACGGTGGTGGTGGCTCATTGGAGTTCGCTAACGGTTTGGGCTCATTCGAGCGTATGTTCTCTGTATTGCCAGCAGGTATGCAGCAGTTGGAGATCCCTGCAACAGGCTACGATATGGATATGTACCTCTTGGGTAAGTCAATGACTTTGGCTTTCAACGCTGGTGCTGCTTTCCGTATCACAGATTGGTTGTCAGTGGCTGCACAGGTTCGTTACAGCACTACATCGAACAGCTATGAGGGTCATATGAAGAACATCAACGTTGTGGTTGGTGGTCAGCCTACTTCTGCTTCAGGTTTGTTTACAAATGCTTTGACCTCTATGCAGAGCCAGTATGCTCAGTATAGCGCTATGTATGAGCAGTTGGTTGCAGCTGGTATGGGCAATTCAGCTCAGGCACAGCAGTTGCAGGCAGGTTTGGCACAGTTGCAGGCAGGTATGCAGACAGTTGGTGCTAATGCAGTGAAGACTCAGGATCACATCCTCGACGTTAAGCAGAAGGGTACTTCAATTAGCCCAGTTGTAGCGTTGGCTTTCCACAAGGGAAAGTGGGATGCATCTGTGAAGTATGAGTTCAAGATGGCAACAGAGCTCGAGATCGAGTCAGCTGAGGTTTCAGCAAAGGATCCTGTTATCAACTCTATCTTCGCTGACGGTTCAAAGGTTAAGTCTGAGACTCCAGCCCTTTTGGCTGCGGCTGTTAGCCGTCACTTCGGTCCTGTAAAGGTTACAGCACAGTGGCACCACTACTTCGATAAGGCTGCTGAGAACTCATTCACTCCAGTTATCGAGGGCAACACTAACGAGTATATGATGGGTGTTGAGTGGAATATCACCGACAAGTGGTTGGTATCGGCTGGTGCGCAGCGCACTCAGCTCAATATGAACGAGAACGCATACTCTGATATGAACTTCTCTATCTCATCTTGGTCTATCGCTGCTGGTTTGAAGTACCAGGTATGTGACCTTATCGGTATCAACTTGGGTATCATGCCAACAATCTACGACGAGGCTGTAGCAATGGGTAAGATTGCTGACACTGGTTTGGATTTCCAGGATGTTTACAAGCGTACTTCAATCGCTTGGGGTATCGGTCTTGATTTCAAGTTCGGTAAGTAATTCCTTAGATACAATTTGGTCGCTGCCGGCCAGCAAAGGTGGCGACCAATTAGATACACTCCAATTGTATGGAGCGGACAGCGAGCTGTCCATAACCGCAGTAGGGTAGCAGTAGTTGGCTCTGCATAGCGCGCAAAGGCCAAAGAATAACGCGACGATCCGAATGACGCGACGATCCGGATTGGCGAGGAGTTCAGAGACCTTATTTAATGCACTCCACACGCTGCCTCCCCAAAGCGGAGAAGCTACAAGAACGTAACAGGTTTTGTTGTTGATTGGTTTGGCCTGTTGCGTTATGAAGATATAACTCTTTTTGTAGGATATGGTTTTTTGATTGCTGGTCAGCTGCGCCCGTGAGGACGCAGCTGTTTTTTTTGCCAACTTTGCGCATTTTGTTGTATATTTGCCCCCGCAAAAAGAAGTAGAACAGATAGAAATTAACTCACTCACTATGAATGCACTCTATACAATTTTGTTGCTCGTGGTTTCGAACGTCTTTATGACCTTCGCCTGGTATGGCCACCTGAAGTTGCAGCAGATGAAGCTCATCACATCGTGGCCACTGTGGCTGGTGATACTCTTCTCGTGGGGTATCGCACTGGCCGAGTATTCGTGCCAGATTCCTGCCAACCGCATAGGTTTTGTGGGCAACGGAGGCCCATTTACACTGATGCAGCTCAAGGTTATGCAGGAGGTTATCACGCTGATTATCTTCACGGTCTTCACTACTCTCTTCTTCAAGGGTGAGACCTTGCAGTGGAACCACTTTGCAGCCTTTGTCTGCCTGATTGCAGCCGTTTACTTTGTATTTATGAAGTAGGCCATAGGCTATCGCCGTAGCTGTAAACCGAGAATCTTTCACCGCCAATGAGACGCGAGGAGCTTGATATATTGCTTTTGTCTGATGTTCGTCAGGCTATCGAGGCGAATATCGAACGCGACCCACTAAAGGTTGCGCTCGATAAAAATCTGCGCTATGCTCGCGAAGTGGCCTCGCAGGTGAAGTATCTGCAACGTGCCAAGTCGAAGCTCCCCCGATTGTATGAGGCGCGTGGCATTATCCCCGACAGAGCTTTCGAGCAGTCGTCGAGCGACGAGTGTGCCGCAGCCAAGCGATTGGAGGGTGGTCGATTGCTCGATTTGACCTGCGGTCTTGGCATCGACTCTTCTCGTTTTGCCGAGCGTTTTGAACGTGTGGTGGCTGTGGAGCGTGACGAGGTGCTGGCCGATGTGGTCCGCGAGAATATGCGCCGTATGGGCATCGCGAATGTCGAGGTGGTAACGGCCTCGGCTGAGGATTATCTGCAGCAGGCTTTGGAGCGTAGCGAACGCTTCGACTGGGTTTATGCCGACCCCGATAGACGTACGGCCGATGGTCGCCGAGTGGTAAGGCTGGAGGATTGCTCACCCAATATGGTGGAGCTGATGCCGTTGATTGGCCGCCTTACGGAGCGTGTGGCTATCAAGAATTCGCCTCTGTTCGATGTCGATGAGGCGTTCCGTTTGTTTGGAAAGTGCGGTGTGGAGGTAATCTCGTTGGGCGACGAGTGTAAGGAGGTGATGATATATGCCGATGGCAGAGAGCCTATGCTGGCCGCCGAGGCTATTGCTCGTGGCCGAGTGGAGGTTACGCTAGCTGATTTAGAGCGCTATGAGGCTGAGCGAGAGGGTGTAGCAAAGGAGTTTGATGCAGAGGCTTACGGTTATCTTGTTGTGCCCGATGTGGCACTGCTCAAGGCCCGCATTGTGGAGTATGCCCTCAGGGGCAAGGCCGATGTGTGGAGCAACAACTCGTTTGGATTTGCTCGTGAGCTGCCCGAGGGTGTGGTGGGGCGAGTGATGAAGATTAAGCAGATTTATCCCTACGATATAAAGGAGCTCAAGCGCCGTTTCAAGGGCGAGGGTGTCGATATCCTCCTGCGTGACTTCCCCGTTGGAGTCGATGAGGTGCGTCGCAAGGCGGGTATGAAGAGCGGAAGTCGTCATAAAATTGCACTTACACGCATCAACGGCAAAGCCTACGTTGTGGAGTTAGAATAAAAGATGGTTTCGGCCATCTTTTTTATTTTGGAATAGCATCCATTATTTTTTGGCCTTCCGATTTGATAGTTTAACCTAAATGTAGTAACTTTGGTTGACTATGTGCCCGAGCTTGGGCAGTGCTAACCCAAAAACTATTTTCCGATGAGTGACGAAAAATTGACAACTGTTGCGTTGATATATGATTTTGATGGTACGCTGGTGCCTGGTAATATGCAGGAGTACGATTTTATCCCCGCCGTGGGCAAGAGCAACCGCGAGTTCTGGAACGATGCCAATGTGCTGGCCGAGACTCAGGATGCCGACCCTGTGCTGGCCTATATGGCGCGTATGATTCAGGAGGCGCAGAGTACGGGCCTGTCGCTCAGGCGTGAGGCTTTTCAGGAGTCGGGCCGCAACGTGCGCTACTATCCGGGTGTGGAGGAGTGGTTTGCCCGCATCAATGCCTATGGTCTGGAGCAGGGTGTGAAGGTGCTGCACTACATCAACTCGTCGGGCCTGAAAGAGATTATCGAGGGCACATCAATCGCCCACGAGTTTAAGAATATCTATGCCTGCTCGTTCCTCTACAATGTCGATGGCGTGGCCTACTGGCCTGCCTGCGCTGTGAACTACACCAACAAAACGCAGTTCATCTTCAAGATTAACAAGGGCGTGGAGTCGGTCTACGATACCCGCAAGGTGAACGAATATATGGAGGAGAATCGCCGTCCTGTGCCATTCAAACGAATGATTTATGTGGGCGATGGAATGACAGATATCCCTTGTATGCGTCTGGTGAAGAACTATGGAGGCCACTCGATTGCGGTCTATAACCCCGAATCGCAGGGCAAGCGCAAGGAGATGAACACCCTGATTCGTGACAACCGCGTGAACCACGTCTGCCCGGCCGACTACTCGGAGGGTTCCGAGATGGATATTTTGGTGAAGACCATTATAGATAAGATAGTTGTTGATTCTAAGTTAGAGCAACTCGAGAAGCCTGTAATAAAGTAAAAAACTGATACACAATGCAGAGCCGCAGGGAGAACATAGCGTGGCACCTCCGCCAGCAGCCTATGCTCAGGGTTCTTTTGCCTGTTGTCGTAGGTGTTGTTATAGCCGACCGTTTGACACTTCCGTTGTGGGGTGTCGCGGTCGGTTTTGTTTTTGCGATGGTGGCGGCTTGGTTTCTCAGGGCCAGGAGTCGCAGCAATGGCTGCCTCTTTGTGGCCTTTGTGTTGCTCGGAATGTTGGCCGTTGGGGCAAGGCGTGGAGCAGAGCTATCGCCTGCCGAGGTGCTTCGCCCAGGCGAGGTTGTGGCCGAAGTTGCCATAGAACGTGTGGCCAGCCGAAATAGAGATGTGCTCTTCTGCGATGGGCGTGTGGTGGCGTGTAGAGCCGTAGCTGATGCCGAAGGCGGAGGCGAGGATAGCTTCCAATCGAAGATGGTGAATTGGCCTGTAAGGGTGGCTGCGGATAGTGCGATAGGGGTGCAGATGGGTAGCCGCCTGCTGGTAAGACCTAGGTTGAGAGAGTATAGCAAGCAGAGCGAGAACCTCTTTGAGAGTTATATGGCTCGTTGTGGCGTGGTGGGGCAGCTTAGGGTGATGAGCGAAGACGTTGTGCGCCACTCGCTCGGCTCTATGTATCTGGTTCGCAGGCTCCACGAGGTGGCCCTTAGGCGGCTGCGACTGCTCGATATGGGCGACAAAGAGCGGGCTGTGGTGGAGGCTATGGCTATCGGTGAGAGGTTGTCACTCAATACTGAGTTGCGACAGAGTTATGCCCGAAGCGGTGCGGCACATCTGCTGGCGGTGTCGGGTCTGCACGTGGGTTTTGTCTTTGCAATAATCAATCTGCTGCTTGTTGTGGCGGCTCTGCTCAGGCACGGTCAGGTGGTGCGAGGTGTAGTGGCTATTGCTGTTATATGGCTCTATGCAGCTGTGGCAGGTGCGTCACCTTCGGTGGTGCGTGCGGCGGTGATGTTTACCATCTTGCAGATGGCCTCGATCTTCTCGGCACGCACGCTGGCACTCAACACACTCGCCTTTACGGCTTGCGTGATGCTGATGTGGAATCCTTTGTTGCTCTACGATGTGGGATTTCTGCTCTCGTTCTCGGCAGTGGCGGGAATTGTGGTGTGGGGTAGGCCAATATCACGATTGAGCCATTTGCTGCGCCGTCCTCGGCTCTCGGTCTCTGAGTATGAACGCGGCTGGCGCGATGTGGCCTATAGGGTTGTTGCCTATCTGTGGCGTGCTGTGGCGATGAGTGCGGCAGCATCGGTGGCTACTATGCCTATTGTGTCCTATATGTTTGGTGTGGTGTCGCTGTGGAGTGTGGTTGCGGGACCGCTGATGATTCTGCTCGGTATGGCCATCGTGAGTGTGGCTATGGTGTGGATTCTGCTCCCTATTGGCTTTATGCAGGGCGTGGCAAGCTGGCTGCTCGATAATCTTACATCGCTGCTGAACGGAATTGTAGGCTGGTGCTCGCAGCACGATGCGCTGCTATATGAGGGCGAAATTAGCCTCTGGATGTGTATCCTCTGTTATATATTATTTGGATTGAGCGTTCTTTGGCTTTGGAGCCGAGAAAAAGAAGATGCCTAATAAATAAAAAAGGTTGCTCAGTTTTTCGTGAGCAACCCTTTTTTTATTCGTCGAAATCCATATCGTCATCAATATAAAACTCCTCCATCAGCGCGTCAATATCGCGGCGCTCCTTCTTTGTTGGGCGGCCTGTGCCACGCTCGCGGAAGACAAAGATGGTCTCGCGTGGAGTGTTGAGCTTGTCGAGCTCCTCCTGCGGTGTGATGTTGAGCAGGTAGTCGGGTACAAGCTTTGCGCCCACACGGCTCGAAACGAGGTCGAGCACCTTGTAGGTGTAGGTTATGGGCATACGCTTTACCGATATCACATCGCCCTGCTTCACCTCGCGTGAGGGTTTGGCATAGCTGTCGTTCACCAGCACGCGGTTGTTGCGTATGGCATCGGCCGCATCGCTGCGAGTCTTGAAGATTCTGACGGCCCAAAGATATTTATCTAATCTGATTTCGCTCATAATCCTTAATGTTTTTTCGTTACTCGGTGTGTGAGCCCTCTTGTGTCTGGCGGCTGACCCTGAGAATCATTCCCAAGCCTATCGAGCTGAAGAGCAGCGATGAACCTCCTCGCGAGATAAGAGGCAGGGTCTGTCCCGTCTCGGGGATAATGTTCACCGTCACCATAATATGCAGCAGTGCCTGTCCCGTTATCAGCAAGGCTATGCCGAGCGAGAGCAGGGCAGGGTATTTCTTGGGGCATCGTTCGAATATCTCGATAGCTCGGAAGAATACCCACACATACAGGGCTACAAGTATCATAGCCATCACTATGCCATACTCCTCGACAAAGAATGCAAAGGCGTAGTCACTCTCGGGGTGGGTCATCTCCACTCGCACAGCACTCTGGCCTGCGCCACGCCCCAAGATGCCTCCGTTGTAGATGGCTATCATAGAACGCTCCGTATCACTCAGCTCCTCGACAGGTATCTCGGTGCGGTCGGTGGTCCAAAGCTCGACCCAGGTCGAGATACGACCTCCAGCCGTCTTGCTTCGGCCCAAGCCGAGCAATCCGACAAACATCACACCCACCAAAGCCCAGCCTATGATGCGTGCAATCTCAATCTTACGCACACGACCAATGTAGAGCATCGCCAGCGAGAGCACAAAGGCCAGCACGGCCGACGAGGTGTGGGCGGGCATAATAACCATACAGGTCAGTACTATGGGAACAAAGATTGGGAATCCTCCCTCCTTCCATATGCGGCGTTGCTTGGGCGTGCCCCACGTCCAGAAGAGTATGCTTGGCACGATTTGCATCTCGCGAATGGTCGACTGGCGGGCAGCCAATTGTCGTGCGAGGAACATCACCAGCGCAATCTTCAGCATCTCCGAGGGCTGGAACTGGAATCCGGCGATGGATATCCATCGGGCTGCACCGTTGGTTGTAGCACCCGTGAAATATACCGCAGCGGTGAGTCCTACGGCCACAACCCAAAGCAGGAGTGAGAATCGGCGGTAGGTGCTGCTATTGATGCGATGCACCGTGAAGAGTGCCACAATGCAGATGGCCAGCAGCGAGAGCTGCGAGCTCAGGAACGACGCGGTGGTGACTGCCGAGCGGGGGTTGTAGGCCATCTTGGCCGTAGATGAATAGACCACAAGCACCGAGATGACCATCAGCACCGAGATGATAATCCATAGCACACGGTCGCCTCCGAATAATCGCTGCAGAGTCTCTATCACTCCGCTCGATTTTTCGGTCTGCTTGCTCTTCTCGTAGCTCTCCATCATATCGGGGCGCACAGCCACATCGTCGGCCGCCGTTTGCGAGGCCGAGTAGGGCACATCGTCTTCGCGAGGCTGGCGACGGATATGTTTAGAGTAGTCTATCTCGTTGGGTTGCATAGAGTTGTGGTCTTAATGTGTTGTCTATTTATTGATTACATTCTCGCGTACCCACTCTTTGAAGAGCTCTCCGCGCTGCTCGTAGTTCTTGAACAAATCGAAGCTGGCACACGCTGGCGAGAGTAGTACTGTGTCGCCATCTGAGGCGAGGCTCTGTGCTGCACGCATAGCATCGTCGAGCGATGAGCAGCTCACAACCTTGGGTACAATATCGCTGAACTCGCTTACGAGCTTCTCGTTGTCGAGACCCATACAAACCAATGCTTTCACCTTCTTCTGGGCAAACTCCTTGAGAGGGGTGTAGTCGTTGCCTTTGTCGGTTCCGCCTGCAATCCACACCACGGGGCGGGTCATACTCTCCAGGGCATACCACACAGAGTCGACATTCGTCGCCTTCGAGTCGTTGATCCACTCCACGCCATCACGCTCACCGGCTGGCTCCAGGCGATGCTCAACGGGCGCAAAGTCGTAAATTGAGCGGGCCACCTGCTCGGGCTCAACACCTGCGGCCATAGTAGCCAGTGCGGCAGCCATAGCGTTGTAGCAGTTGTGCAGGCCACGAATCTTCATCTTCTTTAGCTCGAGCGTAAGGCTCTGCTTGCCCACACGCACCTCCATCTCGCCATCGGGCATCATAAAGCCGTCGCCTGCCGAGCTCGCCACAGCATTGCGGGCAGCAAAGGGCAACAGGCGCTGGCGCAGCTCATATTTTGGAAGCTCGGCAGCAATCACCTCGTCGTCGGCCGAATAGACAAACGCACAGCGTGAGTGCTGGTTGCGGGTGATGCGCATCTTTGAATCGACATAGTTCTGGAAACAGTAGTCGTAGCGGTCGAGGTGGTCGGGTGTGATGTTCATCAGCACCGCAACATCGGCCTTGAAGTCGTACATTCCATCGAGCTGGAACGATGAAAGCTCCAGCACATACCAGTCAAACGAGCCTGTGGCTACCTGATAGGCGAAGCTCTCGCCGATGTTGCCACCCAGAGCTACATTCACACCCGCATCACGCATAATCTTATAGATGAGCGAGGTTGTGGTGGTCTTGCCGTTTGAGCCGGTGATGCAGATTGTGCGCGACTTGCCCATATAGCGTGCGGCAAACTCCATCTCTGAGATGATGGGAGTCCCCTTCTCTCTAAGAGCCTTCACCGCTGCAGCCTTCTCGGGAATGCCTGGCGACTTGATTACCTCGTCGGCAGCCAGTATTCGCTCCATAGTGTGGCCACCCTGCTCATACTCTATCTGCCACTCGTCGAGAATGTCGGTATAGCGCTTGGCGATTGGGCCCGCGTCGCTCAGAAATGTGTCGAATCCCATCTTCTTGGCCAGAACAGCCGAGCCGTAGCCGCTGATTCCGCCTCCGAGAACTACAATCTTCTTGGCTTTTTTCATATCTGTTGTTGCTTTATTTCGCTGTTATATAGGGGCTTATCGAATCTTGAGGGTTACGAGTGTGAGGGCGCTCAAAAGCATCGAGAGGATGAAGAATCGCATCACAATCTTGGTCTCGAACAGGCCCGACTTCTGATAGTGGTGGTGCAGAGGGGCCATCTTGAAGATGCGGCGGCCCTCGCCATACTTGCGCTTGGTGTACTTAAACCACGCCACCTGAGCCATCACCGATACCGACTCGGCAAGGAACAAACCGCACATAAGCGGCAAGAGAAGCTCCTTGCGGATGCAGAGTGCAAAGACAGCGATGATACCTCCGATGGCCAGTGAGCCGGTATCACCCATAAAAATCTGGGCAGGGAATGAGTTATACCACAAGAATCCGAGCAGTGCGCCGCACAATGCCGCAGCGAAGACCACCAGCTCGGCCGATTCGGGGATATACATAATGTTGAGGTAGTCGGCATAGATGATGTGGCCCGAAAGGTAGGCCAAAGCACCCAGCACGATGGTTATCGGTATGCTGACCGACGTAAGCAGACCATCGAGGCCGTCCGTGAGGTTGGCTCCGTTCGATACGGCTGTCACGACAAAGATGGCTATGGCGATGTAGATGAGCCAAGTGAGCCACTCGTTGCCGAGTGCCAAACGGCTGTAATCGAACTCGTTATCCTTAATGAAGGGAATAGTTGTCTTGGTTGTCTTGGTGGGTGTTGGGCTCATAATTGTGCGCTGAGTCTGCGTCACAATGGTCTGGCCATCCTCGTTCAGATAGACTGTCTCGGTGGGTGCCGACACCTTCTCGCGAATCACAACCTCCTGCGAGAAGCACATCACAGTGCCAACAATCACGCCCAATCCTACCTGGCCCACAATTTTGAACTTACCCTTCAGACCATCTTTGTTGTGGCGGAAGGTCTTGATGTAGTCGTCCAGAAAGCCGAGTGTGCCGAGCCATATGGTCGAGATAATCATCAGCTGAACATAGATATTATCCAGTCGGCCCACCAGTAAAATGGGTAGCAGCACCGCCATAAGAATCAACAGACCTCCCATTGTGGGTGTGCCCTTCTTCGAGAGCTGACCCTCGAGGCCCAGGTCACGAATCTCCTCGCCAATCTGGTGGCGTTGCAGCAGACGAATGATGCGGCGGCCGAAGAAGATGGTCACAAGCAGCGATAGGATGATGGCCGCAGCGGCACGGAACGAGATATATTGGAATACACCCGCACCAGGCAGGTCGTAGTGTTCGTTGATGTAGCGAAAAAGTGAATAGAGCATATTTTTGTTTGGGTTTTGTTACTTCTCTTTATTGGTTATTATTTCTGTTATTTGCTTGCCAAGAAGGCTGCACGCAGCTCCTCCCTGTCATCGAAGTGGAGCTTCTCGCGGCCTATAATCTGGTAGTCCTCGTGACCCTTGCCCGCAACCAGTATAATATCGCCCTTGCGTGCGAGCATCACGGCTGTGCGGATGGCCTGACGGCGGTCGGTAATGCGAAGCACCTGCGCTCCCGCCTCCACGCCTTGCATCATCTGGTCGAGAATCTTCTCGGGGTCCTCGGTGCGGGGGTTGTCGGAGGTGAGTATGGCGATGTCGGCATCGCGTGAGGCTATGGCTGCCATCTCGGGGCGTTTGGTGGCGTCGCGGTCACCACCGCAGCCACATACAACAATTAGTCGCTGGCCCTCGCCACGAATATCGTTGATAGTAGAAATCACATTCTCCAGTGCATCGGGCGTGTGGGCATAGTCAACAATGGCCACCTTGCCATCTTCCGAGCGCACAGGCTCGAAGCGACCGCTCACCGAGTGGAGTGTGCTGAGTCCCTGCAGCAGCTCCTGCTCATCGGCGCCGAGCAGTCGGGCTGCGCCATATACTGCCATCAGGTTCGATGCGTTGAATCGGCCGAGGAAGTTGACCCACACCTCGTTGTTCTCAATCTTCAGCAACATACCATCGAAGTGAGTCTCGAGAATCTTGCAGCGGAAGTCGGCCATCTGTCGGAGTGAGTAGCGGCTCACCTGAGCTCGGCAGTTCTGCACCATCACCTCGCCATTGCGGTCGTCGCAGTTCGTAAGGGCGAAGGCTCGCTTGTCGAGTGAGTCGAATAGACGCTTCTTGGCCTTGATATACTCGGCGAATGTACCGTGATAATCGAGGTGGTCGTGTGTGAGGTTGGTGAAGATGGCACCTCGGAACTTCAATCCACGGATTCGCTCCTGCACCACCGAGTGCGACGACACCTCCATAAAACAGTAGTCGCAACCTATGTCGACCATCTCGCGAAGCATAGCATTCAGCCGGATGGCATCGGGGGTGGTGTGAGTGGAGTCCACCTCTCTCTCGCCTATGCGATAGACCACAGTAGAGATGAGTCCCACCTTGTAGCCCATAGCTCGGTAGAGGTCGTAGAGCAGTGTGGCGATGGTTGTTTTGCCATTTGTGCCCGTCACACCCACCAGCGAGAGCTGACGTGAGGGGTTGTCGTAGAAGGCCGAGGCAATGTCGGCCATAGCTGCATTGGAGTCCTCGACCTCGATGTAGCTCACCCCATCGGCCAATTTCTCGGGCATCTTCTCGCAGACGATGGCTGCAGCACCCTGCTCGATAGCCTTGTCGATGTAGTCGTGACCGTCGCTCTGTGTGCCTCGAATGGCGAAGAAGCAGTCGCCCTGCTCCACCTTGCGCGAGTCATACTGCAAAGCCCTGATCTCGCAGTCGGCCGTTGCTGTGAAGGCGCGTGGCGTGATGGCTGATAATATTTGGCTCAGTTGTTTCATCTTCGTGTAAAGTAAAATTTGTTGTTACTATTTGAGTGTCAGGCTCACCATATGTCCCGAGGCAACCTCTCTGCCAGCGGGTATGCTCTGCGAGCGCACCGTGCCCTTGCCTGTGAAGTGCACCTTCAAGCCTCGGCTCTCCAACAGGTAGAGCGCATCGCGCAGACCCATACCAACCACATTGGGCATCGTCTTTGGGTCGGTGATGCTCTTGATGTCGACATTCAGCAGAGTGTCGGTCGAGGCCACACCCCAACCCTCGCGGTCGGTGAAACTCACACGAGGCGAGTACTTGTCGGCCACGCGACGTATGCGGGCAATGTTGCCACCCTTGACGTCGGTGGGGTACTTCTCCTTTTTCGAAGGGGTGAGGTTCTGATGCCAATCCTCGTCGCGATAGTAGATGTAGTTCACAATGTCGCGCTCCACAGGGCCTGCCAGGCCGGCACCATAGTAGGTGGCACCTCGGCTGCGGTGTGTGAAGATTGAGGTCATAACCGTATATTTAGGGTTGTCGGCGGGGAAGTAAACCACCATCGTACCCAAATAGTATCCGTCGGAATATTTTATGCCGCTCTGGGCAAACTTTGCAGTACCTGTCTTGCCGGCCACACGGAACGAGAGCGTGTCGCGGAAATATTGCTTGGCCGTACCCGTGCGTGCGGTCTCCTCCAGGCATTCACGCACCACCATCAGCGCCTCGTCGGAGCAGATGCGCTCGTTGATTACTCGCGTAGGGAAGCGGTCCACCACATTATCGCCACGGCGTACCTCGCTGATGAGTCGAGGTGCAACCATACGGCCTCGGTTGGCGATGGCGTTGTAGAGTGTGAGGGTCTGAATAGGCGGAATCTCGATAGCATAGCCGTAACCCATATTTGGCAGGGTGTGGGTGCTCCACTTCTTCACATCGCGCTCATAGAGAGGTGATGCCGTACCCATCTGGTCGAGGCCCACCACCTTGTCGAGACCCAATGTGCCGAGGAACTTCACATATCGCTCGGGGTTATCCTTGTAGTGCTGGTATATAGCCTCGGCAAAATAGACGTTCGACGATTGGGCAGTAGCCTCCTTCAGGTCGATATCCTTGCCTATGTTGTGTGAATCCTGAATCAGTGGACCTTTTGGGCCGCCAATCCTCACAGCACGACCCTCGAAGGTGTCGTAGCGCTGGGTGATAGGCATTCCGCAATCCTCCACCAAAGCCAGCAGTGCCGCCAGCTTAAACGTTGAGCCTGGCTCCATACGGCGGCTCAGGGCATAGTTCTCCTTCTCGATGTAGGTGCCACTGCGTTCGCTGGTCTCGCCAAGGTTGACCATAGCCAATATGTCACCCGTAGCTACCTCCATCACCATCGATGTACCCCATATTCCTCTCTGTATTTCGAGCTGACGGCGCAAGGCTGCGTCGGCGCAGTGCTGAATGTCCACATCGAGTGTAGTTACAATATCCAGACCATCCTCGGCATCAATGTTTTCGGGGCTGTGGACAAGGGTGGAGAAGCCTGGCGCTATGCGCTGGCGTATCTGACGGCCATTCTTACCCTCGAGTGTAGTGCGGTAGAAGGCTTCGATTCCGTAGTTACCTCTGTCACCAACCAATCCCAGCGTGCGTCGACCCAAATCACCGTAGGGATAGACTCGCTGGTCGAGAGTCACGAGGTTGTAGGTCATTCCCATATTCCAGTTCAGAATGGGGTATTTGCGTAGCTCCTGCCACTCGTTGTAGTCCACCGCACGAGGCAGAATAGCCACAGGGTGGTGGTCGCGGATGGTGTCGTAGAGCTTCACAGTCTTGTATTCATCCTTGCGGAGCATATCCCATACGCGGGCGAAAAATCCCTCGCTGCGGAGCATAGTGGTATCTTTGCGGTAGATTACCCTGTAGTGCTTGTTGTGGGCCTTGATCATCTCGCGACGGTAGTCGGCTGCGGTGCGGTCGCCAAAGAAATTCGAGAGCAGCTTGCCGAGTGTGTCGGCCTGTTCGGCAAATGTCTTGAGCGAGTCGAAGCCGTCGCTGGCCATATCGAAATCGACCCTATAGCGGAGGATAGATGTAGCCAGTGGCTCGCCATCGCGTGCCATAATCGAGCCACGACGCGAGTAGACCGAGTCGGCCACAAAGATTCGCTCCTCCAGACGGTCGGCATTGTGAGCCACCTCGCCACTAAACCACAATACCCACACCAGGCGCACGACCACGCACAGAGCCGTCACGAGAAAGATACCGTGTAGGGTCTTTGCTCGCGAGAACATCTCTGCTCTAACATCTATTTCGGGTTTTTGACGTGCCATATCTTTTGTCGCTGGGCGAAGTGGAAATTTTATCTTTGGGTTTTAATCTTTTGGTTGTGGGCCATATGGGGCGGTGGGTTAATCCTCGACCACCTCTTTTGGTTTCTGCGGATCCTGCAGGTTGATGCCTCGGCGGGCCAGCTCCTCGCGGATAGCCTGGTGGGTGGTGCGGCGGTGAAGCTGCTCCTGCAGTCGTATTGAGCGCTCGCGCACAAGCTGAAGCTCGCGCTCAACCTGCGAGTGGCGCAGATCGGCATAGAGCGAGCTGAACATCACGAAGATGCTCACTCCGCACATTATAGCTATGGCCAACAGGTAGCCGTAGTGCTCCTTGACGTTGCGGTTCAGGAGAATGTTTCCCGAGAAGAGCTGCCAGAAGAGTCTTGAGCGTTGCAGGCGTTTCTTGGCTTGCTCACGCTGCTTCTCATCTTGCTCGGCCTTCTGCTCCTCGCGGTCACGCTCGATGTCGGTGTCGGCCTCGCCACTCTGCATACGCAGCACCTCACGACGCACCCTGCGGCGGAACTCCTCGTCCTCCTGCAATCTGCGAATCTCCTCCTCGGTCAAGGGGTTGAAATCATCGTCGTTGGGTCTCATCGTGATAGTTTTTGGGGTTATAATTTGGTTGCAGCTCGCATCTTTGCTGAGCGTGAACGCGAGTTACGTGCCACCTCTTCAGCCGAGGGGGCTATGGCTTTGCGTGAGATAAGCTCGAATGGGGTGGTGATGCGGCCAAAGAAGTCCTGCTCCACCTTGCCCTCGAAGTTGCCGCTACGCATAAAGTTCTTTACCAATCGGTCCTCGAGCGAGTGGTACGATATAACCACCAATCGGCCGCCGGGCTTCAGCAGCTTGAGCGACTGCTCGAGTGCCATCTTCAGGGCCTCCATCTCGCCATTAACCTCTATACGCAGTGCTTGGAAGAGCTTCGTCAGGAACTTACTCTCGTCGCGTTTGGGGGTACAGGGGCGTACAGCCTCGACAAGCTGGGCTGTGGTGGTGATGGGCTGCTGCTCGCGTGCGCGGACGATGCACGAGGCAATCTTCCACGTTGTATCCAGCTCACCATACTCCTTCAATATGCGGGCCAGTGAGTCGGCATCGTAGGAGTTCACCACATCGGCTGCTGTGCGGTCGCCACGCTGATTCATACGCATATCGAGTGGAGCCTCGCCGCGGAATGAGAAGCCTCGGTGGGTGGCATCGAAGTGGTGCGACGATACGCCCAAATCGGCCAAGATGCCATCAACCTCGGTCACACCGCGCAAACGCATAGCGCCACGCAGGAAACGGAAGTTACTCTCCACATAGTTAAATCGCTCATCTTGAGGGGCATTGCTCAGTGTGTCGCGGTCCTGGTCGAAGGAGTAAAGTCTGCCCTCGGGGCCCAACTTCGAGAGGATATGGCGCGAGTGGCCACCTCCGCCAAACGTAAGGTCGCAATATGTGCCGTCGGGCTTGATGTCGAGCAGTTCGATTGACTCCTCCAGAAGCACCGGAACGTGGTATGTCGTGTTGTCGGTTGACATCGTTTTATCGTCTTTTTTTATAAAGAGTATATTTGGGTGTAAAGATACGGCTTTTAGTAGAAATCTGCCCTATTTTTTAGAGATAAATTTCACTCTATTTTTTGCCGATGGGTGAAGTTGTTGTGATAGTGAGCCTTGTGGATTGATTTTTTTTGCGTCTTGGGGTGGTTGCCGAGTTGTGTGCGCTCTGGTTTTGGGTTGGGTTGCGAGAAGTGAAAAAGAGTTAAAATTTTTATCGAATCGTGAATGGTTGTGGTTCAGTGCGATAGGCGATTTTGGCACGCGTCCGAGATTAAATAATTGAATTTTATTTATCAAAATACTTGACAAACGCTTTTTGATGTATTATCTTTGCAGTGTCGAAAGTGATAAACCAACTCTCTTAAATCGGCCACATATGGCAGCGTGGGGCTGATTTTGAGTGTGATACAATCTCGTAATCGACAAGTTTTCCCTAAGATAAATTTTTTAACCCTAAAATATGAAACTCTACTTATCAACATATCCATTTTGGCCGCCTGCAAGGTTATTGACATTGGGGCAAAAATCTTAACATCCATATATCTTGCAACTTGCAAAAAGCGTTGCGAGGGATATCAACACCAATTAACATCAATTAACAACTTTATTAACACCAATCGGGCACTCGACCTTTCGTCGGGCTGCCTTGACCCTTAACACCCTAAACTATGAACAGAGAAAAACTCACCTCGGCCTTCAGGAGCATAGCTACTTCAGAGGGCTACCACTTCTACACCGATGGCGAAGGCTCGATGCCACGCCACATTACAGCCTATCCAGCCTTGTGGCTCACCCCACCTCGGCTCGAGCAGATGCAGGGGCGCAAGCACGGCAAAGTGATCTACTTGGTGAAGCTCCACGCCCTGCGTGATGGCCTGAAACTGAGCCCCGATGAGCGTACCCAGGCCTGGGCCGATATGGAGCAGCAGCTCATCGACATCTTCGCCCAACTATCCGAAGAGGAGTTTGTGGTGGCGGTGGAGTATTTGAAACTGCAACACACCTCATCAACACTCACCAACCACTCGGAGGTGGCGGTAACTGCAACAGCCAACGTTATAACATTTTTTTAACCCTATTTTAAACTATGAAATTTACATTATTACCCAAGACCTACTCTTCGTATCGTGAGCCTCTGATTTATGAGTTTGACACTCAGACTGCACCGGCCGATGTGGAGGTGCGTGTGGTGGAGGCCACAACGGGCGAGGTGATTGGTCGCAAAATGCTCTATGGAGTGAGTACGGCAAGGGTCGATATAGCTCCATTCGTGCGCCGTGCGGCTGAGGTGAAGCTACCCGACAAGGTGGAGTATAGCCAGATGCTCACGACGGGAGTGCAAATCAAGGTTAAGGTGGAGGTGGCAGGCGTAAGTTCATCGGCCCGCAACTTCATAGCAGCCAAAATCGACACCTCGAAAACCCACTTTATGCTCCTCTCGGAGCAGATAAGCCGACGCACGATGGCTCGCGATGAGTTCGATATCATTCCATTCTATGCCTCACCCGATGCGGTGGTTGAGGTTCTGGTGGAGGCTATGGGCAAGAGTTATGGTTATCTGACGTTGGAGCACGCCACAGGTGGCCAGGCGGCTGTGGCAGTAACGGCTCTGGACTTCGACGATGGTCCCGAGGAGCTGCGTGTAACCTTCAAGGTCGATGGCGAGGTGGAGGCTGAGCTGGAGTATGAGCTGAAGGCCAACTTGCGAGGTGCACGACGACTGGCGTGGCTTAATAGCTCTCGTTCGCCCGAGCTCTACACCTTCCCTATGCGAAAGAGTGTGCTGGTGGAGTCGGTGCGTCACCACATAGAGAGTATGTTGGGTCGCGAGGCTGCAGCCATAGAGCGTAATGGCGAGCTGAAGCTCCTCTCGGCATATGAGCCGCAGGTGCAGCTCGAGGCGCTCGGACGAATAATCCACTCCGAGCGAGTGTGGCTGGTGGAGGGGAGTGTGCCGAGCCGTGTGGAGCTGCGTGCCGAGAGAGTGATAAATCTGCCTTGTGACGAGATGGGAATGGTTGAAGTAGATATCTGTGCAGCCGAGGAGGGGGCAAGACTATGATTACGCTAACGATTGATTCTCAGCGATGTGACCTGGCTGATGGTTGCTCAATTGAGGGCTTGGGCTGCTTCGATATGAACTCGGCTGCGAGTGTGCAGTCGTGGCGCAATGGTCAGAAGGTAACGCTTCTGCTTCCCTCCACCCCTCGCAACGACAAGGTGATGGGCTATGCGGCTGAGCCAACCACCGCCGAGCGATTCAATGCCGAGGAGCATAGAGCTGTGGTGGAGGTCGATGGCGTGGAGATGATGAGTGGTGTGGTGCATCTGCTCTCGGTGGAGAGCGGTGGGGTGAGCAAGGGCCGAGCTGCTACACCCTGCTATCGCATCAGAATCACCGCAGGTGCAGCCTCGTGGGCCGAACGTGCGGCACGCACCAAGCTGAGCGATATGTTTGATGACTACTCTATCAGGCTCGATGGTGAGACTATCGAGCAGAGTTGGGCCGAGCAGAGTCTTGTGAAGTTCCTGCCAGTGCATTACGACGACTACAAGGCCCCTTATGATGGCTCGTCGTTGTATGCTCCGCAGAGGGTGCTGAGTGTCGATGACTACTACCCCTTTGTAAGAGTGGCCGACATTGTGAACGCCATCTTCTCGCAGTCGGGTTATAGTGTCGAGAGTAGTTTCCTGCTTAGCGAGGAGTTCCGCAAGCTCCACATCAGCGGCCGTTACCCTTCGTCGGGCACGTCGCAGTCACGACTTACGGCTACAACAGGATTCTGCGCAGGCCGTCGGAGCGAGGTCTCGGCCGTGGCCGACAGTTTTGGTAGGGTGTATGCCACGCCGCTGATGCTGGTAAACTCGGTGGGTAATTTCGTTGATACCGCCGCAGCGACCGATGGCGAGGGGCTCTACAACCATGGCAGCACGCTTAGCGTCACCGACGAAGGGGTTAGCTATTCGCCCACAACGACCGTTGGCGTGAGCTTCGAATTCGATATCTGCTACACAACCGACTACCGCATACTCTCACGTGAGCAGTTGCAGGGTTTCGATGGGGTATACATCGACACCGACTGCCAGATGAAATTCCAGCTGATAAACCCATTTGAGGATAGGCGTGACTCGCTACAACCCAACACATCTTACAAGTGCGTGGTATTCGACCACTCGCCTGGTGCAACCTATCGTGTGGTGTGCCATTATGGCTCAACCACCTCAACGTTGGCCGAGTTTTCGGCTCGCACCCAGAGCGTAGTGATTCCCGCAGCAGCATCGGGGGCAGTGTGTGAGTTACAGCAGAGAGGAGCAGACGGAGTTTATCAGGCTTGCGCGAGCGACTGGGCCTTGTATGATGGCTATGTGGCAGAGAGCGGCACAACAAAAGTGGAGCTTCGCTTGCGCACCCAACCTCGCCGCCTGAGCCCCTTGAGCCGCTATGAGTTTAATCGAATCTATCTCTATGGAGCAGCAGAGGGTCAGCGACTTACGCTCCCGAAAGAGTGCCGTATGCGTTCGCTCTTCTCGGCTTCGCCATCGGTGGGCTCTCAGCTGGCATTTGCCGATGTGGTGGCCTACGACACTACGCAGGCCGAGCTGCTGGAGTCGCTGCAGGCGATGTTCAACCTTAGAATCTTGAGTGACGAGCGGGCTCGCAAGGTCTACATTGAGCCCTACGACGATTTCTATTCGGGCGAGGTGGTGGATTGGAGCGATAGAGTGCTTTGCTCCGAGCCGGCCAAGGCTGAGGATATAGCCTCGGTGTGCCACCAGGTTCGCACCCTTGCCTACCGCTCCGAGGCGGGAGGTGCGGTGGAGCGATTCAACCGTGAGTGGGCAACCAAGCTCGGTAGCTGGAGCCGCACAACCCACTCCAAGGTGGCCTTGCAGGGCGAAAAACGCGAGGCACAGCTCATCCTCTCACCTACGCTTTCGGTGGCAGGAGTGGTGGCAACAGCTCAGTCGGCGTTGCTGCTGGAGGTGGGTGATAGAGATGGCGACGAGCTGGCCGATACGGCTCTCAGAGTGGTGCGCTATGAGGGTATGCAGGCTCTGCCAAAGGGCGAGAGGTGGGGATTCCCATCGTATGACACAAGCTATCCGCTGGCGGCCTTTCATCTGCCTGAGCGATTCACCCTTTGCTTCGAGGATAGGGATTCGGCTGAGGGTCTGCATCGCTACTATGATGGGGAGTGGTTGCGTGATGAGCGCCGCCGCTCGCTTTCGCTCTCGTTGCTGCTCTGGCCCGATGAGGTGGCATCGCTCGGCGATTATGGCTCGCAGGGAGCCAATGTGGGCTCTCGATTTGTGCTCTCGACCTCGGGCGAAAGAGTGTGCTACAACCTGCAGGCGGTGGAGAGTTACGACGTTCGGCGTCGAGTGGCCCGATGTCGATTCAGTCGTTGCCTGAACGATTGAAATTAGTGGCCAAAAATTAGTAAAAACCTAAAAACAAACCAATTAAAAGAAAGTATGCAAACCAAAATCACAATCAGAAACGAGGCTCAAACCTGCTACATCGACATCGAGGGTGTGATAGGAGTCCCCGAGCAGAGTCAGTTCGAGAATGCCGATTCGAGGGTGGCAACGTATGAGACCTTCTGTCAGGAGGTGGAACGCATCAAGCGTGTGGCTGCAACATCGGTGGTGGTCAATATCCGCTCGACGGGTGGCGACGTGAACGATGCTCTGCTCATCTACGACGCACTGCAAGGTCTCGATGCCCGCATCACCACACGATGCTATGGCTACACTGCCTCGGCAGCAACCATCATCGCCCAGGCAGCAAATGCAGGGTGTCGTGAGATCTCGAGCAACACGCTCTACCTTATCCACAACTCTTGTTGCGCTATCGAGGGCAACGCCTCTTCGTTGGAGGCTCGTGCCGAGCTGCTCCGTAAGACCGACGAGCGATTGTCGCATCTCTATTCGTTCCACTCGGGCCGTCCAGCCGAGGAGTTCAAGGCCCTGATGGCCGAGAATGGTGGCGAGGGACGTTGGCTCTCGGCCGAGGAGACTATTGCCGCAGGCTTGGCCGATAAGATTATCGATGGCTTGATAGTGGGTTCGCTCATTCCCGACGCAGATGAGTCGACAGAGGCTCAACCTGCCGAACCAATCTCTGCTGAGCAGGGTGCGGTAACGGCTAAGGGCTCAATGCCGCAGGATATCTCGAAAAAGGATTTGAGCAAGGCGGTCGATACCGTTGCATCGGCACTGGTGCGCTTCCTGATGCGTCGCTTTGCCTATCGCTGGGAGAAGTGGGTCGATAGCTGGCGCGAGAAACGCGAGAAGCAAGATGAAAAGAATCAGCAGAGCATTGACAAAGCTCCCTTAGCCACAATGTCTCAGCCATCTGCTACATCTGCAACACCTGCCGAGGCTATGCCGCAGGCCCGAGTGGAGCGCTCGGTGGTGGCCTTCGACAGCGGTCAGCGCAGTTATAAGCGCAGCGAGGTGAAACCCGTAGAGGACCCATCTATGAATCGCTTGCGCTCAAGCTCTAACCAATCGGCCTACGCCGACGATGCAAGAGTTTTCGGAACTTTTAGATAGTGCTAATTTATTAAAATTCAAACAAAATTATTTACCCTAAAAACAGAAAAAATTATGTCAAACATTATTGTAAACCCAAAGAACTACACAGGTCACGAACTTGATACTATCTTCTTCCGCCCATTGCTTTCGGGCCCATCGGCCGAGTCGCTCGGTATCCGTATACTCTACAATATGCCGATGCCTACTGTGGTGCAGATGTGGGACCACTCGGGCAATGTGCTCACCCCATTCGATGAGGCTTCGGCGTGGAACGGTGGCACCAAGACAACCCACTACCAGAAGACAATTCCAATGTCGCGAGTGAAGGCCGAAAATGCCTTCTCGGCAAGCGACTACTTCTCGACAATCTTCGAGCTTATCACCAATCGCCCCGATGTGAATATGGAGGATTTGACCGGCACCGAGTTGGAGGTGGCCGAGACCGAGCTCTTCCGCCGTGCTATTGCCGAGAGTATCCGTATGAACTTGTGGCTTGGCGACAAGGGTGGAGAGTTGGAGACAGGTTACACTAGCTTCGATGGTTTGTTGAAGATTATCAACGAGCGTGTGAAGGGTGGCGACTTCCACTATGCTAAGGGTGATTTCGATGCGCAGCTTGGCGATTATGCCATCAACGAGATTTTCGATTTGATGATTCGCAACGCATCGCCACGCCTGAAGGGTCTCTATAACGAGGGTCAGGTGGCGTTCTTCGTATCGCCTCTGGTCTATGCGCTCTATGAGTCGTTCCTCGACAACAACTTCGGCACAGCGGCCTACACCGACACTCAGACCGGTCGCCGCTGCTTGATGTATCACGGATTCCCCGTAATCGAGATTAACCTCGATCCGGCTATCTCTTCTTCGAAGCTCTCGCAGGATTTCTGCTTCTTTACGGACCGTCGCAACCTCGTGTTGGCGGTAAATACTGCCGACACCCCAGGCTCTGAGGTGCGTATGTGGTACAACCCCGACCAGATGGAGAACCGTCAGCGTGCGGTATTTGCCATCGGTTGCGAGATTCTCGACGATGAGTTGATGTGTGCCTATACCAACGTAACTGAGTAAAAGAGTGAGCAGAGATGACCGAAAATAAGTTTTACAAACCCGTTGGCGGCGTAGTGCGTGCCGAACTGTTCCACATCTGGCAGGTGAGCTCGGTCGAGCAGCTGCAGTGGGGCCGAGGAGTTGAAGTGGGGTTGGTGGACGATGCTTCGAGTTATACCGAGCAATTTTCGGCCGACAACCGACAGGTGAGCGTGTTACATACGCTCACCCTCTGCTCGGATCGCAATTTGGCCAGGGAGTGGTTTGATGGAGAGTTTCTTCGCCAAGTGGCTGCCGACGGTGTGGTTGCGCTGGTGGAGCTGGCCACGGGAGAAGTGTTGACGGTGGGGTGGTGCAAGCGTATGGATTTCGAGCAGGCGTTGCGACTCCGATCGCTCGAATTTGACTCGGGTGAGAGCCTTAACGACTCGCCACGGGTGAAGCTGACGCTCTGCTGCCGTGATGTTACATCGGCCCTGAAATAAATGTGTAGAAAATTATGGACAACAATAACAGACTTTCAAAGACAAAGAGCCTTGTGGCGGTGGGTAACCGCACGCCCGAGCCGTTGTTTGGGATTGGGTCGGGTGTGGTGCAGAGCGATAAGTTCTGGCGCTGGGGCGACGACAATATGATGCCCTACGCCCTGTCGCTGATGTCGCGTCGCTCGACAACCCATCGACGAATAATCAACGACAAGGCCGACTATATAGCAGGCAAGGGGTTCTCGTTCGATGAGAGCGAGCCTCTGCTTGCCTCGATCGTGAGAAGTGCCAATGGTGAGGGTGAGTCGCTGCGCGAGATAATCAGCCGTCTGGCATTCGACAAGTCGCTGATGGGAAATGCCTTCCTGGAGATTGTGACCGACGAGGAGCATTCGTTCCTCTCGCTCTATCATCAAGATGCCTCGCGTTGCCGCATAGCCCGCGACTCGCAGCACGTGATGATTCATCACGACTGGAGTTCGTTCAACCCATCGGAGGTGTGTCAGCTGCCGCTCTATCCTCTCTTCGAGAAGCAGAGTGATGGCTCGCTGCGTTCGGTGGTGCACTACAAGGAGTATGAGCCTATGTTTTCGCACTATGGTGTGCCGAAATACATAGCAGGTATGGGTGTGTCGGCAATCGCCTATAAGACAGATTGTTGGAATATCTCGCGACTGGACAATTCATTCCAGTTGTCGGGCGTGATGATGCTCGATGCCTCGGCCGAGAATGAGGCCGAAGCCGAGCGTATAGTGCGAGCTGCCGAGAGCCGTTTTGCGGGTAATCCGGGGCAGGTGATGTTTGTAATCCGCGAGGGTGCCGAGAACGACAACTCGCGTTTTATCCCCATCGAATCGCACAACGAGGGCGACTGGAGCAAGCTCCACGACCAGGCTACGGGCGATATAGTGATTGCCCATTCGTGGTTCCGCTCGCTCAGTGGCTTGGACTACTCGTCGGGCTTCAGCTCAGAGAGAATCCTTCACGAGTATGAGGTGGCGCTCAATACCGTAATCCTGGCCGAGCAGGAGGAGCTGATGTCACCCATCAAGAGTGTGCTGCGTGAGGTGGTGGGAGTCGATGCATCGTCACTGGAGATTATCAATCGACCTCCAACCCGCTCGAAGCCAATATATATGAAGGTGTGGGAGGCTCGTAAGGCTGATGGCCTGGAGTACGACCCGAACGATGAGCGTCAGCAGTGCTATCTGTCGGAGATAACAAAATATAATGTGACAAAAATTAATTAACCGTAGAAAATTATGAGTGAGTTGATTACGCAGGCTGAAGTGGTGGCTTTGGCCTTTACTGATGGCGAGTATATCTCGCCCGAGGTGATAGCAAAGGCCGATATTGATGCGGTGGTGAGCAAGCGTATTAAGCCTGTTGTGGGTCAGGCTATGCTGAAGGCTGTGGCCGAGGGGAAGTATGCCGAGTTTGCGGAGGAGCACCTCAAGCCAACAATCGCCGCATTCGTAAGGTGTCTGGTGCAGCCCCGACTGAATGCGGTGACGGGTCAGGCGGGTTTGGCGGTGCCTGTGGGCAGCTACCACAAGGCGGCCGACGAGGAGGCTCGTCGAGGGTTGCTTCGCTCGCTTGTGGGGCGTGCCACAGCCCTGCAGATAGATATGTCGGACTACCTGGAGGCCAATGCCGAGAAGTTTCCTGATTATAACCCCCGAGAGAATGTATTAAACCGATGCAGATGCTATGGAGGCTTTGTGCAGATTTGTTAATGGTTGCGTGGCAGGGCTTGTAGCCCTGTTCACGCCCATCGTGCCGTTGGTGTGGTGCGTGGTGGGGTTCATAGGCTTCGATTTTATTACGGGGGTGCTGGCATCGAGGGCCGACGCCCGCAGGGCCGAGCAGGAGTGGTTCTTCGAGAGCCGCGAGGCGTGGCGCACGGTGGAGAAGTTGAGTTTTACGGTGGTGGCGTTGTGTATGACCTATGTGATAGATGTGGTGGTGCTCGATTTTTTGGAGCTCAATCTCACACGTCTGTTTGCGGGGTTTGTATGCGGAGTGGAGATGTGGTCGTTTGTGGAGAATGGCTGCCGCATAAGCGATGCTCCGTTGCTGCGCCACATACGCCGTTTTGTTCGTCAAAGAGTAAGAGAGGAGGTGAAGAGACGATGAGTAGAGGAATAAGTAATTGTAATCCAGGCAACATACGCCGTTCGAGGGTGAGCTACAAAGGCGAGGTGCACCCCTCGCAGGATAAGGATTTCAAACAGTTTGAGTCGATGGAGTGGGGTTATAGGGCGATGTTTGTGTTGCTCGATACCTATCGAGTTAGGTATGGGCTTTGCACTCTGCGTGAGATGATTTCGCGTTATGCTCCGCCCGAAGAGAACCATACGGCACTCTATATCGACGCCGTGTGTGATGTGACAGGCATAGGTCCCGATGAGCCGCTCAACACCCGTTGCAGAGAGGATATGGTGCCTGTGGTGGCTGCGATGTCGAGGGTGGAGAATGGCTCGGCAGCCGTTCTTCGGGAGGTGGAGCGAGGCTTCGATTTAACTCATTGGGAGTGTTAAGTTTTCGTTAAAGATGGTTGAAGTTTGCTGAAATATGCTATTTGATTATTATCTTTGAGCCAAGTAATGTGCCCAAAGTGCTAACGAGCTGGGCCGAAAACATCTTTTATGAGCACAATTTATACAGTAATGCTTGCCGTGTTGGCTGTGTTGGCCATCTCGGGACTTTATGTCGGAGTGACTAACGACGCAGTGAACTTTCTGAATGCCGCTATCGGCTCGAAGGTTGCTAAGATGCGTACAATCCTGGCGGTTGCTTCGGTGGGAATTATTATCGGAGTGTTGACCTCTACAGGTATGATGGAGGTGGCACGAAGCGGAATGTTTGATCCCGCTTTGTTTACATTCCACGAGGTGATGATTCTCTATGTGAGTGTGATGTTCGCAAATGTGATTCTGCTGGATATCTACAACTCGCTTGGCTTGCCAACTTCGACTACTGTTGCGCTGGTTTTCAGCTTGTTGGGAGCTGCTATTGCGGTGTCGCTGTTTAAGATTTCGGGCGATCCTTCGCTCACGCTTGGCAGCCTTGGCGGATTTATCAATACCACCCGTGCTATGGGTGTTATCTCGGCTATCCTGATGTCGGTGATTATCGCCTTCATCTTCGGTACGCTGGTGATGTGGATTTCGCGCTTTATCTTCTCGTTCCGCTATTTGGGCATCTTCAAGAAGTTTGGAGCTGTGTGGTGTGGTGCTTCGTTTACAGCTATCGCCTACTTCGCAGTGTTCAAGGCCTTGAAGGGTGTGTTGTCGGGTACGGCAATGTATATGTGGATTAGCGACAATCTGCTTATCTCGTTGGTTGCGTGCTGGATTGTATGCTCAATCGTGTTGAAGTTTATGCAGATGTTCCGCATCAACATCCTGCGTATCAATATCCTCTCGGGTACCTTCGCTTTGGCTTTGGCCTTTGCGGGTAACGACCTTGTAAACTTTATCGGTGTGCCTTTGGCCGGTTTGGATGCATTCAACATCGCTAAGGAGGCTGGCTCTACAACAATCCTTATGGAGGGTTTGAAGGAGAATTTGCCAGCGCAGTTTATCTGGATGCTTCTCTCAGGTGTGGTGATGATTGCTACACTCTGGACATCAACAAAGTCGATGAACGTGTCGCAGACCGAGATTTCGCTCGCAGGTCAGGGCGACGATATGATTTCGGGTGAGATGGATTCAAACGTATTCTCACGCTCTATCGTACGTGCATCACTCGGTATTTCAAACTTCTTCGACAGAGCGTTCCCCGAGTCGGTAAAGAGTTTCGTGTCAAAGCGTTTCGAGTATGAGGATGTGGAGAAGAATGGCGCTCCTTACGATAAGATTCGTGCCGTTGTGAACCTTACAACCGCAGCTCTTCTGATTTCGGTGGGTACATCGCTCAAGTTGCCTCTTTCAACCACCTATGTATGCTTTATGGTGGCGATGGGTTCGTCGCTCGCAGATAAGGCGTGGGGTAGAGAGTCGGCAGTACACCGTATCTCGGGCGTTATGACCGTTGTGATGGGTTGGTTCGTTACGGGTATCGGCGCATTTATCATCGCTATCGGTGTGGGCTTGTTGCTCATCTGGGGTGGTACAATAGCATTTGTCTGTGTGACAGTTGCTTGTGCCTATATGCTCATTAAGAGTAACTTCATCGACTCTAAGAAGAAGGAGGAGAAGAAGGCAGACATACTTCAGGATAACAACCAGGTAGGTGCCGTCGTGGGCGAGGTTTGCCATATGATGAAGGTCTCGACTCAGATTTACGACCGTACATTGGTTGCAGTATTCAAGGAGGATAGAAAGTCGCTGAAGGAGCTTGTGCGCGAGGCGAACGAGATGTATGACCAGTGCCACAAGATTAAGTATAGCCTGATGCCTGCACTTCGCAAGATGAAGGGCTCGGGATTGGAGCTTTCGCTCTACTATATCCAGGTGGTTGACTACCTGAACGAGATGGCCAAGGCGTTGGTTCACATCACACGTCCGGCGTTCGACCATATCGACAACAACCACAAGGGTCTCTCGGAGGAGCAGACTGTCGATTTGAAGCAGATCAACGACGATGTAGCCGAGATTTACGGTAGCATCAATCGTATGATCACCGAGAACGACTTCCGCGATATCGATACTGTGCTTACTATGCGTGATGAGCTCTTCGAGCGTATCGCAGCTACCACAAAGTCGGAGTTGAAGCGTATCAACAATGGCGAGGGTAATACCAAGGCGAGCCTCTTCTACCTCAATATTATGAGCGAGACTAAGGCTATGGTGCTCCAGGCGCGTAACCTCTTGAAGGCGCAGCGTTACTTCCTCGAGCACTCGGGTGCTCCAAAGAACTGGTATCGTTAATAAATGTTTCTAACATAATTACAAGGGTTGTGGCCTGTCTGACATCTGTCGGCAGGCCTTTTTTTGTAATTCAAAATTAGGGAGATTAGGGAGATTAGGGAGATTAGGGAGATTAGGGAGAGTTTTCCTTATATTCCCTAAATTCCTTAAATTCTCTAATCTCTTTCCCTCTAACTCAATCATAGAAGTGTCGCATGTCGCAAGACACCCCATCGTCGGCCTATGGCCTCCGGGGTATGACGTGTTTATATAAGCACACAAAAAACCTGCCTAACTTTTTGTTAGACAGGTTTTATCATTAGCCTTAGGCTTAGGCTACTTGGTGTAGAATGTCACGCCCTGCAATTTGTTCCAGTCGCCACGTGTGAAGTCGGGGATAGCAACAGGCATACTGCCGTGCTCGAGCGATGCGGCCGAGAGTGAGATGAGTGATGACCACTCGGCTGCGTCGTAAACATCCTGGTCGAGTGGCAAGCCGTTGCGCAGACAGTAAATCAAGCGGTAGTCCATCACAAAGTCCATACCTCCGTGACCGCCCACCTTCTTGGCCTGCTCCTCAATCTCGCGGTGGATAGGGTGCTTGTAGGCCTCCATAGCGGCTGCCATAACCTCCTGCGATGCGAAGCCGTGCTCGTCGAGCTTTGTGCCTTCGGGAAGTACGCCCTCCTTGAGTGAGCCATCGGTAAATGTGTAGCCGCTCACAGGATATTTGTTGGCAAAGCCCTTGGTGCCAGTGAGCTGATACATGCGGCTGTAGGGGCGTGGTGAATATACATTGTAGTGCACCTCGATAGTCTGCTCCTTCTCGGTCTTGATGAGTGTTACGGTGTGGTCGCCACTCTTGCACTCCTCGAAACCACCATACTTCTTGCCTACCTCGGCACTGTTGGCTGGTTTGGTGTCCATCGACACCAGGTAGTTGAGCTTGTTGCCTCGGTGGATGTTGAGAGCCATACAGATAGGGCCAAAGCCGTGTGTTGGGTATAAGTCGCCGCGATTCGACATATTAAATTTCACGCGCCAGTTCTTGTAGCTACCCTCCCAGTATGGACCCAGATTGTGGATGTAGGCACCCTCAGCGTGTACAATCTCGCCAAATACACCCTGGTGAGCCATATTCATAGTGGTAAGTTCAAAGAAGTCGTAGATGCAGTTCTCGAGCATCATACAGTGGCGGCGTGTACGTTCCGAAGTATCAACCAGCTGCCAGCACTCGTCAAGAGTAATGGCCGCAGGTACCTCGACAGCCACGTGCTTGCCGTGCTCCATAGCATAGAGAGCCACCTCGACGTGCTTGGTGCAAGGTGTTGAGATGTAGATAAGGTCCACATCGTCTCTTTCGCATAGCTTCTTGTAGTCCTCCTCGCCTGTGTATTCATCGGCCTTTGGCATCTGGGCGTCGGTGAGCATCTGCTGGCACTTGTCGATATTCTCCTGTACCAAATCGCACAGACCCTTCACCTCGATACCCTCCAGGTGGGTGAAGCGCTTAACGGCCGCACTTCCGCGCATTCCGATACCCACAAATCCTACTCTTACCGTAGGAATAGGCTCGGCAGCAAAGGCCAGCATTGTCTGCTGACCGGGTGCGCGCTCAGGCTCGGCAAAAACAATTATACCATCTTTTACTGTGTAGCCATCGCCATCACACTTGTCGCAACAGCCTGGTGCCACAAGGCCTATCAGAAGAGCCAGACACGCAATTAGTAAATTGTTGAGTTTCATAGTAAATATACTTTGAATTAGTTGTCAAGATATGGATTGAATCGAAATCCCGAATTGTCTGCTATTATAAACTCCTTATGTAAAGAGGCCGCTAACTCTTGTTTGTTGTGCGGCCTCTTTGTAAAGTCTATGTTTTCGGGAGGAATTACTTGCGGGCGGCCTCGTCGAGTGCCTTGCGAGCCTCGGTCATAATCTCCTGCCAAGGTTGCTTGTAGTCGGTAATCTCCACTGTGCGAACCTTCTCCAAGATTGCATCTACTGCGCTCATATCTGCGCCAGCAGCGCGTAATGCGCGAACCTTCTCTGATACCTCAATACCGTCGATCAAACGCTCGAAACGGATTGATGAGCGGTTGTAAGGATATACAAAGTATGTATCGCCCGACATCCAGGTGCCGAAGCGTGAGTCATACTGTGGATTCTCAGCCCAAGAGTTGTAGGCCCAACGCAAGAAGCCGTCGTAGTCGTGAGCGATGTTTTTCCAACCCAAAAGCTCGGCCTCGTAAGGCTGTGAAGTGGTGAATGTGTTAGGGTATGCGGGGCTGCAGCATACATAGAATGTGGTTGTATAACCCTGAGCACGACGCATAGCGATATCCTCGGGAGTTACAGTCTGGTGGCGCATAGCGGCACACACATCACGCATCATAGTGAACTTCTCGTATGAACGGTGGTTGTCGGCCAAAGCGAAGCCCATCTCAGGTGCACAATCCATCAACACCTTAGCTGCTGCCTGCATAGCCTCTGGTGAGCGCTCGTCCATAGCGATGTTGGTAATCTTGAGCCAACCCTTAGCCTCCAAGTGCTTCTTGAAATCCTTCAAGAATGGCTTCCAGATAACTGGGAAGATTGGAGTGTTAGGCTCAGCCTTAACTGTAATCATCTTGCCCTCCTTCTCGTCGAAGTACTCGAGCTCGCAGTTCCAAGGCACCATAGAGTAGCAGTTGATATACTTGTTGATGCCGATGCCGAGCATAAACTCTACCCAGCGGTCGAACACCTTGTAGTCGTAACTCCAAGAGCCATCCTTGTGCTTTGTCCACTTAATCATAGGCTCGTAGGCGTGGTAGCACTGGTGGTTCCAAGGGTCTTTGTTGAGGGTAGCAGTGATAACCTTCTGACCAGCATCACGCAAACGCTCCATCAAAGGCTTCATAGCCTCGAAGTGAGCGTCGCTCCACAACTCCACACCCTGAGCATAAGCCACCGATGATGGGTGCTGCCACAAGTCGAGGTGGAAACGCCACTCTTTAGCTGGCTTCAAAGTCTGGTTCAATACCTCTACCTCCAATGGGAGCTTAGTCTTGCCAAAGCCGTTGTGGCTAACCTCAATCTCGGCCTTGTAGATACCAGCCTCGGCGTCGCTTGGAATCTCGAGACTAACCCATACTGGGCGTGTTGTGCACGCTGCCATATCGAAGCGTGAGAGTGTGTCGAGCATATCGGGAGCGATAACTGCTGGGCCGCCCTTCTTGAAGCGGTAGGTCTGCTCGTCAGCCAAGGTGTAACGCACGAAGCGAGCCTCGGCGATAGACGATGGCATTGTGCCGGCTGCTGAAGTGAAGTCGCCAACCTTGCACTCAACGCCGTTGATAGCCTTTGAGCTCCACAATACAATCTGAGCCGATGCGCGCTCACCCTTCCAAGCAGTGATGCGGAATGGCTCGTTAGAGATTTTCTCAGGTACGATGCTGCGAGCATACTGACTGTCGGGGCAACCCCAAGCTGCGTTGAGCTTGCCGCTCACGCCTGTCCACGCAGCCTGCTGCTCAGCTGTGAGAGCCACAGGGTCCTCGGGCTCGACAAATGTCTCAACAGGCACATACTCCTGGCAACCAACGATGGTTGCAGCTGCCATAATGGCAATTGTAAGATTTCTTAAACTTTTCATCATTCGTTAAATTTATATTTGTTTGATATTTAATAAGCACACCATTGCATAGTACTCACAAATATAGCAAAAAAATGCGACAGATGTGCTTTTGGAGAAATTTATTTGCCAAACAACCTTACTTTCACATTAATATTTGTATCTTTGTCACTTACTATAAGTGTCGGAATATGCGATTTAAAGAACTTTACAATACATTTGTACTGGCCGTAATGGCGGGTTTGATGATTGGTTTTGGTGGCGTAATCTATCTGATGTGCCCCAATAAAATAGTGGGAGCCGTACTCTTCTCGTTTGGTCTGCTTACCATCATCTGCCAGGGCTTTGCGCTCTATACGGGCCGTATAGGTTATTTTCGCCAGTATGGTCTGGTGAGTATCCTGACGACTATCGTGGGCAACTTCGTGGGTACGGGTCTGGTGGCACTGGGCTTCCGCCTCACACGCCACTCGGTGGATATCGCATCGGTTGTGGCGCCCAAGCTCGCCGACTCGTCGCTGAGCATCTTCCTTTTGTCGATTGGTTGTGGTGCGATGATGTATCTGGCGGTGGATTCTTACCGCAAGTCGAAGTCGTGGCTGTTTGTGGTGATGCCTATCGTTGTGTTCATCCTCAGCGGTCTGGAGCACTCGATAGCCAATATGTTCTATCTCTCGCTTGCGGGCGAGTGGGGCATCGACGCTCTGCGTATCACGCTCATAGCGTTGGTGGGTAACGCCATCGGCAGCGCCATTATCAACTCGGCCAACTTCACCATCAAGGACCAGAGCGCCAAATAAAAAGCTGACACCAAACAAAAGATAAAATTCAAACAAAAGAGAATATTATGAAAAAAGTACTTTTTACATTTGTTGCCGCTATGATGGCCTTCTCGGCTGCGGCAGATGAGGGTATGTGGCTTTTGCCCTACCTCCAGAAGATGAACATCAAGGATATGAAGGCTAAGGGTTGCAAGCTCTCGGCTGAGGATATCTACTCAATCAACCAGACTTCACTCAAGGACGCTATCGTTATCTTCGGTGGCGGTTGTACAGGTGAGATCGTATCGGACAAGGGTCTTGTCTTCACCAACCACCACTGCGGTTATGGCTCTATCCAGCAGCTTTCGTCTGTTGAGCACGACTACCTGAAGTATGGTTTCTGGGCTAACTCTTACGAGGAGGAGCTCCCAGTTCCAGGCCTCTCGGTTCGTTTTGTTCGCGCTATCGAGGACGTTACAGCTCAGATGGTGGGTAATATCCCCTCTATCGCAGGTGAGGAGGAGCGTCAGGCTGCTATTCGCGAGAATATGAAGGGACTTTCGGTTGAGCTCAGCAAGAAATATCCTGGCAAGAGCGTGCAGATCGTGCCATTCTTCGGTGGCAACCAGTACTTTGCATTTGCTTATGAGATCTACACCGACGTTCGTTTGGTAGGTACTCCTCCATCATCAATCGGTAAGTTTGGCGGCGAGACAGATAACTGGATGTGGCCACGCCACACTGGCGACTTCTCTATCTTCCGCGTATATGCCGACAAGGATAACAAGCCTGCAGCATACTCTAAGGACAACCAGCCATATCGTGCCGAGCGTCACTTGGAGATCTCTCTCGCAGGTTACAAGGCGGGCGACTTCTCGATGGTGATGGGATTCCCTGGCTCTACTGAGCGTTATATGACATCATACGAGATTGACCAGATGTTGGAGGTTGAGAATCCACAGCGTATCTATATCCGTGGTGAGCGCCAGAAGATTTTGTGGGAGGCTATGGAGGCGAGCGACGAGATTCGTATCAAGTACGCTTCGAAGTATGCCGGCTCATCTAACTACTGGAAGAACTCAATCGGTATGTCTCGTGGCTTGAAGAAGCTCAACATCAAGGCTCAGAAGCAGGCTCAGGAGCAGGAGTACCAGAAGTGGGCTAACGAGAATACACTCCCCGAGGAGGGTCTTATCGATGCTCTTCCAAAGATTAAGGAGGCTACCGAGAAGCTCACAGCTCTGGAGGGCGCTACACAGTACTTGAACGAGGCGTTTATTCGTGCCGTTGAGATTATCCAGGTGGCTCGTATGGACGAGAAGGGTTATGATGGTTTCTACAAGGACTACGACGTAGCTCTCGACCGCAAGGTGGCTAAGCGTATGCTTACTATCGCTCGCGAGAATATGCGCAAGGAGGATTTGCCATCAATCTATACCGATGTTATCGATGCTAAGTTTGGCGGCAATATCGAGGCTTATGTTGATTGGCTCTACGACAACACTGTATTCGCTTCGGCTGCTACAGCCAAGGCTGCCAGCAAGCAGGTGCGCAATGCCGATCCAGCCTATGTGTTGGCTCAGTCGGTAGTGACAAAGCTTGTTAGCTACTCACCTGAGATTCAGAAGTTGCGTCCACACTACAACGAGGGTCACCGCCTCTATATCGCAGGTTTGATGCGCCAGAAGCCTAACAAGGCGTGGGCACCGGATGCTAACTTCACAATCCGCCTCACATATGGTAACATCTTGCCATACAACCCTGCCGACGCTATCACCTATAACTACTTCACTACTTTGGAGGGTGTCATCGCCAAGGAGGATAAGACCAACCCATTGGAGTTCACCGTTGAGGAGAAACTCAAGGAGCTCTATGCAAAGAAGGATTATGGTCAGTATGCCGACAAGGATGGCAAGTTGCACGTAGGTTTCCTCTGCAACCTCGACATCACTGGCGGTAACTCAGGTTCTCCTGTTTTGGACGGCAAGGGCCGCTTGATTGGTTTGGCATTCGACGGCAACTGGGAGGCTATGTCGGGCGATATCGCCTTTGAGCACGAGTTGCAGCGTTGTATCGCAGTTGATATCCGCTACGTATTGTTTGTAGTTGATAAGTTTGCGAACTGCCAGCATATTATGAAGGAGCTTTCAATCTCTAAGAAGTAGTAGAAGCCGTATAGCAAGGCTCTTTTGGCATCTGCCTTGACCTCAAAATCCTCATTTACGCCAAGTAAACTGCGGTTTCTCGGTCTGCGAGCAGCTTCAAAATAGCTCTTGCTATACAACTTCTAACGAAATATGGTTGTCCGACGCACTTGTTGGACAACCATTTTTTTGTTTGTAGGGAATTTAGGGAATTTAGGGAAATTAAGGAGCTTTTCCTTAAATTCACTAAACTCCTTAAACTCCCTATTGTTTGTTAGTTGAGGTATCTTTTTTGCCAAACTGTTTCTCGGTCTGCGAGCAGCTTCAACCGACGCTGCGGAGCGAGAGCAGAGTGAGCTTGCTCATTTTGCCGAGCCGCGAGGAGGAAGCACGGCCCTTGTGGTCGGGTAAAATAGCTCTTGCTATACAACTTCTAAAGGTAGTTGAAAAAATAAAAAGAATTAGGGGTTGTCCGACGTGCTTGTTGGACAACCCCTATTATTATGCTTAATTTGTTCTATGAGAGTGAGAAGAATGGAAGCGATGAGGTCTTTCCTCCATTTTCTTCTCTTATCAGCACACAAGCATCAGTTCTCAAAGGCATCAAAATATTGTCATAAATCATATAGTCCAAAGTAGGGATTGAACCTCCTCGCTCATATTTGCGCGTAGTGTTTGTAACTACTGCATACGACTCAAATTTTTCACCTTTATACTCCCACTTCAGCTTTACGATTTCGGCGTCGTTAAGTTTAATGCGGTCTGTATTTTGAGTTATGTGTTCTTTGAGGTACTCGTAAAATTCAGGTTTGTTGGCTTTGAGATTTTTTACTGTCGTAACCTCAAATCTGAAAGATCTGCTATTAGGTGCATACATCATAGTTGCCTTATTATTGAGGCATTGTTTGATAACCTTCTCTTTTTGTTTCTCTGATGTAATCTTGCCTAAGTACTCGAAATCAACTAACTTCAAATCCTTCGCAATCTTGGCTTTTTTAAGTTCGTTAAGACGTTTGTACCAATAACCATCTTCGATATTGGCTTCGCTACTTTTCGAGTTACCTTTGGGCTCTTTGGCCGATAGGTTTGCAGGTGCAGCAACTGCACAGCACGTTGCTACAATGGCAAAGAGTGTGATAAATCTTTTCATAGTCAATTAGGTGTTGGTTAAATTTTTCTCAAAGTTAATATTTAAAAATATAGTAAACAAAAAAAGTGAAAAATGTGAACAGTATGATATTTAATAAAATATTTTACAAACAATTGATTATTGGTAAATAACTGAATAATGAGATAAGACAAATTTTGGGGTTGCTGATATTTTTATCGGTAGCCCCATTTTCTGTTTTGGAGAGTGTTTCGGGGGTTGAGGTATCTTTTTTGCCAAACTGTTTCTCGGAAAGGCAAAAAATATTAACTTTGTAACTGGCCTATTGTTGCTATGGCAATAGTGGTCATAAAACCAATTGGCAAACACAAAACATATTCCATATATGGCTACAATTCGACTTACCAAAGAGTTTACATTCGAGGCTGCCCACTTTCTTGAGGGTTACGACGGTGCGTGCCGCGAGATTCACGGCCACTCATATCGTTTGATGGTTACCATCAAGGGCGAGCCATCGCAGGATAGCTACGACCCCAAGCAGGGTATGGTGATGGATTTCGGTCTGCTCAAGCGTATCGTAAACGAGCAGATTGTGTCGCAGTTCGACCACTCGTTTGTGGTGCGCCGCACTCAGCAGGGGCTCGCTTTGAAGAGTATGCTCTCGGACAACTACAGCAATATCGTGATGGTGGACTATCAGCCCACCTGCGAGAATCTGCTGGCCGACTTTGCCGAGCGCTTGCTCGAGTCGTTGCCCGACGAGGTGGAGCTCTACTCGTTGCGTCTGCACGAAACGGCCACATCCTATGCCGAGTGGTATGCCGAGGATAATTTGTAACCGATAAACCCCGCTACATTGAAACGACTATTTCTGATCGACGCCTACGCGCTCGTATTCAAATACTACTACGCCTTTATGGGGCGACCTATGCGCAACCGCCAGGGAATGAACACCTCCATCTTGTTTGGTTTCACTAAGTTCCTGCGCGACATCCAGAAGCGCGAATCGCCCGATTTGCTGGGTGTGGCTCTCGATCCCAAGGGTGGCTCATTCCGCAACGAGCTCTTTACCGACTACAAGGCCAACCGCCCCGAGACCCCCGAGGATATAATCGCCTCGGTGCCCTATCTGTGCCGTCTGCTGAAGGCTATGCGTATCCCCGTTTATGAGATTGCGGGCTACGAGGCCGACGATGTTATCGGCACACTCGCTTTTCGTGGCTCGGAGGCTGGCTACGATGTCTATATGGTTACGCCCGATAAGGATTATGGTCAGCTTGTGGGTCCCAACCGCAAGCTCTATAAGCAGAAGGGCGATGGTGTGGAGATAGTCGACGCGGAGGCTATCTGCGCGAAGTATGGCATTTCAGACCCTATTTTGGTGCGTGATATTTTGGCTATCTGGGGCGATGCCTCGGATAATATTCCTGGTGTGCCAGGCATTGGCGAGAAGGGTGCTTGCAAGTTGGTGGGCGAGTGGGGCGAGGTGGAGAATATCCTCGCCAACGTGCAGAATATCAAGGGTAAGCAGGGTGAGAAGATTGCCGCGTGGGGCGATAATCTGTTGCTCTCGAAGCGACTCACCACCATCTGCACCGATGTGCCTGTTGAGTTCAATTCCGAGGATTTGGCCATCTGTCCGCCCAACTATGACGAGTTGCAGGCCCTCTATGCCGAGCTCGATTTCACCTCGTTCCTAAGAGATATCCGCAACCTTGCTCCCGTTGAGGAGGTTTCTGTACCTCAGCAGGCTCCGCAGCGTCAGCTTGCGGAGATGGCGCAGGCCAAATCGGCCGAGAAAAAGCGTCAGGCAATGGCCGGCCAGGGCGATCTGTTTGCTATGTTCGAAACGCCTGCGGCTGCCGAAGTTCCTGCTGCCGTCTCTGCCCGTCCTACAATCTGCGACGGCTCTATTACAGCTACAACTGCTCCTACCCCTGCATCTGCATCGCTTTTTGAGCAGTCGGAAGTGGTAGCAGATGGTGAAACGGTTGCCGAGGCCGAAGGTGTGCTGAGGCCAATGCGTACGGCAGCCGATGTGGCTCATAATTACCATCTTATAACCGATATTGCCGACCTGCAGGCGCTGGTCGCAAAGCTGATGCAGTGCGATGAGTTCTGCTTCGACACCGAGACTACCGGTTTCGACATCTTCAACGACCGCATCGTGGGTATGTCGTCCGCCGTAGAGCCTCACGAGGCGTGGTATGTGAGCTTTACACCCGAGAATAGCGCAGCCTTTGCCGATGTGGTACGTCCGCTCTTTGAGTGCGAAAAGATAACGAAGGTGGCGCAGAATATCAAGTTCGATATGATGGTCCTCTCGCGCCTGGGCATCGAGGTGCGTGGTCGCAAAATCGACACTATGATTCTGCACTATCTATTGGATGCCGAGTCGCGCCACAATATGAACTATCTGGCCGAGCGATACCTGAGTTACTCGCCTATCGCCATCGAGACCCTCATCGGAAAGGGCTCTCGTCAGCTTACTATGGACCAGGTTAATGTGATGAGTGTCAAGGAGTATGCTGCCGAGGATGCCGATATTACTATGCAGCTCAAGCAGGTGCTGTGGCCCGAGGTGGTGGCTCAGGGATTGGAGGAGCTATATCTGAAGGTCGAGGAGCCGATGATAGATGTGCTGGTCGATATGGAGCTTGCGGGCGTGAAGATCGACTCTCAGATTTTGGCCGACTATGCCGTTGAGCTGAACGCAATGCTCTCGGATTTGGAGCGTGAGATTCGCCAGATTGCCGACGAGCCGGCGCTCAATGTCAACTCGGCACGCCAGCTGGGTGAGGTGTTGTTTGCCAAGCTGCGCATCACCGACAAACCCAAGATGACCAAGACCCGCCAGTTCAGTACCGACGAGGAGTACTTGCAGGGCTTCGCTCGCGAGCATCGCATTGTAGAGCTTATCCTGCAATATCGTGGTGTGAAGAAGCTGCTCTCGACCTATGTCGAGGCTCTGCCGCTGCTTGTGAACCGCTCTACGGGTCGTATACATACCTCATTTAATCAAGCCGTTACCGCAACAGGTCGTCTGTCGTCAACAAATCCTAACTTGCAGAATATCCCGGTGCGAGATGAGCTTGGCCGCCGCATCCGCGAGGCCTTTGTGCCAGCCGATGCCGACCACGTTCTGCTCTCGGCCGACTATAGCCAGGTGGAGCTGCGACTGATGGCGCACCTGAGTGGCGATGAGTCGCTCATCGAGGCCTTTGCGCAGGGCGAGGATATCCACTCTTCTACCGCCGCCAAACTCTTTCACAAGAGCATCGGCGAGGTCACATCCGAGGAGCGTCGCCGTGCCAAGACTGCCAATTTCGGTATTATCTATGGTATCTCGGCCTTTGGTCTGAGTCAACGACTCGATATCCCACGCAAGGAGGCTAAGGAGTTGATTGATGGCTATTTTGCCACCTATCCAAAGGTGAAGGAGTATATGGATAACGCCATTGCCGATGCGCGTGACAAGGGTTTTGTTGAGACCGCCTTTGGTCGCCGCCGCACACTGCGCGATATAGCCTCACGCAACGCCGTAGCAAGAGGTGTGGCCGAGCGAAATGCCATCAATGCCCCCATTCAGGGTAGTGCTGCCGACATAATGAAGCTGGCGATGATTGAGATTCGCCGTCGTCTGAGAGCCGAGGGCCTGCAGTCGAAGATGATCTTGCAGGTGCACGATGAGGTTATTGTCGATTTGATTGCATCGGAGCGCCAAGCCGTAGAGCGCATAGTTCGTGAATCGATGGAGGGTGTAGCGCAACTCAGAGTACCTCTCATCTCCGAAATGGGCGTGGGTCAAAATTGGCTCGAGGCGCATTAAACGTCAAAAAAAGAGTAGGCCACAAGCCTACTCTTCTTTTATAATATCCTTCCAGAATTTCCACATACGCGGTTTTGACCAGCTGTGGCAGCCCATCGGCAACTGCTGCTGGCGCAGGTTGTAGCAATACTTGGGGTTGGTGTCGATGGCAAAGCCCAAAGCCTCCTGCCATTCGGGGTAGCGGAACTCCTGTGGAACAGTTGCCCAGAAGACATCCTCGTTGTTGAGATGACCACCCTGGCTGAAAGCCTGCTCTATCTGATTGTTATATTTGCGGCAGGCCGAGGCGAAGCTCTCCACCTTGCGAAGTGACAAACCTCCGTTGCCAATCTTGCCATATAAATCGGCGCGACACTTCTCGCCCTTGCGGTGTTTGGCCCAGGCTCTCAGGGCCATATATTGCTTGATGATGGGCAGGTTGTAAACCCTGCGTCGTACCCAGGGTGCAGCCACACAGTCGTAACCCTTTGCAAGCCACTCGGCCAGCTCATCGCGGAAAATCCAAGCGTCGTTGTGGCAGATAAGTATATAGTCATACCCCTCAAACATTCGGTAGAATGCCTCGCTGAACATCATTCTGTTGTAGCCCGCAATGCCGTTGCGGCGGCCAAGCCACTCGTCGCTCACACGGATAATCTCTGTCTCGGGGCATATCTGCTCGATACCCTCCAGGGCCAAATCCTCGGGCGCAATGATGGCGTGAGGCCACTTGCTGAGTAGCTCGCGATTGTGTCGCATAGCACGTGCCTCATCGGCATTGGGCTGGCGGTATATAGGTATAATTACTTTGCAGGTCATACGCTTCAAGCTTCAGTTTATTTGCCGCCCCAAGCCGTTACACAGCGGCAGTGCGACTTGTAGTATTGCTCTTCGTCGGTGAGATTGTCGGAATTCTCATACCAGGGCAGGTGGCGAATCTGATATGGCGCAGCCATACGATAGGCCTCCAACGATGGTCGGCGGCTGAGGCCGATGCGTGGTCGGTAGAGCGCAAAAGTGGTGTCGATAGGGGCGCGGAACAGCTTGTCGCCCTCGGGGCGAGTGAAGAAACGGCTCTCCCAGTCGATAACCTCCTGCTTGCGGTTGTAGTGGTCGGGCAGGTCGTCGATACGAATCGATGGGCCCACCTTGAAGGCATAAGGGTAGCGGTTGTGCAGCGTGTCGAACATCTGCTCGATGATGTCGTCGGGGCACTTCTCGTCGAGCTCCAAATCGGCATCGGTGTAGATGTAGTAGTCCGAGCAGAAGCGCTTGCGCGAAGGCTTGTGCTTCCACAAAGCCTTGAAACCCAGGTTGCCAGGCAGGTGGATAACCTCATAGGGGCACTCTTTGAACCACTCCAGAAGTGGGGGATAGGTGCTCTGGTTATCAAGGATATATATATTGGTGTAGCCACGCTTCTCGAGCGAGGCTATCAGTCGCTTCAGTGTTGTCAGGCGGTTGAAACTATTTACTATGATTGGAATCTGACGTGCGTTCTCAATCTTCGAGGGGCTCAGTCGCTCACGCAGGTAGAAGTAACGCGCGCGGATGAAATCTTTTGTATCTCCGAATAGTTCCATATGGTGATGTAGATTATTATTTGATGTATTGTGCCACCGCCTCGGCTATGCGCTCGCCGTCGAGAGCAGCCGAGATGATACCTCCAGCATAGCCGGCACCTTCGCCCGCAGGGAATAGACCCTCAATCTCGGGATGCATAAGAGTCTCGCTGTCGCGAGGGATACGCACAGGTGTCGATGTGCGTGACTCCACACCCACAACAATCGCATCGGGGGTCACGTAACCACGCATCTTGCGGTCAAACGAGGCGATACCCTTGCGTAGAGCCGAGCCCATAAAGCTGGGCAGCCACTTGTCCAATCGTGAGCAGCAGAGGCCCGGAATGTAGGAGCTCGATGGGAGCGACGACGATGCTCGCCCTGCCACAAAGTCCGATACTCGCTGTGCGGGAGCAATCTGTTTGTCGCCACCATTCTGGCGTGCCGCCTCCTCCACCTGCTGCTGGAATACCAATCCGGCTAATGGTCCATACTCCTCCTGCAGGAAGGCGTAATCCTCGGGGCGCACCTCGGTAACAAGTCCCGAATTGGCCCAGCGCGAGTTGCGTGAGCTTGGTGACATACCATTCACCACCGACTGTGCCGAATCGGTCATAGCAGGTACGATGAAGCCTCCGGGGCACATACAGAACGAGTAAACGCCTCGGCCATCAATCTGATTTACCAGCGAATATGATGCCGCAGGCAGATAGTCGCCTCTCTCGGGCATATGATATTGTATGGAGTCAATCAATCTCTGTGGGTGCTCGATACGCACACCCATAGCCAACGCCTTGGCTTCCAATCTCACACCGTCGCGGTGCAACGTGTGGTAGATATCCTTTGCAGAGTGGCCTGTGGCCAAAACCACAGCCGCACCCTCAATCAGATTGTCGCCCACCCACACTCCTGCAAGTCGCTGACCACGAAGCTCGAAGCCTGTAACTCGGCTGTTGAAGTGAATCTCGCCACCGCTGCGGGTTATGGTCTCGCAGATGTTGCTGATGATGCGTGGCAGTTTGTCGGTGCCGATGTGAGGATGTGCCTCATAGAGAATCTCGGGGGTGGCGCCGTGGTACACCAGAGTCTGCAGGGCTTTGTTGTAGTTGCCTCGCTTCTTGCTGCGTGTAAAGAGCTTGCCATCGGAGAATGTGCCCGCACCGCCTGCGCCAAAGGCGTAGTTGGAGTCGGGGTTGATATCGAGGTTGCGATTGATGAGTGCAATATCCTGCTTGCGGGGCAATACCTCCTTGCCACGCTCCAAAAGAATGGGGCGGTAGCCCAACTCGATGAGTCGGAGCGAGGCGAACAGGCCCGCGGGGCCCGAACCCACCACAACCACCTCGGTCGAGTGGCTCACGTCGGGGTAGTCGAAGTGTACGGGCGCAGGTTGTGGCTCGTTGTCAATGAATAGCTCCAGCGTGAGATTGACCTTTACGGGGCTGCGACGAGCGTCGATTGAGCGCTTGATAACTCTCGACATAGCCACATTGCTGCGCAGCACACCTACCTGGCGTGCGGCAAGCGTAGTGTAGAATTCGGCATCGGCCGACTGCTTGGGTGAGAGTTGCAGAGTTATAGTAATGGGCATAGAAGTCGCATTTATATCCACAAAATTAGCAAAAAAATGATAAATCTCTAAAATTAAGAGTATTTTCTCGGCAGATTAGTGTTGCTTGTCGATATTTTTATTACCTTTGCATCGCAATTGAGCCCAGCGGGGGCTCTGAGCATAAAGCCTGCGGATATGGTGTAATTGGTAGCCACGTCAGACTTAGGATCTGATGCCGAGAGGCGTGGGGGTTCGAGTCCCTTTATCCGCACGAGCGACTGTCTTTAGGCAGTCGCTTTTTTTTGTGCCACATCGTGCCTGACCATCGAACTTTTATAGATGACTACTTGAAGATTGTCGAGTTTATCGAGTGGTTAAAAGATTTTTGACCATTAAGCCTAAATATCATTGCGGACAAAGGGACTCTAACTTTGGGGAGAATGGGGGTGAGGGGCGTAAAAGTGTGTGTGAAAATGTGTGTAAAAAACAGAAAACCCCTCCACAAGTGCTTGTAGAAGGGTTTTTTGAGGTCTGAAGCGTTGGGGAGTTTGGGGATTGTTGGACTTCGTTAAGCATCGGAATGTGTTTGGTGTACCCTTAAAATGCTATTTTTTAACTTCGTTAGACTTCATTAAAGACCGCCTCAAAAAAGAAAAAACATGCGTAAAAAATCAAAATTTACGCATTATTTTACTTTTTCTATTTACAATGTGAGGTGAATCGCATAATGTTTAATTAAAAGATTAGATATTATGCAGTATTCTATTAAGTTTAGATTAGACATCAGGAAGAATGTCTATGTATCAAAGAAGGCTGTTAGCACAGAGCCTTATTATCAAATCAGTGCTTTAATCAGAATCAATAAAGGAGCAACTATTCATTACTATACAGGATACTCTGCTCAAAGAAATGCATGGTTCGGGAGTGCATTAGAAGCCTATAAGGGTGATGGTAATCGCACATATGGTATTCACCGAAATGCTTATGCCAAAAGAAAGACATCTATTGTACTATTCTCGGAAGTAAATAAGAAGTTAGATTTAATAGCAAGTCGATTGGCTATACTTGCAGAAGAACGAGATGATATTTCTCGAGATGAGTTAATTAGAATTTTGGATGTAGAAGTAGGTAAAAAGAGTGAGGCTGATATTGTTGAAGATAATCCAATTAAATGTAAACGGGGAGAAAATCCATTGTGGGTATTGGCTGAATTATTTTACATGGATGGAACGGTGACTAATAGTAGAAATAAGACAAGAATGAATACTATGCACCATTTCAAGAATTTTGAAATCTATCGCAATAGACCAATCACATTTGAGAATAGCAATATGCGTTTATTAGCGGATTTTATGAATTATCTTATCCAAGATGAAGGACAGATGAATGATAAGGCTCGTAGTAAGGTCCATTGTACAAGAAAGAAGAATCGTAATACAGTTGCCAAAATCCTAACAAACATAAAGTTTTTCTATACATGGTGTAGAAGGTATTATGGAATTACAGTTGGAGGTAATATTTCGGATTTCCAGATACCGACCGCCAAATATGGTGACCCTATAACTTTGACGCAGGAGGAGAAAAGACAAATGTTTGAATCTGACATGGAAGATGATAATTTGGAATATGTTAGAGATATGTTCTATTTTCAATGTAGTATCGGAGCAAGAGTAGGCGATTTCTTTAAGTTAAAACAGGAAAATTTGATATATGATGATGGAGAGTGGTGTATTAGATATATGCCATCCAAAACAAAGGATGCTACAGGTATTGCTTGCCGAATACCATTATCACCACGAGCATTAGAGATTGTTGAAAAGTATCGAAATGAAGATTACCAACATCCAAAGATGCCTTTGTTTGATTTCCCAAAGTATCCCCAAACATATAACGAAAATCTTAAAAAGGTTTTTCAAAAAGCAGGATTGGATAGGACGGTGGTTGTGTATAATGCATATGATGAAGCAGAATTCAAACCATTGTATGAATTGGCAAAAAGTAAATTTGCACGAAGTTGTTTTATTGATACACTTGTAGGACAAGGCGTAACTGATAATATCATCCGTACAATGAGTGGCCATGCTGCAGGGTCAAAAGCATTTCACCGTTATCACAACTCAATGAAGAATAAACAGCAAAATGCGGCCATTGCCTTATTGGATTAGTGTATTCAGATTGTGACTGTATTCAGAAAAATGGGTAATCACTATTGGTGACTACCCATTTTTGTATGCTGATTATTCAAAGAAATAATTGAATATAAGATAAAGTAAATTATCTCCTCTTTATCTCCTGTTCCAACTCAAACAACTCCTGCATATCCTCTGCATCGGCATCAATAGCATCTTGTGCTTTTCTGCGGGCGTGGAAGTCATCATATACCTTGTGAGCAAAATTTTCCATCTGTGCGGTGCTAACAGAACCTGCACCGAGCAATATAGGTTGCTCATTGGCTAATAGAATCTTATCCACATTCTCCCGCCAATAACTCATTGTCAAATCTTTTCGATTCTTGGCTCTAAATTCTGCCATCTCCAAAAAGATAACAACAAGTCTATTGAGAGAATCCAACTCATCCTCTGTAAGATAATTTTTGGCGATAATCACATCCTGCTTGCGTACAATCTTACCTTTCCAAGAGGTTAGACCCATATTAGGTTCATCTGCTTTGGCTCGATTCAATACGATTTCACCTGCGGTGTGACCTGTTACCGCATATAGCAACTTGTTCTGTACGATGGCATAGAACATTTGTGTCGCTTTGTCTGTGGAATCATAATCTACCGAGAGTTTGAACAAATCTCTAACCTTCTGGTAAAAACGCTTCTCCGATGCACGAATATCACGGATGCGTGCCAACAACTCATCGAAGTAGTCGGGTCTGCCATCTGGATTCTTCAATCGCTCATCGTCAATTACAAATCCCTTGCGTAGGTATTCTGTCAGATGGCGATTCGCCCATTGTCTAAACTGTACGCCACGCACCGACCGTACACGGAATCCCACCGCCATAATCATCTCCAAAGAGTAGAATTTGACACTGTAAGATTTGCCATCTGCGGCAGTTGTTAAGTAATCCTTAATAACTGAATCCGCATCTAACTCCTTATCTTTAAGGATATTTGAGATGTGTATGTTAATATTTGGTTTTGAGGTGGCAAAAAGTTCTGCCATCTGCAACTGATTTAACCACACCGAACCATCACGCTCAAACAAGCTAACGCTACTCTTACCGTCGTCGGTCGTGTATAATATCAAATTTTCTGGCATATTCATTTACTGTTTTGAGGTTTTATTAGGTATCTCGTATATCAGTTTCTTTAAGATTACTTTTGTTTCAAGGAATCTTTCCACATCGTGCATCTTCAATAAATCGGTCTTAAATTGGTTCTCTATATCCGTGCGATATTGTCCTAATCTCGAGTAATTTTCTTTGCCTATTGCAATGTTGGATGAAGCATCATCGGTAATGTCGTCTCCAATGTTTAGAAATAATTGATTGAGATTTCTTAATTCATTAAACATCTCATCGGATAACCACATACTGTCAGTTATGGCATTGTGTAAATAAGCAATAGTCTGGTAATACTCTTTCTTGCCACCAATAAACATTGAATGACACCCCCTGCCATCATCATCAACCATTGTTGATTTTAACGCACGAATAATATCATCTATATGCTGATATGTTTCAAATCGTCTGCTAATAACGCTTTTGTAATAATCATTTTTGTATGCCTGATTTTGACTATACTTATTTATCAAGTATGAAGCAATCGATGATACAATAGCAGCTATTACAGCACTCGATGTTAGTAAAATCCAAATGTCATTCATCTTTATTTGTCTATAACTTCTTTTGTGGCTGCAATCTTCCTATCTGAGTATGCTACAACATCCTTTATTACGAGTTTTTGAATTGCAGATATGAGTGTTCCCATAATTGCATAATCAATTTCCCCATCCTTAGCAGGAAGTGTTACGCTATCGTTTTTAATTTTCTTACTACTAATACTATCTCCCCACGAGTATTTATGTCTTAGACTCTTGTTTATACAAGTGGTGAGAAATAATTGGTTATGTTTACTCCTTTTTGTTTTATCGATGAGGCGTAATATCAAATTGTGACTATCATTTGAGAAAAAGTTATTTTCTTGGTATGTAACAACAAAGGTTTTACCTCCAATAAATACACAATTTCCTTCATCCATAAATTGTTCATCGTATGATATGTAGGAACTGACGGCATTATTATCAGCACTTGCACATAAATATGGAATATTGCCACTATTTTCAACAATATCTCTCGATAATATATTTCCAGAGTTTTTGATATTGAATACTTCAGTGACCTTAAAATCCTCAAATTTTATGTGGTTGTATTGGGCAATAACTTCTTGTTCTTCGGTCGTAAGTCTGTAATCTTTCAATCCTGTGACTTGCAGGTATGTTTCCAGCTCAGCGACACGCTGAGCTTCCAACTCAGCGACACGCTGAGCTTCCAACTCAGCGACAAACTCAGCTATAAACTCGAAATCAATGTCGCCATTGTCTGTTGTTGGGACTTGAATAGTGCTATTCAAAAAAGTCTTATCAACATCTCTTACAAGTACGGTTAGAAGTTTTCTCTTCAATCCGTTGAGTAATGTAGAGAAAAATAAAATCGCACTCTCTGAGACCTTAAACTTTGGCAGAACCTTCCTTACAAATTGTCCTGCATACCACGGTTTTCTTCGGTAAAAGAAATCCATTTGAAGCAGCCCTAAACTCCAACACCCTGCCGAGTTTACATTTTCAGAATTGACAAACCCTGTAGTTTGAAGTATTCCCTGATTAAGAGAAGTGCGGGTTATGTAGTCATATTCATCTCCATCTACGAGCATATCAGTATTGAAACTCAATGTGTTGCTGATGTCAAATAGCTTTTTGACTTTGATAGCGCCCCACTTAACCTTTTGCAATTTTTTATTAAGTGGGGCATCTATTTTCCCGAGCTGTCCTCCTTGTTTTTTTGATTCTTCAAGAGATTTGTAACCTCCCACGCAAGGTAGTCTGCAACGGTCTTTTTGAAGTCTGCCAATGTTGGGGTAGTGTCTATTGGGGCAGATTGATTCCAATCAGCACCGCTGTTGGGGTCGATGTGCCCCTCAAAATACTCATTTGCTTTTATGTAATGAAGATACTTTTTGCCGAAACATACAACATTAACCAATTCTTCATATCGTTCTCTTGCGTGGTCCGTATCTCGTAGGTTGCAGCTCGCCTTTTTACGATTGGTTCGAGTATAACCATCATTAGAAAAGTCGATAAATTTTACGACCTCGTTCGCATTGTGGGGTTCGTGAACCCTAAACACATAGATATTGGTCTGTACACTTGATTTACCTACAAATAAGTCAATAGGCATTTTTATACTTGCAAGAAGGGTATTCTTTTTAAGTATCTTTTTGTTATATTCTATGGCTTTGCCTGACCCCGCAGAATTTTGAATGATGATTGCGGCATAACCCTTATCCATCATTTTGAGGGCTTTTTCCACGAATATCATTCCATTACCCGCAGCGGAATATGGCGGATTCAGAATAAAGGCATCGGCAGGGAAATCTTCGTCGGGTTTGCCATATTCGTATTTGCCATTAAAGTCTTTCAAAGAATCTTGATGTATGATATTAGAACTTCCATCACCCATAAGAATCATATTAAGGACAGCAAGCATATATATTTCGGCTAACCACTCAACTCCAAGTAATTGTTCCGTTTTGATTTTAAGTTCTTTGGTTTTAAGTTCTTCGGGAGAGTGAATATTCCTCTTTGCGTCAATAAGCATTTCGTTCATCGCAGCAACCAACAAACCTGCGGAACCTGTTGCAAAATCCCAAACATAAGAATCCTTGTTTACTCTTGCTAATTTAACAAGTAGTGTCGCAACATAAGATGGGGTTAAAACAACATCATTTAGCTTGTCCTTTGCCCAACCAAGCCAACTATACATTTCATTGAATAGCTTACCTGTGAAATCGGTAGTCAGGCCTATTTTGTAGTAAATACCTAAGTCGTCAATAATTTTGGTAAAAACTCTCTTTAATTGACTCTCTCCATTTTCAACTTTGTTAATATTGTCTGTTGTGAGAGTATTTTCCAATGTGCGAATAACTAATTCACGTTTCTCTTTTGGTATTTTCTTCTCATTGAGAAACGCATCTATTTTTCTCATTATAATGTCTCCATCTGTATTCCCTTTCTCTGTTGAAGATTTTAAATCGGATTTATCCAATGGTGTAACTTTGCCAGGAATACCCAATGTTGCCATAATAGAGGCTGCTACCAGATATAGTCGGTCTGTCTCACTAAGGCCTTTTTCATTAACGAAAATGTCATTATTTAGCTTCGTGAGACTTGTAGATATTTCTTTTTCTCGTTGCTCTTTTATTCGCTCTAACTCCTCTTGTGTAAGTGTTAGATTCTTCACTCTTTCAATAAACGCATCAAAATTCGCTGGTGCCAAGAATGATAAATCTGTATATGTGTCTATCTCTTGTCCAACACCGAAGTTGTCTTTGGAAACATAATATACACCTATTTGATGCTGTAATTTTCCAAAATCATCTTTGTATCCAGTAACGCCTATCGCAATAATATCTGTGTAACTCGTATGATGCAAGATTGCATTGGCATAGTGAATCGCACCATTCACAGCATAGCTGTTGATGTTCTTGAAATTAGGCTCATTTTTAGAGTTCTTATTCTCTACCTGTCCCTGCTCATCAAGTTTTACCAACTTGTCTTTATATCCTTTGTATTCTATTAGAATGGGATAATAATTTAGCCCGCTATCTTGTAGTAACAATTTAGCATCAGGGCGATTTCCGCCAGAACCACCATTCTTAGAGTAGTAGTCATCCAGAGCTTTGTCAATCTCGGTGTTTAATGACTCTTGCTCTAATTTGTAGGATAATTTATATGATTTTAACCAACCATTAACAAGGTCTGCAATGTTTGGTTCTACTGATTGTATGGATTTCTTTGCCATAATTTGGGTTATCGTTTTGTGTTCTTGTTATTACGCATCCACTCTTTCTTGGTGGTAGTGTTAATAATACCCTTACGAATTATACAAACAGGGTTTTCGTATGCTTTACCATCTGAAAAATCAAAGTTCTTTACATAGTTGTATGCAACCCCCAATGATTTATCATTCTCGGTTTCTTCGTGATTGTCAAAAAGAGCTTTTAAGTTTCCGTAGTAAAAATTTTCTCCCGTATCTTTTAATAGGAGATGAACAACACCTCTCTCTTGCTTCTTTTTTTCGATAATCTCTTCCATAGTAGTATAATAATCCATAACAAATATATGAAATCTCAAATTTATAATCAACATTTTAATGCACAAATTAAAATTATTCATTGAAAAACTTGCATAAATTAAAGTAATTCACTATATTTGTATCAACAAAAGGAGTTAAGAATATGGCAAAGACAAGAAAATATCACATTGGATGTAGCGGGTCAGGTTGGGGCGTATGGGAGATTGCAAGCGGTCGCAAGGTGAAGGGATTTGGTCAGAGCAGAATCGCCGCACTCGAATATTGGTATGAGTTGGAAGGCTGGCGTAAACCCAAAGTATGGTATTAGTTAAGGTGTAATAAATTTTCTTACAGATATGACAACGATTGTAGCAGTAACAAACCGAGATATGTACCGTGCGTCGGTAATCTCGCAGAGAGTGGAGAGTGATTTTGTGGCGGGTTTGCAAGTGGCAAAACTTAACGAGTTAAAGAACCGTATGCGCCGAGAGGTGGTAAAATTTGCCTATCTCAAAAAGAGCGGCGAAATACGCATCGCCTACGGAACTATGATGCCCGCATTGGTTGGCGACCACATCAACGGTAGAGGTATGTGTGGTGATGCTCGCAAGGTGTGTACATATTTCGATGTGGAGCGTGGTCAGTTTCGATGCTTCCAGATGCATGCGTTAATCAAGGTCTTCTAACAGATAGATTTTAATCACTAAATGATTAAAAAGTATCAGTATGGCAACAGCAGTTATATATGCACGAGTAAGTAGCACGGGCGAGAGACAGACGACGGAGCGTCAGGTGGCAGATTTGAAGCGATACATCGCCATCAATGATATGGAGTTGGTCGCTACCTACGAGGAGAAGATGAGTGGGGCGAAGGAAAATCGTCCCGTCCTGACCGAGTGTGTAGAATACTGCATCGCCAACCATATCCATACTCTCTGTGTATCGGAAATCTCACGCTTGGGTCGCTCGACTAAGATTGTCGTAAACACGATTGATGAGCTAACAAAGGCTGGTGTAAATGTTTATATCCAAAATCTACCGCTCTGCACCCTCAATGCCGACGGACAACCCAATCCCATCGCCAAGATGATTACTGCCGTGTTGTCATCATTTGCCGAAATCGAGCGTGATAGCATCCAATACCGATTGAATAGTGGTAGAGAGTTAGCAAAGATGAAGGGTGTAAAGATGGGGCGTAGGGTCGGCTCGGTCAAAAGTCGAGAGCAGAAGCAAGAGGAGTATAATAAGGTTAT
>JAZQVY010000019.1:0-3367 GCA_045632085.1 Alistipes sp. | reverse complement strand
ATGCTTATCGGCAACACCAATAACATTCCAGATTCAATCACCTCAACGGGAAACTCTATGGCATCAATCATCGCCAACCAATTCGGCGAGGCTGACGATTTGCGACTCTCATCGCTTATTGCTATCGGTCTGATTCTCTTTCTGATAACCGCAGCAATCAATATGGTGGGTAAGATAATGATTAAACGAGCAAGAATAGTGTAGTATGAATAGATTCAATAAAATACAAACACGCCTGGCAAAGGACAGACTTTTACGCTGGGGCGTATGCCTTCTTGCAGCTCTCACAGCCGTGCCGCTACTTGCCATCTTGGGAGAGGTACTACTTAAAGGGTTTGACCAGCTCTCGTGGTCATTCTTTACCGAGCCCACACCTACGGCATATAAGGCAATGAAGGCAATCGAGGCGGGTGAGCCTATTCCTGGCGGTATTGCAAATGGTATTGTCGGCACAATGATAATGCTCGGTATGGCGGTTGTTGTTGCTGTGCCTGTGGGTATCTTGTGCGGTGCATTCTTGGCAGAGAATAGCAAAAATCGTTTTGCTCAGATAGTAAGCTATTTGACTGACCTTTTGCAGGGTGCGCCATCGGTGATTATCGGTATCATTACCTACATTTGGGTTGTTGTTCCAATGAAGGGTTATTCGGCAATCGCAGGTAGTGTGGCTCTCTGTATTATGATGCTTCCACTTATTATTCGCTCGACCGAAGAGACGCTTAAAATTCTCCCTGCATCGCTCAAAGAGGCTGGTTTGGCATTGGGTGGCAACAAGGCTCGTGTGATGATGAAAGTGCAGTTGCCAGCAGCCTTCGGTGGTATCTTTACGGGTGTATTGCTCGCTATCTCACGAGTGATTGGCGAGACTGCACCGCTGATGTTTACTGCACTTGGTTGCTCGCTTATACGCTTTTCTATCGACAAGCCTATTTCGGCAGTACCCCTGCTTATATGGGAGTTCTTCAACGACCCCAACCTACAAGAGCTTATTTGGGGAGCATCGCTCTTCCTCCTGTTATTCGTTCTCACATTGAATCTTACAGCTAAATATCTTGCAAAGAAATGGAATCAGTAAAACCTATATTGGAGTTTAAGAAGACTTGCGTATCATATACCAAGCAGACAATGGCCGTGAAATATGTATCGGCAGCCATTGAGCGAAATACAATCACCGCTATTATGGGACCTTCGGGCTGCGGAAAATCGACACTCCTGCGTGCCGTAAACCTTATGCACAACCTCTATCCGAATATCCGTGTCGATGGCGAAATCCTGCTCAATGGCGAAAATATCCTTGCGATGGAGCCTATCGATGTGCGTCGTCGTGTGGGTATGGTCTTCCAGCGCCCTGCACCATTCCCAACAATGAGCATCTACGACAATGTTCTGTCGGGCTTTGCACTCAACGGAATCAAACTTTCAAAGGCAGAAAAGGATGCCACCGTAGAGCGTTGCTTGCGTAGCGTTGCCCTGTGGGATGAGGTTAAGGATGTACTGAACAAGAAGGGTACATTCCTTTCGGGTGGTCAGCAGCAGCGTCTGTGCATTGCCCGTGCCTTGGCAATGAAACCCGATGTTCTTCTGATGGATGAGCCAACATCTGCACTCGACCCCATTGCGACAAAGCATATCGAGGAGCTGCTATTGGAGTTGCAGAAGGAGGTGACTATCCTTATCGTAACTCACAATATGGGTCAGGCAAGACGCATATCCTCGAAATCTATGTTTATGTACCTGGGCGAACTCGTTGAATATGGCGACACCGAAACGATGTTCACCAATCCATCGGACGAACGCACCAAGGCCTACCTTACAGGCAAGATGGGTTAATAGGCATTATTAATAGATTTTTCACAGACAAGACGAGCAAAATACCGTCTTATCTTTTTTTAATTTAACAAAAATTAACCCAAGTACAATTCTTATGAAACAATATAGTATTATTTCCGTACTTAATTAATGAGATAATAGTATAGAAAAGAAAGATGAACATTATGGAGAAGAGATTAACAGTAGCACTTGTTGCTCACGATGCTATGAAGCACGACCTAGCGGAGTGGGTCGCTTGGAACTGGGAGAAGTTATTATCACACCGCTTAATTTGTACGGGAACGACAGGACGTATCGTTGCGGAGACCCTTATGGAGCGTCGTGGCAAAGATTCAGCAAATTCAAGATTTGATATAACGATGCTAAAGTCAGGACCACTGGGTGGCGACCAACAGTTGGGAGCGATGATTGCCAATAATGAGATTGATGTTCTGGTATTTTTCTGGGACCCAATGTCTGCACAACCACACGACGTAGATGTCAAGGCTCTGCTTCGTTTGGCAACACTATACAATGTGCCAACAGCAATCAACCGCTCTTCTGCGGACTTTATAATCTCATCATCGCTGATGGCTCACGCAGACTACAAGCCAGTCATTAAGGACTACACATCATACATACAGCGAACTGTTAAGTAGACGCAATATAACTTCTAATACCGATAAGAGGCTGAATAAAATGGCGACCGCATTGAGGCGATAAACGGCATTAAGGCATCAGATAGCGACAAGTCAGCAATAGAACCACTGCCTGACAAACTCACACTCTCCGTAGATAGGGAGGGCACAACAATAGAGATTGTTGTAGATAAGGAGTAAAATCAAACGAGCCAATTGCAATCATCACGCAGTTGGCTCTTTTTTGTTTGAGATTCTCATATAGTGTTATATTTTGAGTATCTTTACACCCGCTATGGAAAAGTTCGTACCACATAAGATAGATAGTGAAGACTCTTTTGAGAGTCATTTGTTGGGTGATGTAAAGGCGGGATTCCCTTCACCCGCCGAGGATATACGAGAAAAGTTAGATCTTATTAAGTTGCTTGTAAAACATAAGGCATCGACTTTCTTTTTCCGTGTCAGCGGTGTATCAATGGTAGATGCTGCGTTGGATGAGGGTGATATCATCATCGTGGACCGTGCTGTGGATCCTTACAACAACTGTAAGGCTGTGTGCTACATTGATGGAGAGTATACAGTTAAGCGAGTTGAGATGGGAGACAATATGGTTCGCCTTATGCCTGCAAATGAACTCAATACTGCATATAAACCAATCGAGGTTACCCCAGATAATGAGTTTATGATTTGGGGTGTCGTAACATATGTAATCAAGAAGATGTAATATGTTTGCCCTTGCCGATTGCAATAACTTCTTTGCCTCTTGTGAGCGTGTGTTTCGTCCCGACTTACAAGGCAAGCCTGTCATTGTTCTATCCAACAATGATGGCTGCGCTATTGCCAGAAGTAACGAAGCAAAGGCACTCGGCATTAAGATGGGTGATCCGCTTTTCAAAATCCGAGATATTGTCAAGAAGCAC
>JAZQVY010000018.1:0-19142 GCA_045632085.1 Alistipes sp. | reverse complement strand
TTAACCTTGATGATATGGCAAATATTGGCAGAGGTGAGTCCATAAATCTGCTGTATCTGTTCTACGGTATAGTAGTTTTCATCGCTCATAAGGTCGGTTCTGCGGAGTTCCGCCAAATGGGATTGGGAGTAATAGGTACGTCCATATTCTCTTTTGGTTGGAATCTTATGGCGATAGGTGTATGCACGGAGGGCTGTGGGCTTCATGTTGAAGAGCTCTTCCACTTGCTCGGCTGTCAGCCATTGGGTGATTTTGCTGATGTCAACGGCAACACCGAAGAACTCATCAATGTGTTTCTTGCTGTAGTAGTTCTTGCCAGCGATACGGCAAATGGGTATCTTGTTGCGTTTGGCAGAGGTATAAAGCCACGATTGCTTGACCTTATAAAGGGTCATGACCTCTTCACCCGAATAGAAGTCCAGCACTTCATCGTTTTTCTCTTCCCTCATTTTCTTTTTGAGGGATGTGGAAGACGATGCGGACTTTTTCGGTGCAGAGGTACTGCCGGGTAGGATACGATGATAGGGATTGCTTGCCAACATCTGCTCGATGTCGGCTCTGCGAATGAATGCCATTCGGTTGCTGATACGGGAGGCGTTCAGTTTGCCAATAGCTACAAGTTTATAGATGTATTGACGGGAACAGCCCATGAGGATGGCTGCTTTGGAAAAGGTGAGATACTCTTGATGCTGTATCTCCATGAGTGGCTGAGCCAATTTGAAGAGGTTGTTCTTCTGCATTGCTCTGGCTCGTTTGGCTTCGGCCTGACAAGTCTCGCTGCAATAGCGTTGCATTCCGCTTCGGGTCTCAAAAGACTGACCGCAAAAAGCACATTTCTTGGTTACTTTCATACTGCTTATCGTTTACAAATTTCACTTCTTCATTCTCATGTATCTGAAGTGGTGAACGGAGGTAAACAGTAGTAAACCGTTGTCGCCTTTCTACACGATGTGATAATCCTCACATATCGGGGCGGAATTTGTCACTCGTTGTAAACGGATGTAAACCCTTGTCAACTATCTACACGAAATGACAAAAAATAAGCTCCGCAAATTCTCCACGTCAGAAATATGTCTCAAAAATATGTGGAAATTTGGGAACCATCAAAAAGCAGTCTGAAAGTGTTAAATTTTAGAAGGCGCTGATAACTAAAGGTTTATACTTGGTTATTTCTGAATAGTTTTGGTTGTTTGGGGTTTCTAAATACAATTCTTGAATGTATAATCTCCAATCGAAGTAACGCTATTGGGAATGGTTATACTTGTCAAACTACTGCAAGATCTGAATGCACCTTCTCCAATCGAAGTAACGCTATTGGGAATGGTTATACTTGTCAAACTGCTGCAACCATTGAATACGTCTTTTCCAATCTCAGTAATGCCATCGGGAATGTTTATGCTTGTCAAATTACCGCAATGATAGAATGCCCCATTTCCAATCGAAGTAACGCCATCAGGAATGGTTATACTTGTCAAAATGCTGCATTGACCGAATACCTCTTTTCCAATCTCAGTAATGCCATCGGGAATGTTTATGCTTGTCAAATTACCGCAATTAAAGAATGCCCTATCTCCAATCGAAGTAACGCCATCAGGAATGTTTATACTTGTCAAACTACTGCAAAAATAGAATGCATCCGCTCCAATCTCTGTAACACTATCGGGGATTACTACGCTTGTCAAATTACCACAATAAAAGAATGCATCGTGTCCAATCGAAGTAACATTACCGTTAAATGTAATAACCCAATGTTCTTTTTCGGCATCATATTTGTTAGATATAATTTTTGCACCAAAAACATATGTATAAAATGGTGTTGTAGCCTCTGTTATGCTACCATTGGTGTACCAAATCTGATTATTGGGGATATTAATACTATTAATAGGAATTACTAATTGTGTGCCATCAATAAGAGTGATATATACATACTCCCTATCGTAAGTAACCTCTTTGAACATAGAATCTCCATCCTCTCCGTCAGCGCCGTCCTCGCCTGTTGCTTTGCCGAGTTCAGTCCAAGTAGTGCCGTTATCGTAAGAGATATACCAATAGTCTTTCTCTATTTTTAATTTTGGAGTTACGCCATCCTTACCATCGGTACCGTCTTTGCCATCTTCTCCGTCAACGCCATCTTTGCCATCCTCACCGTCTTTACCGTCAACACCGTCTTTACCGTCTGCTCCATCTGCACCGTCTTTGCCGTCAACACCATCTTTTCCATCGGCGCCATCCTTGCCGTCAACACCTACGGCTTTGACTTTGTTGCCGTCATTGTCAAGCAACCAATCGCCGTCTAATGTCCAATAGTAGAGTCCGTCAGTATCTTTAGCAATGCCAATTACAGGAGTGTAGCCATCTTTGCCGTCTTTGCCATCGGTGCCATCCTGTCCGTTTTGACCATCCTTGCCATCTTTGCCGTGATAAATGGTAATAGCCCCACTCTTTGAAAAAGTGATTGAGTAGCCAATCACTTTATCATCTTCGGTGATAGGCGAAATGTTGGTTACATAATCTTTGTTTTGCAAAGCATCAACAATTGTCTGCAATGATGAAATGTTGGTGTTCATCTGTCTGCATAACTGTTCGAGAGCCGTTACACGGTCTTTGAGAGAGTTAATCTCCTCCCAAAGCAGAGAGTCATCAAACCCCTCACATCCTACGGCAAAAATCACCATTGCCGATAGAAGATAGGTGAAAAGTTTCTTCATAATTTGAGATAATTTGTACTACTCGCACCCCGATAGTGATTTAATAAAATAAGAAAGCGTGGCGCTGAAAACTTATCTTAGAAAATCAGGTCGTAGGAAGTACCTTGTAGATAAAATAAGCGACAGCCCACGCCGAAATCCATAATGGATACGACGCGGCAAAATGTCTGCCTATTCTCTCTACTGCGAATTTCCTACGTTCGATTTTCAAGAATAAACTTACACTTTCCGTGTTAATTATGTATGTTATCACAAAGATAGTGAATTTATATTAAACTAACAAGTACATTTATTTAGCGATTAAATGGAGTATAGATGCCATAATTCAAAGAAAAAGAGTTAAATTTGTCTTTTGATTATGGACAAGAGTATCACATATAACGGCGTAAGGTTGCACTACACCCTCGCGGGTGCGGGGCAGCCTTTGTTTTTGCTTCACGGCTGGGGGTGTAATATCGACACTTTCAAGATTGTGCGTAGCTTCTTGGAGCAGCACTTTCTGGTGGTGGGAGTCGATTTTGCGGGCTTTGGCCAGAGCGAAGAGCCCAGCGAGGTGTGGGGCGTGGAGGAGTACACCCGCTCGGTGGAGGCCATAGCGCAACACGAAGGCATCACCTCGCCTATCTTGATTGGCCACTCGTTTGGTGGTCGTGTATCAATTGTCTATGCATCACGCAACAAGACCCAAAAGGTTGTGTTGGTTGATGCGGCAGGAGTGAAACCTCGCCGCTCGTTCACCTACTACCGCAAGGTCTACACCTTCAAACTAATGAAACATCTTGCCCGACTGTTTTTGGGTAAAAAGCGTGCCGCCAAGTGGATTGAGAGTCGCAGGGCTAAGGCTGGCTCTTCGGACTATAGTCAGGCAACACCAATGATGCGAGCCATCTTGTCGAAGGTCGTAAACGAGGATTTGTGTCATCTGATGCCCAAGATTTCTACCCCCACATTGCTCTTTTGGGGAGAGAACGACACCGCAACTCCACTATCCGATGCCAAGAAGATGGAGAGCCTAATCCCCGATGCGGGTTTGGTTACGGTTGCGGGAGCAGGACACTTCTCGTTTTTGGAGAATCCTCAACTTTTCGAGAGAGTGCTTGCAAGTTTTTTTGCAAAAGAGATGAATAAGTAAGATATGTTGATTGCAAATATTATATTTTGGGCTATGTACGCACTACTGTGGTTTGCAGTCGTGCGCTATGACGTACATATGTTCCAGCACAACTCCTATCGTGAGGAGCGATATGCCCGCTGGTTCAAGGGGGGATATAAGTATGCCCGTGCCGCAATGATTGCCGTATTGGCTATTGTGGGGGCGATGTCTTTTGTTAATGTGGACGTATTCTATGGCGTTGCAAGCGCTTTGATGGTTGCAATGGCTATTGCCGAGTTTCGCACCACCTACAAGAAGCCTATTGTCTACACAATGCGAGTTAAGCGTCTGTTCGCAACTGCGGCTATTGTGAGTGGTGGCGTGATTGCGATTTCACTAATCTTTGCGCCACGCTATGCCGCAACTATAGCACTTGCCACGTTGGCTCTGCCTGCGGTGATGCTCGTGGCAAACCTACTGAACAAACCTCTGGAGGCAGCTATCTCACGCTGGTACTACAACGACGCAAAACGAATCCTGCGCTCGATGCCAAACCTCACAATCATCGGTGTTACTGGCAGCTTCGGCAAGACCTCAACAAAGCACTATCTTTATCGAATCCTCTCGGAAAAGTATAACGTACTGATGACTCCTGGCAACTTCAACACCACGCTCGGAGTTATTCGCACCGTAAGAGAGTATCTGAAGCCCCACCACCAGATTTTCATCGTCGAGATGGGAGCAAAGCAGGTGGGCGACATCAAGGAGATTTGCGATTTAGTACACCCCACAATCGGTATCGTAACGGCTGTTGGCGAGATGCACCTCGAGACTTTCCACACTCAGGAGAATATCCTCCGCACAAAGTTTGAGCTTATAGATGCCCTGCCAGCAGATGGTTTGGGTGTAGTGAACCTCGACTCTGAGCCTATTGCTGGTCGCTTGATGAGCCACCGATGCAAAGTTCTCGGCTATGCTATCGACAATACCAAGGCCGACTATCAGGCCGAGAATATCAACTACTCAGCCACAGATACATCGTTCGCAATTAAGAGCGACAAAGCCCTGCGCGAGGGCTACACAACTCGCTTGGCTGGTCGTGGAAACATACTCAATCTGTTGGCTGCAGTTACCGTTGCCGACCATCTGCAGGTAAGCGAAGCTATGCAGAAGCGTGCTATGCGCCAGATTGAGCAGATTGAGCATAGACTCAGTGTGAAACGTACAGCTGGTGGTGTTACAATAATCGACGATGCCTACAACTCGAACCCGACGGGCGCAAAGATGGCGCTGGAGGTGCTTCGTGATTTCCGACGAGCAGAGGGTGGTCGCCGCATAGTGGTAACCCCTGGATTTGTGGAGCTCGGAGAGCGTCAGGCAGAGCTAAACCACGAATTGGGAAAGGTAATTGCCTCGGCTTGCGACATTGCAATCGTAGTGAACAAGGTCAACCGCGAGGCTATCAGCTCAGGCATCGCTGAAGCCGGATTCAACACCCAAAACCTCATCGAGGCTGATTCGTTTGCCGAGGCTTCGGCACGACTTGCCACAATGCTTCGTGCGGGCGACGTGGTGCTCTACGAGAACGACCTGCCCGACTCATTCAAATAGACAAAATAACGAATAGATAACAATAGAAAACAATATAAGATGAAGAGCAAAATCAATGTAGGAGTGATATTTGGCGGCCGCTCGGTTGAGAACGAGATCTCTGTATTGACCGCTATCCAGACTATGGAGGCCATCAACACCGACAAATATGATATCACACCCATCTATATCTCTAAGGAGGGAGTGTGGTACACTGGTGAGGCATTGCGCAAGAGCGAGAACTACAAGAATATGGAGAGTCTGAAGGCCTCTTGCCAGGAGGTGTATCTCCGCCCAATCTATGGTGACAACAACCTTTACAAGGTGCGTAAGCCTATGTTTGGCAGCGACGTAGCTGTTAAGCTGGACGTTATCCTGCCCGCACTGCACGGCACAAATTGCGAGGACGGCTCATTCCAGGGTGCAATTGAGATGACAGGTATTCCATATGCTGGTTGCAACGTGCTGGCATCGGCAAACGGTATGGATAAAATCACAATGAAGATGGTTTTGGCACAGAGCGGTATCCCCGTAATCGACTACACCTGGTTCTCTGACAAGGAGTGGTTCGACTGCCAAGAGAAGGTTGTTGAAAAGGTTGAGAAGGCTCTTGCCTACCCTCTTATCGTAAAGCCTGCCGACTCGGGCTCAAGCGTAGGTATCACAGCAGTACACAACCGCGAGGAGTTGGTGGAGGCTATCGACAACGCCGTTAGCTACTCAAAGCGCATCATCGTAGAGAAGCTTGTGGAGAAGCTCAAGGAGATTAACTGCTCGGTGCTTGGTAACTACTATGAGTGTGAGGCATCGGTTTGCGAAGCCCCAATCCGCAGTGGCGAGATTCTAAGCTATGCCGATAAGTATTTGGGTGGCGGTAAAGGCAGCAAGGGCGCTGTGAAGCAGTCACAGGGAATGCGTTCGACAGTACGCGAGATACCTGCAAATCTGCCTCAGAAGGATACCGATTTTATCCGCACAACAGCCGTTGAGACATTCAAGGCGTTGGCTTGCGATGGCGTGGCTCGCATCGATTTTATGATTGATGAGGCCGATGGTAAAATATTTGTCAACGAGATAAATACTATTCCTGGCTCGCTTTCGTTCTATTTATGGGAGGCTACAGGTGTGGGCTTTGAGCAGCTCACCGAGCGTTTGATAGAGATCGCCTTCCAGCGCAAACGAGACTCATCATTTAAGACAACAAGTTACAAAGAGAATATCTTCAACTACACGATTTCGGGAGCCAAAGGTGCTAAGGGCACAAAGGGCATGTAGTAGGTGTTGCCCTGCAACACAAGAGCAGAAGTTCTTGTCCCCGACTAGAGGTCCCCAAGCGGTTGATTAGTATAAATCACATCAGTCTCAGGGAGCAGGCAAGTGCTGCAACTCAGCTGATAATTAAAACTTTGGAGCTATGAAGAAACTTATGATTTTATTTGCTGCCACAATGATTCTTTCATCGTGCAGCGTAGGACTTTACTCCGATGGAGTACACACAAGCACAGTTGCCTCATTGAATCTATCAATGCAGCCTTCATGGGGACCTGCAGGCTACAACTATGCTCCATATTACTACTTCCCAGAGTTTGATTTCTACTATGATGTCAACAAGGCCATCTTCTATTATCTGAATCACGGCCGTTGGATAGCAGCAAAGCATCTGCCACCCCACTTCCCAAAGGATCTGCACCGATACTACAAGGTAGTTCTCACCCAGCGCAACCCTTGGTTACACAACCATAACCATCGCGCAATGTACAAAAAGTATAAGGGGGTATACAATCAGCCAGTAATCGGTAATAAGCATCACCCGCAGGGACCAGGCGCTCATGGACCTCACAATCCACAAAGACCTCCCCATAACAACCGCTACGACCATAACAAGACACATCAGAATAACGGACATTATGGAGGTAGCTACTATGGTTCGCGCAACAATCAATACTACGACAATCGCAACACAGTGCGAGACTCTCGTAATAACAACACCAATCGCGGATCGGCTTACAACAATGGTGCTAATGGCTCACAGAGAGGCAATGGTTCGAATAGCAGCTACAACAAACCTACTAACCAAAACCAGCCGAACAAGGTAGCGCCAAGCAACAACAGAGGTTCGAACAATAGTCGCTCACAGCAGGCACAAACCTCAAGCTCTGAGAAAAAGAACAGCAGCACTGCACAGCGCGGAGGTTCCAGCTCACAGGGCACTCGCTCAACAGGCTCTCGTGGCAGATAACTTGCCGATATGCTAAAAGGGATAGTCGATAAAGAAAATAACAACTGCGATTACCATCGCACAAAACATTGTAATATGAAAAGAATAGCACTTTTTTTGATTGTTGCACTCTTTGCAGCAACAGAGGCCTCGGCGGGATTGCTCCCAAATGCTAAATGGGGTATCAAAGCTGGTCTGGATTATCAGACAAATGATATAAAGATGATTGCCGACCAGGTAAAACTCGACTCAAACACCGGCTGGTTCGCAGGTTTGCAGAGCGAGATTACATGGGGTATGTTTGGCGTACGCCCAGAGCTTATCTTCTCTCACAACAACTTCGACATGGAGGGTATTGATGGTAAAATGAAGCTTAGCAAGCTCGATTTGCCCCTGTTGGCTCAGTTGAAGTTTTTCGGCATCCTGGCTATCCAGGCAGGTCCAACATTCTGCCTGATGACCAACACAAGTGGAGTAGCAGATGGCATAGAGTGGAGTATCAAACGTCCAACACTGGGTTATGCCATTGGCGCAGAGGTACGTCTTTGGAAGTTGGCTGTATCTGCACGATACAACGGTGCATTCAAGGAGAGCGAGGTATACGGATTGACAACCGGCGAAAATAAAATTTCCACATTGCAACTTGGTCTTGGATTCTATTTCTAAAAATAGAATATCGCATTCACAAGCTTGCTCAGATAGCAAAAAAGAGTGTGTTCCAAAACAAATGGAACACACTCTTTTTTTAACTCTACCGCTTAACTTACATATTGATTGTGCGGCCTGGATATGCCTTCAAGGCCTCACCAAGAATCATCAAAGCTCGTCGCAAATCCTGTTTGTTCAAGATGTATGCAATACGCACCTCGTTGCGGCCCTTTGCTGGATCTGAGTAAAAGCCCGATGCTGGTGCCAACATAATCGTCTCGCCTTCATAATTAAACTCCGACAGGCACCACGCACAGAAGCGGTCGCTGTCATCAATAGGCAAGCTCGCCACGGTATAGAATGCACCCATAGGAATTGGGGAGTATACTCCTGGAATCTTATTCAGACCATCAATCAAGCAATTACGACGCTCAATATACTCCTCATAGGTGTGAATCTTGTACGAACGTGACGCTTCGATTGATGCCTCAGCTACAATTTGGCCAATGAGGGGAGGACTCAATCGAGCCTGACACATCTTCATAACGGCATCACGCACCTTCTTGTTCTTGGTAATAAGTGCACCGATACGAATTCCACACTCCGAATAACGTTTCGATACGGAATCAATCAAGACCACATTCTGCTCTATGCCCTCCAAATGACACGCTGAGATATATGGCGATCCGGTATAGATAAACTCTCGATATACCTCATCAGAGAAGAGGAACAGGTCGTGTTTGATAACCAAATCACGAATACGGTTCATCTCCTGGCGTGTGTAGAGGTAGCCCGTAGGATTATTGGGGTTGCAGATAAGAATACCTCGCGTGCGTTCGTTGATAAGCTCTTCAAACTGCTCAACACTTGGCAGAGCAAAGCCCTCATCGATAGTTGTCGTAACGGGACGAATCACCGCTCCTGCCGAGATTGCAAATGCCATATAGTTTGCATAAGCTGGCTCAGGCACTATAATCTCATCGCCAGGGTTAAGGCACGACATAAAGGCAAACAGCACAGCCTCTGAGCCACCCGTTGTAACTATCACATCATCAGGCGTAAGCTTAATTTGATACTCCTCATAGTAACCTACAAGCTTCTCGCGCAACGACAGATAACCATCACTAGGGCTATATTCCAACACCTTGCGATCGATAGACTTCAAGGCATCGAGGCCCTCTTGTGGAGATGGCAAATCGGGCTGGCCAATATTCAAATGATATATTTTAATGCCGCGGCTTTTTGCCTCATCAGCCAATGGTACAAGCTTACGAATAGGCGATTCGGGCATTCTACTTGCTCTCTCTGAAATCTCTGGCATAACTACAATTCTATATAAAAGGATAGGCTACCTCAGGTAGCCCATCCAACGTATAACATTTTACTACCTATAAATCGATGTATAGGCGTCTAACATCAATCAGGCCAAAATTATCCACTTATGCCTTCGCCTCGGCATCCTCCTTCTCGGGAAGCTCCTTTACGAATCGGCGGATATTATCATTACCTGTCAAGTCCGCAAGATATGGAACACCCAATACAACACCTGCACCAGCAGCAACACCCAAGAAGATGAAGGCCATAAGGATAGTAGCACGCTGAGGCTTACTCTTCTTATAAGGAACTGTAACAGGATTGATAACTGTAAGAATTGGGGCTGTCTCCTTTACGCTAATCTTGGCCTGCTCCAACTGCTTAGCAAGCTCCGAATAGAGGGTCATTGCCAATGTGTACTCCGCATCAAGCTTCTCCTGCTCCACACGAGCTGAGTGCTTAACTACATTCTGGTTAGAGTCGCGATACTTGGCACGACGGAACTGAATATCCTCAAAGTTCTTTTTTGCCTCATCATAACGGCTCTGCACGAAATCTAGATTAGACTGCACCTTATCGATCTTAAACTCAGTGATATACTTCTGCAAAAGAGTAAGAGTCGCCTGGGCCAACTGCGCAGCAGCAACAGCCTCGGGCATATTTGCAGTAATAGTAACATAGCCTTTCTTCTCATTAAGAGTGATACTAACCGCTTCGCTAAGAATTTTACTTACCTCGTACTCCTCCTTAGTTAGTGTCTCTATCTGCTGAGCATCACCATCTGCAGCAGAGATTTGAGGCAACTCCTGCTCGCCACGAATAGCATTCAGGATAACAAATGGAAGGCCGATGGTATATTTCTTGATATAACCAAGAACGCTGGGTTTGTTATACTCCTTACTAGTGTAATACTCATAGAAGCTAACAGCCTTACCCGCCTTCTCGAACTCAATAGGTGTCTGCATCAACTCCTTGCGGAATGTGGTACTCTTAAGAATATTCTCATATACCAGTGGAGAGAGAGCCCTCACATCCATCGACTGATTGAGGTTAATACCAGCCAATGCTGCGAGTGAACTCATCTTAGAAGAACCCGAGCCGTCTGAAGTCTGAGGCACTACATCACAACTTGCGGTATAAACCTTTGGGCTAAAGAGAGCCACAAAGACGCCCACAACCATAAATACAGCTGTAAACTTCAGTATAAGAGCCTTATTGAGCCACATCTTTCGGATTAGCTCCATGATGTCAATCTCCTGCTCCTCAACGGGAAAATTATTCTGATTTTGAATCATCTGTTCCATAATAACTTTTTAGTTTAAGCCATCACTATCTTGCAAGGTTAATTGCCGAGAGCACAACTGCAGCTGTTGAAGCTGTAGAAGAGAGCATACCGATAACATCGCTCCACTTAACTGGCTCACTTGGCGACTTTGATGGAATAATAACTACACAACCTGGGCGAATCTCAGCATTCTTTCCAGAATCAACCATACCGTTCATATAGATTACAAATGCACGGTTCTTACGAGCACGATTGTCAAATCCACCAGCTGAAGAGACATAATACTTCAGCTTCTTATTCTCTTTGAAAGTTACAGAGTTAGGATACATCACAGCACCCATCACGCGCACTGTACCATTATACTGTGGGATAGAGATTACATCACCATCACGCAATACGATATCTGCATCAGAGCCTGGATTTGCCAAAGCGTCCTTCAAATTGATACCTACAGAGTAAACATTTTCCAACTCTACTCCTGCCATACCAAGGGTATCCTTATCACCCTTCTGAGCCTGAGCATCAATCATATCCTGCAAAGCTTTCTGCTGAACCCGCTCTTCATCGGTCATCTTACGCATAAGATATGCACCCTCAATAAACGCACCAGGAGTAGCATTACCAGCAGCTGCAACAACCTCTGAAAGACGCATATTGCGACGAGCCAATGGATAGTTACCCTCGAAAGCAACTTCGCCCTTAACGGTCACACTGCTCTGTGTGATATAGACTGGAGAGCGGCGTACGAATACCTCATCAAAAGGCTCCAGCACAAAGCCCTGCTCGCCATCTACAACCAAGCCATCTTTAACCTCTACAGTAAAGGTTTCAAACAACTGCTCCTGAACCTTCACGCTCTTTGAATCCTTGATTCGACGAGTGATTGTTACATTTGCAGTTGACGCTGACTCCAAAAGACCACCTGCTGCAACCAGCAAATCCTCAACGGTCATATTCTCGGCATAAGGATATGTATCAGGCTTACTTACCGAACCAAATACAGTCACTGTATAGGTCTCACGCATCTCCGAAACAGATGCAATGATAAGCATATCGTTTGTACGCAACTCGATATCCTTAACTCTACCAGCCATCAAACCTGCCAAATCGATAGATACTACCTCGGTAGTCCAATCAGCCTTCTCGCGATACAACACAGCACGAGCCATGAAGGCATCCTCACGCAAACCGTCAGCACGCTCAATAAGCTGCTTTACTGTCTTCACTTTATCGTCGATAGCGTAGAAGCCCTCACGATAAACAGCGCCCTTAATCTCTACACGGTTGTCATAGCGGTTGATGCTACCAGAGATTGAAACGGCATCACCATCTTCTAACACAAACTTATCGAAATCAGCGCTATCAACTGTATACGAATTATACTTTCCACCCTGTCGACGTGTAACACTGACCACCTTACGGTTAGCCTCGCTTGTAAAGTCGCCTGCAAAACGAATCAAATCAGCAACTGTTTCATTCTGCTTCATCTCGTAGAACATTGGTCGCTTAATCTCGCCAGAGATCTCAACCAATTTGCCGTAAGCAGGAATGCTAACCAAATCACCATCGCGCAATGCAATATCCTTCTCGCTCTTGCCATTGAGGATGTAATCATAGACATCTACCTCAGAGAAGAGCTTACCACCACGGTAAACCTTAATGCTACGCAATGTACCCAATCGGCTAACACCGCCCGAAACGTGGAGCGCATGGAACAATGTTGCCAAAGATGGAAGAGTATATGTACCAGACACCGCAACCTCGCCTGCTACATTTACCTGGATAGAGCGAATGCTACCCAACGAAAGCTTCATCTTTGTAGTACCCTCATTAAGACCTGCATAGATATTGGCAAGTGACGAGCGTACTCGTCTTGTAGCCTCTGAAATTGACAAACCCGACATTGTAACAGGGCCTACACCCGAGATCACAATCTTACCATCGGGTGAAACCTTGTGGCTCTCCGAGCTCTGAACATCTCCCCAAACATCGATGATTACCTCATCGCCTGCACCCAACACATAATTATCGGGAGTAGCGATATTCAAGTTTGGCTCAAATGTGAGATTTTTGCTGGTAAACAAATCGTGACCATAAATACGACGGAGCTCCGCAGAACGAATAACTCCCTGATTTGCCACTGTGTCCAACTCGCCACGACGTGCCTCCAACAAACCACTCTGTGGATCTGCTGGGACATTGGTCAAATCGGCACTTACCTGAGTCTGCTCACTCTTGTTTGTTGCCGTTACGTTTACCTGACGAGTACGACGAACATTCTTGTTCTGCGACTCGTTCTCCTTCTTCAGATTCTCAATCTGCGACTGCGAAAGCGTACCATTTCGATATGCCTCCAACAGCTCTTGATTGCTCTGCGCACTTGCTACGGATACACCAACAACAAATGCTAACATAAGGAAAATCAATCTCTTCATACTATTTTGTAAATTTGTTATCACTTTGTAAAAAACTCTATTTTTCGCATTTTCAATAGCAGATAGCATTGAATTACAACAACTTACAATGCTTCAATCACCCACTATGCAATAAAAACGCTCTAATAGATACACATATCGCCACAAATATAGACAAAAAATGGCCATTTTCCAAAGGAAACAGCCATTAGTAACTACACATCTAGAATCTTATTTTTGGTGTTTTGAGCTCTTGGTTTTAGGCTTTTTTCGAACCGACCAACCAAAGTGACCTACAAATTCACCTAACGAGAAATACTCCCCGTGAGAATAGGCTATAGGATTCGCCCTTCGCAAATCGAATTTACCACTCTCGGGGTCAATATAATCTTCATCGACAAGCACATTAACCACATCTGCCAAGAACATATCGTGCGAGCCAAGTGGCATAATCTGCTTTACACGACACTCAATGCTAATTGGCGAGGCTTCAACCACTGGCGCAGACACAACGGCAGCCTGCGAGATGGCAATACCCATCTGTTCAAATTTATTGTAATCTCTGCCGGAACGCACTCCACACCAATCGGTTGCGCGAGCCAGCTCGACTGTCGTGAGATTGATTACAAACTCTCCCGTACGTTTAATTATTTCGTATGAGTGTCTTTCGGGACGCACCGAGATGTAACACATCGGAGGATTGGTACACACCGTACCAGTCCACGCAACCGTAAAGAGATTATACTCCTCGGGGCTAGCACCACAACTCACCAGCACAGCGGGCAAGGGGTATATCATCGTACCGGGTTTCCAGCTCTGTTTTGTCTTTGCCATTCGAAAATAATTTTCACAATGTTTCAAATCAAAGTTCCACTCCGCCCTTCATATAGCTGCAAAGTAGAACAATGACCAAAGATAATCAATATTATCCAAACCACAAAAAGCGAGGGTCGCAACACTTGCTCGACAGCAGATATTGCGACCCCAAAAAACCTTTTAACTAACCTATCACACTGACTTGGCAAAAGTCAAATATTTTCTCATCAACTATACTATACCCTGTGCCAACATAGCCTCGGCAACAGTCATAAATCCAGCAATGTTTGCGCCCTTCACATAGTTCACATAACCATCTGGCTCTTCACCATACTCAACACAAACAGAGTGAATCTTATTCATAATCTCATGCAACTTTGCATCTACCTCCTCGGGGCTCCACTTCAAACGCATAGAGTTCTGTGTCATCTCCAAACCAGATGTCGCCACACCACCTGCGTTCGATGCCTTTCCTGGAGAATAGAGTAACTTCGCCTTCTGGAAAACAACGATTGCCTCTGGTGTAGATGGCATATTTGCACCCTCCACAACACACATACAACCATTTGCAACCAGCTTGGCTGCATCTTCGCCATTAAGCTCATTCTGCGTAGCGCAAGGCATAGCGATATCGCACTTCACACCCCATGGACGCTCACCATCGAAGTATTGCGCCGAAGGATACTTCTCGGCATACTCACGAATTCGGCCACGAAGCATATTCTTCAACTCAAAAATATACTGCAACTTATCGCTATCTATTCCATCTGGATCGTAGATATAACCATTTGAGTCAGACATTGTAAGTACCTTTGCACCCAGAGCCAAAGCCTTCTCTGCTGCATACTGTGCAACATTACCCGAACCCGAAATAACAACGCTCTTACCCTTATATGACTCGCCACGTGTAGCCAACATAGCCTCACCAAAATAGCAAGCACCATAACCTGTAGCCTCAGGACGGATAAGCGAGCCGCCAAAGCTGAGACCCTTACCTGTAAGCGTACCTGTAAACTCATTGCGCAGACGCTTGTATTGGCCAAACATATAACCAACCTCGCGACCACCAACGCCAATATCACCTGCTGGCACATCGGTATCCTGTCCAATATGGCGCTGAAGTTCAGTCATAAAGCTCTGACAGAAACGCATAATCTCCATATCTGATTTACCCTTAGGGTTGAAGTCCGAACCACCCTTTCCACCACCCATTGGGAGTGTTGTAAGACTATTCTTGAAAGTCTGCTCAAAAGCAAGGAACTTCAAGATGCTGAGGTTTACACTCGAATGGAAACGGATACCTCCTTTGTATGGACCAATTGCACTATTCATCTGGACGCGATAGCCCTTGTTTATCATCACCTCACCACTGTCGGTAACCCAAGGAACACGGAACATAATAACTCGCTCTGGCTCGGCAATACGCTCCAAGACCTTCATCTTTATCAATTGTGGGTTCTCCAAAACATATGGTGCAACACTCTCTACTACCTCTCGTACAGCCTGGTGAAACTCCACCTCGCCAGGATTCTTTGCCACAACGTCGGCCATAAATTGCTCGACGTACTCTTTCACTGATGTATTCATACTCACAAGAGTTAAATTTGTTATTGTTTGCTACAAAATTACTAAAATTTATTAATAATGCAATAAGATTTATCATATAATACCCATATTTCTGCATACATATTCCATTATATTGCATAAAACATTATTCATGCCGCATATTTATCAACTTATAAATTGTAAGCAAAATTGCATTTTCATTAGCATTTATAGCAAAAAATAACTATCTTTGTAAAGGCTCTGTTATATATCGGAGCATAAACCTAACACTTACTATTATGAAACAACTTCTCTGCTTTTTTACACTTTTTCTCTCGTTTGCATCTACAAACCTCTCTGCCCAGCCAACATCATACTCCGTGAAACAGATCTGGAGCAACGGTTCTCACTGTGCATTCACATCCATAGAACGTTTCAAAGGTCGCTACTACTGTACCTTCCGCGAGGGTGCTACACACATATTTGATAGCAACGGCAACGCCGAGGGTAAGGTGAGAATCTTGGCTTCGGAAGATGGTGAGAAGTGGGAGTCGGTAGCATTTATCGGCAAGGCGGGCTTCGACCTTCGCGACCCAAAGCTATCGGTTACGCCCGATGGTAAGTTGATGGTAACTATCGGAGGCTCAATATATCGTAACCGCAAATTGGAGGGATGCGTGCCCCATGTTATGTTCAGCGAGGATGGAACGACATTCAGCGAGCCACAGCCAATGGTGCTCGACGAGAAGATGCATACAGGCCACGACTGGCTCTGGAGAGTGACTTGGTACGACGGCGTGGGATATGGCGTAAGTTACAGCAAAGCCTCAAATAACGAGATACTTATCCACCTAATGAAGACTACCGACGGTGTAAAGTATGAGCTTGTAAAGAGCTTCAACCACGATGGCTATCCCAACGAGGCTACGGTGCGCTTCTTGCCAGATGGCCGTATGGCGATTATGCTCCGCCGCGATGCTGGCGACTGCAAGGCTATGTGGGGATTAAGCCAAGCGCCCTACACCGATTGGGAGTGGAAGAAGATGGAGTTTAGAATTGGTGGTCCCGACTTTATTGTTCTCGATGACGACCACTTGGTTGCAGGAGGTCGCTCTTACCCTGCCGGCTCGGCAGCACGCACAGCGCTCTTTACGGGCAAGAACGGTGGTAATTTTGTGGAGACTATCACACTTCCTTCGGGCGGCGACAATAGCTATCCAGGATTCCTTATTTCGGGCAATGAGCTTTGGATTTGCTACTACTCAACCCACGAAACAAAGAATGCCTCAATCTACCTGGCCAAGATTCCGCTCGAGAATTTTAAGCGATAGAAATATAGATCTAATAATAACAAGGAATCCCTCCTACCAATTGGTTAGGAGGGATTTTTTTCAATATGCCATTTACATTCGACTATATGTAATATCAAGTGATTTTACCAAAATAGTTTTATTTTTCTCCGTTACTATCTTTAAGTAAAACGGTGAATCATCACAAATATAGTCTTTTAAATTATCAGATGAAAAACTCGCACTCTTTACAAATTTCTTTTCTATGCATGCTGTCTCCACTTCTGCCTTCTCATAACAAAGTACAACAAACACATTATTATTACTTACCGCGTCCTCTGCTGCATTGCCTAAATTTATACCAGTTATTTTATAACCAGCAATTTGAGGCAAAGTAAGTTTTGCATATTGTGATGCATCAGTTTGGGTATTAATACTTTGTATATTAAGCTTACCACCATTTGTAGTATTAGAATAATAACAACCATTTGCTGCAAAAATATCAACTATATACTCTCCAGATTTACAAGTTATATTATTTACAACATTTCCTACCTCTGTTGGCACATTTGCAGGATAGATATTTTTAACAGTAAAATCGAAACTTACCTTTGCGGTTGTTGTAGCTATTTCGCTAATTTCCAATGTTGCTGACAAGATTTTACCAGATATGAAGTCGCGGCCATCAGGGAAACTCTTTATAACATCGTACTCGTTATCATCGCCGTCAACAACAGTGAAGAGCAACGAACCGCCGCGCGCAATGGTAAATGGCGCAGCTGCCACCCACGCTGTAAATATACCATTTTCGGCAATCTCAGGAGACTCAACTATACTCAACTCAATCGCATTGCTGCTCTCGTTCGATGGGCTAATAGCTCCACTCTCAATATTAAGATTGCAACTACCGGCAATAGCTGTACCCGTTGGCGCTTTAACCTTAACCTTCTTGACAACAAGGTTGGCGTTACCAGTCAAGTTCTTAATATCGAGCTTCATAACAACCGCCGTATGCTTCATTGGGATTGATACAGCCTCAGGTGTCGACTCCCTATATCCATATAGAGGATCAAGAGACGCAATATGTCCTGCCGATGTTGCAGCCTGCTCCTGCGCCGCAGCACCAACATGGATTGTAGCACACTTATCAGCACTAATATCACAAACAGGATATACGGCATAAAACTTATAAGTCTCGCCCGCATTGGTTACAACATCGCTATTCGAGAACTTTGCATTTTCCGCATCCGTAATCTCAAACTCGTTGGGGCCAATAGACGAATCATCGCTCGCTGAAATGAGGACATTCATCTTGTCTCCATCGCTCCATTTACTCTTCTCTCCATCAAACGTAGTACGAGAAGAGGCATCGTGCAATGCCGTGATAGTCAAGCCTTTTATTGCAGTGACACTTGGAGAATCAATCTTCTTGTTGCAAGATAACAACAACGCCGCAGCCATAAAAGCCGCACACACCGAGTAGCTTAATCGTTTCATAATGTATGAATTGATAATGTTTAACTATTTACATATTCTCTGGATCCCAATCAGATATAGGAGCTCCCTGGCTCATAGCAAAACCATTTTCTAATGCTATCTCAATGACATCAATTTCGGGCGATAAATAAGATTGTTTCTCCATAATAATTAATTTAAGTTGTAAATATTTAGTATTAGGTTACACTTGTTTTAAGACAAATTACATAAACAGATAAGTCTGTTTAGAATATATACAACAGCCATAATCAGCTACAAATCTGCCTCTTTATACCAAAGTTACTGAAAAATATTTATTGTCAATAGCTTTCGTATGAAAAATTTTCGATGGATTTTTTATACCTATATATAATATAAAGAGAGTGACAGCTGATAATATCAAAGCCCCGCCCTTTTTCAAAGGGAGGGGACAGAGGGGAGGGAATGTCAATATGAGCGGCATGGCTGCCGATTCAAGCCGAGCAAAATCATACAAGAACGTATAACCATTGATTAGCGCTACTATTTATAGCCTCCCTTTTCAAAGGGAGGTTGGAGGGATTATAAATATAGTCGCGGCACTGCCGCCTCTTCAAGTGGGTCAATTGCAAAAGACCCGACCTGAATTGCAACAATCAAAGCAACTCGCTCAATATACAGTAACCGCAAAATATAACACAACAAAAAAGTCGGGTCTTTTGCAAGACCCGACTTGAAGAGGCGGCTACCTACTCTCCCACCTAAAT
>JAZQVY010000017.1:0-135748 GCA_045632085.1 Alistipes sp. | reverse complement strand
GTGAGGGCAATCTCGGGCACAAGCAACAGCACATCGCCACCCCGAGCCAGCACATCGGCTATGAGCGTCATATAAATCTCTGTCTTACCCGAGCCTGTAATGCCACGCAGAAGATGCACACCTCGGCCCTCGCTCTGCGACAAATAAATCTGCTCGACCACTCTCTGCTGTTGCTCGGTGAGCCGAGGAAGCAGAAACTCCTTGTCACGCTCCACCTCCCGCTTACGCTCCTGTTGGCTAAAGGCGATATACCCGGCCCTCTGCAGAGTCAGAACAATGGGGCCGTCACAGGCAATATGTCGGCGAGCAAAGGGTTGGTTATTATGCTTTTGGCTTAGCTGGAGAATCTCGCTGAGTGCCTCGCTACGCTTGGGAGCGCGTCGCCTGATACGTTCAATCTCGGCACACAACACCTCCTCCGACTGCCACTCAGCACACAACTGAACATAGGTTTCGGTGCGAGGCTGGAACTCCTCCTGCGAGAACTCCTCGACAGAGGCTCCCTGCGGTTTGATAAGCGACGGCAGGGCCATACGCATCACCTCGCCCAGCGTACACATATAGTAGTCGGCCAGCCACTCCCACAGCCGCTGCTGCTTGCTATCGAGCAGAGGGCGACTATAGAGCTTACGCGAGATGGTCTTGATTCGCTTGGCATCGGGGCGATTGTTGTGCAATCGCCACACTATGCCCGTATAGAAATTGCGTGGGCCAAACTGTACGGCCACAGCATCGCCACACTCCAGCTCCAAACCATCGGCTATGGCATAGCTGTAGGCAGGTTGTGCCAATGGCAACACTATGTCAGCATAGCGGCTCACTTACTTAATTCTCTGTTGACTTCTTTTCGCTGATGCGCCAGATTTTACCCTCGATAAGCGAGATGTAGACGTCACCATTATCATCGACCTCCATACCATTCAAGGCCGACACGCCACACTTGTAGCGCCACAATAGCTCGCCTGTCTCGGCATTGACTGCAGCCACAATACCGGTACGTGATGCTGCATAAACAATGCCCTTGCTCTCGACGATGGCACACGATGAGAACTCATAACCAAAGCCCAAATCGACATACCACAGAGGCTCATATTTATCGACCTGAGTGTTCACGGCAATAAGCTCGCCATCCATCGTGCGGGCATAGACCTTTGTACGGTCGGCCGACACTCCGAGGCTCTCTCTTACGCGGTAATCCTTCACACGCCAAATCTGCTTACCTGTTGTACGGTCGATAGCCGTCATAGCTCTATCGGGAGCAACTATGAAGACACGGTTGCCGACAACCTGAGGCACACAGTTGCCAGGGCTGTAGAGGTGGCTCGAGTGGCCATTGTTCCACGACCAGAGAGTCTTTCCGCTCTTAATGTCGAGATTATAGAGATTGGTGTCCCAGGCACCAAACGTAACATCGGTGCGAGTTACGGCTGGAGCAGCCTGGCAGTAGTTTGTCATCTGCTCATTGCGCCACAAAAGTTTGGCACTATTCACCTTCCACGCCTCGAAACACTTATAACCGCCCTGATACAACACGCCATCCATCACTACTCCATCGGCTGCATAAGGGCCTTTGGCCTTGCGCTCCTTGCGAAGTCGACCAGTGCGTTTGTCAATCCAGAGCAGACGCTCGTCGGCTGTGGGGACAATAAGAGCTTTCTTGGTTACGGCAGGGCGTGAGAAGAGCGAATTCTCGGTCTGGAATTTCCACACAATCTGACCCGATGCCTTGTCGAGAGCCTTCACCACACCCGAAGAGTTACCGAAGTAGATATACTGCGCATCGACTCCAAGACGTGTGAAGATAGAGGCCTCGTCGGTGTGGATAAGCTCCACATTGGCAATCTCGGGCTGCTCAAACTGCTCAATCTCGCGCTTGATAGGCTTCTTGGGTGCATCGTTGATGGTTAGCTCGTTCATAAGCTTTGGCTCTGCACCCAACTGCTTGTTGTACTGGCGCAACTTATTACCATCGATTTCGATGATGGTATAGCCGTAGTCGCCACCCCTCATATCGAGCGCACGATTCATAAGCGCATCAATCTCGCCACCGCGATAGTGTTTGAATACATGGTGATGGCCACACAAATGCACCGCCACGCGATACTTCGACAACAGATTGATATACTGGTCATAGTTGTCCAGATCCTCATATGTGATAGGATAGTGGTTCACTGAAATCACTCGCTTATCCTTTTGCTTCGAGAGGGTCTCATCGAGCCATGTCAAATCCTCCTGCTTGATGTGGCCATCGGCGGCCTTCATATATGGACCGCAGTTGATACCCACAATCACCATTCCGTCGAGCTCGGTTACGAATCTGTCGCTGCCCCACATATCCACAAAACGCTTGCAGGCGCTCTGCGACCATTGATCCTCGTGGTTGCCAGGCACAACAAACTGAGGCTTCTTGAGCCCATCCAAGATACCCTTCACGCACTTCAGCTCCTCGTCGCTACCCTCATTTGTGAGGTCGCCAGCCACGATTACAATCTGGGTAGGGTCGGCATTGATTTCGGCCACCACCTCTTTGAGCTTCTGCGAGTTGCGATTACCCGGCGAGACGTGCAGGTCAGCCAAGAGTGCTATACGTGTCTGCGCTGAGGCCGAGATAGCCATAGCAGCCAAAAGCAGAGAAAAGAGAATGCGTCTCATAAAAATTATTGATTTAGGGTTAAATATTTTCAATCAGGCTATCCACATCGCTTGGCAACGTAGCCCAGCTTGTGGCGAGGCGGATAACGGTTTGGCCATCGCTCAGGCGCTCCCACTCGGTGAAGGTGGTGATGCGCTTCACACGCTCGAGCTCCTCGGGCGAGAGTATCAAGAAAATCTGATTCGTCGGAGAGAGGTAATAATTACGAAAACCCTTCTTCTCCAACGCCTCACGCAGACGGCGAGCCTCGCTGACAGCGTGGGCAGCAATCTTCAGATAGAGCCCATCGGTAAAGAGTGTTGCGAACTGAATGCCGAGCAACCAGCCCTTTGCCAGCAGAGCACCCTGCTGCTTGATGATGGTGAAGAATCGAGGTACAAGGCCCTTGCGCATCACAACAGCCTCGCCCATAAGTGCGCCAACCTTTGTGCCGCCAATATAGAAGACATCGCACAAGCGAGCCAAATCGGCCAGCGTAACATCACACTCAGGCGACGAGAGCGCATAACCCAATCGTGCACCGTCGGCAAACAGTGGAATCTGCCACTTGCGGCATACAGCCGAGATAGCCTCCAACTCAGCCAGCGAGTAGAGCGTGCCGTATTCGGTTGGCATAGAGATATATACCATACCGGGGAATACCATATGCTCAAAGCTCTCATCCTCATAGAAGTGGGCTATATAGCTATCAATCTGGTCGGCAGCAATCTTACCGTTATCGTGAGGCAGGGTCAGCACCTTATGGCCCGTAGACTCGATAGCTCCCGACTCGTGAACGGCAATATGGCCTGTCGAAGCTGCCACAACGCCCTCGTGAGGACGAAGCAGAGCCTTGATTACTGTTGTATTGGTCTGTGTGCCACCCACCAGAAAGTGAACCTCCGAATCGGGGTTACCACACGCCTCCAAAACCTTACGACGAGCCTCGGCGCAAATCTCATCGCAGCCATAGCCCGTTGTCTTTGTCATATTGTGCGCCACCAATCGCTCCAGAATAAGCGGGTGGGCACCCTCCATATAATCGCTATCGAAATTCAGCATAGATTATCAAAATTCAGGATTCAAAAATTAGTATAACTCACTGCCTAATGGGTTAAGCAGTGAGTTATTAAACTTAAATGGTATTCGGATTCTTAGTCGAGCAAACGAATCTTGCTACCCTCTGATGGTGGAACCGCATCGGCACCTACGCCCCAGCTCTTGCAAGGACGGTTGCCCATAACGAGTACCAACTCGCCTCCTGCCATAATATCCTCGTGAGAGAAGTATGTGCGGTTGTAAGGCTGGCCGTTGAGTGTAGCCGACTGGATATATTTGTTCTCCTCAGAGTTGTTCTGAGCAACGACGGTGAAGGTCTTGCCGTTGTCGAGCTTAATCGAGATTTTGTTGAACAATGGGCTACCAATCACATAGTATGGCAGACCTGCAGTAACAGGATAGAATCCCATAGCTGAGAATACATAGAATGCCGACATACCGCCGCCGTCCTCATCACCGCAGACACCCATCAGGTCGTTGCGGAACCAAGACTTCATAAGCATACGGATACGCTTCTGAGTCTTCCAAGGCTCACCGGCATAATTGTAGAGATAAGGAACGTGGAAGCTGGGCTCATTACCCATCACATACTGACCCACATTACCCGTTGCATCGGGGTGAACGGCATAGTACTGCCACTTCGATCTCTTCATATCCTCCACAAAGAGCTGGTCGAGCTGAGCCACGAAACGCTCCTCCGAACCAAAGAGGGCCACAAGGTCGCCGATGTTGTGGTGAACGTCCCAGATATATGTCCAGGCGTTGTTCTCGTCATAGTATGCACGAGCACCGATACCACCTGAGAAGATGTAGTCGAATGGCTGGATAAACTCACCCTTTGCATCGCGTGGGTGGAAGAAGCCTGTCTCGTGGTTGAAGAGCTTGCGGTAGTTGAAGCTGCGGTTGAGGAAGAAATTGTAGTCGTCCTTCTTGCCCAATTTCTTAGCCATCTGTGCTATACACCAGTCATCGTATGATGCTGCCAAAGTCACAGCCACAGCCTGACGCTGCTCAAATGAGTTTACGCCAGGGATTGTCTCCTTCTCGCCTGGGTGGAGTGCTGGGAACCAACCGTTCTGGTGGTAGAACTCATCAAGTTCGGTATTTTTTCCACGAAGCCAAGGAATCATAGTCTCGGTAAGCACAGTATGCTTCATACCTTCGAAAGCACCCTCCACATCGAACTCGATACCCTTGCACATTGCATCGGCAAAGATTGCGGCAGCGTGGTTACCGTTCATTCCGTGCATATCGCCATAGACTGTAGGGAATGTAGGCACCCAACCGGACTCGCGATACATTCTCACGAATGAGTTGAGTTTCTCGGTCTCCTGCTTAGGGTTAAGGATAGTGTGCAATGGATGCAAAGCGTGGTATGTATCCCAAGCCCAGTCGTCGGTCCAGTATGGCATACCCTTATCATCGTGAATCTGCTTGTCGAATGGGCTGCGATAGCGGCCATCCTCCGAGATATTGATCATACGCTCGTGGCTACGATAGAGAGCTGTGTAGAATACAATCTGCTCATCCTCGGTGCCACCCTCAATCTCGATTTTGCCCAAACAGTCGTTCCAAGCCTTGCGGCCAGCCTCGGCAACCTTATCGATATCGAATCGAGGAATCTCGCGCTCCATATGCTTACGAGCCTGCTTCTCGTCGATGTACGACACACCATAGCGAGCCTTCACGGTTGTCACCTCAGGTGCAAACTGAGCATAGCGGATGCCATCGCCATCCTTGCCGTTGAAAGCGACAGGAGTCTGATCGAACTCGAGGTAGAAGTAGTGATTGTGGCCGTGATATACGTCGTAACCCCACATCTTATTGCCTTCGGCATAGATTTTACCATTGCCGTTCAAATTGCGCAACTGCACAAAGCGGTCGCCCTCCTGCTCGAAGGTGTAGCTCATAACGGCTGAGTGCTCGGCTGGAGCATAGTCCACCAACACGCCAAAATCGTCGAAATATACCGAGTAGCGATATGGTGAAGTGGTCTCGTGGTCGTAACGGTATGGATAGTTGAACTTCACAACCGACTTATCACCACAGAAAGGCATCATAAGTGTAACGTTGCCCTGACGGTGCGAAGGCACGTTCATAGGAAGACCTCCCATACGGTCGGTAACAAATTCGTTGTGGTCGGGGTTCATTCTCAACATCGAGTTGGGACGATGAGCCGTTGGAAATGTAGGAACCAGCAGGTGACTGATGTTACCGATGCGGTTATTCACCATATCAACAGGCTCTTTGCCTGAGTCACACGCAGTGAAGGCGAGAGTAACCGTTAAAGCCGCAACAGCAGCCAAACGAGTGAATTGAAACTTCATAAACTTAAGTATTTTAATGGTTTATTCTGCATTATTAGGTGTCGCCCACACACTTGCGCCCGCGCCCGCGCGAGAGACAACACAATTGATTCGATAAAAGTAGACAAATTTTGCAAGAAATCCAAGATTTATACACGATTTCGAGCCTATCTTATCGAGAATAAAGCAAGTGCAGTGTGGCCGGCTACGCAACAGACCATACAAAGGGGCTTTTTCGGGCCTAATTATTGCGAAAAACTGCGCCAATTCGCCACAAAATAGCCTACTATTTTTTTCATTTTTATCCCTGAAATCCACTCAATTACACTTCTTGACAACCCGCATCCGAGGCTCAAAAACAGAGAAAAACCGATTGTAGATTCCTCTTTTCGGCATACCATTTCGCCACAAAAGGCGGTTTTTGGTCACAAAAACAGACTTTTTTACTAGAAATTGGTCATTAAATCACTGATTTCTTTGAATTTGTAATTTTTTTATATATATTTGTAACAGATTTAAATAATAAATCGACGAACCTAAAACTAAAACATAACCAAAACTGGTCAAACAAAAGGTGGGCTGTAACCACTGGTCGCTAAACCTAAATCTATTTTAGCCGCCAACAGTCACCGAACAATCATTCTGCCTATATAATTAAGGAATGCGCACGCATGCGTACTATGCTTTGTCGTGTCGTATTCACAAGCGCAATAACAAGTTTACTAACATTTAACTTTTTATTTACACAGAAAGACCCTATTTAATACATATTTGGAACGTTTAATGCAATGAAGAGCATTGAATGCTTTTAGTTGATTGTGAGCTGACGAAAAAATCATCAATCCTATAAATCCTTATAAATTTTAAGCTCATGAAAAGACTATTATTAAGCGTGTGCGCTGCCATTATGATGGCATCGTGCGCTGAGATCACCAACGATCTCGAGTTCCAAGAGATGACGACTGAGATGGCTCAGGCTATTTTCGAAAGCAAGTTCCCCGGTGCTTCGGAAATCAACTGGGACAACCGACTGGGTTACTTCGTAGTTGACTTTACCTACGACGCAGGACAGAACCTCCCCACAAAGTTTGTGGCTTGGTTTGACGTAGAGGGTAACTGGTACCTCACCGAAGAGGGCTACGACTACCAGGAACTACCTGAGAATGTGGTTGATTCATTCCTTGGAAACAAAGACTTTTTAGACTGCCGCGTGTTAGACGTGGCGTTGCTTGAGCAGCCCGACTCCACAAAAGAGTATGTAATGTTGGTTGAGGGCAAAGTTTACGGCTATGAGCAACAGGCGAGCCTTTACTACCGCGAAGATGGAACTTTGGTGGTTAGTATTATGAATCCCAAGTCTGATTACACCTATGGAGACTACATCTTGTCACCAATCTGTAACAAGACTAACGCAGGCTCAACCAATGCGCAGCTGTAGGCGAATTGAGGATACGATCCTCAAAATTACAAATCCCAGCAGACGGTACATAATCCCGACCGTTAAGGAGAGCATCTCCGCTGCTAAAAGATGTGGTGCACCGCAAGTTTCAGACTTCGAGTGCACCACTTTCTTTTTGCCCTGCGCCCCGCTGTTGCACACCCGTCCTATGCACTGCTGGGCTATTTGCAAGACCCTGAAGCCGAAAAATCACTATTTCACCCCCAAAAATAGGCCCCAGAGGGTTAAAAATATTTTTCGTAATGTTTGAATTATAAATAATTAACTCTATCTTTGCAGCCAATTCAGGCACGATGGGAAGCATTGAGCATCACAAAGGGCTGAACGAAGATGGCTGCGTCATGTGTTAAGTGTTGGTTTTAGACGGGAGTCATCGGGATTCAAAACGGCGAGAGGCGAGAATACTTTGAGTAGTGCCGTAGGTAAAATTAAACTTTTTTTATACAATGAAAACACTTGAAATTAAAGCTACTAAGCGCGATGGTTTCGGTAAGAAGGCTGCCAAGGCATATCGTCGTGAGGGTTTGATCCCTTGCGTGATCTACGGTGGTGGCGAGGAGACAGCTTTTACAGTTGACACAAAGTCTGTAAAGCCTCTCATCTACTCTCCTAACTCATACGTTGTTGAGATCGACATCGATGGTAAGGTTGAGACTGCCGTTATGCGCGAGGTACAGTTCCACCCAGTTCGCGAGGAGATCCTTCACATTGATTTCTACCGCGTTCAGGAGGGTAAGCCAGTTGCTATCGCTATCCCAGTACGCCTCACAGGTAACGCCGAGGGTGTAAAGGTTGGTGGTAAGTTGGCTCTTTCGGCTCGTAAGCTCACGGTTAAGGCTATGGTCGATAAGTTGCCCGATGAGATTGTTGTTGACGTTACTCCATTGAAGGTTGGCCAGACAATCTTTGTCGGTGACCTTCAGTTTGAGGATCTCACATTCGTTACTCCTGCTACAACAGCCGTTTGCGCAGTTCGCGTAACTCGTGCTACTCGTGCAGCTGCTCAGCAGTAATAGAAGTAGAGAATGAAGTACCTCGTTGTAGGATTGGGCAACATCGGTGCAGAATATGCCGATACCCGTCACAACATAGGATTCAGAGTGTTGGACGCCTTAGCAGAGGCGTCCAACGTCTCTTTTATGGCAGGTCGTTACGGCTCAACCTGCACGGTGCGCCATAAAGGTCGTCAGATTCTATTGCTCAAGCCTTCGACCTATATGAATCTATCGGGCAAGGCTGTGCGTTACTGGATGGAGCAGGAGAAGATACCCATCGAGAATGTGCTTATCATCTCAGACGACATCTCTCTGCCATTTGGTCAGTTGCGTATGCGCAAGAAGGGCAGCGCTGGTGGCCACAACGGATTGAAGAACATTACAGAGTTGTTGGGTCGCGAGGATTACGCCCGTATGCGCTTCGGCATTGGTGGCGAGTTTGCGCGTGGCCAGCAGGTTGATTATGTGTTGGGTGAGTGGACCGCAGAAGAGCGTGAGGCTATGCCTGCCCGCTTGAAGGTCTTTGGTGATGCTATTCTCTCGTTTGCAACGGCAGGTGCCGACCTTACGATGAATAGCTACAACAAGAAGTAATCAGCTCAGCGATATAATACAAAAAATAGGTTGTCCCGACGGACAACCTATTTTTTGTATCTACTGAGAATAATAAGGAACTTAAGGAGTTTAGGGAATTTAAGGAAAAGCTTATTAATTTTCTTAAACTCTAAATTCTCTACTAAATAAAACTGCTCGCAGATGCCAAAAGAGCCTTGTTAGACAGCTTCTATTACAACTTGCAAGTACCCTCTACAAGCTTACCCATCGACCATACAGCGTTAATCTCCAAGCCCTTGCTATACATTACGATATCAGCATCCTTACCCTTCTCGAGCGAACCCTTGCGGTCGTAGATACCCATAATTTTAGCTGGAGTCTCAGCCGACATACGGATAGCATCCTGCAGAGGAATCTCAGCCTGGAATACCATTGTACGAATCAAACGGTCCATTGTAGCGACACTACCAGCCAAAGCCGAGCGGTCGGCCAACTTACAAACGCCATCCTCGATAATCACGCGTGGATCGAAAGCAACCTGTGAGTCGCTCGCTGCGCAAGCCAATGCATCGGTGATAAGGCAAGTACGCTCCACACCCTTGATCTTGTGTACAAGGCGCAAGATGGTTGGAGGAACGTGGATACCATCTGCCACAACCTCAACAGTCATATCGTCGAAGAGATAGATACTCTCCACAGTACCTTCATACTTATACTCGCCGCGCTTGTGGAAACCTGGCATAGCGTTATAGAAGTGAGTAGCGTGAGAGTAGCCAGCATCGTGCGCTGCACGGATATCGCCAAACTCGGCCTTAGTGTGACCTACGGCAGCCAACACACCCTTCGAGGTGATGTAGCGACCAAACTCTATTGCGCCTGGCAACTCGGGAGCTGCGTCCCAACGCTTGATGCAGTGAGTCTCCTCCAACAAAGGGATATACTCGTTAGGATCGGGATTCTTGATATTCTCGGGAATCTGACCACCGGCCATCTCCATATTGAAGTAGTGACCCTCCAAGTGCAGACCCATCACTGGGCTACCAGCCTCGGCCATCAACTTCTCAGTTGTAGCCGCAGCAGCACGAATCATAGGGATAGTAGATGATGAGAGAGTAGGATAGATAGCTGTGGTACCATACTGCATATGGGCTGCAACAGCTGTACGGAAAGCATCCTCCGAGCCCTCCATAAAATCTCTACCGCCACCACCGTGGACGTGAGTCTCGATACCGCCAGGAACCACATATGAGCCCTTGGCATCAAAAATCTCGGCACCTACAACCTCGAGATTGGCATCTGTAATCTCTACAATCTTGCCATCCTGCACGAAGACAGAACAATCCTTAACCCAACCTGATGGGGTCAAGACGTTACCATTTATAATTTTTGTTAGCATAGTATATTATTTTTATTTTTTTTCTGATGATAAAGGTACAAACTTTTGCTGAAAAATCATATTAGAAATAATAAAAAATAACTATGCAAAAATAAGTTTTTTCGATAGTTAGTACACTTCAGACCGCAATCGGGCCCACATCGGACTTCAGCTAGGTAGATTGGGGAAAATTAAAAAAGAGGTGCAACTTCATCTGTGTTGCACCTCCCAATAGTTTTGTCAGTTCTCGCCACCCGCCTACAAAGAAAAGCCTTTGAATACTTTCGACTTTTCGGGATCGACAATTCGACCAAACATAATCACTCTGTTTGTTGGGCGCATCTTGGGTGTGATGGTTGCATTGGCGCTATTGCCTCCTGTAAGCAGTTTAAGCTCCACCTCGGCTGAACCGCCAGTCGACATAATTGTAAATTTGAGCGAGAGGTTACCTCGTTTATCAACCGTTTCACGCAAATCGACCACCATACCTTCGAGCGTGATGCCGCCCATTCCGTTAGGACCGCCCGAGATGCCAGGGGTAGACTGCACAACGGCCTTGTCGCCCTTCATCATAACATAGTTGACATCGGAGAAAACCGCCAGGCTGCTGCCGTTGGGCATCGAGAGTTTGGTGGCCTCCATCACAAAGTTGCGTGACTTCACCAGGCCGAGAGCGCTCTGGAAAGCTATCTCGTTCTCTATGGCACGCTGTTCCCTCTTCGAACTCTTCTTCGAGCTCTTGCCCTCTATGCGATTCTCCACACGTACCTCAATCTCGCGACCACCTATGCTCTGTGCCGCTACCGAGCCGAAGCCCCCAAAGAGCATTATAGTCAAAAGTATTATCGAAAATCTCTTCATTGCTTTTTGTTTTGCTTGTAAATATAACGTAACGCCATTGACAAAAATTGTGCAAACAGTCCACCCGTTTGCACAATTCCTGTGGCTCAGCCGCAACCCTCACCCGCAGAATCAGGCTCGAGCAGTCACGAAAGCCAATATAGCTTAAAACATTAGTTCTTCAAACCGTCACGTGACTTAGAGAGCTTAACCAACGCCTGCAAATCGATATCAGGCTTCTTGCGGGTCTCTCTACGGATAAATGGAGTGCGATACTTCACATTCTCGTTGATGTAACCGATATTACGCAAGTAGAAGTAACCCTCCTCGGTCACACCACCCTCGTAGTCACGACGCAAGCCCTTGTTGGCAGTAGCATCGCAAGAGAAACGGCCTGACAATACCTCGTGCCACTTGCCATTCTTGTCGCGCATCCACTGCGATGGGAACAGCACACTGCGTGGCACCCAACCATACTCAGGACGGAAGTTCTCGCAGAATGAGTAAGCACCCTTATAGTATGTCTCGATGCCTGGACGGCGAATCTCAGCCAGGAATACCCAACCCTCATCACCACGGAAGTAACCAGTATAGAGAGTGTTGCCAGTCTTGCGGCCATTGATAACCTCAGGACGCACGCGCACCAAAGTTGCATAGGTCTTACCAGCCTCCCAGTCGTAATAGTAGAAGTTCTGCACACCCGAGCCCTCGTGGCTATAACCGTTTGACTTCACGCCCTCGCCATTGCGCACCAACTCGGCCACCTTGCCAGCCTTGGTGTCAGTATCCCACACTGAGAAGAGGACTGTACGGTTGTAACCCTTCTTGTTGGGCTGAATACCCATATAGAAACCGTTACCACCTGTGAGCATAAAGTATGCACCTGGGACATCCTCACCCTCGGGAACCATCACCTCGTTGTAGAAGAACTCAGTATCCTCGGGCATATCCCACATAAAGTGGTTCGATGGACCACGACGTACGAAGTGAGGCAAATTCTCCTTGCTCTCCTCCAATGTAACGAATACAACCTCGTCCTTAATCTTAGCTGTTGCGTTGGCTACAGCCTCGCCACCAACCAGGAACTCAGAGATTGATGGGTAACTCTGGGCTGTGGTGCTAACTGGCTCGATGTTCACGCGAACATAGCCTGGCTCGGCGATATTGAACTCGCCAACATAGTGAGCGTCGCTCTCGGCACCGCTCTTCACCTTGATGGTCTTGCTCTCTGCACCAATAGACACCTTCAAAACAGACTCGCCCTCATCGCTCTGCACAGCACGCAAAGCCAAACCGAGCTTGCCGGTGTGGGCTGTATAGAAATACATCGAGATCTGGTGAGGCTCCTGCTTCACATACTCAGCCTTCCAGCTGCCAGGGGTCATCTCGGCGTCGTCTGCACGACGTGAAGAGTTGACGATAATCTTATCGGCAAACTGGGGAGGAGTCTTCGAGTCAACATCGAGTGGAGTAACATAGGCGTTACACTTGAAAGGAATTGAGAGCGTGAGCTGCTCGATCTTTGCACTATTACTGCAAGCCACAAATGCGATAATCGCAACGGCCGCCATAAGAATTGATTTGAATCGTTTCATAGGATTATTTTTTAATATTAATATCTTCGCAACAAGCTGATTGTTACCCCACATTGGAGCATACCACCGACTTAAAAACAAAAATAACAAAAGTTTTACTATTTCGCAACTGTAATATAAAAAAAAGCACTCTCTCTGCCTAATAGGCCCGCAGAGGGAGTGCCTTGAGTTTTAATATTTTGAGCCTTGTTAGGCAACTTTACAATAGCTTCTTGACAAGCCCGAACATCTTATAAGGCATATATCGGAATGGCAAATCAATCCACGAGGGAGTTACCACCACTGAGCGACGGTGCGAGAAGGCATCGAAACTCAGCTTGCCGTGATAGCTGCCCATACCCGAATTACCTACGCCGCCGAATGGAATATTCTCGTTGGCGATATGCATAATAGTATCGTTGATGCAACTGCCGCCAGCCGAGGTGTGTCGAACCACACGCCAACCCTCGCTCTCCGCACCGAAGTAGTAGAGTGCCAAAGGCTTCTCGCGCTCGTTGATGAACTTGATAGCCTGGTCGGTAACGTCAAACGAAACCATAGGCAGCACAGGACCAAAAATCTCCTCCTGCATAACGGGCGAGTCGGGCGAAACGTTGTCGAGCAACGTGGGCTCGATGTAACGCTCATAGGCGACAGTCTTGCCTCCCGCCACCACATCACCGCACTGCAGATATGAGCTCACACGCTCGAAGGCCTTGTCGTTCACCATACGCACAAAGTGCTTGCTCTGCTGGACATCCTTGCCGTGCAGTGAGCGGAGCTCACGCTTGAAGGCCTCCACAAAGTGCTCCTTCAGCGAGGAGTGGATAAGCAGGTAGTCGGGTGCGATGCAGGTCTGACCCGCATTGAGAGTCTTGCCCCACGCAATACGGCGTGCCGCAAGATTGATATTTGCTCCCACATCGACAATACAAGGACTCTTACCACCAAGCTCAAGTACGACGGGAGTGAGATTCTTTGACGCAGCCTCCATAACCTTGCGGCCGAGCGAAGGACTGCCCGTAAAGAAGATTATATCGAAACGGTGCTTGAGCAACTCCTGATTCACCTCACGATTACCCTGAGCCACATACACATAGCGCTCCTCGAAGGTTGAGCGAATCATCTTCTCGATCACCTCTGACACACGTGGCACATAGGGCGAGGGCTTCAAGATGGCCGTACATCCTGCCGAGATGGCTCCCACCAGAGGGTTGAGCAGCAGCTGAACAGGATAGTTCCAGGGGGCAATGATGAGCGACTGGCCCAAAGGCTCGCTCACGATGCGGCTGCGCGATGGAAACATCTTAAGAGGGGTTGTGCGGCACTCGGTCTTCATCCACTTTTTAAGATGCTTCAGATGGTTCTTCACCTCTCCCTCCACGATACTCAGCTCGGTGAGGATAGCCTCCTGCTCCGACTTGTGCAAGTCGTGCCACAACGCTTCGCAGAGCGGTTTCTGCCACTCCCTCAATGCCGAGAGCAAGCGCTTGAGCTGCTCACGACGGAAATCGTAGTCGAGCGTAAAGCCCGATGCGAAATACTCCTTTTGTACGGCGACCGCAAGCGCAATGCGCTCGGCCGGTGTATTGACTATTGCCATATATTAACCTTTATTTACTCCTTACTTACGGCCAGAGAAGTGGTCCATCGCCGAATAGATGCCCACCACCTTGCCAAAGATGAAATCGAACACAACCGTTGGAAGCAGAGCCTGCCACATACGAATAAAGTGGTAGCTGAATGGTATTCCGCGGAAGTTTCTGTTGCGCTCGATAGCATTCAATATCTTGCGTGAAGTGTTCTCGGGGTCGAGGATTGGGAAGAAGCGTGAATTCACGCCATCGAACATACCCGTATTGATGAAGTAGGGCGCCACGGTGGTGATACGCACCTTGCTGCGTGCCTGGCTAAGCTCGATACGGACCGAATCCGACCAGCCAATCACAGCCCACTTACTTGCAGCATAGACCGACATCTTGGGATTTGACAACATACCCGCAGCCGATGCGATGTTGCAGATGTGGCCCACGTTGCGGCTAATCATATCGGGCAGAGCCTGCAATGCCACAACCATAGGGGCGACGGAGTTAATCGACATTGTGCGCTCGATCTCGGCAACCGACTGCTTGTCGAAGGTCTTGTTGCTTGTGACCACGCCAGCGCAGTTGATGAGGATATCCACCGCACCGCACTCCTGGCAGGTGGTGCGATATGCCTGCTCCACAGCCTTGCTGTCGGAGATATCTACCTTGTAACCTTTTACATTTCCCAGCTTAGAGAACTCGGCCACAGTATCTGCGATACCCTTTTCGTTGATATCCCAGATAACCAGCTGGCTCGCGCCTCGCTCCAACGACATACGGCCCATAATGCGGCCGATACCCGATGCTCCACCTGTGATGAGGACGCATCTCGATTTAATCTTTGTCATATCTCTCTAATTTATTTCAACTTCCTGCTTCACCCCATTAAAAGGGAGCGGCAAATTTATGAAATAAACAAGAGCCTCATCCGAATAGTGGCCGAATTGACCCAAAAGGGAGATATATGTGGCGAATCCACGTTTTATTGACGTAAAACAGCCACTATATCTCGCCTCTTTACGGGCAATTATGCATTGAGAATTAACCTTGATTACTACTTTATCAGCTCAAACTCTGCACCCGAGCCAAAGTCGTGACCCGCCTGTGAGCTGAGAGCTGTGAAGCGGATGTAACGTGCCTTGGCAGGCTGGGCAAACATAACAGTCTGCTGCTTGATCGAAGCATCAAACTCGCCCTGCACAACAGGCTCACCCCACGTCTTGCCATCGTCGCTGAGCTGAATCTTATAGGCCTTGATATTACCATTGGTGCTGCCGTCCTGGCGTGGTAGATACTTGAAGCCCTTGATTGTCACCTGCTCGCTCGCATCGAAATCGATGTAGTGAGGGTAGCTTGCAACGGTCACCGAGTACATAGTGTGCCAGATGGTCGAAGCATCGCCATCAAGCAGACGCTCAGCACCCTCGCCAGTCTCCTGGCTCGATGAGAAGAGCACAGTGAGAGGGATGGTTGTAATCTCATCATAGTTATATGTAGCAGCCAACTCAGGTGTACTCTGCTCCCAGACGATGAGCTCACCGCCGCCTCGCATATCGATAGGCGAGGTGTAGAGTTGAGCCTTGCCCTTTGCTCCCACCTTATAATATATAGCGGCATTCTCCTTGTTGCAATGCATCGACACCGCGCCACGCAGGTTGCGTGACACCATAACCGGTGTTGCACCCGCAGCCGACACATCGGCCCTCTTTACAAGGTCATCGCCAGCCTTCACAGGTCGCATAATGAAGCCTACGCTGTTCTCGCCAGCCTTCACCACATCGGGAGCAAGTGGACCACCCTGGCCACAGCTATTACCACCAAGTCCATTCACCTTAGAGTCGATATTGACCCACGTGCCCGAAGATTTTGGGAGCTGGAATGGGTGTGCAGCCTCGGTAAGCTCCACAGAGTTCCACTCCAAAGCCGACATCGACATATCGCCCGTTGCAACGAACATCACACCATTGCCCGCCTTATTGGTAAGCGATGCCCAGCGCACCTGCTCGCGGTTAGCCATATCCTGAGGCTTGGGGAAGTGGATAAACTGCTCGGCCACAGTGCTACGATGCTGCTCGATAGGCGAGCCTGTAGAGCGGTCGTTGTAGTTGTTCCAAGGACCACGACCATAATAGGTGTAGTCGGTGAGCGCACCCGAAAGTTGCATCTCGTAACCCATACGGGCCAGACGTACCGATGCCTCGCTGCCCGACACCACGCTATTGAGCTCCACCGAACCATCAGCATAGATGGTCCAGATACGGTTAGAGATAAAGTGGAAACTATCCTCGTCCATTGGTGCACCATCAGATTTGAGCGAGAAGCTGTTATCCTCGTTCTTCACTCGGCGACCAGCGGCCTTGGCCTGTGTGCGTACCACATACTGGATTACCACCGAGCCATCCTCGCGAGGCTCTGTGGCCTGCATCGAGAGCACCTTATCCTCGGTGTCGAACAAGCCGAGAGCGAACCAACGATTGAATGCCCAGTTGTCGTTATCGACGGGAGCACGATAGGTGTAGAGACGCATCTGGCTACCCTCCTCGAGCACCTGAGTGCCGTTGTAGTTCACACCATAGAGCACACCACGCTCATTGTCGAACTTAATGGTAAATGGCTGCTCGCCACCTGTGATGGTGGTGATATTGCCATCGGTTGAGCTCTTGAGCTGAGTAGCACCTGCCGCAGCCTGAGCTATCGACTGGCTCTTTACGGCTGCCTTCAATGGCAACTGCTCCTCCATCTGCACATAGCCAGCCTTGGCCCAAGGCATATCCTTTTTGAGCTTGAGCTCCACCTTCACGAAGTACTCGCTTGCCGCCTTCAGCTCACGATCCGCATAGCGGCTCTTGAAGCTTACACTCTTGCGGGCTGCGATGCCAGAGATTGGCTCGATATAAGAGTCAATCTCTTTACCGTCCTCCCACAACGACACGTGGATTGTCATATCGTCGAGAGGCATAAAGTAGCGCTTGTTGAAGATGCTGATCTGGCCATCGTCGCTCATCGAGATACCAACATTCTGATACACCTTCTTCACCTCATAATATTGAGGTTTGGGCGAGTGGTCGGGGAATACGATTCCGTTCATACAGAAGGTGTGGTCGTTAGGACGATCACCGAAATCACCACCATAACCCATATAGCGGGTGCCGGTCTTGGCATCATAGTTCCAGAAAGCTTGGTCGGCCCAATCCCAGATAGCACCACCCATAAAGAAGTTGGTGCTCTCGATAGCATCCCAGTAATCCTTCAGGTTACCTACAGCATTACCCATAGAGTGGGCATACTCCGAGATGTGGAACGGATATTTGATTGGAGCCTTACCCGTAACGGCATACTGAGTCCAGCCGATTGAAGGGTATTGATTAGAACCCATATCGACAATATTGTTGTTGCGCTCATACTGCACAGGGCGAGTATTATCGAATATCTTCAACGCCTTATATGCCACAACAAAGGTCTTACCGGGACCAGCCTCGTTGCCGAGCGACCAGATAACAACCGAAGGGTGGTTGACAGTGGCGTGGGCCATCTCCATCACACGTGCTACGTGAGCATCCTCGAACTCCGGAACGTGAGAGAGCGAAGCTGCGCCATAGTAGTATTGGTGGCTCTCGACATTGGCCTCATTCTCCAACATAATGCCGTACTTATCGCACAGATAGTACCAATATGGGGCATCGGGGTAATGGGCGCAACGTACGTGGTTGATATTGCCTTTCAACATCAACATTACCTCCTTCTCCATCTGCTCGCGAGTGATGGCGTGACCACGCTCAAGATTGCTCTCGTGGCGGTTTACACCCTTCATCTTGATGGGCTTGCCATTGAGGTAGTAGTAGCGACCAGCCAAGCCGAACTCATCATCTTCGGCCTTGGTATCACGAATCTCAATTTCGCGGAATCCCATATAGGTCGAGGCACGCTCCACCACTCGGCCCTTCTTGTCCACAAGGCTCACGACCATAGTGTAGCGATTAGGCTCCTCGGCACTCCATTTAGCGGGATTCGTAACCTGCATAGCCATTCTGACCGAAGCGGTTGCTTGTGGCTCGATAAACTCCACCTCACCCTCGATAACGGCATCACCCACAATCTCGTTATCGTCGCTAAAGAGTTTGTTCTTATAGAGCTGAGCCTTTACCTTATAGCCCTTGGCTGCCTTTGGGGCAAGGTTACGCACATCGACTACGATATTCGCAACAGCGTTGCGGTACTCCCAATCCAAATCGGTTGTAACTCTCACATCGCGCAACTCCACAGGGTTGGTTGCCGTAAGTGATACAGTGCGGAAGATGCCTGGCAGACGGAACATATCCTGCGACTCGAGGAACGAAGCGTCGCTGCTGCGATACACCTCGACAGCCACTGTGTTCTCGCCCTCGACAAGATACTTTGTGATATTGAATGCCGCCAAGTTGCGAGAGTTCTTCGAGAAACCCACATAGCGGCCATTAATCCATAGATAGAAGAACGAATCGACACCATCGAAGTTGATATACACCTCGCGGCCCTCCCACTTCTCGGGAATGGTGAAGGTGCGACGATATGAGCCCACCTCGTTACGGTGTTTATAGGTTGTGTGATGGGGCGCAGGCTCACGCATAACGCCACCCTTCCAGTCGCCAACAGCCACAGTGTGCTTGAAGATAACGGGCTGATTGACATAGATAGGAGTACCATACTTCTGCGAACCGTCCTTCTGCAAGCCATAGACATTCCAGTTCATAGGAACCTCAACATCGTCCCACGCCGAAACATCGAAGTCTGTTCGGTAGAAATCTACAGGACGCTCCTCGGGGTGCTTCACCCAATTGAATTTCCAGGTGCCGTCGAGCGAGAGGTAGTAGGCACTATTCTCGGGCAGCACCTTGCGGGCACTCTCGTCGCTGTCGAACGAGAAGAACCACGATTTGGGCTGCTCCTTGTTGAGCGAGAGCTCGGTGGGTGATTCCCACTCAGCCTTGCCCGACTCGTAACCTCGGGGTGCCGCCACATCGCCATAGGCGAAGCCTTTCAAATTCTGACCAAAAGCTGTCGCGGTGAAAGCCACCACAGCCAATGCAATTAGTGTTAATCGTTTCATATGCTATTGTTTTCGTTTGTATTTCACTTTTTCTGCCACATCAGCCCCACTTTTTAACAGAAATGATGCAGTTTACGAAATTAACTATTTATCTGAAATAATGCAAATCTAAGGCGACAAATCAGCGTATATAAATAAGGTAACAAAAAAATGAGGTTGCCCAAACTGCGTTGGACAACCCCATATTTTAAGGTCGCAAAGCAACCTCCAATTCGTTCAAGGTTACTCTACAGGAATATCCTTGTTTACGTTCTTTGTACCGAACAAGCCGTATGCGAGCATATAAACGATACCCAATACAACTACCCAGTAGCTATTGATGAAGCCAGCAGCGTCGGCAACCAAACCCTGCAAGAATGGCATAATACCACCACCGCAAATCAAGGCCATAAAGATACCTGATGCAACTGGAGTGTACTTACCCAAGCCCTCAGTAGCGAGGTTGAAGATAGAACCGAACATTACTGATGTGCAGAGACCGCACAAGAACATAAATACCATTGAAACAGGAACCTGTGCATTTACAACAGGAACAGTCATCTTAACTGTCTCAGGGATGAACATGATGCAACCTACGAATACCAATGCCAATGAGCAAGATACTGTAAGCATAGTCTTAGAAGATACCTTAGCACCTACTGCACCACCGAACAAACGACCGAGCATCATGCAGAACCAGTAGAAACCTACTACAGTACCTGCGATAGCTGGACCAACGCCCTCCAAACCTGACATATAGATGTTAGCTGTGTTAGGAATACCTACCTCAACACCTACATAGAAGAAGATAGCGATTGCACCCAATACGAAGTGACGGAATGACATAGGACCGTGAGGATCCTTCTTCGCTGTACCGCTCAAACGAGCTGCCTTCTCCTCAGCTGTCTCCATATGAGGCTCAGGAATTGCAGACAAAGCGATGATAACGAATGCCAAAGCGAAGATTGCCATAGCAGCGATCATTGCAGGAGCAGCATCACCTACCTGAGTGTTCTCAGTGATAGCACCACCGATAAGGTAACCCAACAAGATAGGAGCGATAGTACCACCTACAGAGTTCAAAGAACCACCGAGCTGGATGAGCTGGTTACCCTTGTTACCGCCACCACCCAATGTGTTAAGCATAGGGTTAACAACGATGTTAAGCATAGTCATTGAAAGACCAGCGATGAATGCACCCAACACGTATACGCCGAATGACTCAACGTAACCTGAAAGGAACTGGATACCTACACCTACGAAACCTACTGTAACAGCAGCCAAAGAGGTGAACTTGTAACCCTTACGCTTGAGGATATGACCTGCTGGGATACCCATAAATGCGTAAGCGATGAAGTTGGCCAATGTACCCAACTGAGCCATCGCGTTTGATGCACCGAACTGACCCTTAACGATAACACCCATTGAACCAGCGAAGTTGGTTACGAATGCAATCATAAAGAATAGCAAGAACATCACACCAATTGCAAAAACATTGCTTTTCTGATTGTTTGCCATAAATGATTTTTTTTAAGATTAATAATTGGTTATAAATTGTTTGTTATCAATTTTCGTTTGGGTTACAGGCTGGCTACATATCACGCTGGGCCACATAAGCACACAGATTGACCAACGCCGCACGGTAGGGCGAATCGGCATAGTGCGAAAGGATAGCTGTCGCCTTGGCTATATACTCGTTCATAGTACGAGCCGCAACGGCCAAACCTCCTGTTGCCTCCACAACCCCCTGCATATAATCCACAGCAGCCTCATCGTGGGCACACTCCGAGAGTTTATCGAGCAATCGCTTGCGCTCATCCGACGTACACTGCTCAAGCACCTCGATAAGCGGCAGGGTGATTTTACCCTCACGCAAATCGTTGTTCGAAGGCTTGCCGGTCTTTGAAGAACGCGAATAGTCGAGTATATCGTCCTGAATCTGGAACGCCATGCCCAAAAACTTGCCGAAGCGACGCATACGCTCGACATCCTCACGCGATGCCATCACCGACACCGCACCTGCCGAAGCACTGATGCTGATAAGGCTGGCTGTCTTTTTGTAGATGATCTCGAGGTAGTCTTGGCGAGTGGTATCTTTATCGGCGGCGTGCTGGCTCTGCAACACCTCACCCTCGCAGAGTGTGGCTACCGAGCCGATGATGTGAGACACCAAGTCGTACTGCGCACTCTCCATACCTGCACTCATAGTGCGGGCCAGCAGATAGTCGCCCAAAATCACGGCATTGCGCGACTGCCACAAGGCATTGGCCGAGGGTTTTCCTCTGCGCGTATCTGCATTATCGATAACATCGTCGTGGATTAGTGAAGCGGTGTGGAGCATCTCCACCATCATAGCGGCCAGATAGGTGCGCTTGGTGCAGTTACGCTCGCCCTCAACCCACTGACGGTTATTTGTCGACGAAGTGAGAGCCGAAGCGAGCATCACCAAAATAGGGCGAACGCTCTTGCCTCGTGCCGACAAAACGTGGGTGAGCATATCCGACATCAACTTGCCATCCGACGAAAATTGCCCACGCAGAAACTCCTCGAAAGCTTCGAGGTCGGCATTGATAGGGGTGCGTATTGAGTCAAGATTAACCATAGTTTTGTCTTTACATACGGGCGTTAACATTGCAAATATAGTAAATTTTCGCAATTACTCACCGAAAAAAGAATGTTTTTCGTAACTTTGACGCATTAACTAACGATTAAACGATGACTTTAGGTTCAAAAACTATCCGCAATACGCTCATTGGGCTAGGCTCGGTGGCTCTGTTTTTCGTTCTTTCGGCACTCTATTTTGCTCCGCAATATAGCGGCAAAGTGCTCTCACAACACGATGTGCAGCAGTATGAGGGAATGTGCAAAGATATCCTCGACAACCGTGAGGCTACGGGAGAAGATGCCCAGTGGACGGGAAATATGTTTGGCGGCATGCCGGCCTATCTTATCAACGTGAAATATCCGGGTCAGGCTGTGAAGGGCACAATCGGCAAGTGTGTAACGCTGATTGATATGCCTACGTCGCTGCTCTTCTTTGCGATGCTGGCGATGTGGCTGGCTTCATTGCTCTTCGGACTCAGCCCCTGGGTGGGACTTGTGGCTGCTCTGGCTTATGGTTTCTCGACCTACTTCCTGCTGATTATCGGAGCAGGTCACATCACAAAGATGTGGGCCCTGGTATACGCTCCGCTGATGATGGGTGCCACCTACTGCACCCTGCGTCGCAATATGTGGGCAGGAGCTGCCCTGACGGCACTCTTCACATCGCTTGAGATTGGTGCCAATCACCCCCAGATAACCTACTATTTCGCCATAGCTATGGCAGCTTTGTGGATCAGCGAAGGCATTTACGCCTTCCGCGAGAAGCGAATGGGCAACTTCGGCAAGCGCACAGCGCTGCTTATCCTGGCAGGAGTGCTGGCCATTGGCTCGAACCTCTCGCCGCTATGGTACACGATGAAGCATAGTGCAGAGACCACTCGTGGTGGTTCGGAGCTTGTGAGCAGCGATGCAAAGAGCGGCTCAGAGGGACTCGATTTGGAGTATGCTACGGCGTGGAGCTACGGCAAGGCCGAGAGCTTCAATATGCTTGTTCCAAACTTTATGGGAGGAGCCTCGAGCGACACCTTTGCCAAGGACGGAGAGGTGGCTCAGTCGCTGAGTCAATACGGCTTGCAGGATATGGCGCAATACATCTCACGCTATCGTGGCGACCAGCCCTATACAGCAGGTCCAACCTATCTGGGTGCTGCGGCTATTGTATTGGCTATCATGGGCTTGATTCTGCTGCCCAACCGCCAGCGCTGGTGGTTGTTAGCCGCAACGGTTATCACTCTGTTGATGTCGTGGGGCAACAATCTGATGTGGTTCACCGAGCTACTATTTGACTACCTTCCAGGCTACAATAAATTCCGCACACTCTCGATGTCGCAGGTGGTAATGCAGTGGAGCGTACCTCTGCTGGCGGCTATGTGCGTGGCGCTTGTTATCTCGGAAAAGACAAGCCCCGAAAAGGTGCGTCGTGCCATCATCTATGGCGGAGGTGCAACGGTGGCAGTATTGCTGGTTATGATTTTGGGTGGTCGTGCGTTGGGCAACTTCGGAATGGAGGAGAGTGGCGAGATGCTCACCGGTCAGTTCCAGCGTATGTTGCAGCAGCAGGGTGCAACCGACTATATACAGAAGGGACTCCACGAGCAGATGGCGTGGGGCACAGCTTCGGCTATTGCCGACGAGCGTGCCGCAGCGATGACTGCCGACGCTTGGCGCTCGTTGCTCTTCGTGCTGCTCACATTGGGTACTTTATGGCTCTACACCCAGCGCAAATTGATTAAAAATTCGGTGGTGTTGTGTGTGGTGCTTGCTGCTGTTGTGGGGCTTGATTTGGTGAATGTCGATACCCGCTACCTCGGTTACAAGAACTTTGTGGAGGAGCGTTCTGCTAAGATTTTGCCAACGGCGGCCGACAAGCAGATTATGGCCGACAAGTCGCTGGGTTACAGGGTATTCAACCTTACAGTATCGCCATTTAATGACGCCACAACAAGCTACTTCCACCGCTCGGTGGGAGGCTATCACGGAGCCAAGCTATCGCGCTATCAGGATATTATCGACCGCTACCTCTCGAAGCTCGACGAGGGTGTGATGGATATGCTCAACGTGCGTTACATAATCTCGGAGGAGAATGGTCAGCAGGTGGTTATCCCACGCCAGACAGCCAACGGTGCTGCGTGGAGCGTGAAGGAGGTGATTCGTGTCTCGTCGGCACACCAGGAGATTGACCTTGTGGGTCGCATCGACACCAAACGCGAGGCGGCTATCAGCGAGGAGTTCCTGCCCGAGAATTTCAACCTCTCGGATGCTGAGGTGGAGCTTGTGGAGTATCGCCCCAACTATCTGCGTTATGAGAGCCAGTCGGAGGGTAAGAGCCTTGTGGTCTTCTCGGAGATTTTCACCCGCGAGGGCTGGACAGTGAAGATTGACGGTCAGCAGGCCAAGCCTTTGCGTGCCGACTACATCTTGCGAGCTGTGGAGGTGCCCGCTGGAGAGCACACCATAGAGTGGAGCTATCGTGCTCCAAAGTGGGCTTTGATTGATGGAATCACAATGGCATTTTCGGTAGTTGTACTTGCCGCATTTGCCGCAACAATAATCATCTACTTTAGACGACGTAAAGATGAAAAACGACAAGAGAATTAAGCGCAAGGTATTGCGTTCATACATAGTATCGACAGTAAGTATTTCGTTGGTACTCTTCCTTTTAGGTTCGGTGGGTTATATGCTCACCGCCGCCATCGGCACAGCCTTTTCGCTGCGCGAGAACATCACCCTCTCGGCCGAATTGGACAACTCGCTTAGCGAGGAGCAGAAGGCCGAAATCGAGGCTTCACTCAGCAAGATGGAGGGAGTGCGCAAGGTGGAGTATGTAGATAAAAATACCAAAATCGAGGATGCAGAATTCCGCCGTATGTTTGCAGCCGAGATTGAGGAGATTCTCTCGGAGAACCCGCTGCGCAACAGCTTTGAGGTGGCCGTTGAGTCGGGCGACAGAGCTAAGATGGACGCCCTTGTGGACAATATTTCGGCCATTAGTGGAGTGGTCTATGTGGCCTACCCCGCCGCCACCATCGAGCGTCTGCACTCGACCATCAACAAAATTACAATTCTGCTCATCGCCTTTGGTGGAGCCCTATTTGTAATCTCGCTCATTCTGCTCAACAACACCATTCGTCTGGCGATTTTCTCACGCCGCTACCTTATCAACACACTGAAGCTGGTTGGTGCTACGAAGGGTTACATAATGCGTCCATTCCTGGCCACCGCGGCCAAGCAGGGCATATGGGCTGGTTTGCTGGCAAGCCTGTTGTTCGGAGGTGCTTTGGCAGGCCTGAGCGGTGCTATGCCTGAGATTGTGTCGCTCTCGGAGCTTATCAAGATTGGCATCACCGTTGGAGCAATGATTCTCAGCGGATTGCTCATCTCGCTCATCTTCACAATGATTGCCGTCAACAAATTTGTGAATATGAAGTCGAACAAGATTTTCCTTTACTAACGATAATTAAAACAGACAATAATATGAAACAGTTTATTCAGAAATTGCGAGAGCGCTTTGCTGCGCTGAGCGACAAGAACGATGCCGAGATGCCTCTCTCGATGCGTAACTACGTGCTGCTGGGTGTAGGTTTGGTGGTAATCATCTTGGGTATGATATTGATGTGTGGCGGTGGCAGCGACGACCCCACTCAGTTCAACTACGAGATGTTCTCGTGGCGACGCATCACCCTCGCCCCTATACTTATCGTGGGTGGTTTTGCCTTCGAGATTTACGCACTGCTGAAGCGTTTCTAATCAACAACTAAATAGAAGTAGAAATAAAATAACCCGAACATATGACAGTTATAGAATCAATTATCCTCGGTGCGGTGCAGGGTCTTACCGAATTTTTGCCCGTATCAAGCAGTGGCCACTTGCAGATAGCAAAGGCTCTCCTCGGTGTTGAGATTGAGGAGAACCTCGTATTCGACGTAACACTCCACGCCGCAACAGTGCTTAGTACAATCTTCATCCTCTGGCCCGAGGTGAAGCGACTAATTATGGGACTTTTCTCTCGCAAATTCAACGAGGAGCAGGCCTACATCCTGAAGATTATTCTCTCGATGATTCCTATCGGCATCGTCGGTTTCGCATTTAAGGACTATCTCAACGCAATGCTCGAGTCACCATATATCCTCACAATCGTGGGTTGTATGTTGCTGCTGACTGCTGCACTGCTCTCGTTTGCATACTATGCACGTCCTCGCCAGAAGGAGCAGATCTCATATCGCGACGCCTTCATCATCGGCTTGGCGCAGGCTGTGGCTGCTATGCCTGGTCTTTCTCGCTCGGGTTCGACTATCGCCACAGGTATCATTTTGGGCAACAACAAGAGCGCTGTGGCTCAGTTCTCGTTCCTGATGGTGTTGGTGCCAATCTTGGGTGAGATGTTCCTGAATGTGGTAAAGGGAGAATTGGTATTCGGTACAATCGGCACACTGCCTTTGGTGTGTGGTTTCATCTCATCATTCGTGGTGGGCTGCCTGGCTTGCAAGTTTATGATTGGCATCGTAAATCGCGGCAAGCTTATCTGGTTTGCAATCTACTGCGCAGCAGCAGGTGTGGTATCGATTGCCTGCAACCTTTTGTAATATATAATAATATAGTATCAAATTAGATTCCAGGAAATGGCGAACGAACAAGCACTTACGGGCATCGACTTCCGCGAGGGATATATTGCCGTAATCGACAAACCCCTCGAATGGACATCGACCGATGTGGTGCGCAAGATAAAATATGCCCTGAGCAACAAGCTCGGATACAAGAAAATCAAGGTTGGTCACGCCGGCACACTCGACCCTCTGGCTACGGGAGTGCTGTTGGTCTGCATCGGCAAGGCTACAAAAATGGTCGATGCACTGCAGGCCGAGGAGAAGGAGTATGTGGCCGAGTTGGAGCTTGGAGCCACAACGCCCAGCTTCGATATGGAGCACCCTATCGACCAACGTTACCCCACTGAGCATATCACACGCGAGATGATCGAGCAGGCGCTCCGCGACCTTTCGGGCGAGCGTTTGCAGGCACCGCCCATCTACTCGGCAAAGAAGGTGGAGGGTGTGCGTGCCTACGAGTTTGCCCGTGCGGGCGAGCAGGTGGAGCTGCGCAAGGCGCTAATCAACATCTACGAGATGGAGATTCTCTCGCTGGAGATGCCCATCCTGAAGATTCGCGTGCGTTGCAGCAAGGGTACCTATATTCGTTCATTGGCTGGCGAGATTGGCGAAGCGGTGGGCAGTGGAGCCTATTTGCGCTCGCTTCGCAGAACCCGAAGTGGTGGATTTACAGCGGAAAATGGCTACGATTTGAACTTTTTTATGGAAAAGTTGGCCGAGTGTGAAACAAAATAGAGGAAATATCGTATAACTTATTGATATTTGTGTCTTTCACACTTGATGTTATAAGAAAATAGAGTTATGAAGCTATCTCAGTACGGATACGACTTTAAGGCCGAGATGTTGGCTCAGTACCCTACCGACAACCGCGACGAGTCGCGTTTGATGGTGGTAAACCGAGCAACAGGCACTATCGAACACAGAATTTTCAAGGAGATAATCGAATATTTCGACGAAAAAGATCTCTTCCTCTTTAACGACACTAAGGTATTCCCCGCACGCCTCTACGGCAACAAGGAGAAGACCGGCGCAGAGATAGAGATTTTCTTGTTGCGCGAGCTTAACAGCGAGCTTAGATTATGGGACGTGCTGGTTGACCCAGCGCGTAAAATCCGCATCGGCAACAAGTTATATTTCGGCGACGACGATATGATGGGTGCCGAGGTTATCGACAACACCACATCACGCGGACGTACACTCCGCTTCCTCTTCGATGGCTCTTACGAGGAGTTCAAAGAGGCCCTCTATAAGTTGGGTGAGACTCCACTTCCACGCTGGGTACGCGAGAAGGTGGAGGATCTGGACGCAGAGCGTTATCAGACAATCTATGCCAAGCACGAGGGTGCTGTGGCAGCTCCAACAGCAGGTATGCACTTCTCGAAGCACCTGCTCAAGCGTATGGAGATCAAGGGCATCGACTCAGCTTTCATCACTCTGCACGCCGGCTTGGGTAACTTCCGCACAGTAGATGTGGAGGATCTCTCAAAGCACAAGATGGACTCTGAGCAGTTCATCGTATCGGGCGAGGCCGCCGAGAAGGTAAACTCAGCAAAGCGCGACGGCCACAAGGTGGTTGCCATCGGTACAACTGTTATGCGTACCATCGAGACAGCCGTATCTACTGGCGGTATGATTAAGCCTATGGAGGGCTGGACCAACAAGTTCATCTTCTGCCCATACGACTTCTCGGTTGCCAATGCTATGGTATCGAATTTCCACCTCCCCTACTCAACACAGTTGATGATGGTGGCCGCATTTGGTGGCTACGAGTGTGTGATGAACGCATACGAGGTTGCAACTAAGGAGGGATACCGTTTTGGTACTTATGGCGACGCGATGCTGATTTTATAGTTTTTTTTATTATCTTTGCACTTTGTAAAACCTAAAAACAATGGCTTCACGCAAGATACTCTACGTTTGTCAGGAGATAATGCCTTACTTGCCGGAGAGCGAGCTTTCGAGTCTCAGTCGCCACCTCGCGCAGGCTATGCAGGAGAGGGGTAACGAGATTCGTACCTTTATGCCGCGCTATGGCTGCATAAACGAGCGTCGCAATCAGTTGCACGAAGTAATCCGTTTGTCGGGAATGAATCTTATCATCGACGACAACGACCATCAGCTTATTATCAAGGTTGCCTCGATTCCATCGGCACGAATCCAGATATATTTTATCGACAACGACGACTACTTCTCTCGCAAGGCTATCTTGACCGACGACGAGGGCAAGGAGTTTGCCGACAACGACGAGCGCGCAATATTCTTTGCTCGTGGTGTGCTGGAGACTGTGCGCAAGCTCAACTGGGCGCCTACAGTGGTACACTGCATGGGCTGGATGTCGGCCATCACCCCAATCTATCTGAAGAAGGTTTTCAACGACGACCCTGTCTTCCGCGATGTGAAGGTGGTCGTTACGCTTTGCGACGATCGTTTCGAGCAGAATTTGAGCAGCGAGTTCGACCAGAAGATAGCAAGTGAGGGTGTAAAAGATGAAAATCTTTGCAATTTATCATCTGCTTCATACGAAAATCTCTATCGCTTCGTTATTGATTATGCCGACGGTGTAGTCGTAGCCTCTGAGAAGGCCGATGCTTCGCTGGTGGAGTATGCACGCCAGAGTGGCAAGCCTATGCTCGAATACCAGAGCCGCGATGCCGAGGACTATTTCGATAATTACAACAATTTCTATGAAAAATTATAAGAAGATATACTCTCTTATTGTCAGCTGCTTGGTGGTGGTTGCATCACTCTTTGCCACGCTGACAAGTTGTACAACAACAGCCGACTACTCATTGGGTGATGAGCTTGTTCCGGGCAATCAGCATATGATTGTGCGCCACCGTATCTACCGCAATGGTGTATTGAAGGAGGCCAACAAAGAGGATAGACCTTGCAAGATTTTCGAGACTCGTCTCTATATGACCGACTCGGTGAAGTCGAACGGCTTGGGTCAGTTCTACCTTGGTGTACAGAATGATGAGCGCTTCGGAGAGCGTCGCTTTGGCTTCTCGAGCCAGTATCTCTTTATGAGCGGTATCAACGATACTATCGGTTTCGGCTATCGTCCTATCTACGACTCGGCTATGTTCCGCTTCAAGGTCGATACATTCTCGGGCGACACAACAAAGCCTATCCGCTACAACGTGTATGCTTTGGTGGACGACATCGTGGATGAGAACACTAAGGATAGTACTTTCTATATCTCGTATGACCCTGTGAAGGAGGGCCATTTGAATGCTGATTCAAAGCCTATCTACACATTTGAGTTCCCTAACCCATCGAAGGGTATATATACAACATCTGAGGCTCTGCGTATGCAGGAGACCGAGCACACACGTGCATTCATCAAGAAGTTGCTCTGTATGGAGAAGCTCGATGAGGATGGTATGGCTACCAGCAACCTCGAGCACTATCTCTCGGACTCTGCCTTCATTCGCAACTTTACTGGCCTCTATATCGAGGCTGACCGCGAGCAGGTGGTAGAGGGTACTGGCTCGGCATTCTCGTTTGTGCCTGAGAACACTGGCTTCAGCGTGCACGCTCGTACACGTAACCCAGGCGCCGATGCCGACATTGTTATGGACTCTGTCGATATGACTTACTACTTTGCCGACACTTATGCAGTGGGCTATGGTAACGTTCGTGCTCAGAGAGTGGAGTATGACTACAGCCAGACTGAGTTTGTAGATCTGCCAATGAATGAGAGCGACGTAAACCGAGCTGAGGTGAAGTTGGGTTACATAGACGCGTGCGGAGGCGTGATTACCGAGTTGCGTCTGACTGACGAGTTCCTCTACTCGTTGCGCGACATCAACACAACAGGCGACGATGAGTACTCGTCGGCAGCTATCAACCAGGCAGAGATTAGCATCTATATGGACGGTGCTGATTACGACTATATGGTGATGAACCCTGTGGTTATGGGCGAAATGATGAATAAGTCGCTGCCACGTTTGGGTATGTACCTAAATTATAAGAGCTTAACCCCTGTTGCCGATTATATGTATATCAACGAGCAGTCGGGAGGTGTGTTGGCCTACAACGGATATATGAACCGAAGCTTGGCCTGCTACCAGATGAACGTTACATCGCACTTCCAGGAGTTGATGAACCAAGTATTGGCACTGGAGCCCGCAGCCGACGGCACGCTCGACTTCAGCAAGCTCACGCTGCCGCGAACAATATACATCGGCCCCGATGCACTGGACAACTACTCGTTCAATCGCTCGGTAATCCAGGGAGCCAACAGCGAGCTAAATCCAGCAAGTATAGATATCAAGCTGACATACACACTGATAAAATAGCAATTAGATACGCGACAAACCTAAGTTCTATTACTTAGGTTTTTGTCGTATTTAGAAGAAGAAATAAGATGCAGGAAAATTTAGTTATTGTAGAGTCCCCCGCTAAGGCCAAGACTATCGAGAAGTTCTTGGGCAAGGATTATATCGTAAAATCGAGCTTCGGTCACATACGCGACCTCTCGAAAAAAGGACTCGGAATAAATATCGATGCAGAATTTTCACCCTACTACGAAATTCTCGGCGACAAGAAAAAGGTTGTAGAGGAGCTCTCAAATTTGGCCAACAAGGTTAGCACAGTATGGCTCGCATCCGATGAGGACCGCGAGGGAGAGGCTATCGCTTGGCACCTGGCTGAGGTGTTGCAGTTACCAGTCGACAAGACTAAGCGCATTGTATTTCACGAGATTACCAAGAGCGCCATACTCAACGCTATAGAGAATCCACGCACCATCGACCTAAACCTTGTGAATGCACAGCAGGCTCGTCGCGTGTTGGACCGTATAGTAGGTTTCGAGCTCTCGCCAGTGCTCTGGAAGAAGGTGAAGCCATCGCTCTCGGCAGGTCGTGTGCAGAGTGTGGCTGTGCGCCTAATCGTGGAGCGTGAGCGCGAGATTATCTCGTTTAACTCTACCCCATATTTCCGTGTGGTAGCCCACTTCTACCCCGAGGGTGATGAGAACCAGACGCTCTTCAAGGCCGAGCTCTCGCACCGCTTCGAGACTAAGGAGCAGGCTAAGGAGTTCTTGGCAAGCTGCATCAATGCATCATTCAGCGTAGTTAAGGCCGAGGAGAAGCCCACAAAGCGCTACCCCGCAGCACCATTTACAACCTCTACATTGCAGCAGGAGGCTGGCCGCAAGTTGGGTATGTCGGTGGCACAGACAATGTCGGTGGCACAACGACTCTACGAGCAGGGTCTTATCACCTATATGCGTACCGACTCGGTGAACCTCTCGGCTCAGGCTATAGCTCAGTGTAAGCAGGAGATTGAGAACCACTTCGGTAAGGAGTATTCGGCAGCTCACAACTATAAGACAAAGACCAAGGGCGCACAGGAGGCTCACGAGGCCATTCGCCCTTCATATATCAACAACTCACAAATCGAGGGTACACCAGCCGAGAAGAAGCTCTATGAGCTTATCTGGAAGCGCACCGTGGCTTCGCAGATGGTTGCAGCCGACCTCGACCGTACAACTATCGCCATCGATATCGACGGCACATCTTGGCAGTTTGTAGCTACTGGTGAGGTGGTACGTTTCGACGGATTCCTGCGTCTCTACTCTGAGTCTACCGACGACGAGCCAACAGAGAGCAGCGAGGCAATCCTGCCAAAGATGCAGGTTGGCGAGAAGGTTAAGGCGTCGCAGGTGGTAGCCACCGAGCGTTTCACTGTTGCGCCAGCCCGTTACAACGAGGCATCGTTAGTGAAGCGTATGGAGGAGCTCGGCATCGGTCGTCCTTCAACATATGCTCCTACAATCAGTACCATCATCAACCGCGGTTATGTGGTGAAGCAGAACAAGGAGGCTCAGAAGCGCAGCTACCTGGCTATGACACTCTCTGCATCGGGCAAAATCAGCGAGAAGCAGCTCTCGGAGAACTACGGTAAGGAGAAGAACCGTTTGGCACCAACCGATATCGGTATGGTGGTGAACGACTACCTGGAGTCACAGTTTGAGCAGATTATGGACTACAACTTCACCGCAAACGTGGAGAAGGAGTTCGACCGCATCGCTGAGGGTAGCATCACCTGGAACGAGATGATTACAGGCTTCTACTCGCCATTCCACAACCTGGTAAACCAGGCAATAGAGACCCAGACCGACAAGAACAATCAGGTGAGGGTGCTAGGCATAGACCCCGAGTCGGGTCACGCTGTGAAGGCCCGCATCGGTCGCTACGGCCCTATGGTGGAGATTGAGGCCGAGGAGGGCGGCAAGGCTCGCTTCGCATCACTCAAAAAGGGTCAGCTCATTGAGTCAATCACACTGGAGGAGGCTTTGGAGCTCTTTGCTCTACCACGCAACCTGGGCCGATTCGAGGGCGAGGATTTGATGGTGGGCATTGGTCGCTTTGGCGCTTACGTTCGCTACGGCAACTCGTTCGCATCGCTGGCAAAGACCGACGACCCATACACCATTCAGTATGAGCGCGCTGTTGAGCTTATCGAGCAGCACAGAGCCAGCGTAGCCGCTGCGGCAGCACCGCTGAAGACCTTCGCCGAGGATAAGGATATGCTCATCAAGAATGGCCGTTATGGCGCCTACATTGCCTACAAGGGCAAGAACTACCGCCTGCCTGGTAACCGCAAGCCTGAGCAGCTCACCTATGAGGATTGCCAGAAGATTGTGAGCGCAACAAAGAAGACAAAGTAAAATTTAGATTATACCTTAAACTAATTGTAATTATGAAGAAAATGATTCTTTTGGCCGCAGCTATGTTTGGCCTCACAGTATCAGCTATGGCTCAGGAGGGCTATAAGTTTACTGATACAAAGGTGCTGAAGACAGTGCCTATCACTAATCAGTATCGCAGTGGTACTTGCTGGTGCTTCTCTACACTCTCATTCCTCGAGGAGGAGATCTTGGCTAAGGGTGGCGAGCAGGTTACATTGTCACAGATGTGGATCGTACGTAACGCATACTTCGACAAGGCTGTAAAGTATGTTCGTTTGCACGGCAATTTGAACTTCGCAGTTGGTGGTGCAGCTCACGACGTAACAGAGATGATCAAGAAGTATGGCGCAGTGCCATTGGAGGCTTACCCAGGTTACAACTATGGTACTGAGCTTCCTGAGTTTGGTGAGATCGACGCTGTGCTGCTTGCATATGTAGAGGCTGTTGTTGAGAACAAGAACGGCAAGCTTACAACTGCTTGGCAGGAGGGTTTGAACGGTATCCTCGATGCTTACTTCGGCAAGCGTCCTGAGAAGTTCACTTACAAGGGCAAGGAGTACACTCCAAAGTCATTCGCTGAGTCACTCCCAATCAATATGGACGACTACATTGAGTTCACTTCTTACACTCACTACCCATTCTACACTACATTCGCTTTGGAGGTACCCGACAACTGGATGTGGCACGAGATGTACAACATCCCAATGGAGGAGATGATGCAGTGTGTTGACGCAGCTTTGGAGGCTGGTCACCCAGTAGCTTGGGGTACTGACGTGAGCGAGAAGAGCTTCGTAGGTTCAAAGGCTATCGGTGTAATCCCAGAGTCAGTAGAGAAGAACCTCGTTGGTTCTGACGCTGAGAAGTGGGGTAAGCTCTCTGCAGCTGAGAAGCAGGCTAAGATCAACAGCCTCGACAGCCCAATGAAGGAGAAGACTATCACTCAGGAGATGCGCCAGCAGGCTTACGACAACTATGAGAACACCGACGACCACGGTATGGTTATCGTAGGTACAGCTGTTGACCAGCAGGGCAACCCATTCTTCAAGGTGCAGAACTCTTGGGGTGACAAGGGCCCATACAAGGGATTCTACTACTTCTCACGTCCTTTCGTAGAGTACAAGACTATGGATATCATGGTTAACAAGAACGTAGTACCAAAGGAGATTTTGAAGAAGATTGGTTTGAAATAATTCCAAGTATTAAGTTTCGATAGCCCGCAAGGGCAGAGCCGCTGCGCCGCAAGGCGTGGCGGCTTTTTATTAATAAGCACAAAAAAAGTTGTGAGTAGGATTTTTTACTCACAACTTTTCTTTTGGTTGAATATCAGCTTTTACAGCTTGCAGATAATCTTTTCGGCTATCGAGCGGTAATACTTTTCAACCTCCTTGTCGTTCTCGACGCTTGGCGTGCCTGTCTCGCCGCCCTCCATAATCGACTGAATGAGTGGTATCTCGCCCAGGAAATCAACACCAGCCTGCTCGGCATAGCTCTTTGCACCACCCTTGCCGAAGATGTAGTAGCGGTTGTCGGGCAACTCCTTTGGTGTGAACCACGCCATATTCTCCACAACACCCAACACAGGCACATTCACCTGCTCGTGGCGGAACATCTCCACACCACGCACCACATCGGCCACAGCCACCTGCTGAGGGGTCGATACAATCACAGCGCCATTGAGCTTAATCTCCGAGAGAATAGTGAGGTGAATATCGCCCGTTCCGGGAGGCATATCAATCAAAAGGAAGTCCAAGCCACCCCACATAGTCTGGTGCAGAAGCTGCTTCAGCGCACTTGTCGCCATCGCGCCACGCCACATCAGAGCGTCGTTGGGCTGAATGAAGAATCCAATCGACATCAACTCGATATCCTGGCTCTGTGCGGGTATGATATAGTCCTGACCATCCTCCTGCACAGCTTCGGGCAGGTAACCCTCACAGCCAAACATCTTGGGTTGTGACGGGCCATAGATATCGGCATCAAGCAGTCCCACACGGAAGCCCATATTACGCAGTGTGAGCGCCAGGTTGGCCGTAACGGTTGACTTACCAACACCACCCTTACCCGAGGCGATAGCTATAATCTTGCCCACTTTGACAGTTGTGCTCTCACGCTTAGGCTGTGGAGCCTTAGGTGCAGCCTCTTTGATAGCCACAAGTATATTATCTGCTGCCGCAGGGAACGCCTCGGCGAGCATCTTCTCGGCAATAGCCTTAATGCGGTTGGCAAATGGGTCGCGTGCCTTCTGGAATCGCAGCACCACCACAATCTTATCCTCGCGAGCCGTCACCGACTCCACCATACCGCCCTCAACAATGTTGCGCTCGGTCTCGGGATGCACAATCTGCGCGAGTATTTCGTTTACTCTCTGTTCCATAATTTTTATCTTTTATCTCTCATCTTTTATCTTTCATCTTTTAGAAGCTGGCCTCCAGCACCACTGGGTAGTGGTCTGAAATCAGCGGTGCGCCGTAGTTCTTGTCGCACAACACTCTGAACGAGTGGGCCTCGGCATTCTTCATAAAGATATGGTCGATAATCACATTACCCTTCACTGTGTTCCAGCCGTTGAATGTACCACGGTGGTCAGTCTGCTCGGCCACGTCGCGTGCGTCGTCCATCACCTCACGCAATGGAGCGATAAATGGGCTGTCGGGTGTAAGGTTGAAATCGGCTGTGATGAAGATAGGCAGATCCTCCTCGAAGTATGGCTTCACACGCTCGATGATGAGTTTGATACTCTCCTCCTGAGCCTTTTTGCCCATATGGTCGAGGTGGGTATTGAGGTAGATAAACTCATCGCCCGAAGCCTTCATACGCATACGTGTCCAGGTGCAGGTGCGTCGGCACGCTGCGTCCCAACCCTGCGACACCTTCTCGGGTGTCTCCGAGAGCCAGAATGTGCCGCCATCGAGCAGCTCTACCATATCTTTGCGGTAGAAGATAGCCATAAACTCACCTGCGCGCTTACCATCGTCGCGACCAACGCCAATGTGGTCGTAGTCGGGCAGATTCTCCACCAGAAAATCTATCTGATCTGAGCAAGCCTCCTGCAGACCAAATACGGTTGGCTTCTCGTCGTTGATCATATTGATTGACGCGTGGCGACGGTTATCCCAATAGTGAATGCCATCTGCACCTCGCGCGTGACCCAAACCACTCAGGCGAATGTTATATGATATGACCTTGATCTGGTTATTTGGTGCGAAGCAGCCTGAAAGTGAGAGCGCAGCAACCATCATTGCCGCTGCAAAAAATAGTCTTTTCATAATCTATACTATCTTTTTTATAAGTTTACTATCTGTACTTGTTGCTGATGAGTGTGAGGAACTCTTCGCGGGTGCGGGTGTCCTTGAGGAACACACCCGTAAAAGCCGATGTTGTGGTGGCAGAGCCGAGCTTCTCCACTCCGCGCATCTGCATACACATATGGCTGGCCTCGATTACCACGGCCACACCTATTGGGTTGAGAGCCTTCTGTATGCAGTCACGAATCTGCACAGTCAGTCGCTCCTGCACCTGAAGGCGACGAGCATAACACTCCACCACACGAGCAATCTTCGAGAGACCTGTGATGCGACCATTGGGGATATAGGCAACGTGGGCCTTACCCACAAATGGCATCATATGGTGCTCACACATCGAGAATATCTCGATATCCTTCACCAGCACCATCTGCTGATACTCCTCGTTGAAGATGGCCGAGTTGATAATCTCCACAGGGTCTATCGAGTAGCCCTTCGTAACGAACGACATAGCCTTTGCCACTCGCTCGGGGGTCTTGATAAGTCCCTCGCGAGCAGGGTCCTCGCCCAGCAGCGAGAGTATCTCGCGATAGTGGTAGGCGAGCTTCTCGATACGCTCCATATCGTAGCTATCCTCGCGGCTATAGTTTACTATCTTGTTCTCCATTTCTATTTGGTTTTTTTAATTGCTTTAATCTTTTACAACCACTTCACGCGCTCCTCGCCCTCATATGTTGGCAATGCGGCTGGCTCAAAGTCTGAGTAACCAAAAGCTATGGCGCACAAGATGCCGTAGTTCTCGGGGATATTCAACTTCTCGCGCAGGAACTCATCGGCCTTCTTGCCCTCGGGCTCAGCTCGAAGCACTGGGCGGTCGTTGACGTGCACCCAGCACGAAGCCAATCCCTCATCGACGATGGCCATCTGCAGGATTGTGGCCGAGATGGCGCAGTTGTCAATCCAGAGGTCGGTAGCCGTCTTATCGCCCATCACCAGGATTGCCGCTGCGGCGTTCTTGACGAATGCAGAGCCGTAGTCGCGCATATCGGCTATGTGCTGCAACAGCTCAGGCTGCTCGACCACCCACAGACGTGTGGAGCGAGAGTTGCGTGACGAAGGTGCCTGCAAAGTCATATTTACGATGGTTTCGAGCTTTTGCTTCTCCACCTTGCGGTCGCTGAACTTACGAGTACTGCGACGCTTATCCAAAATCTTTTTCAGTTCCATAGTATATGTTTTTTAATTCCTATTCTCTCTTAACACAATCTTTTCGCGGTTGTTCTCTCGCTGAGCTTTAGCACCCCGTCAGGGTCGCGGCTGATGCCCTCCAGGAGCACTAATCCGCACTTTCGGCCAACCTCCACACGCCCAAACCCATCATCTACGCCGAGCGCCTTGGCTCCGTTTATGGTGGCCCACTTGCATAGCTCGGCCAGCGGCACATCTCTCAGTAGTTTCATCTCGGCCAACATCGAGGGTCCTTCGCCCGTAGCCAGCAAATCGCTGCCTAAGCAGATCTCTGCACCTCGACTCAGAAGCAGCTCCATTTGCTTACCCAGCTCCGAAATATTACCAAATGAGCTTGGCGTAAGCAGACAACTCCCGTCGGCAATCTTCGCCGATGTGCGGCAGATAAATTTGCTGTCATCTGCTATCTGCGCAGCCAGGTTATCCTCGGTGTTATAGCCCACAGCTACCACACCCTCACTCTGCATCTTACGCTCGGCAGCCAGCACAATCCTCTCGGTCTGTTGGCTCTGCAGCGGCAACTCTATGCGGCAACGAGCATTTACAAAACCGGCCACCAGCGCACCAGCGTAAAACTCGGTGTGGGCCAGATTGTCGAGACGCTCCCACTCCTCGATGGCGACAATTCTGCCATCGCTATCGAGCGAGATGAGTGGCGAGGGGATCACCTGCCCATCATTCAGAAGCCAGTGTGCTGCTATTCGACGCATCACTTTTGGGCGGCCTCCCTGCTCCGCTGAGCAGCCTGCTCGTTGGCCCTTAGCATCGTGTCCGAGAATATGCGAAGCTTGGTCTGCTCGTTGAAGAGCAACCTTATGCACTCCTCGGTTGGGGGCTGAAACTCCACCTTCAGCTCGTGGATGGTAAGGTGGGCGGGCTTGTTACGGTCGCGCTCATCCACACGCTTGCGGTCGTTGAAATCTATGTAGAAGGCCACAAAGCTACTATCTCGGTCACCCTCAATCTTCTGGCGGTTTGTCGAGTTGTTTCTATGGTCGATGTAGAGCTGGTTCTGGTAGAGCAGCACCTTCGAAGAGTCACGACGCATCTTATACATAGTCAGGCGACGACCTCGCACCTTGTCGGGCTCATCAATCGAGCAGCTGAACGAGAAGTCGTAGACTCCCTCTCCCTTGATGGGCACAATGTAGTGCAGCTTGGCAGTGTCGGCCTTGCCACGAATCTCCACCGCCGTATCGCGCAGCAGCGTAGAGTGGAACAGTCGCTCGGCCACATTGTTTATGGTGTCGAGCTTCGACACCTCACGCTTGAGCGCCTGCGACTCCAGCTCAAACTGCTTGATCATATACTCCGCCACATCGCCCAGTCGTGCATTCTTGCGTCGCGAGAAGTTGGTGATGGTGTAGCGTATATCGTCGGTCGTATAACCGTGCTTCTCGAATATAGGCTCATAGATGTTAAGCGAGTCGATATCGACTCCCTGCAAGCCCACATAAGCGTTGACCAGCATAGCGTCGTGAAATATCGCAGCCAGCTCACTCTCGGGTATAATCTTGTGACGGCGGCAACCGCTCAGCAGCGCCATCGCAACAAGCAGTGTTATGGTAAATAATCTCTTCATATAATCTTTTTCTCTCTTTTTTCTATGTTTTTGTACTCTCGGGCCTGGCCTCTACAATGCTTTGTTGGCCTTGTCCCTGCGAAGCATAGCCCTCACGGTAGCCACTATCACACTCAGCGCTATGACCACATACACCGCAATCGTAGCTGCCACGTCGCCCCACCTCAGCTCAACAGGATAGGCATCGAACGATAGCGAGGTGGTGTCGAGCCTAATCAGCCCCAGGTGCTGTTGCAGCAGCGTGAGACCCACTCCCACAGCCACTCCCGACACACCGCTCAGCAGTGCCATCAGCACGCCCTCGCTGATGAATATCTTGCCTATGAGTTTGTCGCTGGCACCCATCGTACGCAGGGTATGCATATCCTCTCTCTTCTCGATCATAGCCATCACGATTGTGCCCACAATCGAGAGCGAGGCAATCAGCAGCACCAATGCCGCAATGCCAAAGACTCCCCACTTCTCCAGCGCCATAAGTCTATAGAGTGAGTTGCTCTGCTCGCGCGTGAGCACCTCCACACCCTCGCCCAGGCTCTGCTGCAACTGCTCGGCCACACGCATAGGGTTGGCCTCGGGGCTGAGCCTGACGGCCACCTGCGATATGCGTCCATCATAACGCAGCAATCGTTGTGCCTCGCCGAGCGATATGATGGCTGCGTGGGAGTTATCCTCGTCGATGTTATAGGCCCCCACAACCCGCTTCGGCTGCATCGAGTAGCCGCTTATGGGCAGTATGGTCGAGAATCGTGTGCGGTCTATGGCAAACAACCTCACCTCGCTGCCGAGGTTGTTCACCGTGAGCCCCAGGTCGTTCATCACACCACTCGCCACCACCATATCACCCTCGTCGAGGCTGAACTCTCCGGCCGCAATACGTTCGGCGATGGGGAGGGTGTGAGTGTAGTTGTGGTCAACGCCCTTGAGTTTCACTATTGCTCGTCTGCCGTTATACTCCACCATAGCACCCTGCTCCAAAGTGAACGAGAAGGCCTCAACACCTTCGGTTTCAGCTATCGCCGACGAGGGCAGCTGCTCTATTGGAAGCGTTGTACCGGCAGATGGTCTGATTGTAAGGTCGGGGTCGATGGCACGATAGAGCGAACTTACCATACACTCCAAGCCGTTGAACACCGACACCACCACTATCAGCGCCGCAACGGGCACAGCCATTGCCACGATGCTAACCCTTGCTATGTGGTTAATCACCGAGTGCGCTCCACGCGAGTGGAGGTATCGACGAGCTATGAAAAATTCTAAATTCAAAATTCAAAATTAGTGAGATTAGGGAAATTAAGGAGATTAGTGAGAGTTTTCCCTAAATTCCCTATATTCCTTATATTCCCTAATTTCTTTTGCCTCAAAGAAAAATCACAAAAAGGTCGTAAGACCTAATTTTGAATTGGCTGTGCCTTTACTCCTTCAGCAGCGAGTCGATATTCTCGATATACTCGAGCGAGTCGTCGAGGAAGAACTGCAGCTCGGGCACAATCTTGAGCTGGTTGCGGATACGCTTGCCAAGCTCGCGGCGGATAAACCAGTTGTTCTTCTCCAAAGCCTCCATCACCTCTGCGTTGCGCTCAAATGGGAAGATGCTGAAGTATACCTTGGCATAGGCGAAATCGGGCGATACCCTCACTGTGGTCACAGTGGTCATAATGCCACGTGGAGTGAGTCCGCTCTCCTTCTGCAGGATCTCGGCTATGTCGCGCTGAATCTGTCGTGCAATCTTCTGCTGTCGTGTTGTCTGTACCTGTTCCATATCATCAGTTTTTTATTGTTTCTATAATCGTTTTGCGGGCTATCTCATATTGCCCATATCACCCTCGTTCGAGAACTTAAACTCTCGCTTCTCACCTCGGCGATGGGTGGGTTTGTAGGTCCACTCCAGGAAGCCATCGGGGTTGAAACGATAGGCCAGGGTGATGTTGAACGTCAAATTGTCGATGGGCGACTTGAGGGGTGTGTACGAGAAAGGATTCTCGGCTCCATCGGTGGCGTTGTCGTAATATTTGTTGCGGTTGCGCAGCAGGTCGGCATAGCCGTAATAGTAGCGTGCGCGAAATCCCACCTCGTAACGTCCCAGCAGCAGAGCTATACCTCCACCACCCGCCAGACCATAGTTCCAACGGTTGTCACGCTCAATACGCCAATCATACTTACCACTCTCGTCCTTGTCGCTATAGCTGTAATCTCCGCCAAAGTTGTAGGAGAATGTGAGGGCCGCCTCGAGGTATACCCTCACGTGGTTGTTGACCATATAGAAGTGAGGTTGCCACACCAGAGGCATCATCAGCGAGTTGAGCTGACGCGTGTAGTACGAATATTCGCGTTGCTCGTTGCCCTTCTCATCGAGTACAGTTTTGTAGGTGTAACCATACGAGAAACCTCGCTGCAACAGCTCGAGGTCGGCACCCACCGCTCCCACAAAACGTGGTAGCGAGTAGTAACGCCACGAGGCTCCGAAGTTGCCAAGCCCCCAAACCGACTTCATCTCCTGCTTGGGGAAGAATCGGGCCGTTGCCGATGCCATACCGCCAAATACTCCGACCGTATGTTGTGCCTGTGCACTCTGGCCGAGCATAAGCAGCGCTGCGACCAGTGTAAAAATCTTTGTGATATATCTCATATTTACTCTTTAGCTTCTATTTTGTGCCTATCGTATCTGCTGCATACCGCCGCTGCCGCCCATCATACCACCGGCACCGCCCATCATTCCGCCAAGGCCTCCGGCACCACCCATCATACCACCGCCGTGGTTGTGGCCGTGACCCTCGCTCTGCTTCTTGCGCTCAGCCTCGCGACGCTGCTCCTCGGCCTTCACCAGACGCACCGCCTCGCGTTTGTCCAGTATGTCGATAAGCTGCTCCATTGTCACAGGGGCAAAGATTCGGTTCATATCGAGTGTGATGTCGAACTCCCAACCGGTCTTGGTGGTGAAGATCTCCTCGTCGCGCTCGTTCTTATAGAACTCCGCACGTTCGCTATGGCGACGCTCCACCAGATTACCACCGTCCCACTCGCCGTTGCCGTTCAAATCCTCGATGATACGCAGACGCATATCGCCGGCGCTGATGTAGTTGATGGTGTGCTTACCCTCGCCCAGATTGCGCTCTTCGTGGATAATCTTTTTATTGTTCTCGCCATCGACAAACTGCACCACATATTGCGCACCCTCGCTGCGAGCCTTGATATTGAGGTTTATCTTGGCAAACTTATCGATGTCGGCCACCGTGAGGCTTGCCGCCACAGAGTCGTTGAGCTCGCCCGCAATATCGCGCATCACGCCCTTGGGCAGCTGCAGGTTGTATTGACGCTTGACGTTCCAGTCGCTCTTTAAGTACCATCTGCGCAACGATACAGAATCACGCTCCAGGGTGACAGGCTCCACTATGGTATCGCCCTTCTCTGACCACGAAAGCAGTTTTATACGGGCTGTGTCGAGCTGTGTGAGCGGTGTTGTGAAGTTCAAGGGGTAGTGCTTTTCGGGATTCACCTCATACTTGCTCTTGAAATCCTTGAACGCAAAGCGCGAAGGTCTGTCTGGCTCCTTCCACTCCTCGCCCTCGGCTTCGGCCTTGGCACGGGCCCTCTCCATCTTCTCGCGCTCACGCTCCTCCTGCTTGCTCTCGGTACGCATCCAATTGAGGCGCAAGGTGGTTGTGTCGGGCTGGAGCTGACGCAACGAGTCGTGCTTCATATATATCATCTCTCCCTCGAGCGAGTCGGGCAGCATCTCCGAACGCAGATTAAGCCACAAAGTGAGTGAGTCGCCCTTTGCTGATGGCTCATAGATTATGCTGTCGGGGTGGACACCCTTCAGATCTATGCTCTTGATTATGGGGTGCTCGGCTGCAAAGGTGATGAGCACCTTGTGCTGCTCGGGTCGCACGGCATCCTGCATACTCTGACGAGCAAAGCTCTTGTCCTTGAACATTCTAAAGTAGAGCTGCGGATCGGCCGATGGATAACGACGAATGGAGTCGTACCACACACCAAACGGCGGCATTGAGGTTGGATTGTAAACTCCGTCGATAAATCCCACCATATCCACCGATGGCTCATAGATCTGGTTGCCGTTTGAGTCGTTGAAGGCATAGACTCTGTAATCCACAGGTCGCAGGTTCTGAGCAATGAAGATACCGTTGTTCTGCGAGCGTGCAATCTTTGATGGGGCGTAGTTGAACATCGTAGAGTCCCACTCCTTTGGCTCGGCCACCGAATCGGCCTCGAAGAAGTAGATGAATGTCTTGCCCAGCGAGTCGGCAGTCTCGCTATTCTCGGTGTAGCCCGAGATAATCATCGAATCGATGCTCTCGCCCGTAGAGAATACATAACGCAGGCCGTGCAGCGGATTGCCCTCGTTGTTGTCGGCCACTGTCGAGCCAAACTCAATGGCATAGGTGGTGTTGGGCTTGAGTGTGTCGGACTTTAGATCCATAATCAGGCTCTTGCCACGCAGTGTGATGGTGGGCTTCTTCATCATTGGCGATGTGAAGAGCTCCTTCTGCTGGTCCTTCACCTGCACATACTCGTTGAAGTCGAAGCGTATCTGCTTATCCTTGAAGTTGGTCGAGTAGTTGTGGGGATAGATGCCCAGCACAACGGGTGGCAATGTGTCATAAGGGCCACCATCGAGCTGACCAATCGAGGCGCATCGGCTCAGAAATGCTCCCGAAAAGAGCAGCGCCACGCCCGCCATCACAGCACGCAACGAGCGAGCTGAAAATATCTTATAATCTCTGTTCATTCTCTGTTATAATGATTCTTTGCTTACTTCTTCTGGTAAAACTCATTCACTATGCGCCAACCACCCGACGAGTGCGAGGGCTTCCACGCAGCTATGTAGAGCTTGGTATCGACGTGCTCCAAGTTCTTTGGCAGCTCGTAGTTGCGATATGCATAGACCTTGTTTTCGGGGTCAACAATCACCATCATAGTCATCGGCTCATTGATAACCATCGAGAGCTGATACTCATTCGAGGGATTCATCTCGCCATATACGTCGGGAACCTCACGCTTCTCGCCCGTGAGTTTGTTGGTGAGCACCTTCTGGCAGGCATCCTCATAGCTTGCTATGCGCCAATCGGTAGAGTCGGCATAGTAGGCGTAGGTGTAGAGGTCGCGAGCTTTGGTATAGTCGCTCTTGTCGGTTGATTGTATGTTTACCGCCACGCTGAATATGGTGTATCCCACAGTGCTCTTGTAGCAACTTGTGCAACAGAGTGCCACTACGGCTACCATCAGGTGCAGTATGTTGATTTTTCTATTCATAATCGCAAAAACTATCTTGTCTTATCGTTGTTCTTCTCAATATCTTCGAGCATCTGCCCTATGCTTCGGCCCAATGTGGGGTGCACCCTATGAGGTGCAATCTCGGCCATAGGTCGCAGTGCAAATTCGCGCTCCTGCATCAAAGGGTGAGGCACGGTGAGTCGCTCGCACTGGATTACCTCATCATCGTAAAACATAAGGTCGATATCCATCGTGCGCGAGCAGTATCGCTCGCCCGAGGCGGCCTTCTGCTCCTGCTCTTTGACCCTGTCACGCCCCAGCTCCTGTTCGATGGCCTGCGTGAGGTCCAGCACCTCGAGTGGCTCCAGTGTAGTTTGCAGCTCCAGCGCCATATTGGCAAAGAGCTCGTCGGCGGAGAATCCCCAAGCCTCCGTAAGGTAGATGTCGCTGTGTGCCACCACACGTCCCACCCTCTGGTGCAGCAGCTCGGCGGCACGGATGAGAAGCTCTCGCTTGGGCTCGATGTTGCAGCCCGTAAGCAGAATCAGGCTGTGTGGTTGCTTTTGGCTCATACTACTTGAGGCGGTTGATGGTTTTACTTACGGCCAGCGCAAAGTGCGTGAAGATTATTCGCGAGTTACCGTTCTGGCTCACCTGACGCATCGCCAGCTCGATCTGCTCGAGGATAAACTCCACATTCTGGTTGCCGATAAATGGTGCAAACTTGTTGCAGAAGTCGGCCTCCTCGCCCCACAGATAACTTATCGAGCCGAGGCCCGCGTGGAGCATATAGCTCTCTCTGAGCAGTCGTGCCGAGTGAATCAACAACGCTCGTTGCTGTTCGCGAGGCAGAGTGGCCACCTCGTCGGCCCAATCCATCAACTCCAGATGCTTGTCGTTATACGAGAGTCGCATCAGTCGGCAGAACAAATCGAAGCAGTCGTGACGCAGGGCATCCTCGCCTCCGCCCGCTATTCTTCGCATCTCAATCACATCGCCCGCCGCCAAGCGTGCCATATTGGCCGCCTGCAATCTATCGTCACACCCCGCCAGCGGAATCAAATCCTCCACCATAAGACGTGGCACAGCCACCTCTTGTGTACGCGATATGATGGTTGGCAACAGCAGGTCGGCTCGCTCGGTGATGAGCAGGAAGATGGTCTTCTGCCAAGGCTCCTCCAAAATTTTAAGTATCTTGTTGGCTGCCGCCTCGTTCATCGATTCGGGCTGCCATATAATCATTATCTTATACTCCGACTCGAAGCTCTTGAACGATAGTCGGCGTATAATCTCGTCGGCCTCGCGAGCCGATATCATACCCTTCAGCGTCTTGCCCAAATCGAGCCTATCGTTCCACTGCTGACGAGTGAAGTAGCCTCCCGTCTGGCTCACTATCTCGCGCCACAAATCCATAAAATTGCCACTCAGCACCACCTCATCGCTCTTCTTACCCTGCTTGTTCACGGGGAAGACAAAGTGCAGGTCGGGGTGTGCCAGCTGCTGCATCTTGATGCACGAAGGGCACTCGCCACACGAGTCGCCATCGTGGCGGTTCTGGCAATTGAGATATTGGGCGTAAGCCAGTGCCAGAGGCAGAGTACCTGCACCTGCCGCACCGCTGAAGAGCTGTGCGTGGCTGATGCGGCCTCGCTCGATGCTCTCCACAAGCTGACGCTTTAGCTGTTGCTGTCCTATGATATCTGCAAAACGCATAGAGTAAAGTCTTATTCCAAAACGGTAGCTTTAATAATACGCACATCCTCCACTGGTCGATCGAGCGAGTCGGTGGGCGTACGTTGAATCTTCTCCACAATATCCAAGCCCTCTACAACGTGGCCAAATACGGTGTACTGACCATCGAGGTGAGGTGTGCCGCCAATGGTCTTATAGACCTCGCGGATGTGGTCGGGCAGAGTCACCTTGCCCTGCGTAGCACGGCTGATGCGCTGCTGCTGGGCATCGAGCTGCTCATCGGTGAAGATGCGACCCCACACAATGTAGAACTGTGTGCTCGATGAACGGCGCTGAGGATTGACCATATCGCCCTCTCGTGCTGCAGCCAGTGCACCTCGCTGGTGGTAGAGCGTGGGGAAGAGAATCTCGGCATCAATCTCAGACCAGTAGCGTGGGTCACCCGTCTCGGGACCGTTGGCATCGAACTCTCGGCCGCTGATGGTGCGGGTACGAGGATCGCCACCCTGAATCATAAAGTTCTCAATCACTCGGTGGAACAGAAGCGAGTCGAAATAACCCTCCTCGGCCAGTGCCACAAAATTGTCGCGGTGCTTGGGCGTAAGGTCGCTCAGCTCGACAGTGATTTTACCCATTGTTGTATCGAGTGCCACACGCTTGGGTGATGGTACCGGTTTGGTGCACGATGAGAGCAAGAGTGCCGCCACCGCAAAAATCTTCAAGTATCTCATATCTTGTCAATCAATCTAAAATTACTTACCAGTCGAGCCGAAGCCGCCCGCACCACGCTCTGTTGTGCCGAGCTCCTCTACACTCTCCCACTCAATCTGCTCGTGGCGTGCCACAACCATCTGTGCTATGCGCTCGCCAGCCTCGATTGTGAAGGGCTGGTTGCTCAGGTTTACGAGTATAACCTTTATCTCGCCACGATAGTCGGCATCGATTGTACCAGGCGAGTTCAATACTGTGATGCCGTGCTTGGCCGCAAGGCCGCTGCGAGGGCGAATCTGCATCTCATAACCCTCGGGGAGCTCCACATAGAGTCCTGTTGGTACCAATGTACGCTCCAGCGGAGCGAGTGTGATGCTCTCTTCGATGTTGGCACGGATATCAAGACCTGCCGACAGCGGAGTCTGATACTCCGGCAGCGCAAAGCGCGACTGATTTACGATTTTTACTTTCATAGTGTTCTATCTTTTTTTCTTGTATTTTATGTTTTATCCCACTTTTTAGCCGTAAAAAGTGGAGCAAAAAGCGGCGCAATGATAAATTTTAGGGGTCAGCCACCGAAATTTCCTAAAACAGATGCTTCGCACTTTTGAAAGCTATCAAAAGGTCTCTGTTTCTTAACGGAAATTTCACCGCCCGCCCTGAGTCCTAAAATTCATCGGTGCGTTTTTTTATTTTCTTTCTAATTTAAAGAACTCTTCCCTTTGCCGCAAAGGCAATCATAAAAGGGTTGCAAAACCCTAATTTTGAAATCTCTTCAAAACTCCTTCTCGCCAGATGGCATAACCTCCATAAACCGCCAGCAGGCAGATGTTCACCCCATAGCGAAGCACCAAATTTTCGGCATTGCCAACGGTGTATTCGCTCACAAAATACAACGCCAGCGCCAACGCAACATACCCCACTATGCGACCAATGTCGTAGGGCGTCGGGAAGAAGCGACGATTGAGGTAGTAGCTCACGCCCACCATCGCAGCCTCGGCCGCAAAGCGCGACCACGCAGCTCCGTAGTTGCCCCATCGTGGCACCAGTAGCAGGCTCGCCACAACGGCAACGGCCAGGCCCACAAATGTGACATACATTGCAAATCGGGTGCGCTCCTCACGCTTGTACCAGAACGAGAGGTTGAGCCACACGCCCGCCATCACATTCGAGCCGAGTATGATGGGTAGCATATCAATCCCCTCGCGGAAGTCACGACCCACAATCAGCGCAAAGAAATCTCTCAGCAGAGCGATGCCGAGGAAGATAGCCATCGAGGCCATCACAAAATATTTCATTGCGGCGGCGTTCGACTCCACAAACTCCTCCTTGCGGAAGTTCGAGAGGAAGAATGGCTCGGCCGCAAAGCGATACATCTGCGTGAAGAGGGTCATCACAACGGCAATCTTCGTTATGGCTCCATATACTCCCAGCTCGGCCATAGCCACATCCTCGGGCAGGATGTATTTAATCATCTGACGGTCGATAAACTCGCCAGCAGTACCCGCCACACCGCCTATGAGCAGCGGTAACGAGTAGGCAAAGATTCGCTTCAGCAGAGCCGGATCGATGGTTGGCATCGTACGTTCGGCAGTGGGAAGAATGGCAATGAGTGTTATGATGCTTGCCGCAAGGTTGGCCACAAAGACCCACCCCACACCAAAGTCGCTGTCGAACAACCCAACAGCCATAAAGAGTATCGCAAGGCCCACATTTGCCAGCACGTTGAGTGCCTTCAGAGCCACAAACTTCAGCGCTCGGCCCTGCTCACGCAGTCGCGAGAAGGGTATCATAGTAGCCACATCGAGCAAGATGATGGCCGCCACAAGGCTTATGTACTCGGGGTGTGCAACATAGGCTGGGCCCATCACTCGGGCCACACCGCCACGCAGTGCCATCACCACCACAAAGAATATCGCGGCCGCCACTATCGTTGCTCCCCACGTTGTGGCAAACACTCTGCGCTTGCCTGCTCGGATAAGCTCCTTGTCGTCGCCACCCTCAGCCTCGGCCTTAGCGGCAAAGCGGAAGTAGCTCGACTCCATACCCATCGAGAGCAGCACCAATGCGAATGGTATCAGCGCATAGATGTCGGTCACCACACCATACTCCGCCTGGGTGAAGTTGTAGGTGTAGAGTGGCGTGAGCAGGTAGCTCAGGAATCGCACCACTATCGTGCTGATACCGTATATGGCGGTCTGTTTTGCTAATTTCTCTAACATAATTACTCTTTACGTGCTCTTCGGGCAAGGTCGTATGCGTACGCATAATGCCCGCTCGCGTATGCGCACAAGGCGCATTATCGTGCAAAGTTATAAATAATATTTATTATTTACTTGTTTTTTCGACTAAAGAGTGAGTTGGTGTGAAAAAAAGATACAAAGCAAAAACTTTTTTTGTAGTCTTGTGAATTTCTTATTATATTTGCACTCAAACGGTTTCCTCTCTTAACGGAAGGAATCAAAAGGGAATTCGGTGAGAATCCGAAACAGTGCTCGCTGCTGTAAGTTTTGCCCTCGGCCCTGTAGGCTGATGGAGGGTGTTGCACGATGCCACTGATGCCGCAAGGTGTTGGGAAGGCGCAATGCCAATGAACAAGTCAGAAGACCTGCCGTTGAAGTGTTTGAATTGCGCCTGCGAGTAACGGGTAAGTCATACAAAAATTAGTGCTGAAAAGTGTGGAGGCTTTTGCCGGAATCTCTTTTTGGCGATGTGGGGTTGCTGAAGTCCCGCTACGGTTTGTCTGATTTGATTTTTTGTTACCCGTTTGGCCGAGGCCGAGCGGATTTTTTATTGCCTTGTGTGGTCTGCTCTGCGATTTGTGAAAATAGCTAAAAATGATAAAAAGGTAATAATATGAAAAGACTCTTTTCTGCTGCAATACTCTCTCTTATGATGCTTCTTGTGTCGTGTAACCGCGACATAGAGATTCTGGCCGAGCCGGGCCCCGAGATTAGCTCCTCGTCGCAGCTTATCTTCGAGACCAAGCTCAATCGCAGCGTCACACTTGCGCCCGTTATTGCCAATGCCGACGATGCCACCTATCAGTGGAGTATCGAGGGCAGGGAGGTCGGCTCTGCTCCGAGCTATACATTTAAGGCCGAGCAGGTTGGCACATTCTACATCGATTTCACTGTCACCACAGCCAACGGCACCGACCAGACCACCTATCGTGTTGAGGTACTTGCTCTTGCGCCCCCCGTTGTGGCGTTGTATGGTCGTGGTGGAGTCTATGAAGTCGAGGCTGGTGTCCGTACCCAAATTGTGGCTCACACAGGCGGCGGCAAGGCCGACAAATATAGCTGGGAAATCGACGGCAAGGAGTGCGGTGATGGCGAGAGCATTTTTGTGGAATTTGAAAATGTTGGCACTCACAATCTCACCCTTACGGCCACCAACGAGGATGGGGAGTGCGAGGCTGCGACCACGCTGAGTGTGGTGGAGCACCTGACCGGTAGTGTCTGCTTTCCTGCGCCTCTGGTATCAACAGAAATATATCAGACAGGCAGTGCAAAGGCCTATCGAAATATCCCTCTCGGGCAGAGCATAGCACTTGCGCCCACCATCGAGAATTTCCGCTCACCATCGTTTGAGTGGAGCATCGCGGGCGAGGTGGTGTCGAGCAGCGAGGTGTTGCTCTTCACGCCCGAAAATATAGGTCGCCACGATGTGCAGGTTACAGTGCGTGACGAGGATGGCTACACCCTTTCGGCCACAGTCGAGGTGGAGTGTTGCCAGGCCGAGGGCACTTTCCGCCGCAGCGCCACCGATGCATCAACCACCCGATGGAACAAGCTCTACGAATATATCCCTGCCGCTGGACAGTTTATCAACGAGGATAAGTCGGGCTTTGATGCGGTGACGACTCACGCTCAGGCACTTGCCTATGCCGAGAAGCGACTGAAGGCGGGCGACTACCTCTCGCTTGGCGGCTGGGGTGGCTCGTTGGTTGCGGGCTTCGACCACAGCATCAGCAACGACGAAGGTGCCGACTTTGTAATCAAGGGCAACACCCACGAAGGTTCGTCTGAGCCTGCTATCGTGTGGGTTATGCAGGATGTGAACGGCAACGGCCTGCCCGACGATGTGTGGTATGAGTTGCGTGGCTCGGAGTATGATGCTGCCACCTCCCAGCGTCGCTATGCGGTCACCTACTTCCGTCCTGTGGCCGAGCAGATGAGCGTGGCGTGGAGTGATAACCGAGGCTCTGAGGGCCGTGTTGAGCGTACGTCGCAGCACACCCAGCCATCATACTACCCCCTCTGGATTCCATCAGAGAGCTTCACCCTCTATGGTTCGCTCATAGCCCCCAACACCTCGCAGGATGCGGCGGGCAACTTCAAGAATAACCCCTATGCGTGGGGCTATGCCGACAATGCGGGCGAGGATTCGTTGGCTTCCGATGCGCAGAGTTGCAGCTTCGACATTGCCAATGCCGTTCGCGACGATGGCGAGCCTATGCCGCTGGCCTACATCGACTTTGTGAAGGTGCAGAGCGCCATCAACCATACGGCTGGCCCGCTGGGTGAGATATCAACAGAGATAGCAGACATAAATGAAGTTCAAAGATGAGAGATAGACACACTCCTCCGTCACTTCGTGACACCTCCTCTAACTTAGAGGAGGAGCTATATAAAAACTCTCCCTCTAAGGTAGAGGGAGTACCCATAGGGGGAGGGAGTGTGCGCTGAGATGAAAGATGAGAGATGAAAGTTAAGAGATGAAAGATAAAACCAAAAACTCAAAGATATGAAAAACCTTTTTAGACTTTTTATCGTGGCGGCTATGGTAGCTGCTATCGGTTGCTCGAAGGAGAGCGACGAGCCAGCTCAGCCAACTGTAAACAGTGTGGTGATTGATTTCGAGGGGGCAGCATGGAATGCACTCAATGCCACAACTGCAGGCAAGTGCTACTCGGCAGAGATTATGACCGAGGATTACGCCTTTGCCGGCAACCCCGCAACGCTCTCGTCTAAACCAGAATATGCAACCGAGAGCGGTTATACCTACTATGCGGCGGGCTTCACCCTATCGTCTTACAACACTGCCGATGCGACTGCTTATGGCAGCTATGAGTACGACCTCTATCTCTATAATCCTGCCAGCAAAAACCCCACACAGGGCGGCGGACACAACGGCTCGAACAACTTCCTGGTGGCCTATGGCACTGTCGGCTCGCTCGTTCCCGAGGCTCCGTTGGGTCAGCCTATTTTGCACTTTGCCGACGGCGTGGCTCGCACCATCAAGAGCTGCTATGTGGCCTCAACAAGCTACTTTGTGAATGTGGCTCGCAACGGCAACTCCTTTGCCGAGCCTTTGGGCGATGATGACGTGGTGAAAATCTATGCTACGGGCTTCGACAAGAGTGGCCGCCAAACAGGCGTTGTGGAGAAGGTATTTGCTCGCAAGGGCAATCTCACCGAGCAGTGGTCGGCGTGGGATTTGTCGGCCTTGGGCGAGGTTGTGAAGGTGCGATTTAATATCCTTGGCGGACCATCTACCCCTTATGGTATGACCAGTCCCAAATATTTCGCTATCGACGATATCACCATCGAATGGGAGCAGAAGTAGGCCGAGGATTGGTTTTATGAGGGATAAAGTGGCGAGGATTCTTGGAAATTAGGCTACTTTATCATAAATTTGTAGAGGATCTTTTCGAAGAAAAGGGTTCTCTACTTTTTTTTGCACTAACTTAAAACTTAAAACATATGAAGCGAATTTTGCTATTTGCAGCGGCATTGGTTGCCACTGTATCGGTATCTGCACAGCAGAAGGTTGATTATGGAATGTACCAATATCAGGATGCGAAGAATCCTCAGATGGCTCGCCATGTGAAGCGTCAGAATCCTTTGCGTCAGGAGATTATCATCCCTCAGGTGAATGGCTACAATGTCTATAAGGCCGACCTGCACACCCACACCATCTACTCCGATGGTAGCGTTACGCCCCATTATCGTGTTCAGGAGGCGTGGCTGGATGGTCTCGACGTGATGGCCTGCACCGAGCATATCGAGTATCGCCGCTGGGAGGGTGTGATGTTGCAGTTCCTCAAGGGCCACGTTGGTCCCGACGCCAAGGCTTCGGGCAACAAAGATGCGAAGGTTGATTTCAATCTTGCCAATAAGATTACCACATCGGAGGCTGCCAAGTATGGCCTCACCATCATCCCTGGAGCGGAGATTACCCGCAATGCTGTCAATGTCGGCCACTTCAACGCCCTCTTTGTGAAGGATGTCAACACCATCTGGAACGAGGATCCCGCCGAGGCTATCCGCAACGCCCGCAAGCAGGGTGCTGTGATTATGCACAACCACCCCGGCTGGTCACGTACAACTACCGATATGAACGAGTTTGAGAAGAAGGTATATGCCGAGAAGCTCATCGACGGCGTGGAGATTATGAATGGTCAGGAGTTCTATCCTGGCGTTGTTACACGTGCCAGCGAGCTGGGCCTCTTCGTATCGGCCAATACCGACATCCACAGCACCACAGCTATGGAGTACGCCTCTCAGGACCAGATGCGCGATATGACCTTCATCTTGGCGAAGGACAAGTCGCTTGCATCGCTTAAGGAGGCTTTGCTTGCAGGCCGCACATTGGCCTATGCCTATGAGCAGATTGCCGGCGAGGAGCAGTTGTTGAAGGATTTCTTTGTGGCTTGCGTTAAGTTTGAGACCATCTCGGTTGATGCTAAGGGCAAGCGCAGTATGATTATGAAGAACACTTCATCTATCCCATTCTATATGCAGTTTGGCGATGCCAACCCTGTGGAGATTCGCCCATTCACATCGCGTACGGTTTCGACCAACGCTAAGGGTGAGATCTCGTTCAAGGTGCTCAATATGTGGGCTCCAGGCGAGAAGCACCCCGAGATTAAGCTTGGCTTCTAGGCCTATCACATCATCGATTATATCGCTCTGCCTGGCCCGAATGTTGCATTTTATGGGCTACAAGGGGGCCGGCAGGGCCGATTTTAGCCGAAAAGTAGATTTTTTTTGATAAAAAATGCTTTTTGCACAATAAAAATGGTCAATAAGGCGTTTCCGAAATAAAACAGACTGCCTATGGAAGATTTTGACACTCTACACACATTCGAATCAGTGCACGATGAAGAGCAACTCTTTCTCGACCAAGTTATTTGTGGCGACGCAGAGCTGTTGTATATGGATAGTTATTTCCGCGAGTTATTTATCACTCAGCTGCCAGAGTAACAGCTGACACGTGCGGGCCGTTTGGGGTCTGCGTTGCGAACTCTACTCAGGCTGGGTACTCCACCTTCCTCGTGTAACACAAGCTCCGATGCCGAGCTTCAACAATAAAAAAGGGGTTGTCCAACAAATGTATCGGACAACCCCTCTTTTTTTGGAAGTGGTCTATTATATCTTGCTCAAGGCCTCAAATCCCTGGCCATACACACCCATTACCGAACCCATCGTAATAAAGGCATTGTCGTCGATGCGGCGTGCGATTTTCAGAATCATCGATGCATCACGCTTGCGACATACTACCATTATAATCTTGCAATCGTTCTGAGTGTACCAGCCCTTGCCGTCGATCAGTGTAGCACCGCGACCCGCCTCGAGATTGATGGCGTTGGCAATCTGCTCATATTTGGGGCTGATGATAAATATCTGGCTCGACTGCTTGTTTCCCGACTGGATAAGGTCGACAGTATAGCCATAAACGGCAATCATTATGTAACCATACACCACGCGAGCGATACCCGATGCCAGGTCATCAGAGATGAAAATCGAACAGCCGATGATGAAGAAGTCGGTCATAATCACAATCTTACCATAGCTCATTGTGCGGTACTTGTTGATAATCATCGCAACGATATCGGTACCTCCCGTCGAGCCACCCTGGCTAAAACCGATTGCCACACCCGAACCCGAGATGATAGCACCCATAATCACAAGCAGGATATTGCTCGAGTCGATGTTCTGGGTGTAGAAGTCGAGCAGTTCGTGGTAGTTCTCTGGCAGGATAAAGGTCCAGGCATCCATCGCGATAGAGAGCATAATGATGCAGAAGATGGTCTTGATACCAAAGTTCCATCCCACGATAAAACCGCCGAACAGAAGCAGGATAGCGTTGATGATGAATACAAATGTACCCATCGAGATCATTGGCACGAAGTGGTTGAGGATCATCGACAAACCTGTCGCACCGCCACCCATACCTCCTGCCGGAATGATGCACGCCACCCAACCGAAGGCGTAGCAGAACATACCGAACGTCATAATGATATACTCCTTGAGGCCTCGGCCCAGAGCATTCGGTGTTAGTTTAATACCCATAATGGCTGTTTAAGTTATAATTTGTAATTAATTTTACTTTTTCTTTTTAATAATGCAAGCTACTTGGCTTTGCGGCTGCAAATATATCAAAAAAAGCACGAAATACACTCTCTGCCCCTCTGTTTCGCACTCTCGGTGCGCTCATAGTTGCATATGTGCATAATATTGCATATTTTTTGCATAAACACCCGCAGCTTTGCCGTTTCAGGCGATTATCTGTATAGCTCTCCTTGATAGACATCGCGGCTTTCGAGCAGTTTGTCGAGCATTGCAAGCAGCTCCTCGTTGCGCACCAGCCCCCATCCTTTGGTGTGGTGATAACGGGGTGGCGCCTCGCCAGCAAATCGCTCCACCACAATATCGGGCCTCAGCCTGCGCAGAATCTCCACAAACAATTCGAGGTACTCCTCTATGCTCCAGAAGCGGAATCGCTCGGGGTGGGCATCGTACTCCGCGGCCATAGCCGTTGAGCGGAATAGCTGCAGCTGATGGAACTTTACCGTTGTAAGGGGCAGCGAGTTTATCAGCTCGGTCTGCTCGATGAGCATCTGGTCGCTCTCGCCCGGGAGTCCCAGTATAAAGTGCGCTCCGCAGTGTATGCCTCGCTCGGCCGTCATCTCCACAGCTCGACGGGCACACTCGAAGTTGTGGCCACGGTTGATATGGCTGAGGGTCGCATCGTAGCACGACTCTATGCCATACTCCAGAATCACATATTTTCGCTGGGCCAGCTCGGCAAAGTAGTCGAGCTTCTGCTCATCTATGCAGTCGGGACGCGTGCCAACCACCACACCAGCCACCTCGGGGTGGGCAAGTGCCTCGTCGTAACACTCCCCGAGTCGCTCCAGCGGAGCATAGGTGTTGGAGAACGATTGGAAGTAGGCCAGATAGTGCTGCGCCGAGCGATAACGGCGACGGTGGAACTCAATGCCCTCGTCAATCTGCTGCGTTATGCTCTTTGTGCTCTGACAGTATGAGGGTGTGAAGGCCGCATTGTCGCAAAAGGTGCATCCGCCCCACGAGATTGTGCCATCGCGATTGGGACAGCTGAATCCGGCGTTGATGGTCACCTTCTGCATACGGTGGCCGAAGGTACGTTTGAAGTAGCCCGCATAGCTATTGAAACGTCGCCCATCGCCCCACGCATATATCCTCGATTTATCTTCCATCATAGTTTTGAGTGCCGCCCTGGCAGGGCTGTTGTACAATAAACCGCACTCTACCGCATACAAATTTAGAAATAATTATCAAAAAATAGCCTCTTGCGACCTGAAATCTTGCAAATAAATAGTATCTTTGGTATTATGAAACTGATATTTGCAACAAATAATGCCCATAAGCTGCGCGAGGTGGCTCAGGTTGTGGGCGAGAATTTCGAGATTCTCACGCTGCGCGAGTGCGGCATCACAGAAGATATCCCCGAGGAGCAACCCACCCTCGAGGGCAACGCCTTGCAGAAGGCCCGCTACATCTATGAGCGTACGGGCATCGACTGCTTTGCCGACGATACTGGCCTCGAAGTCGATGCTTTGGGCGGTGAGCCTGGCGTGCGCTCGGCCCGCTACGCCACCGATGGTCACGACGATGAGGCCAACAAACGCCTGCTGCTGGAGCGTATGGAGGGCGTGGAGAATCGCTCGGCTCAGTTCCGCACAGCTGTGGCGCTGATTATGGGTGGCAAGGAGTACCTCTTCGAGGGAGTGGTGCGTGGTGAGATTTCGCACGAAGAGCTGGGCGATGGAGGCTTTGGCTATGACCCATTGTTCCTGCCCGAGGGGCGCAAGGAGTCGTTTGCCCAGATGAGCGCCGAGGATAAAAATGCTATCTCGCATCGTGGCCGAGCAGTAAGGGCTTTGGCCGAGTTCCTGAATTCAAAATAATACTATGGACAGAAAACAATTTTTAGCATCGATGCTCTCGTTGGGCGGTGTTGCTTTGGCATCGTCAGCAAGTGCTGCGATGCTCGACAAGGTGGCCGAGGCTGCTATTGCCGAGGCTAAGGCAAGCGCCAAGCGTGGCACACGCAAAATAGACCCCGCAACGGCTGTCCTGCTCTCAGATATCCACATCTGTGGTGAGCTGGTTGATGGCAAGTCGAAATACTACCCCTACAACCCCACCTGCCTGAAGTTGCGCATTGCTGAGATTCTGCAGATGCGTCCGCTGCCGGCCAATGTGCTGGTCTTTGGCGATGTGGCGTGGGACCACGGCCTGGAGGAGGATTACCGCTATGCTGCCGAGCTGCTCTCGGAGCTGGAGCAGGCGGGTATCAAGGTGACGCTCGGTATGGGTAACCACGACCGTCGTGCCCCATTCTTCAAGATCTTCTCGGAGTATGTCAAATCGACTAAGGTCGAGGGTCGCGTGGTGTCGTTGGTGGAGATGCCCGACTTCGATTTTGTGATGCTCGACTCGCTGGCCGAGCTACCTGGCCTCAAGTTGCGCCAGGCAACAACCGTCTCGGGCGAGATTTCAGGCGGACAGATTGAGTGGCTGGGCGAGTGGATGAAGGGTCGTGAGCGCCGAGTGGTGCTTGGCTCGCACCATCCGCTGGGCGAGATGGCCAACCTCGAAAAACTGATTGCCGATACCCCACAGGTGGCAGGTTATGTATATGGTCACACCCACATCTGGAACAAGGGTGTGCGTGTGGTGCGCCCACGCAAGGAGCTGCATATGGTGCCGACGCTGGGACTCCCCGCCACATTCTATGGCGATATAGGCTTTGCCGTTATGCGCTCGACACCCGAGGCTGTGACCTTTGAGTACTCATCGAAGGGCTTCTGGTGGCCACAGCCCAAGGAGAATCCCCCTGCCGAGTGGCAGAGCCGTGCCGAGGATTTGGCCTGTGAGAGGTGTAAATTTTTATTGTAAATAAGTTAAACAATATAATAAATACACAATATAAACATAAATATCTTAAGAATAAGATAAAATCAGATGCAGCATAAAGAAAATTTGCAAAAAAAATTGATGTTTCATATATATGTATTATCTTGCAAAAAACTTGCAAGTTTATATTGTTTAACCACTAATTAAAGTAACCACCATGAGAAAGACTAGTTTTTTATTAGCCATTGCCATCTTGGTTATGTGCAGTAGCGTCATGGCGCAAGGCCGAGGCCCCAGTCGCGAGATTAAATTAGAAGAGACTTTCGTTGTAGATGAATTTGGCAACGATTCGGTTAAGCCTGCTCCCGCGTTTGATGTGTTTGCTGATTTTGTGAAGCTGAAAAGCTCAGTCAGTCTTAAATACCCAAAAGGGTATGATTTGGTGGAGTCGAGATTGTCGGCTTGGAGTACCGATATGCGCACATTGAAAAAGAGACTTATCGCAGCTAAATATCGTTATCTTTTGGCTTCGCCAGATAAGGGACATTTGATTCTTTACCCCGCTTTAGACCTTCCTACGCGAGCATTGCCATTGGGCTATAAAGATGGTCGCTACCTTGTGACAGATATCAATGGAGCATTAGATGTCGAGGGCAAACCTCTCATCAAAGCCAATGTAAATCCATTTACGGAGGAAGATTTTGGTTTTGCGAAGTATCTCAAGGCTGTCGAGGGATATGAAGTAGATATCGACACCGCACCTATTGCCGCCAAGATGGGTGCTGATAGGGTCGTGGTAACTCATTTCAAACTTGCTCAACCCTACAAGCGCGAGTATACATATTGTATGGCTGTCTATATCTTCAAGGATAAGCGAAATGCCATCTTTGCCAAATGCTTCTTCAAGGAGGATAGTGCTGCCGAGCGAGAGAAGGCATTGAACGCCCTGGCAAGCAACATCAAATATGGTAAAAAGGGTGTTGACAACAGCGAGGCTGCACAGAAAAAGATTAACGAAGCCTACAAAGAGTTCCGCATGAAGTATGAATCGGCTGGAATAAGATAGAACAAAACAAACAACGAGGTTGCCCCACAAAGGGCAACCTCGTTTTTCCATTTACACGGCTGGGGATTACGACAGAATCACATTATGCTCGCTGATAAGCTTACGCATATTAATCAGCGCATAACGCATACGTCCCAGCGCGGTGTTGATACTCACGCCTGTTTGGTCGGCAATCTCCTGGAAGCTCATTCCAGAATAGTAGCGCATCACGACCACCTCACGCTGCTCCTCGGGCAGCAACTCCACCAAGCGACGCACGTCGCTCTCGATCTGCTCGGCCACCATCTTATCCTCCACATTCTGCTCGGCATACTTCAATGTGCCCAGCACGTTGTAGCCCGAATCCGACTCGCTCACTGTGTTGGAGCTCTTCTGGCTACGGAAGTGGTCGATGACCTGATTGTGTGCAATGCGTAACACCCACGACAGGAATTTACCCATGTCGACATAGCGACCCTCGTCGATAATCTTCACGACTTTGATGAGTGTCTCCTGCAGGATGTCATCAGCCACGTCTGTATCCTTGACCATCATACGGATGTAGTCGCGGACACGGCGCGAGTGACGTTCGATAAGCTGTGAAATGGCAGCGCAATCACCTGACAGATAGCGATTAAGCAATACTTGATCGCTTAATACTTGTGTGTTCATACTCTTCACTTTTAATTATATGTAGTGTTCAAAGAGTAGAATTTCTTCAATAGGCAAATGCGTTTAAATGAGTTAAATAATTATCTTTTCTGGTTGCAAGATAGCGACTTTTTTTCAATCTGCAAAATTTTTTTGCGATTTTCGGCTATCGACCCACTGCCGCCCGCGCAGTGTGGAGTGCAATTTTTGCCTGTTACATCTCAACAATCGTGCCACGACCAGCCTCAGCTGTCAGGCAAAAAAAATGGTGGCCCACAAACGTAAAAACTGCGGGCCGACGTCGAAAATGTCGATTAAAATGCTATCTTTGCAGAGTAAAGCTTCGCATAAACCTAAAACAACTTTATACTATGAAAAAATTTAACCTCGCCCTGCTGGCTCTTTTTGTAACGGTATTTGCCGCCATAGCCTGCTCAAAGTCTGACGATGTGCCCGAGACTCCCGCTCAGCCCGAGAACCCCGCTACGCCAACACAGAGCATCGAGCCAAAGCTCCTCTGCTACAACGTCTGCAACTGTGTGGGTCTCGACAAAGAGTACTCGCCCGAGCGTGTAGCCAAGATTATCAAGGATAGCGACGCCGAGGCTGTGGCTCTGCAGGAGCTGGACAGTATGACAACACGCCACCCCGCCGATGTGTTGGGTGAGCTGGCCGAGCGCACGGGTATGTACCCAACATTTGGCCCGTCAATCGATTTCCAGGGAGGTAAATATGGTATTGGTGTGCTCACCAAGCAGAAGCCTATCTCTTCGCGTCGTGTGCCGCTGCCTTGTCGTTCGGAGCCACGTTCGCTGCTGATTGTGGAGTTGCAGGATTACTACTTCTGCTCAACTCACCTCTCGTTGCACGAGGCCGACCGCATAACATCGATGGGAATCATCATCTCAGAGCTCTCGAAACTCAACAAGCCAGTTATCATCGCCGGCGATTTCAACGACACACGCAACAGCACAGCTATGAAGCTGTTAGCTTCGGAGTTTTACGTATTCCCAAAGGGTGGAAATGCAAGCACATTCCCTGCAGACAAGCCCAAGAGTGAGATCGATTTTATGGCGCTCTACAAAGGCAAGGGCGCCAAGGCCACAGTCAAGAGCCACACCGTTGTAAACGCTCCTGTGGAGTCTGACCACCGCCCAATATTTGCCAAGGTGCTGGTTGAGTGGTAAAATAGCAGAGCTTAGCTGCTGTTCATATTCCTAATACAGATGGGGTTGTCCGAAGGTTGTCGGGCAGCCCCATTTGCTCTGTTTTGTACTTATATATCTGTATAATTGTTGAAAATATCCCAAAAGTTCGTATATTTGCATTAGATAGCGGTTGTGTCGCCCTGCCGGGGCACGAAGGTTGCTTTGGGCTCTGGCACACAATAAAATGCGATAGCGACACGTTATAGTATTAAATAAGGGTGCGATGGCCCTGTGCAGAGTCGCCCCGCAGAGCATATTAACCTTAAAACAATGTGCGCTATGAAGAAGAAATTTATCTCAATCGTAGCAATGGTTGCCATAGCTGCAACTGCTACCTTTACGTCGTGTGTTTCGTCGCTCTACTCGTCGGCAAACCACTACGACGACCTATATGCCATTCACGATGTGGAGATGATTGCGGCTCGCCAGAAGGCTGAGGCCGAGGTGCGCCAGGCTGAGGCTGAGGCACGTCGTGCCGAGGCACTCGCTTTGCAGGCCGAGTATGAGGCTCAGTTGGCTAAGCAGAATGTGACTTTGGCTCAGAACACTCAGACCGTTCGGCAGGCTCAGCCAGCTCAGTCTGTTCAGAGCGACGGAGTGATTGTAGTCGAGGAGAGCGGCAACTCGTTTGTGGCCAACACCTATGAGAGTGCCTATGCTCGCCGTCTGAGAGGTTTCCAGTCGGCTAGCTACCGTATGCCTTCGAGCTACTACACTATGCGCTACGACGGCCGAGTGACTTACGCTACAGCCTACGACCCTGCGTTCTACAACATTATGGTGTCGGGCGACGAGGTGTGGGTCGAGCCTAAATATATCACTTCGATGTTTGGCACCTGGGGTGCAACACGCGCATCGATTGTGCTCTCGCCTTGGTACTATGGCTGGGGTGGCTGGGCTTCGATGTACGACCCTTGGTACTACTCTTGCTGGGGATTCCCTCGCTACTCTTGGTGGGACTGGAATTGGAACATCTGCTACGGCAGCCATTGGGGCGGCTGGGGTGTCAACCTCTGGTGGGGTTGGGGCGGATTGTATCGCCCTTGGCACCATCATCACCACTATCACTACGGCTGGTATGGCCACCATCATCACCACCCAGGCGGCTTCTGGTATGGCGATATGTGGGGCGGTGGCGGCGGTCACTGGCACGGTGGCGGCAGCTACTACGGCTCGCGCAACGACAGCTCACGCCTGAATGGCGGCAAGGGCCAGCCAGCACGCGGCTCATCATATGTCAATCGTGGTTCGGCTACAGCAACGCCTTATCGCTCACCCAATTCGGGTAGCACCTATGGCAACGCCTCACGCTCGGGCCGCTATGCATCGGCATTGGAGCAGCAGCGCAATGGCTCGGTAGGACGTGCTTCGGTTACAGGCTCACGTGGCCAGTCAACTGTAAGCCCTCAGAGTCCAAGCACAGGTCGTTCAAGCAGCAACGAGCGCTCTTCGACATACAACTCTTCACGCAACAGCTCTTCGTCACGCAACACAACGTCGACAAACTCATATAGCAACTCGTCGTCGTTCAGCAGTGGCTCACGCAGCTCATCATCGAGCGGCTTCTCGGGAGGTGGTTTCTCGGGCGGTGGCGGTGGCTCACGCAGTGGCGGTGCGAGCAGCAGCGGTTCTAGAGGACGTTAGTCACAACAGCATATGGGTGCCTGCGCAGTTAGCTCTGCGCGGGTTGCTCGTTTTATCACATCAATCAGGATAATTAACTTAAAGAGAGAAAGATATGAAATTCATTGCAAAGCTTTCGCTTGTGGGTGCAATGCTCTTTTCTGTGGCATCGGCATCGGCTCAACACTATCGTTTTGGTGGTCTTATGTGGGACCACGACGGTATGATGTCGGGCGATATGTATTCAATGTCGCAGGTTAACTTCGGCTTCGGCACAGCCCGTTCGATGGCTATGGCGGGAGCCTTCACTTCGCTCGGTGGCGACCTCTCGGCTATGGGTATCAACCCTGCTGGTCTGGCTATGTATCGCCACAACGAGATTTCGTTCTCGCCAATGATGGGATTCCAGAACGCCGACAGCAGTGCCGATACGTGGGGCGAGAATCAGCAGAGCCGTTTCTCGTTGAGCAACATTGGTGCTACATTCAAGCTCTATGAGGGAAGCTCGGGCGGTGTTGTGAGCGTGAATGCGGGTGTGGGTTATAACCGCGTGGCCGACTTCAACTACCGCTACGGAGTGAGCTCAGTGAGCGGTCCATCAAGCTCGCCATATCGCTCTATCAACGACGCTTTTGTGCGTCAGCTGGGTCAGGGTGGTTTGTTCCCCGACAACGAGGGTGCTTTGAACTACGCCTTTGGCGATGCCTACTATTGGGGTGGTATCCTGGCCTATAACAACTGGTTTATCGATGCCGAGCGCGATGCTTTGGGTGACTACTGGACAGCTGCCAACACTATCGGTGCCAATGCCAGCATAGGCCACTCGGGAAGCGTCGAGAGCCGTGGCTCGATTGGTGAGGTGCAGCTTGCTTTGGCTGCCAATATTGCCAATAAGCTCTATGTGGGTGGTACAATAGGTATCCAGTCGGTGAAGTGGAATCGCCAGTACTACTATGGTGAGGATTACATCTACAACGGCCAGCAGCCAGTCTATTCAGATGGCACAGTTATAGCCGAGCCAGCCGAGTGGATGGACTTCAACCAGGCTGTCAGACTCTCGGGCGCAGGCGTAAACCTCAAGCTGGGAGCTATCTATCGTCCATTCCAGGCATTGCGTCTGGGTGTGGCAATCCATACCCCTACATACTACTCTTTGGACCGTGTGTATCAGGCATATATGGCGTCGAACTTCAATCCTAACGGCGACACAACCGAGGCTCTGGAGGATGCTGTTGGCAACACCTGGGACTTCATCTCGCCCACACGCCTGATGCTTGGTGCATCGTACACATTTGGCCGTATGGCTCTGCTCTCGGTTGATTATGAGCGCACCTGGTACAACGGTATGCGAGTGACCAATGTGCCCGAGGGTTTCGACCTTGCACCAAAGGATTATCGCGCTGAGTTCAGAAACAATTATAAGGGTGGCAACACGCTGCGCATAGGTGGCGAGATTAAGCCATTGCCAATGATTGCTCTGCGTGCGGGTTATGGTATCTCTGATTCTATGCTCCGCAACGATTCGAGCCTCTACTACAACAGCCCAACACCTTATCGCACAGTATGCTATTCGGCAGGTATAGGATTCCAGATCAAGGCCGTATCGCTCGACCTTGCTTACCAGCGCATCGAGAACCTCTACTCGGCCTATATGCTCTACTATGCTTTGGAGGATAATGGTATGTTCGATACAGCCAGCCCCTCATACAGAACGCATTTCACGCGCGATTACATCACCCTCACAATGGGTTATAAGTTCTAATGCTGAACCCCTTGACCCTCTCTACGATGAAGCGGCTTTTGATATTTGCGTTGACCGTAACGGCACTCTTTGCAGCAGGCTGCACCAAGCAGGCTGAGGTTAGAGTGGCCACATTCAATATCCGCTACGACGCTTCGGCCGATGCCACTACGGGCGATAGCTGGGACGAGCGCAAGGCTCCTGTTGCCGAGCTTATTCTTTCGCACGACTTCGACATAGTGGGTACTCAGGAGGGTAACAAGCGTCAGATTGCCGACCTGGAGGCTCTGATGCCAGCCTACGACTGCACAGGCCACCCATACAGCGACAATACGGGCAATATACACAACGCCACAATCTTCTACAAACGCGACAAGCTGGAGCTACTCGACGAGGGTACTTTCTGGTATAGCCCCACGCCCGATGTGGAGAGCATAGGCTGGGACGCCACCGATTTGCGCCTATGCCATTGGGGTAAGTTCCGCGATAAGTCGTCGGGCAAGGAGTTCTGCTTCTTCAACTCTCACCTCTACTGGCGTCTGCACGAGGCACGCGCCAATTCGGGCAAGGTGCACATAGCCAAGGTTCAGCAGGTGGCGGGCGATGTGCCAGTTGTGAGTGTGGGTGACTTCAACTCCGAGGAGCAGGAGGTGCAGATTCAGGATATTCGCTCGCTCTTGGGTGATGCTTTTCACCTCTCGGCCTCGGCACCGCAGGGCTGCACAGATACCAATTTGGGTGGTGGCAACTTCATAGGTCCGGCCCACAACCGTATAGATTTTATCTTCGTATCGCCTTCGGTCGAGGTGTTGGATTATGCGGTTTTGGAGGATAAGCGCCCCAATGGCCACTTCCCTTCGGACCACCTGCCCATAGTCTGCAACATCAAATTTTAGCCCAATTTTAGGCTATGAGGAGCGCCTAAATTTGCTCTGTTGCTAAAAAATCGCCATAAACGATTCATAATAAGTAAAAAATGGCTACTTTTGTATTTCGGTACGAGGTAGCCATTTTTGTTGGCTCAAATGAAATCCTGAATATTGAATTATAAAAGATATGGCAGTAGAACTTAAAGATTTAACCAAGGTCGAGGATAACTACTCGAAGTGGTACAATGAGTTGGTCGTAAAGGCTGGCTTGGCCGAGAACTCGGCAGTTAGAGGTTGTATGGTCATCAAACCTTATGGCTATGCTATTTGGGAGAAGATGCAGCGCGTGTTGGACGATATGTTCAAGGCCTCAGGCCACGAGAACGCATACTTCCCGCTCTTTATCCCCAAGTCATTCTTCTCACGCGAGGCTTCACACGTAGAGGGCTTTGCCAAGGAGTGCGCCGTAGTGACTCACTACCGTTTGATGAACGACCCCGAGGGCAAGGGTATCACCGTTGACCCATCGGCTAAGTTGGAGGAGGAGCTTATCGTGCGTCCAACTTCAGAGACTATCATCTGGAATACTTACGAAAACTGGATTACATCATATCGCGACCTTCCAATCCTCTGCAACCAGTGGGCTAACGTGGTGCGTTGGGAGATGCGTACTCGCTTGTTCCTGCGTACGGCTGAGTTCTTGTGGCAGGAGGGTCACACAGCTCACGCTACTCGCGAGGAGGCTATCGAGGAGGCAGAGCGTATGGTTCACGTTTACGAGAAGTTCGCTCAGGACTATATGGGCGTGCCAGTTATCGTGGGTCACAAGTCGCCTAACGAGCGCTTCGCAGGTGCTGAGGATACTCTCACTATCGAGGCTTTGATGCAGGACGGTAAGGCTTTGCAGAGCGGTACATCGCACTTCCTCGGTCAGAACTTCGCCAAGGCATTCGATGTAACCTACACCACTAAGGAGGGTAAGCAGGAGTATGTATGGGCTACATCGTGGGGTGTATCAACCCGTTTGATGGGTGCCTTGATTATGGCTCACTCTGACAACAACGGTCTGGTGTTGCCTCCAAAGCTCGCGCCTATCCAGGTGGCTATGGTGCCTATCTACAAGGGTGATGAGCAGCTCGCCGAGATGAAGCAGAAGTTGGAGGCTATCGCCGACGAGCTTCGTGCTAAGGGTATCTCTGTTAAGGTTGATGCTCGCGATAACGTACGCTCAGGCTTCAAGTTCGCCGAGTATGAGTTGAAGGGTGTGCCTGTTCGTTTGGCACTCGGCCCACGCGATATGCAGAACGGCACTATCGAGCTTGCTCGTCGTGACACGCTTACAAAGGAGACCGTATCGCAGGAGGGTCTTACAGAGCGCATCGTGGCTTTGCTCGACGAGATTCAGGCCAACATCTACAAGAAGGCTCTCGACTACCGCAACTCTATGATTACCAAGGTCGATACTTGGGAGGAGTTCATCGACGTACTCGACAACAAGGGCGGTTTCGTGGAGGCTCACTGGGACGGTACTGTGGAGACCGAGGTGGCTATCAAGGAGGCTACAAAGGCTACAATCCGTTGTATTCCTTTGGACGTTAAGGAGGAAGAGGGCAAGTGTATCTACTCGGGCAAGCCTTCTAAGTTCCGCGTACTATTTGCTCGTAGCTACTAGTAGCTGGAACGCATCTAATGGGCTCTTTGGGCATCTGCCTTGCGCCTGAAATCCTCACATACGCATAGTATGCTGCGGTTTCAGCCACTGCGAGCAGCTTCAAAATAGCCTCATTATCTGCATTCCTTGGGTAAGGGGAAATGTTTTAGAAAATATAAAATATGCAAAGGTCGGCACTCGTTCGGGTGGCCGACCTTTTTTTGTGATTTTGAAGGTAAAAATAGCTTTGTTATGTAATGTATAGAAAATAATTTTTTTGCTATCTGATTATCAATGTGTTACAAAACAATGATTATATATAATTAAATAATATTATTCGTAACTTTGTAAGTGGAGAGTCGGGAAAATCCCGATTTGATTGTAATTTAAATTTATCAAAGTTATGAAAAGAAAGATTTTTTTGACGAGTGTAACAATTGTTGTGTTAGCCATAGCGGTAGTAGGTGTTAATGCTTACAACTATTATTCAATGCCCGCTCTTATGCGTGCAAATTTGGAGGCGTTAGCGGATGAGGAGCAACCGATAAAAACAGATACATGTTACTTAAATTTAGGGATAGAACATGGGCAAGTGCAGGAAATGTTGTATTTTTGCAATACTAAAACAAGTGTTGGTGAATTGTATAAATGTCTTGAATTCCCAACCTTTGGAATTAAAGGAGAGAAAGATAAATGTCAAAAACGATAGATATAATGAAAGGTATTAGGTTTGCATTGGTTGTGTTGATTGCCTCTATGAGTTTGTCTTGTAGTGGTGATTCGGCCTATTTTATTTCGCAGCCCTACACGTTGGTTGATAATATTCAATGCGAGTTAAAGAACCCTGATAGAAGTATTGCTGGTGGTGAGAACTATAACGCGATGGACGCGGTGGTAAAAGATGGGATATGTGTGCTCTATACACCATCTAATTCACCTACCTATTTCTCGATTCTCGACCTTTCAAATGGCGAACATAAGGGAGCGTTTGGTGTTAAGGGCAATGGCCCATTAGAAGCTCCATATTTTAGTATCTTGCACGAACTTTATTCAGACGGTGGTAACATAAAGGCCCTGGTTGAAGATACAATGAAAGACCGTTGTTTGGTGTGCGATGTGACCAAGACAATTGAGCAGCAGACACCTATTTACGATACTATATTCCCCTATAATTGGCGGGCTTTTGGTCGTGTGCCGAGTTTTAGTGCGGCAATAAATGACGATGAAACTTTTGTTGTATTCAACACAATTCCCAATCACAAACTAAGGCGAGTTGCCACCCCCAAAGTCGGCGTTGTATCGCGTTCCAAGCAGGCATTTATTTCGGAGTTCCCCCTATTTTGCGACTCTATTGTTGAAGTTGCGAACATTGGCAAGTGGGATATAAGTATGCCCTTTTCGTTGAAGTGCGCTATGAGTCCTAGCCGAAACAATGTTGCAATTGGAATGCTTTACCTACCACAAATAAATCTATTGAATATCGCAACTGGTGATTTGAAATCTATTAGGATAAAAGGAGCAGACAAGGTGGATTTGAATAGCGAGAATTATTATTATGCTTCGGTTCAGTGTGATGATGATTTTGTCTATGCTCTATGTATGAATACTAATAATGTGCCTGTTGAAGATCTGGATAAACATGCAGGCGAATTGCATATTTATGATTGGGATGGCAATTTTGTTAAACGTTGGAAATTTGGTAAATTCTATAATAAAATATCAATAGACAGCGGAAAATTATATGCTTTCAAATTCTACTCAGGAGCAATAGATGAATATACTCTTTGATGGAATTGGTTGTGGCAATATTTATATAGTACAAATTTCAATTGTTATTGCAAAGGTCGGCACTCGCTCGGGTGGCCGACCTTTTTTTGTCTGAGGGGGAAAGGGTATTGCTAATCCGCGAACTATTTAGTATATTTGTACTAAGTGTATCGCACATAACCTACATACCTTAAAAATATGAATAGACTTTTATTATCTCTCGTGGCTCTTGTGGCACCTTTGTGCCTATGGGCCCAGATAGACGAATCGCGCCCTACGGCCGAGAACCCTATCAAATCATCGGATAGCCATCAGGAGCGCATCTATACCATCAACGACAAATACAAAGATGTGGTTATAGTGGTAAATGCTCCGCTGGAGATGGATGCCAAGAAGAAGACCAAGATGATTCTCTTTGCCCTGCCTAATGGCAACGATATTGAGTACACCGCAGGCAAGGTGCGCAAGGAGGATGAGGATTTCCGCTACGACGTGCAACACATTGCAGCGCAGACTCGCTGGCTCAGAGAGAACAAACCCCAATATAACTATGTTACGGTCTATCTGCAGGCCTCTATGCGTTCGTGGGGTACTTGGCGTCGTCTGCACCGCGACAATGGCCTCTCGGCAAAGATTCTGCCAGCCATCATTCAGGATATGGCCGACCTCTACAAGCCCTACAACCCATCAATCACACTCAGCTCGCACTCGGGCGGCGGATATTTCATATTTGAGTATCTGCGTGTGGCCGAGAAGATAAACCCCGTAATCGAGCGCATAGCATTCCTCGACAGCACCTATGGCTACGAGGAGGAGGACTACAAGGAGAAGCTCACCAAGTGGCTCAAGAATAAGAAGCACTACCTGAACGTCACCTCATATCAGGATAGCACCGTTATCTACAACGGCAAGCCTTTGGTAAGCCCTACGGGTGGTACTTGGTGGCGCAGCAAGAAGATGCAGCGTGACCTGGCCGAGACTTATAAATTCGAGAAGGTGGAGGACGATACCTATCTTAACTTCTATGCCAACGATGGCCAGATAGCCATCAACCTCGTGAAGAATCCAACGGGAGCTATCTATCACACCGTGCTGGTCGAGAAGAACGGATTTATCGACAGTTTCCTCTCTGGTACATCTGAGTGGGGCAAGGGATATAAATTCTGGGGCGATAGGGTCTATAACCATCTTATAAAAAAGGCCCCGATGATAAAACAACATTGATGATAGAAAAAGAGGTTGTCCAACATTTGTCGGGCAACCTCTTAACTTTTATCTCAAAATCGCTTAAATCGAAATCTCCTTCGAAGGATTCTTGTGCAACTTGCGGAGCTGGTAGGCCAGCAGAGCAGCGGCCAGCAGAGCGGCCAACGAGTCGGCTATCGGGATTGCATACCACACACCATCAACGCCCAAATGCTGAGGCAGAGTGTAGAGCAGCGGCACGATGAAGAGCATCTGTCGCGACACCGAGATGATGATGGCACGCTTGGCCTTGCCGATGCACTGGAAGAAGTTACCCACCACAATCGAGAAGCCCACAATAGGGAATGCCAGCAGCATCAACCTCAGGCCTTGTGCCGACTGCTCGATGAGGGTTGTGGCATCGCCTGTACCGTCCTCGCTCACGAAGATACGCACCACCTGGTAGGGGAACAACTCGCAGATGACAAATCCCACCACTGTGGTCAGCGTCGCCCAGCCGATAGCCATATAGAGCGTCTTGCACACTCGGTCATACTTCTTCGCACCGTAGTTGTAGCCAATAATCGGCTGCATACCCTGTGTCAGACCCAGCACAATCATCGTAAAGATAAAGGCCACACGGTTCACTATACCATAGGCGCCGATGGCTGTGTCGCCACCATACTCTCCCAGCACGTTGTTCACCACAATCACCACCACGCAGGCGCAGGCGTGAATCATAAATGGCGCCATGCCGATTCCGATGATGTTCTTCACAATCTCCCAGCGGAAGCGGAAGATGCCATGGCGGAATCTGAGGAAACTGCTGGGTGAAGAGAAGTGCACAATCTGAATAATCAGCGGCACCGCCTGCGCAATCACCGTAGCCCACGCCGAGCCGGCAATGCCCCACTTAAATCCGAAGATAAACAGAGCATCCAAAACGCCGTTCACAGCTATCGATATGAGCATCATCGCCATAGCCTTCTGCGGGTAGCCCGTCACTCGAATCAAGCTGTTGAGTCCTAAGTATAAGTGAGTTATGATGTTACCATAGAGAATGATGCGCATATAGTCGCGGGCATAGCCTATGGTCTGCTCGCTGGCACCGAAGAAGTACAAAAGCTCGTCGATATAGATGAGGCCAAACACCGAGAATAGGATACCCATCACCACGTTGAGCAACACCACATTTCCCAAGATATGCTCGGCAGCCTGCTTGTTGCCCTGACCCAGGCGGATAGATGTGATGGCAGCAGAACCCGCACCCACCATAGCGCCAAAGGCCGCGCCGAGGTTCATCATCGGCATTGTGAGTGCCAATCCCGAAATAGCCAACGGACCAACACCTTGACCAATGAAGATGCTGTCCATTATGTTGTATAGCGACGACGACACCATCGCAATAATCGAGGGCATCGCGTAGCGCTTCAAAAGCTTCGAGAGGGAATCAGTGCCTAATGAAAGAGGCGAATTTTGTGTGTTATTACTCATCGGCCGCAAAGTTACAACTTTTTCTTTTTATGAATTACTTTGAGAGAAAAGAAATTAGGGAAATTAGGGAATATAAGGAATTTAAAGAAAAACTCTCCCTAATCTCCTTAATCTCCCTAATCTCCCTAATTTTGAGTTTTGTATTTTGCATTTTGCATTTCTTTTGCTATATTTGCATTATCGGGAGTGTGCGTTTATGTGGCCCACGGGGGCTGTGGCACGCCCTAAGTGAATGTAATGCAGGCTTTTTGCCCGCCTAAGTCAAACCAAATCGAATACTTTATGGACGATGGTTACTATTCCAAGCATAGCGGCTGTGTCGTATCTCAATACGATACCGTTCATCTACGGTATTCGCCACGAAGGTAATCTTCGTGCCAATCTGCTTTTGACCCCACCCGCGGGTTGTTATGCAAACTATGTGGAGGGTCGTGCCGACATCGCTCTGATGCCATCGGCCGCGGTTCCTTCGCTCAAATCCACCAACATCATCACCGATTATTGTATAGGTACATCGGGCCCGGTACGCACTATCGAGCTATTCTCGAATGTGCCCATAGCTCAGGTGCGTCGCGTCTTTTTGGATGCCGAGTCGCTCACTGCGGCGCAGATGGTGGGTTATCTGGCTGCCAACCTCTGGCACATTTCGCCCGAGTGGTATGAACTAAAGGATTATTCGCAAGTGGCCTATGCTGAGCCTACCGATGCCTTCCTGCTCGTTGGCGACAAGGTCTTTGACCACGAGGGGCTGTTCAACTACAACTACGACCTCTCAGAGGAGTGGCACAAGGCTACGGGTATGCCCTTTGCGTTTGCTGTATGGGTAGCTCGCAAGGGTACGCCTTATGAACATATCGACGCTCTGCAGCAGGCTCTCACCTTTGGAGTGGAGTCGATATGGGAGGCGGTGGTCGAGTCGGGCTATGACCAAAAGCATTACAACGCTTATGAGTATCTCACTCAAAATATCGACTTTGTATTCAACGCCGAGAAACACGCGGCACTGCAAAAATTCTGGGACGCAGGTGTGAAAATCGCTCCTCGCGCCAATCCCGGCTGAAGAGAATAGAGTCTCCACGAAAAGGAGACTACGGAGACCCTCGCGGCAGGTGTGGCACACCTACCGTCGTAACTTACACAGAGTATGTGCCGTAGGTAGTCGGCACAAGGTGTTCAACCCGTAAATAGATTTTGCAGTTATGCTTACAATCTACTTAAAGCAATACAACAAGATTATTCGTAACGCCGAACCCGAATTGCTCGACAATCTGGGTTACGATGATATTCTCTGGATCGACCTGCTCTCGCCATCAATCAAGGAGCAGAAGGCCGTAGAGAACTTTATGGAGGAGAGCCTCCAGACTCGCCAGCAGGTCGAGGAGATTGAGTCAACTTCGAAGTACTCCGAGAACGAGAACTCGATTATCTCCAACACCAACTTCTTCGTGCCAAAGGACGACACATTCTCTGTGGAGCCCGTATCGTTCATCCTCTCGAACGAGGGTGTGCTGGTATCGATGCGCTCGGCCGAGTCGCGCACGTTCCGCGAGGCAGAGAAGCGTCTGCAGATGAACTATCGCGGCTACTCGACCGGATACCACATCTTTATCTCACTGCTGGAGGTGCGCATCGACTTCGATGCCGACCTTGTGGAGTTTGTGGCCAAGCAGGTAGCGGCACTCAGCAAGACTATCACCACCGAGGACTCGATCGACAAGGCTGTGATCCACCGCATCAACGCCCTGCAGGAGAACACTATGGTCTTGCGCGAGAACATCTTCGACCGTCAGCGAATACTCTCGAGCATTCTGCGCAGCGAGCGCTTCCCCAACGATATCTATCCTCGCCTGCAGTTGATGATCAAGGACGTGAATTCACTTATCAACCACGCCGACTTCAGCTTCCAGCGACTGGACTATATTCAGGATTCGGCGCTGGGCCTTATCAACATCGAGCAGAACGAGATTGTGAAAATCTTCTCGGTGGCAGCCGTAATCTTCCTGCCCGCAACCCTTATTGCGAGTATCTATGGTATGAACTTCAAGGTTATGCCCGAGCTCAACTGGGTGTGGGAGGTAGCAGGTTGTACAGTGCCGGTGGGCTATCTGTTCGCCATCCTGCTGATGGTGCTAGCCTCGGGAATTACAATATGGTACTTCCGATATAAGAAGTGGCTGTAGGGGAATTCAGAATTCAGAATTCAAAATTGGGTCTTGCGACCTTTTTGTGATTACTTTGATACAATACAATAAAGGGCCGTTTGGCCCTTTATTGTTATCAATAAGTCATACCCCGGAGGTCTTTAGACCGACGATGGGTATCTACCGCTGGTAAGATTTTATCCCACTTTTTGACCGCAAAAAGTGGAGCAAAAACGGCGCAATGATAAATTTTAGGGGTCAGTCACCGAAATTTCCTAAAACAGATGCTTCGCACTTTTGAAGCCATCAAAAGGTCTCTGTTTTTTAACGGAAATTTCACCGTCTGCCCTGATTCCTAAAATTCATCGGTGCGAAGTTATATTTTGTCTCAAAGTCGTTCTTTGCACAGTTGTTTCCCAAAGGTAGATTTCTACATTTCTTCAAAGTAGCTAATATTCTTCTTCGACCCTCACTGGTGAAGAAATGTGAAATGACGTATATATTTGATTTTAAAATAATTAAATAACCCTATAAAATAGATGATTTTTAGAAAAAAATCACATTTTTCTTATTTTTTGGCAAGAATATTTGGGGGGGGGTGAAAAATTTTTCGTAACTTGCAGTCACCAAACAATTATTAACTAATAAAAAACTTTACGACTATGAAAAAGATTCTATTCGTCTTCGTTGCGCTATTGCATTTTGTAGGAGTTGAGGCGCAAACCGCAAACTCGCACACAGAGTTTGACGCATTTGCTAAAATATATCAAGAAGGAAATGGATTTGTCTTGAAAGCTCCAAATGGTTATGCTGATGCGGGTCACGACCCGTTTGATTGGTCACCCGCAAGCCACAAGCACAGTCGAGGTATGGAGATATATCGAATGAGATTACACTCGAAGTCTGATGATGTATTGATAATTTATCCAAGTGAGGGTTATTTTAGATATAATCCGAAAGAGCAAAGCGGAGAGCTTGTGGGTGTTTCTATGTATATTCAGAATGCAAAAGAGTATCCAAATGCGATTACAAAGTTGAATGTCATGACAGGTTTGCAAGAGGTTGCTCTCCCTGAGGAGGCAAAGCAAGATTATGTGAAATATTCCGGCAAGAATGTCAGAAAATGGTTTAATGCCAATAGGGTATATGTAGCAGATTTTAAGCTTGAAAAGCCTTTTGATGAGAAGTACACCCACGCAATGGTAGTTACATTCCATCAAACAGGAAAGCGTATGTATGAGGTGGTATGTTTCTTCAAAAATGATGACCAAAAATTGCGTAGCAAGGTTTTTGATGATTTAAAGGGAAATATAATGCTATATGATAATGGAGAATATACATACAAAACCAATGGTGCAAGCGCTGTGAAGATATTTGAAAAGTGGGGCAATAATTACAATGATAAATACCTTAGCCATCCGCTTGATGATAATATGATGAGAATTATGCGCGGAAAAGTCCCTGGAAGAATATAAGAAATTCAGAATTGATTACTTTGATACGATTTAATAAAGGGCCGTTTGGCCCTTTTTTTATATCAATACGGCATTTCAAAAATAATAAGGAGATTAAGGAAATTAGGGAGTTTAGGAAATCTAAGGAAAATCTCACTAATCTCACTAATCTCACTAATCTCCTTAAATTCTCTATTCATTTTGCAAAAAAAGAGTGCGCTCCAAAGAACACACTCTTAAAGATATTTGGATGACGAGGCTATCAAGAGCCCGTCAGACAAATTATTATAAAAATTGGATGACGGGAGGAATTTCTAGGCCTGCGATGACCGAGAAACCACAGCATACTTAGCGTATGTGAGGATTTCGAGGTCGAGCAAAACGAAGAAATTACCTCGTCAAGCAGTTTTTATTAGAAACCCTTACCGATAGCGAGGAAGTCCTCAGCCTTCAAAGCAGCACCGCCGATCAAACCACCGTCAACATCCTCCTTAGCGAAGATCTCGGCAGCGTTTGAAGGCTTGCAAGAGCCACCATAAAGGATTGGGCACTCAGCAGCAGCTGCGCCGAACTTAGATGCCAATACCTCGCGGATGTAAGCGTGAATCTCCTGAGCCTGCTCTGCAGTTGCAGTCTCACCTGTACCGATAGCCCAAACTGGCTCATAAGCGATAACGAGGTTAGCGAACTGCTCCTCTGTGAGGTTGAATACTACCTCCTCGATCTGTGCCTTGCAAACGTCGAAGTGCTTGCCAGCCTTACGCTCCTCCAAGCTCTCACCTACGCAGTAGATAGGCTTCAAACCGTTAGCATAAGCCTGAGCCATCTTCTTGTTCAAAGTCTCAGAAGTCTCACCATAGTACTGGCGACGCTCAGAGTGACCCAAGATAACGTACTCGCAACCGAGAGCTGCAATCATAGAAGCTGCTACCTCGCCTGTGTAAGCACCCTTAGCCTCAGTAGCGCAATCCTGTGCACCAACAGCGATATCAGAACCCTTTACTGCCTCAACAACCTGTGCGATGTGGGTAAATGGAGGGCATACGATGAAGTTTACGCAAGAGCAAACCTCGCCACGACCAGCTACTACATTCTTTGCCAACTCAACGCCCTCAGCAGGGAGAGTGTTCATCTTCCAGTTACCTGCTACAATCTTTTTTCTCATTTTCTTTAAGTTTTTATGTGTTTTAATGTATATGATTCTTAATTCATTTTCATTACAAACGACCTTAAAATCGTATAAGGCACGCTATTTTGAGGCTGCTCGCAGGTGGGAAAACCGCAGCATACTTTGCGTATGTGAGGATTTTCACAACAAGGCAGACGCCAAAAGAGCCGCATTAGACGATTTTATTTACTCGGCCTTCTGGCTATCAATCCAAGCCTTCACCTCACCAGTTGCCAAGCCCAGCTTGTTCTTCTTGTTGAAGCCGCAGAGGTCGTTGAAGAGCTTACCGCCGCCATTGGCCGCAGTGTTGCGGAACGACTCAACGGTGATGTAACCCATCTTCTGGATAGGCTCAACCCACTCGGCAGGGATACCAGCCTCAACATAGAGAGCTGCATCGTCGGCCACAACCTTCTTCTCGGGGCGCATAGTTGGGAAGAACAACACATCCTGGATAGATGGCTGGTTGAGCATAAACATTGTGAGGCGGTCGATACCGATACCCATACCCGAGCAAGATGGCATACCATACTCCAATGCACGCACGAAGTCCATATCGATAAACATCGCCTCGTCGTCGCCCTTCTCCGAGAGCTTCAACTGCTCCTGGAAACGCTCCAACTGATCGATAGGATCGTTAAGCTCTGAGTAGGCGTTGCAGAGCTCCTTGCCGTTGACGAACAACTCGAAACGCTCGGTGAGATCCTGGTTGTCGCGGTGACGCTTACACAGAGGCGACATCTCGCGTGGATAGTCGCAGATGAATGTAGGCTGAATCAAATCGCCCTCGCAGTACTGACCGAAGATAGCATCGATGAGCTTGCCCTTACCCATAGTGTCGTCAATCTCGACATTCAGGCGCTGGCACGCCTCGCGAAGCTGCTCCTCCGACTGGCCTGTGATATCGTAGCCTGTCTTCTCCAAGATAGCGTCGGTCATTGTAAGGCGGCGGAATGGAGCCTTGAATGAAATCTGCTTGCCGTCAATCTCGAGCTCTGTTGTGCCGTTTGTAGCCATTGCCACACGCTCCAACATCTTCTCAGTGAACGACATCATCCACTTGTAGTCCTTGTAGGCAACATAGATCTCCATACAAGTAAACTCAGGGTTGTGAGTGCGGTCCATACCCTCGTTGCGGAAGTTCTTACCGAACTCGTAAACACCGTCGAAGCCACCCACGATAAGGCGCTTGAGGTAGAGCTCAGTGGCGATTCGCATATAGAAATCGGTGTCGAGAGCGTTGTGGTGAGTGATGAACGGACGTGCCGATGCACCACCAGGGATAGGCTGCAGGATTGGAGTCTCCACCTCTACATAGCCGTGCTCGTTGAAGAACTCACGCATAGTGGCCATAATCTTGGCACGCTTAACGAATACCTCACGCACGTGGGGATTTACCACCAAATCGACATAACGCTGGCGGTAGCGTACCTCAGGGTCGGTCAGGGCGTCGAACTGCTTGCCATCCTTCTCCTTCACGATTGGGAGTGGACGGATAGACTTCGAGATAACGGTAAACTGCTGGCAGTGTACCGACTTCTCGCCCGAGTTGGTGATGAATGCAAAACCCTCAACACCCACAAAGTCGCCGATGTCCAACAACTTCTTGAATACGGTGTTATAGAGAGTAGGATCGCCCTCGGGGCAGATATCGTCACGACGGATATAGACCTGAATACGGCCTGTGTGGTCCTGCAACTCGAAGAACGAGGCACTACCCATAATGCGTCGGCTCATAATACGACCTGCAATACGCACCTTGGCATACTGCTCCTTGTTCTCCTCTGTGAGGTTCTCTGAAATCTCGGCAGCTGTGGCCGTTACATCGTACATCTCAGCCGGATAGGGCTCGATGCCCATCTCGCGCAAAGCGGCGAGCGACTTACGACGCAAAACTTCTTGTTCGCTGAGTTCCAAGCTCATATATTTCTCAATTTATAAATGTTACCACCTAAAATTCACTGCAAAAAGCCCCACCCCGTAGGGCCAATGCGCTTTTCAGCGCAAAGTTAATACTTTGTTGTACAAAATGCAAAAATTTCTTTTTGACCCATTCGCAAAAATGAGTCTGCGCAGGGGTATTTGCCCCATTTTGTACTCTTTGGCTACAATTTGCGGCTGGGGCAATCGCGAAATCCAGTGATGGTGATCTCGCCAGATGGCGACAACTCGACTATGGCGAATGAGTTGTGAGCCGGAGCAGCCTTCTCGATCATACCGTTCAGAGTGACGTAGTGAATGCCGTTGCGGTAGCTGTAGTGGCCAGGGTGATGATGGCCCTGGAATACGGCCAGCACCTGAGGGTGGCGTTCGATGATGGCCACAACCTCGGCAGCATTGCTCACACATACGTTCTTGTTCACGCCCGAGAAATGTTCGAGCAGCTGGTGCAGAAAGATGAGTGTCGGCTGGTTGGAATGTGCCGCAAGCTCGGCTTCGAGCCACTCGAGCTGCTGGGGTGGAATCTGCGCTGAGGTCCATTTGAAGTTACCCCGGCAGTAGGGCGTAAGGTCGGCGTTAAAGTTAGCATCGAGCACTATGCAACGCACCCCGCGAGCCGCAAACGAGTAGTACGATTTGCCCTTCGTACGCCCTGTGTTGGTGGTGTGTGCCAAAAACTCCTCCTTCGATATGCAGTCCATATCGTGGTTGCCCAGGGCGTGATAGGTGGCGCCGTCAAACTGTCTGAAGATGGCCTCTATGCGGTCGAGGTCGGCGAGCGTCTTGGCGGGGTCGGCCGACTTGGGCATATCCTTCATATCGCCCAGCTCGATGATGAAATCCACCTCGGCGCGGTTAAACTCGTCGATGGCCTCCTGCATCTTCTGCAGCGAGTCACGATAGTGGCGTGTGCCGCCCACCTCGCGGTCGGAGTAGTGGGTGTCGGTGAGTATGCCAAAGCGCAACGGCTTGCGACGCTTCGCCCCTTTTGGGTTTGCCGCCAGCGCTCTGCGACCTGTCGCCAAAAGCACCACACCTCCCGAAATAATCTTTATAAATTCACCTCGTTTCATAGCCCTAAATTTTGCATTTGCAAGATACGAAAATTTCGACACATCACAAAAAAGCCCCTCACTCAAAGATGAGAGATGAAAGATGAGAGATAAAAGATGAAAGACAGACACACTCCTCCGTCACTTCGTGACACCTCCCCTAACTTAGGGGAGGAGCTATATAAAAACTCTCCCTCTAAGCAACTCGGAGCTTTGCAAAGCAATGCGACCAAAGTCCCCTGCCTGAGGCGGGGGATTAGGGGGTGGGTAAGATTTGCAATTACGGCCATAGGCCGTATCATCCTCAAGAGCGAATAGCTACCCGTAATAGAAGAAAACATAGTTTTCTAATAATTGGGAGTACCCTTCAGGGGGAGGGAGTGTGCGCTGAGATGAGAGATCAGAGATGAAAGATGAAATGACAGATATATAAAAATATCCTGCCTAACTCATGTTAGACAGGATATTTAGCCAATTTTGAATTTCCGAAAATTCATTTATCGTGAGCAGATTTTAGGCTCGGCGATGAGGGCAAAACCGCAGTTTACTTGGCGTAAATGAGGATTTTGCAATCGAGCCAGCCGCCAAAGCTGCCACGAGAAATAATTTTCCTGTTACTTGCGGATAGCCGCTACACCTGGCAACTCCTTACCCTCCATATACTCGAGCAAAGCACCGCCACCAGTTGAAACGTAAGATACCTTGTCAGCCAAGCCGAACTTGTTGATACAAGCTACAGAGTCACCACCACCGATGAGTGAGAACGCACCGTTAGCAGTTGCCTCAGCGATAGCGTCAGCCACAGCCTTAGAACCTGTTGCAAACTTGTCGATCTCGAACACACCTACAGGACCGTTCCAGAGGATAGTCTTGCACTCCATAATCTCCTTAGCGAAGAGCTCCTTACCCTGAGAAGCGATGTCAACACCCTCCCAAGCGTCTGGAATAGCGTTAGCGGCAGCCTCCTGAGTGTTAGCCTCCTGTGAGAAGTCGTCAGCGATGAGAGCATCGGGTGAAGTAACGATCTTGATACCCTTCTCCTCAGCCTTCTTCAAAATCTCCAAAGCTACTGGGAACATATCTGGCTCGCAGATTGAGTTACCTACCTTACCACCCTGAGCAGCAGCAAATGTGTAAGTCATACCACCACCGATGATAATCTTGTCGCACTTCTCCATCAACTTCTCGATGATAGTGATCTTAGTAGAAACCTTAGAACCACCTACGATAGCAACGAATGGGCGCTGTGGGTTCGACATCACACCGTCGATAGCCTTCAACTCGTTCTCCATAACGTAACCGAACATCTTGTCCTGTGGGAAGTACTCGGCGATAAGAGCTGTTGATGAGTGAGCACGGTGAGCAGTACCGAATGCGTCGTTGATGTAGCAGTCAGCATAAGAAGCGAGCTTCTTCACGAACTCCTTCTGTGGACCCTCCTTGAGAGCCTTCTTAGCTGCCTTCTTCTCCTCGTCGGTTGCGTCCTCAGCCAAACCGCGTGGCTTGCCCTCCTCCTCAGCATAGAAACGGAGGTTCTCGAGAAGCATCACCTCACCTGGCTTCAAAGCAGCAGCCATCTCAGCAGCCTTCTCGCCCATGCAGTCACCAGCAAACTGAACCTTCTCGCCCAAGCGAGCCTCGATAGCTGGGATAATCTGCTCCAATGAGAACTTTGGATCTGGGTTCTTCTTTGGACGGCCGAGGTGTGACATCAAAATCACTGAGCCACCCTTCTCCAATACCTTCTTGATTGTAGGGATAGCAGCGCGAATACGAGTGTCGTCAGTTACCTGACCCTCACCGTTGAGGGGTACGTTGAAGTCAACGCGAATGATGGCACGCTTGCCACTGAAATCGTAGTTGTCAATTGCGAACATAGTCTTAATTGTTTTTGTTTAACCTATATTGTTTACCTGTTTTGTTCTCTTTTTAAGTGCTTGCGGGGCTGCTTTTGGGCTCTTTTATGGGTGACCCTTCGCCCCATTTTGGCGCAACTCGCCACAGCCTCACTGTTGTGGTAAGGCTACACTTGCCACAAATATACGCAAAAAAATTCTATTTAATCCCATTTTGTGCCGAATAGTTTGATATAATGAGCAAGAGTATGGCCGTTTTGGAAAAAAACCTTATATTTGCCTTGACGATATTTGTTGTTTTGAAGATTATTAGCCCGAGGGTCGCGACTCGATAATAGGATTCGTAACACCATTTTTTTACACAAATAGAAAACTGAAAGTTATGGCAAATAATCTGTTAAAAGGAAAGAAAGGTCTCATCTTCGGTGCGTTGAACGAGAACTCTATCGCGTGGAAGGTGGCAGAGCGTGCAGTGGCCGAAGGTGCTGAGATTGTGCTTACAAATACCCCCATTTCGTTGCGAATGGGTGCAATCAACGAGCTGGCAGCAAAGTGCAACTCGATAGTTATCCCTGCCGACGCAACATCGGTTGAGGATCTCGAGCAGCTCATCGACAAGACTATGGAGCACTTTGGCGGCAAGTTTGATTTTATCCTCCACTCGGTGGGTATGTCGCCCAACGTGCGCAAGGGCATACCTTATGAGAACCTCAACTATGAGTACCTCTCTAAGACGCTCGATATTTCGGCTATCTCGTTCCACAAGGTAATCAAGATTGCCTACCAGAAAGATGCTCTCAACGAGTGGGGTTCGATTGTCGCGTTGTCGTACCTCGCCGCTCAGCGTACACTCTACGGCTACAACGATATGGCCGATGCCAAGGCTCTGCTGGAGTCTATCGCCCGTTCGTTTGGTTGTGTGTATGGTCGCGAGAAGCACGTGCGTATCAACACAGTGTCGCAGTCGCCAACGCCAACCACAGCAGGTGGCGGCATTATGGGCTTCAACAAGCTCTTGGAGTATGGCGAGATTCTCTCTCCGCTGGGTAACGCCTCAGCCGAGGATTGCGCCGACTATGTGCTGACCCTCTTCTCGGACTACACCCGCAAGGTTACGATGCAGAATCTCTACCACGACGGTGGATTCTCGTCAATCGTGATGACACCCGAGTTGATGGAGGTCTTCGAGAAGGGTATCGAAAGCGAGAAGTAGATCTTGATATGGTTATGGTACAAATAAAGAGTGTGTCCTTTGATGGGCACACTCTTTTTCGTAAATAAAAATTGTCTTTACTGTCTTGTAAAGAATGACTTTGAGACAAAGTACAACTTCGCACCGATAAATTTTAGGACTCAGGGCAGACGGGGAAATTTCCGTTAAAAAACAGAGACCTTTTGATTGCTTCAAAAGTGCGAAGCATCTGTTTTAGGAAATTTTATCGACTGACCCCTAAAATTTATCATTGCGCCGTTTTTGCTCCACTTTTTGCGGTCAAAAAGTGGTATAAAATCTTACCAGCGGTAGATACCCATCGTCGGTCTAAAGACCTCCGGGGTATGACGCATTGATAACAATAAAAGGCTAAACGGCCCTTTATTAAATCGTATCAAAGTAATCACAAAAAAGTCGCAAGAGCTAATTTTGAATTTTGAATTCTGCATTTTGAATTAAAAAGTTGTAACTTTGCGGCCGATGAGGGAAGATTATAGTATTCATCACCATAATCTTTTGTTACTGAATATATAAAACAATAAAATGAGAAAGTTATTATTAACCATCACAACCATTGCACTTATGGCAAGTTGTAAGAATGCGGCCGACGAGCAGCGCCCTGCTATCGACCGCGCCAATTTCGATGAGAGTGTGGCTCTCAACGAAGATTTCTATCAGTATGCAACAGGTGGCTGGCAGAAGGCCAACCCTATGAAGCCCGAGTTTTCGCGTTACGGTGTGTTCGACATCTTGCGTGAGAACAACGAGGTGCGCCTCAACGATTTGTTCGCCTCGATGACCAAGTCGAAGGCCGAGAAGGGCAGCGTCGAGCAGAAGATTGCGGACCTCTACACTATGGGTCTGGACTCTGTACGCTTGAACAACGAGGGTCTGCAGCCACTCAAGACCGACCTTTCGCAGTTGATGCAGGTCTCTGAGCTTGAGCACGTTGCTCTCGCCTTGGCTCGTATCCATATGGCGGCAGGCAACCCATTGTTTGGCATTGGCGTGAGCGCCGATTTGATGAACTCTAACATCAATGCTCTCTATGCCGACCAGTCGGGTTTGGGTATGGGCAACCGCGACTACTACCTCGACGAGGAGCACGCATCGAAGCGCGAGGGTTATGTGGAGTGGCTCACCAAGGCCTTCACATTGTGTGGCATTGCCAACCCTGCCGAGTCTGCTAAGGGTGTGTTGGAGTTTGAGACCAAGATGGCTCAGTCGTTCCGCTCGAATGTGCAGTTGCGTGACATCGCATCGCAGTATAACCCTATGACCAAGGAGGAGTTTGTGAAGCGCTACGACGCTGTCGATTGGTTCATCTACTTCCGCGATATGGGCATCGGCGAGTTCGACAAGATTATCGTTGGCCAGCCTGAGGTGTTGGATGCTGTGAACAAGTTGCTCCACACCGAGCCACTCGCAACAGTTAAGAACTACCTCGCAGCAAGCGTTATCGCAAGCGCAGCGGGTTATCTGAGCGACGATATCTACGAGGCATATTTCGACTTCTTTGGTCGCCAGATGTCGGGTCAGCAGCAGATGCGTCCACGCTGGAAGCGCGCTATGGCTGTACCTAACGGCATCTTGGGCGAGGCTGTGGGCGAGATCTATGTTAAGAAGTACTTCCCTGAGAGCGACAAGCAGCGCGTGTTGGAGCTTGTGAAGAACCTTCAGGTTGCTTTGGGCCAGCACATCGACGCCCTGGATTGGATGTCAGACGAGACCAAGGCTAAGGCTCGCGAGAAGTTGGCTACATTCACCGTAAAGATTGGTTACCCCGACAAGTGGAAGGACTACTCGTCACTCTCGATCAACCCTCTCTACTCTTATTGGGACAATATGAAGCAGGCATCGGCGTGGTACACTGCAGACAACATCTCGAAGCTCGGCAAGGAGGTTGACCGCGACGAGTGGCATATGACTCCACAGTATGTGAACGCCTACTACAACCCTACAACCAACGAGATCTGCTTCCCAGCAGCTATCCTTCAGCCTCCGTTCTATAACTCGGCTGCCGACGATGCTGTTAACTATGGTGCTATCGGCGTGGTTATCGGCCACGAGATGACTCACGGCTTCGACGACCAGGGCCGCCACTTCGACAAGGATGGTAATATGGCTAACTGGTGGACCGACGCCGACTCTGATGCATTCAAGAAGAAGACCGATGTGTTGGTTGAGCAGTTCAACAAGGTTGAGTGCCTTCCTGCCAAGGATGGTCAGCCAGCAATTATGGCCGATGGCGCATTGTCGCTCGGCGAGAATATTGCCGACCAGGGTGGTTTGCGTGTGGCTTACACAGCTTTGCGTAACTCTTTGGAGGGCAAGGGCGAGCCAGAGCCTATCGATGGCTTCACCGCCGACCAGCGCTTCTACCTCTCTTACGCTACAATCTGGGGTCAGAACATCCGCGACGAGGAGATTGCACGCCTCACCAAGACCGATGTTCACTCACTCGGCAAGAACCGTGTGAATGTTACCCTGCGTAATATCGACACCTTCCACAAGGCTTTTGGTATCACCGAGGGTGCTATGTTCCTGCCCGAGAACGAGCGAGTTATCATCTGGTAAGGTGCTATACAACCCTCTAAGGTTGGAAATACAGCCGCTGCGCCGCAAGGCGTGGCGGTTTTTTTATTTTTATATCCGTCATTCCACATTTTTACATCAACCTACTTTTTGTGATGGTATTAGGATATATGTAAAAATGTAGGAATCAACCTTATATTAAAGACCTTGCAAAGAACTATTCTTTGCTTCAAAGTATTTATGTTTTATCCCACTTTTTGACCGCAAAAAGTGGAGCAAAAACGGCGCAATGATAAATTTTAGGGGTCAGCCACCGAAATTTCCTAAAACAGATGCTTCGCACTTTTGAAAGCCATCAAAAGGTCTCTGTTTTTTAACAGAAATTTCACCGTCTGCCCTGAATCCTAAAATTCATCGGTGCGAAGTTATACTTTGCCTCATATTCTGTTCGTTGCATCGCCTTATTCCCAAAGGTAGATTTCTACATTTCTTCATAGTAGCTAATATTCTTCTTCGGCCCTCACTGGTGAAGAAATGTGAAATGACGCATTCGTTTGATTTTAAAATAATTAAATAACCCTATGAAATAGATGATTTTTAGAAAAAAAATCACATTTTATCGTAATTTTCTTGAGAAAAAATTTGGGGGGGGGCGAGAAAATTTTCGTAACTTGCAAACGTCGAAGCATTTATCAACCAATTAAAAAACTACAGCTATGAAAAAGTTATTATTTATGATGCTCGCCGTTGTAGTATTTGCAGGGTGTAGCAAGGAGGAAAACGAAGTCTTGTCGGAGGGCGACAAGATTACACGAAGCATAGAGCAGATAAATACACCGCTAATGGAAGTATTGGATGGTAAGTCTTGGGCAGAAATAGCTGCTTATACCTATACAGAACCAAATGGCGAGGGGGAGGAAATAGAGTTATTTAAACAGGTTGATACACCAGAATTTTGGCTTAACTTCCCGTTGGGCCTTCCTGGATTTTATGCAGTGGAAGGCATTGTAATTAATCAAAATCAATTGATAAAATATGTTTGTGCAACACGTAAGATACAAGCGTGGCATTATTTTGATTACGATATAACTAAGCAAGAGGATAATACATTCATTTTCACTCGTAACAATGAAAGTTATTACTTGAAAGTTTTAGCCTACAATAATGATTATTTATGGATTGAAACAGACTGCTACAACGTAGATAAAGACTATATGAGGGAAAATGGTAGAGCGAACTCATATCCTTATGTTAGATTGTTATTCCAGTGTGCAGAACTCGTAGGTATTAATGAGTCTATGTCGGAAGATGAAATTAAAGAAGACAGAGAGAAAAATCCTAATGAGTATCCATTCTGGACAGATTAATACTTATTCTTCATTTATTTTCGCCACCTTTCGGGGTGGCGATTTTTTTATGCCTATAATCTTCGATTATCAATTTTTGTTTCGCGAGCGTCGAGTTATCAACAAAATCGGAGGTTGTTAACAACCATTCTGTTCATAAATTTTGCTCGGCAAATCGTTGCGGATTGACTATTTTTGAGTAAATTTGAAATTTGAAATACCCTGCAATTGCTCGTTTTGTGGCAAAAATGGCATCAAAAAGGGCGTAAATAGCTAATAAATAGCATTTTGCATTTACCTTACGGATAATAATTATAAACAATATGGCAAAGGATTATACTCCATCGGCAGCCAATCGTGCTGCGTATGAAAAATTGAGCGATGCCCAAGTCGTGGGTACCGTTCCACCTCAGGCTGTCGAGCTCGAGGAGGCTGTGCTGGGAGCATTGATGCTCGAACGCGACAGCATAATAGCTGTGCAGGAGTATGTCCGCCCCGAAACATTCTACACCGAGGAGCATCAGCTCATCTACAAGGCCATAGAGTCGTTGTCGGCCGAACTGAAGCCCATCGACCTCTACACCGTGACCGAGCGTCTGCGTTCGCGCAAGGAGCTCAAGAAGGTGGGTGGAGCTTCGTATCTTGCAACCCTCACCCAGAAGGTGGGTTCGGCAGCCAACGTGGAGTTCCACGCCAAGATTATCGCACAGAAGTATGTGCAGCGTGAGCTTATCCGCTCGGCAACCGAGATTCAGCGCCGCTCCTACGACGAGGAGCAGGACGTGACCGACCTTATCGGTTATGCCGAGAGCGAGATCTTCAAGGTGGCTGAGGGCCACGTGAAGCGTTCGGTGCAGAACTCTAAGGATATCCTCGCTCGAGCCTTGAAGCAGATCGAGGAGGCGAGCAAGAACAGCAGCGCCTTTGTGGGTGTGCCTTCGGGATTTATGGCCATAGACCGCGTGACACTCGGCTGGCAGCCCAGCGACCTTGTGATCATCGCAGCACGTCCATCAATGGGTAAGACCGCCTTTGTGCTTTCGATGGCGCGAAATATGGCTATCGACCACGAGTCGCCCGTTGCCTTCTTCTCGCTCGAGATGTCCGACGTGCAGCTTATGATGCGACTCATCGTGGCCGAGACAGGTCTTAGCGGTAGCGACATCAAGTCGGGCCGACTCACGCCCGAGCAGTGGCGCCACCTGGAGAGTGCCACCAAGCCTCTGGGTACAGCTCCGCTATATGTCGACGACACGCCAGCATTGTCGGTCTTTGAGTTCCGCTCGAAGGCCCGCCGACTGAAGATTCACAACGATATAAAGATTATCATCATCGACTACCTGCAGCTTATGACCGGCAACGCCGACTCGAAGGGTAACCGAGAGCAGGAGGTGGCCTTTATCTCGCGTACGCTGAAGGCTATCGCCAAGGAGCTCAATGTGCCTATCCTCGCACTGTCGCAGCTCAGCCGTGCCACCGAGACACGTGGCGGCTCGCACCGTCCGCAGCTTTCGGACCTCCGTGAGTCGGGAGCCATCGAGCAGGATGCCGATATCGTGGCATTTATCCACCGACCAGAGTACTATGGTATCAATCTCGACGAGAATGGTATGCCCACAGCAGGTCTGGCCGAGATTATCCTCGCCAAGCACCGTAATGGTGCGGTGTGCGACGTGAAGCTGCGCTTCCTGAAGGATCAGGCTCGCTTTGCCGATATGGATGCCGACGAGAACTCTACAGCTGCCGACCCTATGGGCGGTCAGCGCAAATATAACTATGTGCAGAGTAATATGCCCGACCCCGATGAGGGTGGTGCACCTATGGGCGGCTTAGGCAGTGGCCTCGGCTCGGCTATGGGAGGTGGCGAGTTTGACCTCAACCAGGGTCCAACCAACCTCGACCGTCCGGCACCTCTGGCCGATGAAGTGCCATTTTAAGAAGTGCCATTTTAACAGGAGATAGATTATGTTTGTTCGCACTTACACAGGAGCAGTCGCAGGCATCGGAGCTGTTATGGTTACCGTTGAGGTGAGCATCACAGGCGGAGGTGCCGGCCTCTTTCTTGTGGGCCTGCCCGACAATGCGGTGAAGGAGAGCGAGCAGCGCATACGCTCGGCATATGAGAATTCGGGCTTCCGTATGACCCAACGCAAGTGTGTGGTCAACCTTGCCCCTGCTGACCTTCGCAAGGAGGGTTCGGGATTTGATTTGCCTATTGCGGTGGCTATCCTGGCCGCTATGCAACAGGTGGAGCCCGAAGCGTTAGACGAGGTGGCTTTCGTGGGAGAGCTCTCGCTGGATGGTTCGGTTAGAGGAGTAAAGGGAGTGCTTCCCATCACTGCCGAGGCGCGTGAGCAGGGCTTCAAGCGCATCTATGTCCCCGAGGAGAATGCAGTCGAGGCGGCTGTTGTCGAGGGTATAGAGGTGTTGCCCGTTAGCTCGCTAAAGCAGGTGGCGCTGTCGCTCTGCGGTGAGGCCGTAATCGAGCCCGTTGTGGCAGAGGTGGCCGACACAGTTGAGCAGGGCGAGTATGCCGAGGACTTTGCCGACGTGAAGGGTCAGGCACACGTCAAGCGAGCGCTGGAGATTGCCGCTGCGGGTGGCCACAACGTGATAATGATTGGTCCTCCGGGTTCGGGAAAGACTATGCTTGCGCGACGCATACCCTCAATCCTGCCTCCTATGACGCTCGATGAGGCGCTGGAGACCACCAAGATTCACTCCGTAGCAGGTAAGCTGGGCACACGACGAGGCCTTATGAGCTGTCGCCCGTTCCGCGCTCCCCACCACTTGGCTTCGCCTGTGGCACTGATTGGTGGAGGTCAGAATCCGCAGCCCGGTGAGGTGTCGCTGGCACACAACGGGGTGCTGTTCCTCGACGAGATGCCCGAGTTTGGGCACTCGGTGCTGGAGGTGTTGCGTCAGCCGCTGGAGGATAAGCATATCAGCATCGCCCGAGCACGTTATGCGGTGGATTATCCCTCGAACTTCACGCTTGTGGCATCGATGAACCCCTGCCCTTGCGGTTACTACAACCACCCCACCAAGGAGTGTACCTGTTCGGCTGCGGCCGTACACCGATATATGGGTCGCATATCGGGCCCACTGATGGATAGAATTGATTTGCACGTCGAGGTAACGCCCGTATCGCGTGAGGAGATGTCGGTCGACACCCCTGCCGAGAGTAGTGCCGAGGTGCGTAAGCGAGTGATTGCTGCTCGCAAGATACAGGCCGAGCGATTTAAGGATACGCCTGTGCATACCAACACAATGATGACGTCGGCCATGCTGCGCCGATTCTGCCAGCTCTCAGCTGAGGCACGCACGCTGCTCGATAGAGCTATGGAGCGACTGCAGCTCTCGGCCCGAGCCTATGACCGCATAATCAAGGTGGCACGCACGATTGCCGACCTGGAGGGTGCAGCCGATATTGCTCCTCACCACATATCGGAGGCCATAGGTTATCGCTCGCTCGACAGAGATAGCTGGGGACGATGAGAGATGAGAGATGAGAGATGAAAGATGAGAGATGAAAGATAGACACACTCCTCCGTCACTTCGTGACACCTCCCCTAACTTAGGGGAGGAGCTATATAAAAACTCTCCCTCTAAGGTAGAGGGAGTACCCGTAGGGGGAGGGAGTGTGCGTTGAGATGAGAGATGAGAGATGAAAGATGAACAGATCATTTCGCATTATTATATTTTTTTTGAGAGATTAGAATAGATTAACAACTATATATGAAACGAGTAATTCTTTCGGGTGGCGGTACGGGAGGCCATATATATCCCGCCGTTGCCGTTGCCGAGGCGCTGAAGAGAAAGCACAAGGATAATGTGGAGATTCTCTTTGTGGGTGCCGAGGGTAAGATGGAGATGGAGAAGATTCCCGTTTTGGGTTATGATATTGTAGGTCTGCCTGTGGCAGGTCTGCAGCGACGTCTGGATTTGAAGAACCTGCTTGTGCCATTCAAGGTTGTAAGCAGCGCTATGCGTGCCCGCAAGGTGATACGCGACTTCTCGGCCGACATAGCGGTCGGCTTTGGAGGCTATGCCAGCGCACCTGTGCTATGGGCTGCGCAGCAGATGGGTGTGCCAACAATTATCCAGGAGCAGAACTCATTCGCAGGACTCACAAATAAGATGCTAGCCCGCTCGGCCCGCCGTATCTGCGTGGCGTATGACGAGATGGAGCGATTCTTCGCAGCCGACAAGATTATCAAGACGGGCAACCCACTGCGTGGCCGATTTGCCCCCACCAAGGGCAAGAGCGACGAGGCGCTGGCGCACTATGGCCTCAAGGCCGATATGCCCACACTGCTTGTTGTGGGTGGTTCGCTCGGCACACGTACGTTGAACGAGATGATGAAGCGCTGGATCCTCTCTTTGGAGGGTCAGCCAGCACCTGTGCAGGTGATTTGGCAGACAGGCAAGTTCTATGAGGCCGAGATGCGCTCGTTCTTCGAGGAGCACAAGGTGGAGAACATCTGGTTGGGTGCGTTTATCGAGCGTATGGACTATGCCTACGAGGTGGCCGATGCTGTTGTTTCGCGCAGCGGAGCCTGCACCGTGTCGGAGCTTTGCCTGGTGGGCAAGCCAACTATATTTGTCCCTTCGCCCAATGTGGCCGAGGACCATCAGACCAAAAACGCTATGGCGCTCGTAGAGCGTGATGCGGCACTTATGGTGCGTGATGCAGAGGCCATTGCCAAGGGTATGGATGTGGCTTTGGAGCTGTTGGCCGACAAGGAGCGTCTGCAGCAGCTGAGCCGTAATATCTCGGCTTTGGGCATAGCCGATGCTGCCGAGCGCGTGGTACGACAGATCGAGAAAGAGTGGTAAACCCCAATGGGAGATAAGAGATAAAAGAGCAAATAGCAAAGATAGACTTTGAGGCAAAGAACTGTTCTTAGGTAGGCCCTTAATATAAGGTTGATTCCCGACATTTTCGCATACACCCTCATACTATCTCCGACTGTCGCTGATGCGAAAATTGGGAATGACGTTTATTTATAACACACTCCTCTGGCCGTTGGCCACCTCCTCTAACTTAGAGGAGGAGCTACGGGAAGCGGATGAAAAACTCTCCCTCTAAGCTAGAGGGAGTACCCGAAGGGGGAGGGAGTGTGTATTGAGATAAAAGATCAAAGTTGAAAGAGCAAAGATTTAAGATATGAATAACAGCTACAACAACATATATTTCCTCGGAATCGGAGGAATCGGAATGAGTGCTTTGGCGCGATATTTCCTCCACGAGGGTCGAAAAGTGGCGGGTTATGACCGCACTCCCACACCCCTCACCCACGCTCTTGAGCAGGAGGGTGCCGAGGTGTGCTATGAAGACGAGGTGGAGAATATCCCCACTATGTTCCGCGACCCCGCAACCACTATGGTTGTCTTCACGCCAGCCGTTCCGAGCGACCATCCGCAGATGCAGTATTTCCGCGAGGGTGGCTTCCTGATGGAGAAGCGTTCGCAAATGCTGGGCCATCTATCTGAGGGCAAGTATGTTATGGCTGTGGCAGGTACTCACGGCAAGACCACTACCTCAACCCTTATCGCTTGGCTCAACCACGCCTGCGACTGTGGTGGCAACGCATTTCTAGGTGGCATCTCGAAGAACTTCAACGGCAATATGGTGCTGGGCGAGGGTAATCGCCTGGCGGTTGAGGCCGACGAGTTTGACCGTTCGTTCCTGCGTCTGAATCCCGACGTGGCAATCATTACGGCTGTAGCGGCCGACCACCTCGATATCTATGGCACCTACGAGGCTGTTGTCGAGGCGTTTGGTCAGTTTGCGGCCCTCATCAAGCAGGGTGGTCACCTCATTCTCAAGCATGGTGTCGAGATAGCTCTGCCCGAGCAGGGTGTGAGCGTGTGGCGATATAGCTACGACGAGCCTTGCGACTTCTATGCCCGCAATGTGGAGCTGCGTGAGGGCGGCTATTACTACTACGATATCGTGACACCCGACGGCGTTATAGAGCGATGCACATTGGGCATTCCTGGCTGGGTGAATATAGAGAATTCGGTGGCTGCAGTGGCCTCGATGTGGTGCGCTGCACGCAGTCGTGGCGAGGAGCTCGACCTCGACAAGTTGCGCCAGGGCCTGGCCGACTATTCGGGTGTGAAGCGCCGCTTCGAGTTCTATGTAAACACCCCCAAGCAGGTCTATATGGACGACTATGCCCACCACCCCGAGGAGTTGGAGGCTACGCTTACTTCGGTGCGCAAGATGTTCCCCGGCCGTAAGGTTACAGCCATCTTCCAGCCCCACCTCTATACCCGCACTCGCGACCTCTACCAAGAGTTTGCCGAGGCGTTGTCGAATGCCGACGATGTGATTCTGGTGCCTATCTATCCCGCTCGCGAGCTGCCTATCGAGGGTGTATGTTCGGAGATGATTGGCGAGCTTGTCACCTCGCCCTGGTCGATGTGCGAGAGAGAGAATCTAGCCGAGCGATTGGCTTCGATGGCAACCGATGTGGTGGTGTCGTTCGGAGCTGGAAATATCGATGCATACTGCGAGGCTATGGCCGAGAGTTTAAGACAAAAAGCATAATAAACACCTGATGCACAAGGTTATAAGAATAGTATTACTCACCCTGTTGTGGTGTTTTGTAGTGGGTTTCGTGGTGCTGTTTAGCAGCCGCTCGAAGCACCACCGCTCCACCACGAAGGTATGTAGCGTGAGTGTCGATATTATCGATAGTATGCTCAACGAGTCGCTCGTCACGAGCGAGGGTGTGCAACGCTGGATTGCACAGAGCAAGGTGCCAGTTTTGGGACAACCTATCGATGCGGTCGACCTCGCCTCTATCGAGCAGTCTATTCGTCGCAACGGCTTTGTCGAGAGGGCGAGTGCATATATCACCTATGATGGAGTGTTGCATATCAGCATCAGCCAGCGCCGACCTATGCTCCGACTGCTGGTCGATGGCTTCGATTCGTATGTGACGGCCGATGGCTACATCTTCTCGGCTCCGCGCCAGGCATCGGTCTATGTGCCGGTAGTTACGGGCGAGTATCGACCTCCGCTGCCTACGAAATATGTGGGTTCGGCGTGGGACCACATCTCGCAACAGATAGCCGAGTCCGAGCAACGCATTATGGAGCTTCAGCACGAGAAGGTGCCTCTCTTCAAGGAGGATAAGCGTATAGATGAGCTGGTGCTTGACGTGCGCCGTATGCGTACGAGCAAGGGAATATTCGAGTCGCACGACAATTTCGACAGACGTGTGGCCGAGTTGCGTGCCCATAAGGCCGACCTTCGCAAAAAGTATCGTTATATGGCTCGTGAGAACGACAAAAAGATAGAACTTATCACGCTCAAACAGCAAGCCGAGCAAGATAAGCAAAAAAAGTTAATGAAAAGGTATGAAGATTTCCTGAAACTCATTAACTTTGTGAAATATATCGAAGAAGACTCATTCTGGAGTGCCGAGATTGTTCAGATTGTGGCAACTTCTATGAGTAGTGGTGACATCCGATTGGAGCTTGTTCCTCGTTCGGGTCGCCACATCGTGCAGTTTGGCACGCTGGAGAATGCAGAGGCCAAGCTCGATAAATTATTGGCATTCTACAACAAAGGCTTAAAGAATATCGGCTGGGATGTGTATCGTACAATCTCGGTCGAGTATGATGGTCAGGTGGTCTGCACCAAATAGGACCTCAAGCACAGGCAGAAGACAAAAATAAGAGAACAATATATGGAAAAGAAGAGTTACATTGTAGCTGTTGACGTTGGTTCATCAGAGGTGGTGGTAGCCGTTGGTTCATACGCCGAAGGTGGTGTCATCAACATCGAGTGTGTTGTGGCCGAGCCAACCGAGGGCGTGACCGCAGGATTGGTCGATAATAATCAGATGGTGGCTTCGGCACTTATCCGAGCTCGTCAGGCTGCCGAGCAGCAGGTGGGCATAGCTATTACCGATGCTTATGTGAGCATCTCGGGTAAGTTTGTGCGTTGTGCACGTTACACCGACCACGTCTTTGTGGAGGACGTCGAGAACTGCATCGCACGACGCGATGTGGAGGCTCTGCGTGAGCGTATGGAGAACGTTAAGGCGGCCGATGGCGAGGTGATAATGGATCTCTTCCCCATTAACTACAAGGGCGACACAGGTGCCGAGATGAAGAATCCTGTGGGCTCTTACAGCAAGCAGCTCTCTTCGACCTACAACTTCATTCTCTGCGAGCGTTCGGCTAAGGATCGTTTCCGCCGAGTATTCCTCGATGCAGGCATCAAGATTCGCGGTATGTATGCCAGCGCAGCCGTTGTGGCTGAGTCGGTAATCAATAGCGACGAGATGCAGGAGGGTGTGGCTGTGGTCGATATCGGTAGCGGTGTAACCGACATCGCGATCTATTATGGTGGCGTGCTGAACTACATCGCATCTATCCCCATCGGTGGCGCAGCCGTCAATAACGACATCCGCCACTTCAACGGATATATCCCAGCTAAGACAGTCGAGAATTTGAAGCGCCGCTATGGCTCGGCTGTGGTGAGCCTCACTCCCGACGAGCTTATCCAGGTTCGCAAGGGCAGTCGTGCCATCAAGCCTATCCCACGCCTCAATTTGGCAGCCGTTATCGAGGCTCGTATGACCGATATTGCCGAGTATGTGTGGAACGAGATTCGCGAGGCGGGCTTTGCCAAGAAACTCTCGGCCGGTATAGTGCTTACGGGTGGTGTGGCCGACCTGAAGAATGTGGCCGACCTCTTCGCTCGTGTTACAGGTCAGGAGACTCGCGTGGCGTGTGCCGAGATTGGTGTCTCAACAGAGTCACTCGAGAAGGTTTCGTCGCCTAACTACACTTTGGCTGTATCTATGCTTTTGCGTGGCGCAAAGGTGGGTGCTTGCCCTGTGGGCATATTGCACACTCCAGCACAGCCCGTAGAGCGTGAGACGATTGCACAGCAGCCAGCGCAGCAGCCCATTCAGCAGCCAGCTCAGGGTGGCTATGCGGCACCTGCAGCAGCTACCGTAGCATCGCAGCCTACGTCGGTTAACGATACCTATGCTGCCACAACAGCGGGTGAGAGCGCAACTCCGGGTGTTACCCAGAGCATCGCAACTCCTACAATCACACCTACAACCGTTGATGAATATGAAGATGATGAGGAGGAGTATGAGGACGATGTAAAGAGAAAGGGCGGATTGTTTGGCAATATCAGACGTTGGTTTGACGATGCCTTCCGTAATCCCGACGAGGAGGATGACGACGAAATGTAGGTCGCACAAGTGATTATTAAATGAGCTTCTTAAATATAGCGAGATGGAAGATTTGATGAACGAACTCTCGATGCCCAAGCAGGCATCTTCAATCATAACAGTAATCGGTGTGGGTGGTGCCGGCGGTAATGCCGTAAACCATATGTGGAACACCGGTATCAAGGGTGTGAACTTCTTGATCTGTAACACCGATCAGAAGGCGATGGACAACTCGCCTGTGAAGGATAAGATCCGACTCGGCAAAGATGGTCTGGGTGCGGGTAACGACCCCGAGCGTGGCCGCGAGGCTGCTATGGAGTCGCTCGAGCAGATCAAGCAGTATATCGAGGCATCGGGTACACGTATGATTTTCGTCACAGCCGGAATGGGTGGTGGTACGGGTACTGGTGCGTCGCCCGTGATTGCAAAGTTGGCTCACGAGTTAGGTCTGCTTACGGTTGCTATCGTCACTTCGCCACTCGTTATCGAGGGTCCAGCGCGTTGCGAGCAGGCTGCACGCGGTATCGAGGAGATTAAGAAGTATGCCGACTCGCTTTTGGTTATCAACAACGACAGCATACGCGAGATGTATGGCAAGCTCTCGCTGCCACAGGCTTTCCGCAAGGCCGACGACATCTTGGCTATGGCTACAAAGGGTATTGCCGAGCTTATCACTGTTGAGAGCGCCTATGTGCGTGTCGATTTTGCCGACCTGGAGCGTGTGATGAAGGGTAGCGGTCGTGCTCATATGGGTGTGGCTTCAGCTGAGGGCGAGGGCCGAGCTTTGGAGGCTGCACGCCGTTCGCTCTGCTCACCACTTTTGGACAGCAACCTGATTGCAGGTGCTAAGAATGTGCTTATCAACATCTCTGCTGCCGACATCGATAGCGTAAGCTACGACGAGACAATGGAGATTCTCAATTATATCCAGAGCTACGCCAGCTACAAGGACGAGGATGGTATCGAGCATCGTGCCAACCTTATCTGGGGTGCCAGCTCGAAACCTATGGGCGAGAATATGCTGGAGGTTGTCGTTGTGGCAACAGGCTTCAGCGCCGACGAGTTTATCCCTCGCTCTATGCCCCCAAAGATTGAGATTGACCTAACGGAAGAGGCCGAGGAGGAGGTTGAGATTATCTCTACTCTTGAGCCTGCGAAGAAACCTGTTGAGGTGGCTCCTCGCACAACACCTCACCACGAGGCTATGCCTGCAATCTTGGACCGTCGTCCATCGAAGTATGCCAATTTGGAGGCAGAGTTGCGTATACCATCATACCGCCGCCGCAACGTGGAGCTCGTAGTGGAGAACGATGGCACAACACGCCGCAAGGAGGTCTATCGTGACGAGCAGGAGGGTGATGCATCATTCAACGACAACAAGTTGTTCTAAACAGAGTTAGATTATAGTATAGAATCGGGGTTGTCTTTCGGGGCAACCTCGTTCAGGTTAAATAAATTCAATCTCGATTGGAAGAGTTAGCAATCACATATTTAGGTTTTACCCCACAGATAGTCGCAATGTTGGCAGTGATGATATTGCTGCTGTTGGTGTCGGCACTGGTGTCGGGCTCCGAGGTGGCGTTCTTCTCGCTCTCGCCCAGCCAGTTGCAGCAGATGCGTGAGAAACCCGACACTCGCGACAGTATGATTCTGGGACTGCTTTCCGATGTCGATAAGTTGCTGGCTACAATTTTGGTAACCAACAATCTGGTCAATATCTGTATCGTTATCCTCAGCTCAAACGTGATGGATAGTCTCTTTGTCTTCAATAGGTTTGAGTTTCTGTTCAAGACCGTACTCGTAACCTTCCTGTTGCTGCTCTTTGGCGAGATTCTCCCTAAGGTATTTTCTCAGGGCAGCCCTCGAGGCTTTGCACGCCTGGTGGTCTATCCTGTCAAATTCTTCAGTTGGCTCACCTATCCGCTCTCGTATGTGCTGGTGCGCACTGGTGGCCGCATAAGCCGCCTGGCGTCGCGCAATGCCGAGATTTCGATGGAGGAGCTGGCCGATGCAGTCGATTTGGCTAAGGGCTCGGTGCAGTCGGCTCAAGAGCATCAGATGCTGGAGGGCATAGTCAACTTCGTCAATACCGAGGTTGAGGAGATTATGCGCCCCCGCATCGACATCACCGCTGTGGAGATTACCGATAGCTTCGAGCGTGTGAAGAGCATCATCATCGAGTCGGGTTATTCGCGTATTCCTGTCTACGATGAGGATTTGGACAATATCAAGGGTGCACTCTATGTCAAGGATCTCTTGCCCCACATCAATTCGGGCGACGAGTTTGGCTGGCAGCAGCTTATCCGCAAGATATACTTCGTGCCCAAGCATAAGAAGATTGACGACCTGTTGCGCGATTTCCAGGAGAACAAGATTCACATTGCAATAGTTGTCGATGAGTATGGCGGCACCGAGGGATTGGTGTCGTTGGAGGATATTCTGGAGGAGGTCGTGGGTGAGATTTCCGACGAGAGCGACGTTGAGGAGTCATTCTATGAGCGACTCAACGCCAATACCTATATCTTCGATGGTAAGACCCATATTGTGGACTTTGAGCGTGTGGTAGATTTAGAGGAGGAGGTGCTGGCCGATGTTAGAGGCCGTGCCGAGACACTGGCGGGATTGATGCTTGAGCTTCGTCGTGATTTGCTCAAAAAGGGCGATATGGTGGAGACTCACGATATACGCTTTACGGTAAACAAGATGGATGGCCGCCGAGTAGATAAAATCAAGGTTGTCGTAGGTCGTCAGGCCACTTCAAATAGTGCTGAGTAATGAACCTCTCGTTCACCATCACCCTGCCCGATGGCCTGCTCGCTGTTGAGCCTATTGGCGAACTGAGTGAGCTGGAGGCCCAGGCTACGGCTGCCGAGCTGGAGTCGCTGGAGGGCATCAGCGCCAAGTCGCGCCGAGCCGAGCGTTTGGCATGGCGAGGGTTGCTTCGTAAGGTGGCAGGCGAGGAGTGCCGAGTAAGCTATTCTAAGCAGGGAGCCCCCTGCATCGAGAATTCACAATATAAATATATATCGGTGTCGCACTGTGCCGATTGTGTGGCTCTGCTGTTGAGTGACAAACCCTGTGGGGTCGATGTCGAGCGTGTGGGGCGTAACTTTGAGCGTGCCGCCAGGAGATATATCTCACCAAAAGAGCGAGAAAATCTGGCTGTGGACTCTAATCTGAAGATGGCCGCAGTGTGGTGTGCCAAGGAGGCGCTTTATAAGATGATGGGGCGTGAAGGTGTTGATTTTCTGAAAGATATAGAGATTCTAAAGCTCAACATCGAGGCGGGCGAGATGGAGGCACTTCTTCTAGGTGAGCAGCTTGTGCAGCTGAGGATAGCGCAGCCCGATGAGGCCCATATTTTGGTATACATCTAAATTTCAACTGTTAGCAGTGAAAAAATTTGAAACTACTCTACTTGGAGTAGTTTTTTTTGTATATTTGTTATCGGAAGAAAATACTAACTATATGAACATTCTACAAGTTGAGAACGTAACCAAGCGTTACTCAAAACATACGGCACTCGACAATGTATCGCTCAGCGTGCCTCGTGGCTCAATCTACGGATTGTTGGGCCCCAACGGCGCTGGTAAGACTACGCTTATTCGTGTGGTCAACCGCATCACTCTCCCCGACCAGGGTCAGGTGATTTTCGATGGTCATCCCATCACCGATGAGGATATCTACCAGATTGGTTATCTGCCCGAGGAGCGAGGCCTCTACAAGAAGATGAAGGTGGGCGAGCAGGCCCTCTTCTTCGCCCGCTTGAAGGGTCTTTCGCGCCGCGAAGCACTCGTCAGATTGAAGGAGTGGTTTGTTCGCTTCGGCATCGAGAGCTGGTGGGACAAGAAGGTCGAGGACCTGTCGAAGGGTATGGCCCAGAAGGTGCAGTTTATCACCACCGTGCTCCACAACCCCAAGTTGCTTATCTTCGATGAGCCCTTCTCGGGCTTCGACCCTATCAACGCCAACCTTCTCAAGCAGGAGATTCTGCGTCTGCGTGACGAGGGTGCTACGGTGATTTTCTCTACTCACAATATGTCGAGCGTCGAGGAGATTTGCGACCACATCACCCTGATTAACAAGTCGCACAACATACTCTCGGGTTCGGTGGACGAGCTTCGTCATCGCTTTGGTGAGAACATCTTCGAGGTGACCTATGGCGGCGATAACTCACTCTTCGAGCAGAAGATGAGCCCATTGGCCGATTTGATGGGTACTGTCGAGGTGGCCGACACCCCTTACCACACCACCCGCATCCGCCTCAAGGAGTCGGTGTCGGTGCGCGAGGGTATATCTGTGGCCAACGACGCTGTGGAGTTGCGTTCGTTCCGCGAGGTGATGCCAAGTATGAACGACATCTTCATCAGAGCTGTCGAGGGTAGCCTGTAATAAACCGTAAAATTGTGAAGCGATGAATAAGATTGGAATCATTATAGCTCGTGAGTTCAACGAGCGCGTGCGTAAGAAGTCGTTTATCATCACGACTATCCTTATGCCTCTGTTTATGCTCTTGATGATGGCGGCGCCTACGCTTATGATGCTCTTTGCCAAGGGCGAAACTAAGGAGCTGCTGGTCATCGACCAGAGCAATATAGTAGCTCCCCACCTCGAGGGTGACGATGAGCTGAAGTTCAACCTCACCACTCTGCCATTTGAGCAGGCTAAGGCCAATACCGAAGTGTTTGGTGTGTTGTGGATTGGCGAAGATGTGGTCGACAACCCCTCGAACGTGAAGCTCTACACCAACTCCTCGTCGTCGATGACGCTCGAATCGAACATCTCGTCGCAGATTGAGCGAGTGATTGAGCGTGAGCGCCTGAAGCGTTACGATATAGAGAATCTGGAGCAGATTATGCGCGATGTGAAGGTGAGAGTTACCCTCACCAACTACCGCAACGACCTCTCGGCCGAGGGCGAGGAGCAGGAGGCCACATCGTCGATTGTAGCCTATGCCTTGGGCGTAGTGCTGGGTCTGGTGCTCTATATGTTCCTGCTGATATACGGCTCGATGGTTATGACCTCGGTAATCGAGGAGAAGGGCAGCCGCGTGCTCGATGTATTGGTGTCGAGCGTAAGTCCGTTCCAGCTGATGATTGGTAAGATTTTGGGTGTTGCGGCTGTGGCAGCCACTCAGATTGTTATATGGGGAGTCTTGGTGTGTGGTCTTGGAGCGACGCTCCTCTCATCGCTTGTGCCTGCCGATGTGATGCAGAGCGTAGAGGCTGTGCAGGCGGGCTCTATCACCTCGGCCGAGGCGGGACTCGATGCCGATATGCTCTCGGCACTCTCGTTTGCTACCGATACGGGTGGTTTGGTTACTATGTTCGTGTGGTTGTTACTCTTCCTGGTGGGTGGCTTCCTCTTCTACTCGGCTATGTTTGCCGCTGTAGGCTCGGCTGTAGACTCTATCCAGGACGCCAGCCAGTTGCAGACCCCTATTACGGTGCCTATCATATTGGCTCTCATCTTGGCTATGTCGGTCTCTAACGATCCCAACTCGTCGCTTGCATTCTGGGGCTCGATTATCCCATTCACATCGCCAGTTGTGATGATGGCCCGCATACCATTTGATATACCTACCTGGCAGATTATTCTCTCGATAGTACTGCTCTATATCTCGGTGGCAGCTATGGCGTGGTTTGCAGGTAAGATCTACCGTGTGGGAATATTTATGCACGGCAAGAAGCCAACTATCAAGGAGCTTTTATCTTGGATAAAACAATAGTTTTTTGCAACTTCAATAAGAATAGAAAAGACTGCTAACATCTTTCGTTGGCAGTCTTTTTTTACTAATAAATAAACACGTCATACCTCGGAGGATGTCTTGCGACACTTTTATGATTTCTTTTGATGAAATATAGTTTTTTGAATTGCTATTATATTCCACTTTTTGCGGCCAAAAAGTGGAGCAAAAAACGGCGCAAAGATAAATTTTAGGGGTCAGTCGATAAAATTTCCTAAAACAGATGCTTCGCACTTTTGAAAGCCATCAAAAGGTCTCTGTTTCTTAACGGAAATTTCACCGTCTGCCCTGAGTCCTAAAATTCATCGGTGCGTTTTATATGTGGAAACTTATCTGCTCTTATTAAACTAACGGTTATAAAAATGTGAAATGACGTATTATAAATTATAAAAATAAGGGCCGAGTGGCCCTTATGATTTTGAGTTTGGAATTCTACAAATTTACCCCTATCTCGTCGATGAGTCGATTGATCTTACGGCGCAGTTTGGTGATAATGGGTACCCAGATAATAGCCAAAGCAATAACAGCACTGATACCTACACCTTGAATCACGCCTCCGCAAAAATCACTTAATCCAATATTGTTTGACGCAATCATCTGTAAAAGCGAAAACAGGATAATGATAATAGCAAAGAGACGCAACAGACCCGACAAAGTGCGGATAGAGAACGAATAGACCTTATTCAACTGGCGCAGCTTGGCATAGGTGTCGTTCTTCATATCGAATGGGCCATCGGCAGCACGTTTCTGGAGATAGATCCAATCCTTAAACTCGCCCACAACACGTATGCCGCAGTCGGTGAGGAAATTGAAGTAGCTCTCCTTCACCTGGTCGGAGTCGCCACGCTCCACCATATCGAGTTTATAGATATATTCGCCAGGAGTGCCACGACGGAAAATGTAGCGGCAAAAACCTACAGCCGTAAGATTCCAGCCATCGCGAGCCATCTCGTTCAAAAAATTCTCCTCCTTCTCGTAGTCAGCAATTGTATAGAATCGCCAAACTTTCTTAATCTCCTTCTTCTCCATAGTTATATAGTTTTAGATATTATTCAATCTGTTTCTTCCATTTTCAACCAACTCGGTCAGGCGCTGAAGCTCCTGCTCCAATACGGCACGACCTTCGGCTGTGATGATATAACCCTTCTTGCGGCCCTCCTCGGGGAGCTGCTCGATCCAACCCTTGTCGAGAAGCGAAGCCAATGCCCCATAGAGCGTTCCGGCCGAAAGACGTACTCGGCCATTACTCAAAGTTGCAGTCTGCTGCATAATGCCGTAACCGTGGATAGGCTCGACCAGTGCAAGCAGAATGTAATAGACAGCCTCGGTGAGTGCATTATTCGATGTATTCATAGTGTATAGGTATTAGTTTTTCTTTTATTTCGGTTGTCGTTATATCGGCTACCGATACAAAGATAGCCGATATATTTTGTTTAAGCAAGAGTTTTGGTAACAAAAATTTGAGATTTTGCGATTGTTGAAAATTCAATCTCTTATAGAGATTGGGGTTCGAAAAAAAATGGTTTATAGAGTGCTGTTAACAAGGCTGAGAATAGTTAATAAAATTTGTTAATAACTCGGGCAATAAGTTTTTGAAAACTTTTAATAAAAAAATGAGCACGAAAATGGTCAAAAAGCTAAGTCGCAGATATTGAGAAGGGGTGTTGAATAGCAAATTTTTTATGCACATTTTTATAATAATTTGTAAAAAATCTTATTAACTGTTTCTGATAGGCCGATGATGAAAACTTTTTGGTGTTGATATGTTGAAATAGTTTTTCGACAGCTGATGAAAAGCAAGACGACGGCTCGAAGAAAAAGTGTGTAAATGATTATATATTAGAGATTTTATAGTTATCAGCTATTGAATTTGGTTGGTTGAAAAGATTGTTGAAAGGTGTTGATACAAATTATTAAAAAAAGTTATAAACACTATCAACAGCCTTATATATTCCTTATTATTTATTTTATTTAAATATAAAGTAAAAAATATTATAAACTTTACTGTTGACAACTCTCAAACCAAATCGAAAAACAGGGAAGTCAACACAACCCCGAAGCAAAGCAATCTGAAAGAGGAGAAACAAAGAGAGAATCAAAGAGCAACCAATAGCTATACACCCAGAGATATTATAACGCTGTCGATAACCCCGCGGCGCCCGGGTGGGTAGCCGAGAGAGAGTGGTTTTGTTAACAGTGTAGATGTATTTATATTTATATTTATATTTATAACTATTATTATAACAACTATTATCTATCATCTATTTATATTGAGTATAAAATATGGGGATAACGAGTCGGGCGAATGATGTGCGGAAATATAAAGAGATGATATAAGGATAATATAAAGAGTAGTGTTTATCAAAAATTGAAGTGGAGTTGATACCCCCTAAGGGCTTTATTAGGTGGAAAAAGGTCGAGTGAGTGGCAAATCGGGTAAAGTTCTAAAAATATAAAATATTCTAAAAAGTCCACCCAATAACACGTTCGGTCTTAATGTTAACTTTAGCCCATATTTATACCCTGAAATGTGATATTTTTTGCATCTGAAATTTGCAAAACTGATATTCGATGTATTATCTTTGTCGAGTGATTACTCAACTACTGCCCGCTGAGTGTCGCATAAACGTAAAAAAGAAGATTAAAATTATGCGTAAAATTTTCAAATCTTGTGTTGTTGCTTTGGTAGCTATCTTGGCATCGGTAGGTGTGAGCTATGCACAGCCAGCAATGCGTATGTATCCAGCAGGTCAGATGGGCCATGGTGGACACAACCAGTGGCAGATGCGTATGAACCAGCGTGTGACAGCCGACAACGGTGTGGAGTATACTGGTGTGGTACTCTCGGCTGAGGGTGAGACTCCATTGGCTGGTGTACAGGTGATGGCTTTCGCTCCAAAGGTAGGTTATATCTATGCAACCAAGACAGGCAAGGATGGTAAGTTCAAGATGTTGATGTATCCCGGCACTCAGTATGTTGTGGAGTTCACATCGGTAGGTTACAAGAAGTTTGCAGCTGTGTGTGACGCCAAGAATGAGCCTATCGAGGGTCAGCCCGTGAAGTTGGAGGCTACCGTTGATGGCATAGCTCAGATGAAGGGTAAGCAGCCATTGATTGTGAATGACTTCCGTAGCCTTCAGATCACTATGAGTAAGCACCCTGCCAACGAGGGTCGCCCATTGACCGACCTGCTCAGTGAGCTTCCAGGTTTGGAGATTTCGCCCGAGGCATTTTTTGTATTGGTTAATCCTCGCACTGAGATTCGCATCAACAACCAGCTGTTGAAGGTGCGCCCTCAGGCACTATATAGCTATCTTAGCAATATGGAGGCAAAGGCTCTGCGTATGATTCGCGTCACTTGGGCCGATGTCGAGCAAGAGGAGGCAGCTCAGGTTTATATGACTGTCGACGAGTAAAGGACGAGTGGGAGTCTTCTATTCCCTTTATCGACTCTCACTTCCTTTTTTATGATCTGGTTGGGTTACCCCTGCAAGGGGGTAACCTTTTTTTTATGCAACAAAACTACGTCGTACCCCGGAGATCTTATCTGATGATGGATATCTGCCACTGGCAAGATTTTTATTATTTATACACACGTCATTCCCAATTTTCGCATCAACTGCAATCGGTGATAGTATGAGGGTGTATGCGAAAATGTCGGGAATCAACCTTATATTAAGGGCCTACCTAAGAACAGTTCTTTGCCTCAAAGTCTTTATGTTTTATACCACTTTTTGGCCGCAAAAAGTGGAGCAAAAACGGCGCAATGATAAATTTTAGGGGTCATCCGATAAAATTTCCTAAAACCGATGCTTCGCACTTTTGAAAGCCATCAAAAGGTCTCTGTTTCTTAACGGAAATTTCACCGTCTACCCTAATTCCTAAAATTCATCGGTGCGAGATTTATTTTGCTGCAAGGTTGTTCTTGGCACCGTCGTAATCCCAAAGGTAGATTTCTACATTTTTGCAGGCTAGGTTTTCGCTACTTTGAGTCTTGTTTGTGCAAAAATGTGAAATGACGTACCTGTTTGATTTTAAAATTATTAAATAACCCCGCAAAAGAGTCTGTTTTTTAGAAAAAATCACATTTTTTAGTAATTTTCTTGCGAAAATATTTTGGGGGGGGTAAAAAAAATTTTGTAACTTGCAATCGGTAAAATAGTCTTTAACCATTAAAAAACTACAGCTATGAAAAAGTTATTATTTATGATGCTCGCCGTTGTAGTATTTGCAGGGTGCAGCAAGGAAGAAAGCACTGTCTTGTCGGAGGGTGATAAGATAACTCGAAGCATAGGAAAAATTAACACACCTTTAATGGCTGTTCTTAAGTCGGTCGAGTTTTGGGAGGAATCAAAAGCATTTGCATATACCGAACCCGACGGTAAAGGAGAGGAACTGGCTTTGTTTGATGCAGGTGTCGAAGGAGTAGATCTTGGAGACGGTTGGCGTGGTTGGATGCCATTTGAGTTATTAACTTTTTCCGATAATCAGTTGATAAAATATATACCACTGACGAAGTTGGTTAGAAGATATCACTACTACGACTTTGATATTACAAAATTTGAGGATAATACACTTATCTTTACTCGTAATGATGAGGAGTATTACTTGAAGGTTTTGGCTTACAATGAAAATAGTATTTGGATTGAAACAAATTGCTATGACATAGATAAAAACTATCAAAAGAAATATGGTAGAGCAGATTCGTATCCTTACGTGAGAATACTTTATAATGCTCTACCACCCAAATCGTATCCACTTGATGGTTGGTTATCAGAAGAGGAGATAACACCTTACAAAATAGAGTATCCTGTAAAATTGCCTGATAATTTCTTTGAGATAGCTGAGGGTACGCCTATTTGGAAACAAGATTTTGGTTACTATCTTGTGTATGATAAGGATAAATTGCTTTTTGATAATGAAAATCTTGTTGTATATAAAGGACTGGGAATAAAAAAATATAATATTTACAGTGGCTCTAGTACAAGATATTATTGGTATAAATTTGTAAATGGAATATTCTACCAGATTTCTTATTACTATGTTAATCGGGATTTGCTTAGTTATCCGCACCTTTCAATTAAGAAATGTGAGACTCCTGATAAGTACTTATTGGGTATAACTGATAGCAATCAGATTATTATTTCCGAGCAAGATTATAATAGACTGATCGTAAATCCATATTATAATAATAGTAAAGATTATTTTGAAATACCTTGCTATTACATTTCAGAGGGCACAGAAGCTGATATTGAAATGTTAGAGGAGTTGTATAATAATCCTGAAGTGACGAAGGAATATTCTAATTTCTAAAAATAATCCTTTATCCTTTTTTTCGCCACCTTGCGGGGTGGCGATTTTTTTGTTTGGGGTAAAAAATCATTCTCTCGGCAAAAAATATTTCTATTTCAATTTCTTTTCAGAATTTTTTACTAATTTTATAACGTGGAACAGTTTTCCGCGAGCACTTATTTGTAAACCCTAAAACTTTATACGACTATGAAAAAATATCTAATCTTAGCTGTGGCGCTCTTTGCTATGAATAGTGTCTCGGCGCAGTTGTTTAGTAGCCATCGCGAGTTTAATACCTTTGCTGAGATCTACGAGCAGTGGAATGGTATAGTTTTGAACGCCCCCAAGGGTTATCTGGATGCAGGTCACGACCCATTTATCTGGGGTCCGAAGTCGGAGAGCGAGGGTCGTCAGTCGATGGCTGCCCACTTCTATCGTATGCGACTAAAATCGCCCGACAGCCAGGTGATGATCATCTACCCCATAGAGTCATATTTCGGTGTCGACAGCACCGAGCCCGACAACCAGTATAACGGTGTGGCGGAGCTTTTGGCGAGTGCTAAAGGTTATCAGATTACACGTTCGGCACCCGACAAGAGCCACGGTATGATGTATGCGTTGCTTCCCGACGAGGCCAAGAACGACTGGGTGATGTATGATGGTAAGAATACACGCAAGTGGTTTGCTGCCGAGCGAGTGTATGTGGCGCATTTCCAGTTGCCAAAGCCTTTCGATGGCAGATACACCCACGCTATGGTGGTGTCGATGCACAACACAGGTCGTCGTATGTATCGTATTGTATGTTTTATGACGTCTGACAGCGAGTCGCTCCGCGAGCAGGTGTTCGAGGAGTTGAAGGGTACAATCAAACTCTACGACACATCAGACAAGACCTATAGGCACAATTATCGCGGTCGTCAGGCTACAGTTCTTAACTTTGGTAACAACTTCGACTTCCGTTATCTGCCACAGCCAGTGAGCGCGTTTGATATGAAAGCTATAAAGAGCCTAACCGAGGGCGGCGTAGAGGTAAGGAATTTGAAGAATATAGGTAAGTAATTTTCAATTCAAAATTGGCTAAATATCCTGTTTAACATAGAGTTAGGCAGGATATTTTTATTCCCACTTTTTGGCCGCAAAAAGTGGAGCAAAAAGCGGCGCAGAGTCTTACGACCCTTTTATGTTTACCTTATTTACCACTCAGTTTTTATGGCCAGTCGATAAAATTTCCTAAAACAGATGCTTCGCACTTTTGAAGCCATCAAAAGGTCTCTGTTTTTTAACGGAAATTTCACCGCCTGCCCTAATTCCTAAAATTCATCGGTGCGAGATTTATTTTACCGCAAAGTCGTTCTTCGCACCGCAGTATTCTCAAAGGTAGATTCTCACATTTTTATATACTTGCTAATTTGTTCTAATCTTTCAAACAAATATAAAAATGTGGAATGACGTATATATTTATTTTTATTTCTAACATAATAAATACGTCATACCCCGGAGGCGTAGCCGACGATGGGTATCTACCTTTGGCAAAATTTTGTGTAAAAAATCCAGCCACTCCCATAAAACATCGAAAAAATCGTAATTTTTCGAGAAAAAACCTTAATTTTATCTAAAATTTCAAATTCATTTCAAAATTAAGTCTTAACTTGCATAAAAAATAAAGCTTTATTAACCTTAAAACTATACCACTATGAGAGTTAAATTTAATTTTTCAATGCTAATAGCGGTATCACTGTTATTGGTATCTCTATTATCTGGTTGTGCCGCAACATCAAAGGCTAAGGTAGAGGAGAAGAAAGTCGGAGAAGTGATAGGTATGACAGGAGTGATTAGGCCAAGTAAAGATGTTTATTTGGAGTTGCACGGTAATAATCTTGTGCATAATGACAAAACTAATAGAGATTATGCAATTACAGTACAAGCGGAGGACCGTGTAACGCTAAAATTTGACAAGAAGATAGGTTATATCGTCCTTGAAAAGACAGCAAAGGAGGCAAATATGTCTGAGCGGTTGTTTGAACTTGTAAAGCAATATTACGACAGAGCAAATGAGGCTATGAAACGATGGTAATTTATTTTCGCCACCTTTCGGGGTGGCGATTTTTTTGTATTATACAATTCCATTTCTTTTTTCGCTCAAACTCAATCACAAAAAATCGGCTTAAAATTTCCGTTTCCATCGAAAAAATCGTAATTTTGGGATTGATTATGTTTATATTGCAGTAATGTGGCGATATGTGGTTGATAGCGAGTGTGTTGCTCGTCAGCCAAACAACCCCATCGCCCGGCAAACCAGGCCTGCAGAGTGGTTGCAGGTTGTTCAGAAGTAGAAAAATTTGAGAATAAAATAATATAGAATCATTATGAAGAAGGAATTCAAGCGTTATCTGATTACATCGGCGCTGCCCTATGCCAACGGCCCTGTGCATATTGGTCACTTGGCGGGTGTATATGTGCCATCGGATATCTATGCGCGTTATTTGCGTTTGAAGGGTTATGATGTTGTTTCGGTGTGCGGTAGCGACGAGCACGGTGTGCCCATCACCATCAAGGCCCGCAACGAGGGTATCACACCTCAGCAGGTGGTGGATCGCTATCACGAGATTATCAAAGATGCGTTCAAGCGTTTCGGTATGTCGTTCGACATCTACTCACGCACATCGTCGCCCACACATCGTGTGACTGCTTCGGATTTCTTCCGCAAGCTCTATGAGGAGGGTAAGTTCATCGAGCAGACATCGATGCAGTACTACGATGAGGAGGCTAAGACTTTCCTTGCCGACCGCTACATCGTGGGTACTTGTCCACGTTGCCAGAGCGAGGGTGCTTATGGCGACCAATGCGAGAAGTGCGGCTCAACACTCTCTCCCGACGAGCTTATCAACCCTACATCGAAGCTCTCGGGTGCTGTGCCCGTGAAGCGCGAGACCAAGCACTGGTACTTGCCACTCGACCAGTATGATCCATTCCTCAGAGAGTGGATTCTCGAGGGTCACAAGGAGTGGAAGTCAAACGTCTATGGTCAGTGCAAGAGCTGGATCGACGGTGGTCTGCAGCCACGTGCCGTAAGCCGCGACCTGGATTGGGGTATCCCAGTGCCTGTGGAGGGTGCCGAGGGTAAGGTGCTCTACGTTTGGTTTGATGCTCCTATTGGCTATATATCTGCTACTAAGGACTTTACACCCGAGTGGGAGAAGTATTGGAAGAGCGAGGATACCAAGATGGTACACTTCATCGGTAAGGACAACATCGTCTTCCACTGCATCGTGTTCCCATCGATGTTGAAGGCTCACGGTGAGTATATCCTCCCTGAGAATGTGCCAGCAAACGAGTTCCTTAACCTCGAGGGTAACAAGATCTCTACTTCGAAGAACTGGGCCGTATGGTTGCACGAGTACCTCGATGAGTTCCCAGGCAAGGAGGATGTGTTGCGTTATGTGTTGTGTGCCAACGCTCCCGAGACCAAGGATAACGACTTCACGTGGAAGGATTACCAGGCCCGCAACAACAACGAGTTGGTGGCTATCCTCGGTAACTTCGTGAACCGTGCTTTGGTGCTCACCAAGAAATACTATAATGGCGTGGTTCCTGAGCGTGGAGAGCTTACGGAGTATGATTGTGCCACTATCGAGGAGTTAAGCGGAATTAAGGCCTCTTTAGAGGCAAATATCGAGTCTTATCGCTTCCGCGAGGCTCTGAAGGATGCTATGAACTTCGCACGCATCGGTAACAAGTATTTGGCCGACACTGAGCCTTGGAAGGTGGTGAAGACAGACCCCGAGCGTGTGAAGACAATTCTCAATATCGCTTTGCAGATTACTGCTAACCTCACAATCGCCATCGAGCCATTTATGCCATTCTCGGCTGAGAAGATTCTCTCGATGTTGGCGCTCGACAAGTTCGGCTGGGAGAACCTCGGCAATATGGAGCTTGTGGGTGTGGGTCACACTATAGGCGAGCCTCAGCTCTTGTTCGAGAAGATTGAGGACGACGTAATCGAGAAGCAGTTGCAGCGTCTGGAGGATATCAAGAAGGCTAATGCCGCTGCTGCCGCCGCCGAGCACGTAACCGAGCAGAAGGAGGAGTGTACGTTCGACGACTTCCAGAAGATGGATATTCGCGTATCGACAATCTTGGAGGCCGAGAAGGTGGCTAAGACTAAGAAGCTGCTGAAGCTTACTGTGGATACAGGTATAGACAAGCGCACCATCGTGTCGGGTATTGCAGAGCACTTCACTTGCGAGGAACTTATTGGCCGTCAGGTACTTGTGTTGGTTAACCTTGCTCCACGCGAGCTCAAGGGTATCCTTTCGCAGGGTATGATTTTGATGGCTGAGGATGCCAGCGGTAAGCTGGAGTTGTTAGCCCCTAACAACAAGACCAACAACGGCGCGATGGTAGGATAATATCAGATTCAAAAGGGTTTTACAACCCTTTTATGATTGAGTTTGAGGGAAAAGAATTTAAGGAAATTAGGGAATTTAGGGAAAAACTCTCTCTAATCTCCCTAATTTCACTAAACTCCCTAATTTCCCTAATTTTGAATTCAATGATATTGCATAACATAAAATTTATAGGTTTATGGTAAATATTGATTGGAAAAATCTCGGTTTCGATTATATGAAGACCGATGTGAACGCTCGATTCTACTTCAAAGATGGTAAGTGGAGCGAGATGGAGATCACCGATGATGAGTATATAAAGATGCATATGTCGACCACCTGTCTGCATTATGGTTTGGAGTGCTTCGAGGGTTTGAAGGCATTTCGCGGTGTGGATGGCAAGGTGCGTATCTTCCGTGCTGACGAGAATGCCAAGCGTATGCAGTCATCAGCTCGTAAGTTGTGCTTGCCAGAGCCTACTGTCGAGATGTTTGTGAAGGCTTGCTACGAGGTGGTAAAGCGCAATATAGACTATGTGCCACCCTACGAGTCGGGAGCGTCGTTGTATCTGCGTCCAGTGCTTATCGGTAGCAAGGTGGGTTTGGGTGTGAAGGCGTCGCCAGAGGCTATGCTGATTGTCTTCTGTTCGCCTGTGGGCCCATATTTCAAGGGCGGAATGAAGCCTATCAAGGTGGTTGTTGACCGTATGCAGGATCGCGCTGCTCCACGTGGAACAGGCGATATCAAGGCTGGTGGAAACTATGCGTCGAGCATTCTCTCAGGCGAGAAGGCTCACGATATGGGTTATTCTAACGTGATGTATCTCGATGCAACCGAGCATAAGTATATCGAGGAGTGTGGTGCTGCCAACTTCTTTGGTATTAAGGATAACACATATGTAACGCCTAAATCGCCATCAATTCTGCCTTCTATTACCAATAAGAGCTTGCGCACTTTGGCCGAGGATATGGGTATGAAGGTAGAGGAGCGTCCTATCGCTATCGATGAGATTGGTGAGTTTGAGGAGGCTGGCGCTTGCGGTACTGCAGCTGTTATCTCTCCTATCGAGTCGGTTTACGACTTGGATACCGAGGTTAAGGTTACTTATGGTACAGAGGTTGGTAAGACTTCGCTCGCTCTCTACAACCGCCTGCAGGATATTCAGTATGGTCGTGCGGAGGATAAGTTTGGTTGGAATATTATCGTAGAGTAATAGAAGCCGTCTAACAAGGCTCTTTTGGCATCTGCCTTGAGTCTGAATTCCTCACATACGCTTAGTATGCTGCGGATTCAGTCTCTGCGAGCAGCTTCAAAATAGTTCTTGTTATACAACTTCTCTCAGTAGTAAAATAAAATTAGGGTTGTCCGTTTTGTTTGGACAACCCTAATTTTTTGTTCCACGTGGAGCATTTGTCTCTTCACTACCCTACTCTATCTACCAAATTTTATCAGCAATACGTTGATGTCGGCTGGGCTGACACCCGGTATTCTCGATGCCTGACCAATGGTGCGGGGCTGGATTTTGGTCAACTTCTGGCGAGCTTCGATGGTCAGTGCGTTCATCTGAGTGTAATCAAATCCATCGGGAATAGAGATATTTTCCAATCGGTGGAGCTTCTCGGCGAGCAGTTTTTCGCGCTCGATGTAGCCTTTATATTTAATTTGGATTTCGGCTTGCTCGATGATTTCGCGAGTGATGCCCTGCTCGGTTACAAATTTTTTCAGGCGAGGCAGTTCATCTACCAACTCTAAAAATGAGAATTCGTTGCGCGAAACCAGCGCATAGAGCTTTCTACCCTGCGTCAAAGGCTCAAAATTGTTGCGTTTTAAATAGCTCTCAATTTCCGATATTTTGACACTCTGGTTGTGAGCAAAAGAAATAAGCGATTCTACGAGCGATTTTTTTTGCTCGAAAATTTGCCACATTTCGTCGCCAACGAGTCCAATTTCGCGACCAATCGGAGTCAAACGAATATCGGCATTATCCTGTCGGAGCAAAATTCTATACTCGGCACGCGAGGTGAACATACGATATGGCTCATCGACTCCCTTCGTTACAAGGTCGTCAATCAACACTCCTATGTATGCTTCGTCACGCTGCAGGACGATTGGCTCCTGGCCGCTGAGTTTTCGGTGGGCATTGATACCCGCCATCAGTCCCTGTGCTGCGGCCTCCTCATAACCCGTTGTGCCGTTTATCTGACCGGCGAAGTAGAGGTTCTCTACGAGCTTGGTTTCGAGCGAGTGGCTGAGCTGTGTGGGTGGGAAGTAGTCATACTCGATGGCGTAGCCCGGACGATAGACGTGCACATTCTCTAACCCCTTTATCTGACGCAGTGCCGCGAGTTGCACCTCTTGTGGCAGCGACGATGAGAAGCCATTGATGTAGTATTCGTTGGTATCTCTGCCCTCAGGCTCAAGGAAAAGCTGGTGCTGCTCCTTGTCGGCAAAGGTGCGGAGTTTGTCCTCGATGCTTGGGCAGTAGCGTGGGCCGATGCCCTGAATAGTGCCGTTGAATAGCGGAGAGAGCGAAAATCCTTCGCGCAAGGTGGCGTGTACGGCTGGCGAAGTATATACCAAATAGCAAGGCTTCTGCTCCTTAACCGCCTCAGTATCAGGCGAGAACGAGAACTTTGAAGGGTTTTCGTCGCCTGGCTGCTCCTCCAGTTGCGAGAAATCGATGCTGCGGGCGTCGATGCGGGCGGGTGTGCCCGTCTTCATACGACCCACCTCGAATCCGAGCTCACGAAGCGACTCCGAGATGCCGTGCGATGCCTGGTCGCCAGCACGGCCACCCTCGGCGTTGTTGGCTCCGCAGTGCATAAGTCCACCCAAAAAGGTGCCGTTTGTAAGCACTACAGCCTTCGCCCTAAACTCCACTCCCATCTGGGTGCGAAGTCCCGTAATTTGGGGCTTATTTGCCCTATTTTCGATGATTAAATCGGTGGCTGCGTCCTGCCAAATGAAGAGGTTGGGCTCGTTCTCCAACTCCCTGCGCCAAAGTCGGCTGAAGAGCTCCTTGTCGCACTGCGCGCGAGGGCTCCACATAGCGGCTCCCTTTGAGCGGTTGAGCATACGGAACTGAATGGTCGAGCGGTCGGTGATGCGACCCATACGGCCACCCAAAGCGTCTATTTCGCGCACAATCTGACCCTTTGCCACGCCTCCCACAGCGGGGTTACACGACATTGAGGCCATCTTCGACATATCCATCGTCAGCAGCAGCGTGCGTGAACCCATACGGGCAGCCGCAGCCGCAGCCTCGCAACCTGCGTGGCCAGCACCGACGACGATGATATCGTACTCATAGAGATTGGTATTTGGTTGAATAACAGCCATTTTACTCCTTTTAGTGTTCTATTTTTCGGCCTTAGCAGCGGCCTGCTCGGCAAGCAATGCGGTGAGCTGTGCCAAATATTTGTCCTCCTTGCGGTGCATCTGACGCTCGGCAGAGGGGGTTTTGTCCTTCTGGCCGCAGAGGTGCAGCAGGCCGTGAGCCAAGATGCGACGCATCTCGTGGAGCTTCGTTGCGCCATAGATGCGGGCGTTGTCGGCCACAGTCTCCACATCGATAAACACATCGCCCGAGACCACCTTCTCAACCTTGCGGTCGCTGTAGTCGAAGGTGATGACATCGGTGAAGTAGTCGTGCCCCAGGAATTGGCGATTCATCTCCAGCAGATGCTCCGCCGAGCAGAAGATGTAGTTCACCTCACCCAACGCATAACCCTCCTGCTGGGCAAGGCTCTTGAGCCACGCCGAAGTGAGGCGCTTTTTGGGCAGCGAGTAGTTGCACGATTCGTTATAATATCGTATCATACTGATAGACAGTTGTTTGTATTCTTACAGTTTGGATTACTCCTTGCGGGCCCACTCCAACAGGTTGCCCAATGTGGCGATGCTGTCGGCTGTGATATCGGGCTGGCGAGGTGCCTGGTCGGCAATCTCCAATGTGGTCTCGCCCGAGAGTACCAACACACCCATAGCGCCGGCGTTGAAGGCCATCTGCACGTCGGTGTAGATGCGGTCACCCACCATCGCAATCTCGTTGGCCTCGAGGCCGTAGCGCTGGCGGATACCGGTGAGCATATTTGGGTCGGGCTTGCCCAGTGTGATGTCGGGCTGGCGGCCTGTGGCGTGCTCTATGCACTTGCAGATTGTGCCGCAGTCAACCAACACAACCTTTTGGTCGGTGGGGCAAACGCGGTCGGGGTTAGTGGCAACGTATGGCACACCCTGCGATGCCCACCAAGCGGCACGGCACAAACGAGAGTAGTCGAGTGTCATATCGAAGGCCACAACAAGTGCGTCGGGCACATCGTTCTCGTCGTCCGATGTAGGCTCAAAACCCGCCTTCACGAACTCCGAAACCATACTTGGCGTACCCAACAGGAACAAGCGCTTGGCATTGGGAAGATTGCTCTTCAGGTAGTCGATAGTAGCCAGAGCTGTGGTGTACATCTCCTCCTCGGTGGCCTCGATGCCCATAGAGTGGAGCTTGTGAAGATAGTCGGCAATCGACTTTGAAGGGTTGTTTGTAAGGAACGAGTACGACACGCCTATCTGCTTGAGCTGCTGCAAGAAAGGCTTGGTGTAGTCGAAGAGCGACATACCCATATAAATCGTGCCGTCCATATCCAGCGCAACGTGGCGGATATTCTTGAGTCGTGCTCGCAACTCCTCAGTGGAGTATACCGAGCGATAAAATTCCTGTGCCATATATTTTTTTTAATTCAAAATTGGGTTTTACAACCCTTTTATGATTTTCCTTTGAGGCAAAAGAATTTAGGGAGATTAGGGAGATTAGGGAGATTAGGGAGGGTTATCCCTAAATTCCTTATATTCTCTAAATTCCTTAATTTCTTTTGCTCTGCCGTTACTTTTTCTTGAAGCAGTCGGCAGCGCGCATCACCTCCTTGGGTGAGGGTGAGTAGATGCCGAAGATCATCTTGTACTCGGGCTCCATAGTGGTTACGTTCACCGACGAACCTATCACACCCAGCTTACCATTCTTGGCCACCTTAGCGTTCTTTTCGACACTCACACCATCGAGGTTGGCATACGAGGTGATATACTCTCCGTGAGCCACAAATACGTCGTATTTGCCCGATATGCGGTTGCGGCGGATATCCACCACCTTGCCGTCGTAGATAGAGCGTACGGCGGCCCCCTTCTCTCCTACAATCTCGGCCATATTGCCTTTGTATTTGCGTACCGAGCCGCCCACAACAGGCAGATTCAGATTCGATGTTCGGCGTGAGAACGAAGCACCCTCGGTGTTGCCCTTTGTGAGCTTGCGGAGCTCGCTGATGGCTATGTCGAGCTGCTCCTCACGCTCCATCTTCTCGCGCAGTGCCGCCTGCTCGCGTGACGAGAGCTGCTTCATTGTCTGCTTGGCTGAGGCCACGTCACTGCGCAGTTTGTCGCGTTGCACCTCGGCCTTACGTTGCACCTCGCTCAGCTCCTTGCGTCGCTCGGCAAGCGAGCTCTTCTGCTGGTTGAGAGCCACATTCAGAGAGTCGATACGATGCAGGCGAGCCGTGCGCAGCTGCGCCACAGCTCTGATGTTGGCTATGCGACGTGCTGCATCGGAGAAGTTCTCCGAGGCCAGGATATATGTTACATAGTTGTTCTGCGAATGGTTGCGATAGGCCTCACGCACCATCTCGGCATAGCGCTCACGCTCGTAGGCTATCTGGCGCTCGGTAGATGTGATGAGTGAGTCGTTGCGTGTGATGTTGCCCTCGATGTGGTTAATCTCGCGCTCGGTGCGGTTGAGCAGCTGGTTGCGCGAGTTAATCTGGCGGGTGATGGAGGTCACTCGCTGCTGGGCCGTAGATTTATCCTTCTTGATAGTAGAGAGCCTCTTCTCGTCCTGCTCGATTTTACTCTCCAGCTCCTTGATTATGCGACGTTGCTCCTCTATACGGCGCTGCTCCTCGGCCGAAACCTGTGTGGAGCCGCCCTTGCTCTGGCTCTGGGCAAATATGCTCTCGGGCAGCAGGCTCGATGCCACTGCCATAGCCACTATAAGCACAATCTTTATGGAGTCTCTAACCATTGTCGTTACTCTTTTTTGGCACGTTTCTTACTATCGGCAGAGCCTTTTGTGTTATCGTCTGCGCCCTTTTTTGCTGTTTCCGCGCCTTTTTGTGCTATTGGTGCGGCCTTTTGCTCACGCTGCAGCTCCTCGGCAGCCTTGGCACGTGCTATGCGCTCCTCGAGGGAGGCTTTGTCGCCACCCAGCTCGATAGCCTTACCCCAATAGGTGCGGGCCATAAAGTACTCGCCCAGGGCAAAGAGTATATCGCCATAATGCTCGGGCAGAGCATAGCTCTTGGTTTTGTCATAGGAGAGTGCCTGACGCATAAACTTGCGGGCCTCGTCGTAGTTGCCGAGTTTGTATTGTATCCAGGCGTAGGTGTCCAGATAGGTGGAGTTGTTACGCTCCAACTCGATGGCGCGGGTCGACATCTTCAGAGCATAGACCAGGTTGCTGTTCTCCTCGCTCAGATAGTAGGCATAGTTGTTCAGCACCGAGGCATTCTCGTAGTGGAGCGAGAGCGACTTTTCGTATGCCGCATAGCACTCCTTCGATGCCTTCTTGGGGCTCATCTTTATGGGGTAGGCCAGAGTGTCGGCTTTTATCTTGCGCTCCTTGATGCTCTGGTTGCGCTCGGCTATGAGGTGATATGTGTCGCCAATATAACCCCACAACTCGCCCTTGAGTGTGTCGTTGGTGGCATACTGCATAGCTTCGTGGAAGGTCTCAATGGCCCCCATCAGGTTATCCTTCACATAGAGGCGGTTGGCCTTGCGTATGTAGAGCAGTGGATTGTCGGGGAATCGCTCAACGGCCAGCTGCACATATCTATCCACAGAGTCGGGGTGCTGGCGATAATCCTCGATATCGATTACAGCCATATAGTAATCCATCTCGGCGGGCTCGTCGCCGAGGTGAGCCTTGAAGTGCTCCAGAGCACCCTCCAGGTTGCCACCCGCAATCAGATGCTCGCCATAGATATCAACCACACTCTTCTGCTTGGGGTAGTGAATAGCCAGTGTCGAGGTGAGCTGACCAATCAGATGGTAGTGCTCGCCATAGAAACGCCTATCGTCCATAAAGCGCTTGAGCATATCGACCTTTCTTTCGAGTGGGAAACCACGCTGCGCATAGAGCTGACGCAGAGCCGTCAGATAGCCGCGTGTGTCGTTCTTGCGCATAGCATAGTCGATGTAGGAGCTGAGTGCCTCGATGTTGGTGGAGTCCATCTCCACAGCCTTTTTAAGTGTGATTTTGGCCATCGAGTCGCGTCCTGCGGCTGCATAAGTCTCGCCCAGCTGCACCATCAGATTTTGGTCATAAGGGGTCTCCTCGACTGCCTGCTTGGCCTCATCGACGGCACGGTCAAACTGCCCCGTAATCACATATAGGCGGCGTTTCAAGAGGCCCAGCTGCGGATACTTGCCCAGTCGCATCTCGGCCGAGTCGATGATGGCAATGGCCGACAATGGCATCTGTTGCTGCTGGTAGAGCATAGCCATAATGCGGTAGTTGTCGGGATTCTTGCTATCGATGTGGATGAGTCGGCGATAGATTGTAGTGGCCTCGGCATAGTGGTTGTTGATGATGAGCGCCTGACCGTAAAGGCCCATATACCAACGGTTTGTAGAGTCGGCAAGATAGGCTTTGCGGGCACTCTTGAGAGCCTGCTTGGGGTCGCTATCGAGCAGCATCGACGCCTTCTCGTAGTGGGCGGGCGTGAGTGTGCTGTCGATTGCGAGGGCCTCGTTGTAGAGCTCGATAGCCGAGGTGGTATCCTTGTAGATGGTGTATTTCTTAAGGCCCTCGGTGTAGCGATAGAGGGCCTTGAGTGAGTCGGGAATGATTAGTTGGGGCTTGGGCTTCTGGCTCTGCAGGGTGTCCTGCTCTAAGGCTCGCCCTATGGAACGGAACATAGCTCCCCCCGCTCTGCCACTTGCTGTGGCGAGCATAAGGCACATTGCTATGGCCAGCACTAAAGGCTTAAACCCCAATCTCATTCGCTATAATGTTTCTCTTTGGTAGCTTAGAGTGCAGAATCAAACTGGTGGAGGAAACGCACATCATTCTCGAAGTAGAGACGCAAATCCTTCACACCATACTTGAGCATTGTGATACGCTCAACACCCATACCAAATGCAAAGCCAGAGTACTTCTTAGAGTCGATGCCGCTGGCCTCCAATACGTTAGGGTCAACCATACCGCAACCCATAATCTCTAACCAGCCTGTACCCTTGCAGACGTTGCAGCCCTTACCGCCGCAGAGGTTGCACGATACGTCCATCTCGGCTGATGGTTCGGTGAATGGGAAGTATGATGGGCGCAGACGAATCTGTGCGTTGTCACCAAACATCTCCTTGGCGAAGTAGAGCAGAGTCTGCTTCAAGTCGGCAAACGATACGTTCTCGTCGATATAGAGTCCCTCAACCTGGTGGAAGATACAGTGTGCACGGTAAGAGATGGCCTCGTTACGGAACACACGACCTGGGCACACGATGCGGATAGGTGGCTTCTGGTGGTCCATAGCACGCACCTGAATAGACGAGGTGTGAGTACGCAACATCACATCCTTGGTGTCGGGCTCCGACGAAGCCTTCTCCACGAAGAATGTATCCTGCATATCGCGTGCTGGGTGCTCCAATGGGAAGTTCAGAGCCGAGAATACGTGCCAGTCGTCCTCAATCTCGGGACCCTCGGCTACGGTGTAACCCATACGCGAGAAGATCTCTACAATCTGGTTCTTTACGATTGAGATTGGGTGGCGAGTACCATCCTGCTCGGCAGAGCCTGGACGTGTCATATCGCCCACAGCGGCCAACTTAGTGGCAGCCGAGTCGGCCAAAGTGGCCTTCAAAGTGTTGATGCGCTCGGTGGCAGCCTGCTTCAATGCGTTGAGCTTCTGGCCCAACTCGCGCTTCTGCTCAGGGGCAACACCCTTGAACTCCTCCATAAGGGCTGTGAGCTCGCCCTTCTTACCGAGTACCTTGATACGGAACTCCTCAACCTCAGCCGCAGTGGCTGGTGAGAAGGCCTCTACACGTGAGAGTAAGTCGTTAATCTTTTCAATCATTTTTCTCTATGTTTTAATTATCCTATTTTCTGGTTTTGCGCTACCGAGCTGTGACTCTTCTGTCACAAAAATCATCTGTTGGCCACAAATTATATCCTCAAAGTGGAGTATTTTGGTTTTTAGCGTATGCTACCCCTTTGGGGTGTTGGTTTTTTCTATAAAAATCAATAATTTTGTGCAACGGTAGATTTCTACGGTATATATAACGTGCAAAGTTACCAAAAAATATGAAAAACACCCGCTTTTTTCTGCTAATTATCGCGTTTGTTGCCTTGTTGGTCAATTATCTGCCACTTCAGGCCACAGCGCAAACCATATCTGCGGCGCAAAATAAGGACGAAGCAACAGCCATCGAGGCTGCTCAGACAGACTCGCTGAAGCACTCCCAGCGTCGCCGTTCGCGTCGTCGTGACCACCACCCAAAGAGCGATTCTGTGATACTTCCCGCACTCCGTCTCATACCGGCCAAGCCTGCTGGCGTGAGCGGAAAGATTGGCCTGGTGCTCTCGGGCGGAGGTGCCAAGGGACTCTATCACATTGGAGTAATCAAGGCTCTGGAGGAGAACGATATTCCGATTGATTATATCTCGGGTACCTCGATGGGTGCCATCATCGGTGCGCTCTATGCGGCTGGTTATTCTGTGGAGGAGATGGAGGCCATCACCACCAGCGGCAGTGTGGAGCAGTGGGTGTCGGGCGGTATCGACGACAAGTACAACTTCTACTTCAACCAGAGGCCCGACTCGCCCTCGATGCTCTCGGTCTATGCCGATTTCAAGCGTGATTCGTTGAGCGACCGCTCGTCGTTCGACTTGGCTATACCCCACGCATTTATCAATACTGCACAGATTGATTTGGCTCTAATCGAGCTCTTTGCTCCAGCATCGGCTGCGGCAGGTAACAACTTCGACAATCTGATGATACCCTACCGTTGTGTGGCAACCGATATGAATCGCCACTCGCCTGTGGAGTTCTCAGATGGCGATTTGGCATTTGCTGTGCGTGCTTCGATGTCGTACCCAATGCTTTTCCGTCCTGTGACCGACGAGTTGGGTCGTGTGCTGGTCGATGGCGGCTGCTACGATAACTTCCCCTGGAGGGTGCTTGATAAGGATTTCAAGCCCGACTTCATCATCGGTGCGCAGTGCCTCGACGGTAACGAGGAGGCCGATGCGGAGTCGCCCGTGCAGGAGCAGGTGATGGCACTGGTTACAATGCCTACTGACTATAGCCTGCCCGAGGAGCGAAGCATAACCATCCAGCGTCAGGTTTCGGCTGGCCTGTTGGAGTTTGGCTCGGCAAAGCAGACCATAGAGGAGGGTTACCGCGATGCTATGAGCCGTATGTCGGAGCTCAAGGAGCGTGTAGCCTCACGCCGTACGAAGGCCGAGGTCGATAGCCTGCGTGATGCCTTCTATGAGCGATGCCCCGATTTGCTCTTCAGCGGAGGAGAGCTCCATGGTCTGAGGCCTCGTCAGAAGCGCTATGCCCGCACCTTTATGGAGTTTGAGTTGCCCAAGCGTGATACCTCGGTGCGTCAGCACATCACGATGGAGCAGCTGCGCGATAGATTCTTCTCGTTGGTGGCGTCTAACGACTTCAATATCAATAGTTTCCCCAAGTGGCGCTACGATGGCGAGTTCGGCGATTTCAGCCTCGATTTCGACCTCTCGACAAAGCCAAAGATGCGCTACTCGTTGGGCGGAAACATCTCCTCAACGACCAACAACCAGGTATATCTCGGCTTCAACTACTTCTCTGTTGGCCGCACTGCACAGAGCGCCTTTGGTGATGTCTTCCTCGGCCCTGCGTCGGTATTGCTTCGCCTGGGCGGTAGAACGGTTATCCTGGGCCGCACGCCTATGTATGTCGATTACTCCGGTACGTTTGGCCGACAGACCACGCTGCGAGGTGCGTTTGGTGCCGTAACGCCTATGCGCAATACCATAGATGCCCGCACGGTCGATGTCTTTATGAGTGGTGCTTTTGGTGTGGCTACCACCCGCAAGAGTATCCTCGAACTGGCAGCCAATGCCGGCTACAACTACTACGTCTATGAGATGGCATACGATAACGATGTACCCCACACCCACGATAGGTTCCGTTTCGTGGCGGGACGTCTGCTCTTTGAGCGCAGCTCGCTCGACAAGATTATCTACCCCACCAACGGCTCGAAGCTCTCGCTCTCGGCCATAGCTGTTACAGGTCGTGATACCTACGATGTGAGCACAGGCGTGATGTATGAGTATCTGCAAAATAGCGCCAACCGCAAGTGGTTTGGTGCCAAGCTCACGTGGGAGCACTACCCTGGCGACTGGCGTAAGACGTGGTTCTCGATGGGTTACAACATCGAGGCGGTAGTTACCAACCACCCCCGCTTTGCCAACGAGTATGCCAGCATACTCACCTCGCCACGCTACTCGCCCACAGTGCACTCAAAGATGATCTTTATGCCCGAATTCTATGCTTCGCGCTATGCTGCCATAGGTCTGATGCCGACATTCGAGCTGATGAAGAACTTCTACCTGCGTGGCGGATTCTACGCTATGCTGCGTGACCCACTGCAGCAGGACGACTATATGCACTATATGACCGACCTCTCGTTTGTGTATCATACGCGTGTGGGAGCTCTGAGCCTTGCCGTCTCGAAGTACGACATCAGCACAACCGATAATTTCTATGTGACGTTCAACTTCGGTTGTCCTATCTTTGGTCGCCGCAGCCTCTTCTATTAGGCTGAGGTAGGTGGTCGCGGCTTGGTTGTTTCGTCGTTTAGGGAGTTTAGAGAGTTTAGGGAATATAAGAGAAAGCTCACTAATTTCACTAATTTCCTTAAATTCTCTACTAAATAGAGCTTGCTCGCTTAATTTTGAATTCGGGATCCCAGCCGATTTTTCTGCAAAAAGAGGGCGCGTGAGGTGCGGCGATTCGGCAGAAAAATGGCGAAATGGGCGCGTAGGGCAGTTTTGTGCTCTAAACTTAACAATTTGTTAATATTGGCGTAATGCATAGAAAATCAGTGAGATACATCGGTAAAACGGGTAATTATTCAAATTTCTAAGCAATTTTTTAAGATTTTTTAAGAAATAATTTGGAGCGTATCTAATTTAGCCGTATCTTTGCAGTGAAGTTTTAAGGTTCATTTAGGTTAGTAGTTTTAGGTTGGTAGAGGATATCGGAAGGTTGTAACCATACAGCGTAGTTTCTGTGGCACGCTGGGTTACTAAGACAATAAGCGGTGCTCGCTTTGCGTCGAATACCTCCGAGACCTCGATTTTTTTTTGCCTTTTTCTGAGCTTTTTGCATTCGAAGTTTCACTTTTCCCACTATTTGTTCCCTTTTTCGCAGGATTGTTTAGCCAATATTGTATCTTTTTAGTATCTTTGTGTGACTGTGGCCCGCGGGGTCGGGTCGGATAAGCTACGGACTAATTCAAATTTACAATATTATTATGACTGCTGAACAGACAAAGAGTTTTAAGTACTGGCAGTACCGCACCATCATCGCCACGATGATCGGTTATGCGCTCTTCTACTTCGTACGCAAAAACTTCTCATTCGCCATCCCCGGCTTGGCGGCCGAGTATGGCATCTCGAACACCAGCTTTGGTCTTATAATGACCATTGTGGGTCTTATCTATGGTTTCTCGCGCTTCTTGAATGGTCTGCTGGCCGACCGTGTGAATGGTCGCTGGCATATGTCCATCGGATTGTTGCTCTGCGTGCTGGCGAGCTTCGCATTTGGCTTCAGCCCATCGATTTTGGGTGTGAAGATTGGCGTGGCGCCCCACTCGCTGGTGGTGCTCTTCGGTGTGCTGCTGGTCTTGAACAACATCTTCCAGGGTAGCGGATTCCCTCCCTGCGCGCGATTGCTCACTCACTGGATTCCACCTCAGGAGCTGGCCACAAAGATGTCGGTGTGGAACACATCGCACTCTATCGGCGCCAGCCTGCTGGCTATTCTCTGCGGATATATTATGGGTACGCTGGGTAGCGATATGACTGGCGATGCTGCCACAGTCGAGGCTATCAGCCAGAACCTTGTAGCGCTCAACCCTGCCCTTGCCGAGGATCCTATCGCCCTGAACCAGAAGGTGGCTGCATCGGCTGCCCACGTGGGTGCTTGGCAGTGGTGCTTCTGGATTCCTGCCTTGTTTGCATTGGCGGGAGCTGCCGGCTTGGCACTCTTCCTGCGCGACACACCTAAGTCGGTAGGTCTGCCTGAACTGGAGGTGGCACACACCAAGGTCGAGGACAACACCAACTCGGCTGAGTATAAGGCATTCCTTCGCGAGAAGGTGTTCCGCAACCCGCTCATCTGGATTTTGGCCTTTGCCAACTTCTTCGTCTATGTGGTACGCTTTGCGGTGCTCGACTGGGGTCCAAAGTTCCTGCAGGAGGCTCGCGGCCTGGATCCAATGGAGGCCGGCTGGATTATCTCAATCTCGGAGATTATGGGTATTATAGGTATGTTGGTGGCTGGTTGGGCTACCGATAAGCTCTTCAAGAGCAAGGCTCACCGCACCTGCGTATTCTGTATGTTGGGCGCAGCGGCATTTATGGCTATCTTCTACTTCCTGCCCGAGAGCTCGTCGGCAGTGGTGATGGCAGGTGTGCTCGGTATGGTGGGATTCTTCATCTATGGTCCTCAGGCACTTATCGGTATCGCTGCGGCTAACCAGGCCACAAAGAGCGCTGCCGCAACAGCTAACGGCGTTACGGGTATCTTCGGTTACCTCAGCACATTCGTGTCGGGTTTGGGTATCGGTGCTATGGTCGATTGGGTAAACCGTGTGAACCCTGGCCAGGGCTGGAATTATGTATTCTTGATGATGATTGCTATGGCTGTGGTCGGTATGCTTATCTTCCTGTTGATGTGGCGTGCTAAAGCCGATGGCTACGATGAGAAAGCTGCCTAACAAGGCTATTTTGGCATCTGGCTCGCCCGCGAAATCCTCATTTACGAAAAGTAAACTGCGGTTTCTCGGCCATCGACCAGCTTAAAAATAGCTCTTGTTATACAACTTTCTGCTGAAGAAAGAGAATAATAGGTTGTTTGATATACCTCTTTTACAGCCGCCACCTTTCGGGGTGGCGGTTTTTTTAATAGAGAAATTAGGGAATTTAAGGAATTTAGTGAGCTTTTCCTTAAATTCCCTAAACTCCTTAATTTCCTTATCTATTAACTCTCCTTCTTGCTTGGGATTACAATTTGTAATCTACGGGGTGAAATTTTGCGAAAAAGTGTTGCGTGGGAAGATTTAATTTCGTAATTTTGTGAGAAATTGTAAGTTGAGATGGTGTGCGCAGTCGCGTTGCAACGCCATATGCAATCATTAAATCGAGTATTTTCAAAGAGTTAAACTTATAAATTATTAAACTATGTACGGAAAAATCAAAGAGCATCTCCAGCAGGAGTTGGCCGACATCAAGGCTGCCGGTCTCTACAAGACAGAGCGTATCATCGAGTCACCTCAGCGTGCCGAGATTCAGGTTGCAGGTAAGCCTGTGCTCAATTTCTGCGCCAACAACTACCTTGGCCTTTCAGATAACCCACGCCTTATCGAGGCTGCAAAGAAGGCTATGGACGAGCGCGGTTTCGGTATGTCATCGGTTCGTTTCATCTGCGGTTGCCAGGATATGCACAAGGAGTTGGAGAAGGCTATCGCCGACTACTTCGGCACTGAGGATACAATCCTCTATGCTGCCTGCTTCGATGCTAACGGTGGTGTGTTTGAGCCATTGCTCACCGAGCAGGACGCTATCATCTCTGACGCATTGAACCACGCCTCAATCATCGACGGTGTGCGTTTGTGCAAGGCTGTGCGCTATCGTTTTGCCAACGCCGATATGGAGGAGTTGGAGGATTGCTTGAAGCGTGCTCAGGCTCAGCGTTTCCGTATCATCGTAACCGACGGTGTATTCTCTATGGACGGTAATGCTGCTCCATTGGACAAGATCTGCGCTTTGGCCGAGAAGTACGACGCTTTGGTGATGGTTGACGAGTGCCACTCGGCAGGTGTGTTGGGTGCTACAGGTCGTGGTATCACCGAGCTCTACAACTTGCGTGGTCAGGTGGATATCCTCACAGGTACATTGGGTAAGGCCTTTGGTGGTGCTGTGGGTGGTTTCACAACAGGTCGCAAGGAGATTATCGATATGTTGCGCCAGCGTTCACGTCCATACCTCTTCTCAAACTCATTGCCACCCGCAGTAGTAGGTGCAAGCATCGAGATGTTCAAGATGTTGGAGGAGAGCAACGAGTTGCACGACAAGTTGGTTGCCAACGTAGAGCACTTCCGCTCGAAGATGATTGCTGCAGGCTTCGACATCAAGCCTACACAGTCGGCTATCTGCGCCGTGATGTTGTACGACGCAAAGCTCTCGCAGGACTTCGCTGCCAAGTTGCAGGAGGAGGGCGTATTCGTAACAGGTTTCTACTACCCAGTTGTGCCTAAGGGCCAGGCTCGTATCCGCGTACAGGTGTCGGCAGGTCACACTACAGAGCAGTTGGACCGTTGCGTCGAGGCCTTCACTAAGATTGGCAAGGAGTTGGGCGTGTTGAAATAACCTAAGCAGTAATTATGGGTAAGAGTTCACTGGACATAATCGACAAGAAGATTCTACGATTCCTCATCAAGAATGCCCGTACGCCATTCCTCGAGATTGCGCGTGAGTGTGGTATTTCGGGTGCTGCCATCCACCAGCGAATCAAGAAGTTGGAGGATATGGGTGTGATTCAGGGCAGCCGTTTGGTGGTGGCTCCTAAGTCGTTGGGATTCGATGTGTGTGCCTTCATCAGCATCCGCGTGAGCGATATCACTCGCCAGCAGGATACTGTGGAGCAGCTCAGCAAGATTCCCGAGATTGTGGAGTGTCACTACATCACCGGTTCGTATAACCTGATGGTGAAGCTCTACTGCATCGACAACGAGCACTTGATGCGTACCATCTTCGACAAGATTCTGCACGTGCAGGGTGTGTCGAGTACGCAGACCTATATGTCGCTCAACGAGTCGTTCCAGCGCGAGATTCACGTAGATTGTCTTTCGGATTAGGTCTAAAAGATAGAGATTGTGAGCCTGTCAACAGAGTATGTTGGCGGGCTCTTTTTTTTGGTGGGCCGGAAGGTCTTTTTTTTGGCAGATAGGAGCATCTTTTTTTGCTCGCGGGGTTTGAAAATTGGGGTGGCGGGGTGAAAAAAAGTGAATAAATGAAAATAGTTGCAAAAATATGTAATTTTTTTGCTCAATTTCGCGACTATATATATGCCACTATTGCATTAAGCGGGACAATGTGTTATATTTGTAGTAGTGAAATTGGCCTTTGTAGCCAAATAGGGATTTTTTCTGCGACGAGGGAGGTGAAATCGCAGTGTAGTAATAACAAAAAGTATTATTTGATATGGAATTTTTGAGATTAGCAAAATTGTTGGCGCTAAGCTTGGTATGCTGTTTGTCTATGGCCGCTTGTTCGAAGGATAGCGACGATTCGGGAGCCAAGGAGCCAGAGGATCCAGACCCATATTATATGTTGGAGACGCTCGATGCGTCGTTCTCGGTGATTGCTAACGAGGATGTGGCTGAGATTGCAGAGGTGAGCTGTGTTGTGACCGACTTCAAGGGCGAGAGCAAGAGCTATAAGCTCAACAAGAATAACCATATCGAGGTGAATCTCTCGGCTAAGCAGCCCATCGACCCCGATAAGTACACTTCGTCGATGACGCGTGCACCCTGGATTAACCTTCCTACGACAGCTAAGATTGAGGTGAATATGAGCCTGAAGCAGGGCTTCACACCCGACCCTGAGCGCACCTACGACCTCTCGCTGAGAGTCGATGGCGTGATGGTTGCGTGCAACAGCTTTGGCAATGAGTATGGCCGCGAGACATCGCTCAATACATTCGAGAAGTCGTTCCCTGCGGGCGAGGGCATTGGCGAGTGGATGGACGAGGTTATGCCTTGCTCGTTTGGCTTCAAGTGTGAGTTTGTGAACAAGACATTCAAGGTTACAAAGACCAAGTAGTTGGCAACCTGCTGCAGAGAATAAAGAGAATAAAACAAATACCAGCAAATAAAGACCACAAAAACCATTTTTATGGAAGAGAACAAGAACATTCAGGCAACTGAGCCTGAGAATCAGCAAGTGAATAGTACTCCTGCGACCGAGGCAGCCGAAGTAGCCGAGGTAGAGGAGCAGAAGAGTGAGCAGCCGGTGGCTGAACCCAAGGCCGAGCCTGTGGCAGAAGTTGCTGCAGCTCCAGCCGAGCCCGTTGCAGTAGCAACCCCAGCCAAGCCTAAGGCTAAGGGCAAGAAGGGCGGCAAGACTTCGTTTGGCAAGATCTTCTTGGCAGCGTTGTTGGCCGTTGTGGCGGGTAGTGCGTTGATAACAATCTTCTGGATTGCGCTGTTGTCGGGATTTGGCGCTATGATGCAGCCTGCAACCAAGAGCGTGCCCGAGAGTGCTATCCTGCGCATAGACTTCAGCGAGAACCTGGTTGATGCTCCATCGAAGAACCCTATGGCAAGCTTCGACTTTGTGTCGATGAGCGCCAGCAAGGAGCTTACAATCTATAAGGCTCTGCGTGGTGTGGAGGCTGCTGCCGACGATGAGCGCATCAAGGGTATCTATATCGATGTTTCGGGTGCCGGCAATCTGGAGGTTACTGCGCTCGAGGAGTTGCGCGATGCACTCGTGAAGTTCAAGCAGAGCGGCAAGTTTATCGTGGCCTATAGCGATATCTATCTGCAGTGGTACTATTATCTCTGCACCGTGGCCGATAAGATTTATATCCAGCCCGAGGGTACGTTCCAGTGGAGCGGTGTGGCTCTCAATACAGTATTCTTCAAGGGCTTGTTGGATAAGTTGGGCGTGGAGATTGAGATTATGCGTCCCACAGCGTGCCGCTACAAGAGCGCTGTGGAGCCTATGTTCCTCACCAAGATGTCTGATGCTAATCGTGAGCAGATGCAGCAGTTGGCTACAAATATGTGGGGTGTGCTCACCGAGGCGGTGTCGAAGTCGCGTGGTGTGAGCGTAGAGAAGCTCAACGAGTTGGCCGACAACCTCACAGTGATGCTCCCTCAGGATGCCGTTGAGCATAAGTTGGTCGATGCTACACTCTATGCCGACCAGGTGGAGGAGCTCTTCAAGAGCGAGTATGGCATCGAGAAGCCAAATTATGTAACTCTCGGCGACTATGCCGCAGCTCTTACTCCCGACGTGAAGAAGGCAGCTGCTCCAAAGGTGGCTATCGTATATGCCCAGGGTGAGGTGCTTGCAGGTCGTGGTAGCGACGACAATATCTATGGCTACACTATGGCCGAGACAATCCGTAAGGTTGCCGACGATGACGATGTGAAGGCTGTTGTTGTGCGTGTGAACTCACCAGGCGGTAGCGCACTCGCTTCGGATATCATCTGGCGCGAGATGGAGCTCTTGCAGCAGAAGAAGCCAGTGATCGTGTCGATGGGTAGCACAGCGGCAAGTGGTGGCTACTATATCGCAGCCCCAGCCGATGCTATCGTTGCCAACCAGCTCACTCTGACAGGTTCGATTGGTGTGTTTGGTACAATGCCTAATGCGGGCAATGCACTCGAGAATAAGGTGGGTATCACATTCGATGGTGTGAAGAGTAACAAGCACGCCGATATGGGTGCCATCTATTCACCACTCTCGCAGGTAGAGCGTCAGGCTATGATGCGCGGTGTGGATAAAGTCTATGAGCGTTTCACTTCGCTTGTGGCCGAGGGTCGTAACCTCACAATCGAGCGCGTGCTGGAGATTGCCGAAGGTCGCGTGTGGTCGGGTGTCGAGGCTCAGCAGATTGGCTTGGTGGACACCTGTGGCGGTTTGGACGCAGCGTTGGCTATCGCAGTCGATAAGTCGGGCTTGGGCGACAACTTCCAGATTGTGGAGATCAAGGACGAGTTGACAGGCTTTATGGCTATGTTGGAGGGTATGAACGTGAAGGTCCGCCAGATGCTTACCTCACGCAGCGAGCTTGGCGAGTTGTATGGCGAGTATAAGCGCCTGGAGAGCCTCATCGGCAAGAAGGATATCCACGCTGCCTGCCCTTACTTCATTAGAATCGAGTAATACTACCAACCATAACGTTATTAGAATATCTACCTGAGGAGTCCCGTGATGGCCACCTCAGGTTTTTTTTTTGTGGCTTTTGCGGCCGGTGTGGAGTGTGGTGGTACGGTATTTGAAAAAAAATATTGTTAGGTCGGTAAAAAAACGTGCAAGAGATTTTGTCATTCCACAATTTTATCCGTAACTTTGTGGGCAACAAAAACCCAAGTAGAATATGTCGTTTGTAGATGAAAGGGTACAGTCGACTGGTTTGACCTTCGACGATGTGTTGCTAGTACCCGCTTACTCAGAAGTCCTTCCGCGCACAGTCTCTACTGAGACCCGTTTTTCGCGCAATATCAAATTGAACATCCCCATTGTGTCTGCCGCTATGGATACCGTAACGGAGGCTCCTTTGGCAATTGCTTTGGCCCGTGAGGGAGGTATAGGCGTTATTCACAAGAATATGTCTATCGCCGAGCAGGCTGCCCACGTGCGCAGAGTGAAGCGTGCCGAGAGTGGTATGATCTATGATCCTATCACCATCACCAAGGAGCAGACCGTAGGCGATGCTTTGAAGCTTATGCACGATAACAAGATTGGCGGTATTCCAGTTGTTGACGAGGACAATATGCTTATCGGTATCGTTACAAACCGCGATTTGCGTTTCCAGACCGATATGAATCGTCAGATTGGTGAGGTGATGACCAAAGAGAACATCATCACTACCCACTCTACAGAGTTGGAGAAGGCTTCAGAGATTCTGCTTAAGAACAAGATCGAGAAGTTGCCAGTTGTTGATGACAATGGCAAGCTCATCGGCTTGATTACATATAAAGATATCACAAAGATTCAGGATCACCCTAATGCTTGCAAGGACTCTAAGGGTCGTTTGCGCGTAGCTGCCGGTGTGGGTATCACTCCTGACGTGTTGGATCGTGTGAAGGCTTTGGTAGCTGAGAGTGTTGATGCTATTGTGCTCGACTCGGCTCACGGCCACTCAAAGAACATTATCACCACACTCAAGAATGTGAAGGCTCACTTCCCAGAGTTGGACGTTGTGGTAGGTAACATCGCTACAGCCGAGGCTGCCAAGATGTTGGTGGAGGCTGGTGCCGACGGTGTGAAGGTAGGTATCGGTCCAGGTTCAATCTGTACAACTCGTATCATCGCAGGTGTGGGCGTTCCACAGCTCACAGCCATCTACGACTGCGCATCGGCTATCAAGGGCTCGGGTGTGCCAGTTATCGCTGATGGTGGTTTGCGTTACTCGGGCGACTGCGTGAAGGCGTTGGCTGCCGGTGGCGACTGCGTGATGGTTGGTTCTATGTTTGCAGGTACTGAGGAGTCTCCAGGCGAGACTATTATCTATAATGGTCGTAAGTTTAAGACCTATCGCGGTATGGGTTCAATCGACGCTATGAAGGCTGGTTCAAGTGACCGTTACTTCCAGGGCGGCGAGAAGAACGATATGAAGCTCGTGCCAGAGGGTATCGTTGGTCGCGTGCCATTCAAGGGTTCACTCTGCGAGACAGTATATCAGTTGGTGGGAGGTATCAGAGCAGGTATGGGTTACTGCGGAGCCTCAACAATTGCTACACTGCAGAAGGCTAAGTTCGTACGTATCACATCGAATGGCGTTGTGGAGAATCACCCACACGACATCACAATCACTCGTGAGACGCCAAACTACACTCGCGGTGAATAAACATAAGGCTCGCCACGCACTATAGCGGGCGGGCCTTTTTTGACTGAGAAAACCGTCTGATGCAGCTCTTTTGGCATCTGCCTTGTCTTCGAATTCCTCACATACGCCCAGTATGCTGCGGATTCTCAGACTGCGAGCAGCTTCAAAATAGCTTGCATCATACAATTTCTCCCCGAGAAGGCAAGGCTCTCTGTGAATTTTGGCCGAGGGATGGAAAACCGTCTGATGCAGCTCTTTTGGCATCCGCCTTGTGAGAATTCAAAATTGGGGATTTTGAGTTTGGAAATAAAGAAAAAGAAGAACAAAAAAAATATAAGAACAATGAAGCAGGATATGATTGTTATTTTGGACTTGGGTAGCCACGAGAATACAGTGGTTGCACGAGCTATTCGTGATTTGGGTGTGTACAGCGAGATCTACCCACACGACATTACAGCAGAGGAGTTGAAGGCGTTGCCTAACGTGAAGGGTATCGTTATCAATGGTGGTAAGAACAACGTAATCGACGGCGTAGAGATCGACGTATTGCCCGAGATTTACGAGGTGGGTTACCCAGTGATCGCTGCTGGCCACGATAAGGCTAAGTGCGAGGTTAAGTTGCCTGAGTTCGCTAACGACGAGGAGGCTATCAAGGCTGCGCTCAAGTCGTTTGTTTTCGACGTATGTAAGGCTGAGGCCAACTGGAATATGAAGAACTTCGTGGCCGACCAGGTGGAGCTTATCCGCCAGCAGGTGGGCGACAAGAAGGTGCTTTTGGCTTTGTCGGGTGGTGTTGACTCATCGGTTGTGGCTGCGCTTTTGTTGAAGGCTATCGGTGACAACTTGGTGTGTGTACACGTTAACCACGGCCTTATGCGTAAGGGTGAGTCAGAGAACGTTGTTGAGGTGTTCGGCAAGCAGTTGTGCGCTAACCTTGTATATGTAGATGCTACTGAGCGCTTCCTCACAAAGCTCGAGGGTGTTGAGGATCCAGAGCAGAAGCGTAAGATTATCGGTGGCGAGTTCATCCGCGTATTCGAGGAGGAGGCACGCAAGTTGGACGGCATCGACTTCCTCGGCCAGGGTACAATCTATCCCGACATCGTGGAGAGCGGTACCAAGACTGCTAAGATGGTGAAGTCACACCACAACGTAGGTGGTCTGCCTGAGGATATGCAGTTTGGCTTGGTAGAGCCTTTGAAGCAGCTCTTCAAGGACGAGGTTCGCGCTTGCGGTGTTGAGCTCGGCTTGCCTTATGAGATGGTTTACCGTCAGCCATTCCCAGGCCCAGGTTTGGGCGTTCGTTGCTTGGGCGCTATCACACGTGACCGCCTGGAGGCTGTTCGCGAGTCTGACGCTATCCTCCGCGAGGAGTTTGCAAAGGCTGGCCTCGATAAGAAGGTATGGCAGTACTTCACAGTTGTGCCAGATTTCAAGAGTGTAGGTGTGCGTAACAACGCTCGCTCATACGACTGGCCAGTTATCATCCGCGCCGTGAACACTATCGACGCTATGACAGCCTCTATCGAGCACATCGACTGGGCAATCCTGGACAAGATCACAAAGCGTATCTTGGACGAGGTTCCAACAGTTAACCGCGTATGCTACGATATGTCACCAAAGCCATCTGCTACAATCGAGTGGGAGTAGTTTGAAATCGTATTAAAAAGGTGTTTTCTGCGTTATGCTTGCCCTTAAAATGCTCATTTACGCCAAGTAAACTCCGCTTTTGCGGGCTTCACAAGCCTGGAAAACCCACTTTTTAATACAATTTCAGTGATACATATATAAAAAAGCGACCTCGGGACCCCCCGAGGTCGCTTTTTTTATCGTTGGTCGAATGATTTTGCTGGGAAGTGGGCGGGTCTTTGTGAGTGCCTAAGTGAGGTGCGACTCTTAGAACTGGAAGTAGATAAATGGCTGTATGTCGCTCGATTTGACCTGCATCACACACCACACCGTGAGTACCAGCAGCGACACCTGCCACCAGAAGCTTGCGCTACCCACCTTTGCCTGCAGGTCGGAGTCGATTTTGGCGGGCATAAAGTGCATACCATAGCCCAAGATGATAAGTGCCACAACAGCCTTATATCCGTCGACAAACTGTGGGATAATGGCAGCATTGAAGTTGTGGAAAATCTGGTAGAGCATCACCTCTACGGTTTGCATATTCTCGGCGCGGAACAACAGCCAGCCAAGGCAGACAAGGTTGAAGGTGAAGAGCCAGCCGCCCAGTCGCAGGACGATGTTCATCTCATCGCCACTCTTCTTGGCCCAGGGGCATATGGCGAGCCACATCTTGTGTAGCGCCAAGCCGAGGCCGTGCAGTGCTCCCCAAAGCACAAAACGCACCGCAGCACCGTGCCACAATCCGCCCAGCACCATAGTAATCAGCAGATTGAGATAGGTGCGCACCTTGCCCTTGCGGTTACCGCCCAGCGAGATGTAGAGGTAGTCACGCAACCAGCTCGAGAGCGAGATGTGCCATCTGCGCCAGAACTCGGTGATGGTGGCCGATTTATATGGAGCGTCGAAGTTCTTAGGGAAGCGGAAGCCCAGCAGCAGGGCGATACCGATAGCCATATCGGAGTAACCCGAGAAGTCGCAATAAATCTGCAGGGCATAGCCATAGATGCCCATCAGGCACTCAAAACCTGAGTAGAGGGCAGGCTCGTCGAAGATGCGGTCAACGAAGTTGAGCGATATATAATCCGATATGATAGCCTTCTTTATAAGGCCTATGATGATGAATCCTATGCCTGCGCCAAACATTCGCTCCGAGACCATCAGAGGCTTGCGAATCTGGGGTATAAAGTCGCGGGCACGCACAATGGGGCCTGCCACCAGCTGAGGGAAGAACGAGAGGTAGAACATATAATCAATCCAGCGCTCCAGAGGCTTTATCTCGCCACGATAGATGTCGATGGTGTAGCTCATTGACTGGAACACGAAGAACGAGATACCCACCGGTAGGAAGATGTTCTGGAAGTCGAGGAATCCTGCTCCAAATATATGGTTCGAGATATCAATCAGGAAGTTGGTGTACTTGAAGTAGCCAAGCATACCGAGGTTTATCGCTACGCTCAGTGCCACAAGTCTCTTCTTGCGCGACTGATTCTTGCCCGACGAGGCTATGGCGTTGGCTATCAGGAAGTCGCTGATGGCGGCGAAGATGAGCAACAGGAAGTATATTCCGCTCGATTTGTAGTAGAAATATATCGAGAAGAGTGTCACATAGAGTATGCGCAGCGTGGTGGTGCGCCTTAGTAGCAGATATATCGAAGTGAAGCCCACAAACAGAAACAAGAAGAGGCCGCTGTTGAAAATCAGCGGCGACTGTGGGTCGTATTTCAATAGCTCCTGAACTCTTTCGAGGAGCCCATCAAAGGATATATCTAACATCGTTTATTGTGGCATATTCGCGGTGCTGTCGGCCTTGATTATGGGCGTTGCACCGCCTATCGGAGCAGTAGCAAGGGGCTCAAGGCCCTCCATAGGCTCCGAGATGATAGGTTGTTGTCTTTCGATTCTCTCCCTCCAGGCACGGCTGTAGTTCTGCGCACCCTGCAGGAAGGCGTAATATAGTTCGCGGCCAATCTCACGACCACCCGCATAGTTGATGTGGGTGTAGTCCTTGCCGGCCCAATTCTTATTCACAAATTCGGTCATACCGCCCTTGCGCTGCATAGCCTCGTAGGTGTTCCAGAATGCTGCTCCGCACTTCTCGGCGGCTGTGCGTTGCCACTCGGTAAGGTTCACAGCCGAACGCATAGGCTCAATGCCGCTCTCGCTCTTCTGCGAGCGGTCGCTCACACCCATCACCAGCACCGCCGCACCGGGGAAGCAGCTGCGCACATAGCTAATCATCTTCTCCACCTGCTCGGCATAGAGCGAGTAGTTGGTGCGCTCGGCCTGCATAATGTTGAGTCCATACTGCAGAATCACAAGGTCGTAGGGGCGCATATTGTTGATTTGGGCATTCACCGAGGGGCTCGAACGGAACATAGCCTGGCCGTTGTTGCTGCGAATCGAGAAGTTGTCGATGCTGATGCCCTGCGTGTCGTCGAACTCGGCTCCGATGCCTGTGAATCCTGCGGCACCCTTCA
>JAZQVY010000016.1:0-86549 GCA_045632085.1 Alistipes sp. | reverse complement strand
ATTTGAAGTCGAGATACTCTTTGGTGTACTTTATCTCGTCGAAACGGTAGGTGCGTACCACGTTTACCAACACCTTGCGCTTCTTGCCCTCGACTGTCTGCTTCTCCTCGTATGATACGGTGATGCCCTCGTCGTTTACATCGTCCAATTTCGCCAAAATCTTGATGCCGCTCAAAAGCAATACCTCAACCGATGAGCCGATGATTTTGCGATATTGACGTATGTCCTTCAACTCCGAGCCGATGCCAGCCGATGCTACTGTGAGTGAAAAATCCTCCACGTCGCGGTCAAACTCAGCCTCGATTTTACGGCTCAATTCGGCACAACGTTCGATTGTAACCGATGTGTCGCTGTCGATAAGCAATTCAACTTCATTCATTGGCGAGCATTTGCAGCTCACGGTAAATAGGTCTGTGCCTTCCATCTCGCGGTCGGCAATTTCAAGTATTTTAGCGCAATCTATCATAATTGGTTGAGTATATCTACGAAATAAGGGGACTCACTCGTCCCCTTACTCTCTCTTTCACGATGCAAAAATAGTGAAAAAATACTACAATACAAATTTTTTCTAATTAAATATATGTATATCCGATGATTATCCTCTTTTTTTTATGCTTTTTATCGCTCGAAAATGCGTGAAAAGAATGGTAACGCATCGTAGAGTGCCGAATGCCAATACTCCCAGGTGTGTCCACCATCGCGAACTCGCAATTGGTGGGGTATGCCGGCATTACGCATCGCCAATACGAAATTCATATTACATTCAAAGAGGAAATCATCGTCGCCGCAATCAACATACCAGGCAACCGTACGCAATGCTTTTTTGGTCTCGTCGTCGGCATTTTTGACAAACTCCACACAGCTATATTTGTTTGCCGATTTCAGCATATGCCACATCTTATCCTTCTCGTTGCGTGGTGCTGCCGATTGAGGTGCTCCAATGTGCATCAAAGCACTCATAGCATAGCAGGCGCAAAACATATCCGAGTGGCGCTGTGCATAGCTTGTTGAGCCGCCGCCACCCATCGATAATCCGGCAATGGCGCGAGATGACTTCTCGGCTTTGATTCGATATTGCTTTTCGATAGCAGGCAAAAACTCTTCAAAGAAGAAGCGTTCATAAGCCCAACCATCCATATCAAAATAACCATTCCAGGCTCCCTCGTTGATGTTGCCACCTGCGTCGGGTGAAATAACAATCATATCACACACCTCACCCGAGGCACGCAACTGATCCATGACATCTTTCAGGTGTCCACGTCCTGGCCAATCCTCGTTGGTGCCGTTCATGCCGTGAAGCAGATACAGCACAGGATATTTTTTGTCGGTATTCTCGGCATAGCCAGCAGGCAGAAACACCGAGTAGTTGCGGTCGGCATTGAGAATTTCGCTGTGAATACTCTTCTTCTCGATGCGACTTGAGTTACGCATCATATTCCGAATCTGATCGGCATTCTGAGCTGACGAGGTGAGTGCGATTAGAGTTATGACAATCGCAAAAATAGATTTTTTCATATTGGTTATATTGTTTTGGTTTTCAGTTAGTTCGACTATATAAAAAAGGGTTGCTTAACAGATGTTAGCAACCCTTTTTTCTTGGATATTAGCCTCTTTGGGCCGCTTTATTCAGCGGAGTTCTTCTTAACGTATGGCTTGATGCAACCACGCTTCGAAGAGCGCACGAAATCGATCAGATAATCTCTCTCTGGCGATTGAGGCAACTCCGCCTCGGCCTTGTCGCAGGCATTCAAATAGTTTAAGTCGCTCTGGAAGAGAATTCGGCATACGTCGTGGATAGCCATTATCTGCTCGTGAGTGAAGCCACGGCGCGAAAGACCTGTGCGGTTGATACCTGCATAGTGGTCGTCGTTCGATGCAGTGATGTAGGGTGGAATATCCTTTGTTACGCCCGACATACCCTGAATCATCGCGTGGTCACCAATGTGAATCCACTGGTGGATAGCAGAGTGGCCGCCAATTACAACCCAATCGCCAACGTGTACCTCTCCTGCGATAGATACACCATTCACAATCACACAGTTGCTACCAATCACGCTATCGTGACCAACGTGAGCGTAGGCCATGATAAGGTTGTTAGAACCGATGATGGTTGTGCCTGTTGAAGCTGTGCCTCGGCTGATTGTAACACACTCACGGATATCGCAGTTGTCGCCAATCTGTGCGGTTGTCACCTCGCCCTTGAACTTTAGGTCCTGAGGTGTGCAGGCGATTGATGCAAACGAGTGAATCTTGCAGTTCTTGCCGATTCGTGCTCCGTCGTGAATTGTAGCCGAAGGGCCAACCCAACATCCGTCGCCCAAAACAACGTCTGCTGCAATATATGCGAATGGTTCTATGGTTACATTTTCTCCGATTTTGGCATCGGGATGTACGTATGCTAAATTGCTGATCATAATTATATGTTATTCTGTTTTCTTATTTTTCACAATTTGTGCCATAAGTTGAGCCTCACAAGCGAGCTGACCTCCAACAAAAGCCTTACCCATCATCATAGCAATGCCTCTGCGGATTGGCTCTATTAGGTGAGCCTCCAACTGAACTGTATCGCCAGGTACAACCTTACGCTTGAAACGTACGTTGTCTATGCGAAGGAAATATGTAGAGTACTCTGTTGGATCCTCTACCGCATTAAGCACCACAAGTCCTCCTGCCTGAGCCAAAGCCTCAACCAACAACACACCTGGCATAACAGGCTCCTGGGGGAAGTGGCCAGTAAATTGTGGCTCATTTGCCGAGATATTCTTTATAGCACCAATCGACTTGTCGTCAATATGGAACACCTTATCCACCATCAAGAATGGATAGCGATGGGGGAGCAATTTCTGAATATCGTTGATGTCGAGCAACGCTGGCTTCGCTGGGCTATATTTGAAAGCTGGCTTCTCGCCATCACGACGGATGACGGAGATAAGCTGCTTCATAAACTCTGTGTTAGCGTAGTGGCCTGGACGTGATGCCCACACTCTACCCTTGATACGCATACCGAGCAGCGCAAAGTCGCCAAGCAGGTCAAGGAGCTTGTGGCGGGCCAACTCATTGTTAGCGCGCAGCTGCAGGTTGTTCAGGTAACCGCCAGTAACCTTTATATCCTCCTTGTTGAAGACTCTCTTCAGGTGCTCCAGCTGCTCATCTGATACAGGATTCTCCACTACAACGATAGCGTTGTCCAAATCGCCACCCTTGATAAGGTTCATCTTGAGCAGCGGCTCCAATTCGTGCAAGAATACAAACGTGCGGCAAGGAGCAATATCCTCAACGTAGTCGTTATATATGTCGAGCGTTGCATACTGGTTACCGATAACCTTTGAGTTGTAGTCAACGTGTACCGATACCGAGAACTCGTCATCTGGGTATATGATGATTGCTACACCCTTGTCTGGAATTGTATATACCTGCTTCTCTGTAACTTCGTAATATTTACGGTCGGCCTGTTGCTCCACAATTCCTACCTCGCCAATGCGCTGCACATACTCGCGAGCCGAGCCATCCATAATTGGCGTTTCAGGACCGTCTATGTCGATGATGGCGTTATCAACACCCATGCTCCACAATGCCGATACAATGTGCTCGATGGTGCTCACCTTAGCCTCGCCACTCTCGATGGTTGTACCACGTGAAGTGTCAGTTACATACTCGCAAAGGGCGGGCACTGAAGGTTGGCCCTCTATGTCAACACGACGGAACACGATTCCATTGTTCTCTGGAGCTGGGTTAACGGTCATATTAACCACTACTCCTGTATGTAAGCCCTTGCCCGAAAATGATATCGAACTACCAAGAGTTTGCTGTTTGTTTTGCATAGTTTTACGTTAGTTTAGTCGATGATTAACAATTAACTATTATCCGCGACTGATAATAATGCGCGCAAATATAGTGATTATTTCGCAAAAAATCTCTACTTTTGTCCGAGATTTACGATTATGCAAAGCAATAACACACCAAATATAGAGCCTAAGCAGGCTCCGAGTGCTCCAAACGATGGAGCCAGACCTCGCCGACCACGCCGTCAGCGAATGAATCTTCCGTTTGATAATCGCAAGAAAGATGCTGGCGAATGGGCCTATGACCATCGCTTGGGATTGAGCGTTATGGTTATTGCCTATCTTGTTTTGGGCATTGTCTTCTTCGCTTCGAAGATTGTCATCGGTCGCAAACCCCATATGCAGGGTATATATGTCGATTTGCAGACATTGGCCGAGTTGGAGGCCGAGAAGGAGCGACTACAGCGTGAAATTGAGATGAAGCAACAGAGCCAGCTCGACTGGTCGGCCGTGAGAAATAAGATTTCTAACGATGCTGAGTTGAATGAGAATCTCAAAGACGATAGAGGTACAAATACTTCAGCCATCAATGAGTCTGCCAGATCCATCGCCGAGGGTATGGCTGCCAATCGTGCTGCCTATGAGGCTGGTTTGGCTGAGGCGCAATCCATTCTCGAGCAGGATAGGGGCAACAACGGTCAGGATAATGAGCGAAAAGATGTTCACATCAAGGGTGCCGTAACAGTCCGTTTCAAGTTCGAAAATCCAGTGCGTACCAAGCGTAATTTGGTAATCCCAGCCTACCGTTGTGAGACGGGCGGACAGGTGATTTTGTCGGTTACTCTGAATCAGGGTGGCGAAGTTATTGCCGCCAAGGTTCTTGAGGGTGGTGATGAGATTATGCGAGAGGAGGCTTTGGCTGCGGCGCGTGCTTCGTTGTTCAATATTGATCCATCGGCTCCGGCCCGCCATACAGGTACAATCACCTATACATTCGTACCACAGTAGTTCTGGTTGAAATAAATGCTATAAATCATTAAGTGCTAAGGCAAAACAAGTTGTAGATGCAGCGACTTTTTTACATACTTTTATTGCCCCTCCTTTGCGGACTTGGTAGCATCGTCGGTTCTGCCGATGAGCAATCGTCTGAATTGGGGGTTGCATTTATGTCTCAGCAGGTAATCAGCGATGCCGATGATATAGACAATGATGGTGGTAGGGTGTATACGAGCGATATGCTTAGTTCACCTTCGCCACGATGTGTTGTTGCCGAGGAGGTATCCAGTGTCGTATCTCAGTCGTCCTCAGCTCGCTGCCGTACGTCGCGTGTTGCAAAGTCTAAGGTCCTGGCTTCGGCGGTGTCTGACCGTCGTGCAGGTCATGTCACTATAATATTTGAATATAATCACTTTACGTCGTCACTCCGTGTTGTCTACTATCTCTACACGTTGTGCCGACTTCGTATTTAGCCACACATCATAGTTGACAATGTGCGATGTCTGCTCTGCTTCATATATTCTAACCGTTGCAGGGTGATCCAATGCATATTGTCATGGAAAATGCGTAGCACGGCAATAATATTTTGTTGTGTCTGCGAGCTATTGTATGTGTAATTTGAAAATTGTACACAGGACGTATAACAGCTCTGTTTAACGTCGCTGTTTGTGTGTAATTTGTGTTTCTAGGGGACGTGAGACACTGCTGTTATACACCTGTTTTTCGAAGATTTAAATACGGTTTTTATGTCAAATATAGATATTTGCGAGGCTATTTATGCCTTGCAGGATGTGAAAATTTCACGACGACGCAAACCTCTCACAGTCCCCATTGTGTTACTCTGTTTGAGCTTTGCTCTGTTTGCTTGCAACGCATTTTTGGAGTCGTCGGTGGAGATGTCAAACATAAAGTCGGCACTTGTGTTGATAGCTGTTGTTCTACTTTTGTGTGGAGGTATTATGTTGCTTGTACGCCTAAGCGGGAGTTCCGATATCCCTTATCACGATGTTGATGAGTGTTATCTTAAACGCGAGGAGCTAAAGTTCAATAAGGATAAAAGAGACTACATTGCAGCCTTGATTGACAAAGCAGATTTTGCTTCCTTGCGCCTTGTTAAACAAGATGGCGTTTCAGCCGTAACAGTAATCGCTTACTCATCGCCCAAGAGTGGTTTTTATGCTTGTCAGGCATTTGAGTATGTAGAATTGGAGTTGCGCCCGATAGGTAATATGCAATATACTAAAAGCCTTAAGCAATAATTGCTTATCTTGTTGCAATTACCACTTGTCGGTGTTGTATATGTATAAGCCAACGAAGGCCAAGTCTGGGGTGTAAGCTCCATTCCGAAAAATGTTTATTGACGGATTTTGTATTGGTTGTTTTTTTGGCAATTTGTTGGCGATGGCTACTCAGGGAACGACAATTGAATAGTTTTGATATTTAGATAAATGATAATTTTGCTGCCTATGCTGTGGTGTAGCGCCCAAGGATAAGGTAGTATGTGTGGAAAATTACTTCAAGTAAATTATGGGAGAAAATCTTTTGCTGGTGTGGGCATTGTTGCTCTTTGTAGCGGTTATGGCAGGTAAGGTTGCCTACCGTTTTGGAGCGCCTGCTTTGTTGCTCTTTTTGGGTGTTGGTATGGCCTTTGGATTAAGGACCATTAGCTTCCACTCTTTTGAGATAACACAATTTATAGGAATGTTGGCACTCTGTATTATCCTCTTTTCGGGTGGTATGGATACCAAATTCTCCGAGATTAAACCCATACTTGGGCCTGGTATTGTCCTGGCGACATTAGGTGTAGCACTCACCGCCTTGCTGGTTGGTGGTTTCATCTATCTCTTCTCGTCGTGGGTAGGCTTGGCTCTGTCGTTCCCCGTAGCTTTGTTGCTGGCCTCCACAATGGCCTCAACCGATTCGGCTTCGGTCTTCTCTATTTTGCGTTCAAAGAAGCAGGGCTTGCGCCAGAATCTCCGCCCTTTGTTGGAGTTGGAGAGTGGTAGTAACGACCCTATGGCCTATATGCTCACCATTTTGCTTGTTTCGATTGCTGTGTCGTCGGGTCAAACGGTTGGAGTAGGCGAGAGTATCGTGAAGTTCATAATCCAGATGCTTGTCGGAGCGGGACTTGGTTATGGCATAGGCCGTCTGGCAGTCTTTACTATCAACCACATCAACTTCAAGAGTAACACTTCGCTCTATACTGTCTTGTTGCTGGCATTTGTGTTCTTTTCGTTTTCGTTCACGACTCTGGTGTGGGGTAACGGCTATTTGGCCGTATACATCACTGGTCTTGTTGTTGGTAATCACAAGATTGTCCACAAAAGCAACCTTACAAGTTTTCTTGATGGATTCACCTGGTTGGCTCAGATTGTGATGTTCTTGATGATTGGTCTTTTGGTCAATTCCGACGAATTGTTACGCCCCGAGGTGCTTATCTTGGGTTACGCCGTTGGCGCGTTCTTGATTTTGGTGGCTCGACCTATTGCGGTGCTCGTTTCACTTGCTCCATTTCGCCGATTTACCTTCAAGGCACGTATGTACATTTCGTGGGTGGGCTTGCGAGGTGCGGTGCCCATAATCTTTGCCACCTATCCTATTGTCGAAGGAGTGGAGAATGGTCGCCTGATATTCAATGTGGTATTTTTGGTAACTCTAATCTCGCTTATCATTCAGGGTACAACTGTCAGTGGTATGGCCAACTGGCTTGGCTTGGCCTACGAGGAGAAAGAGCCACTGTTTAAGGTGGGTGTACCCGATAGTATAAAGAGTAGCTTTTCGGAGATGGAGGTTACCGATTCGATGTTGGCAGGAGGTTGTCAGCTTCGTAATATCGCTATTCCCGATAATACGTTGGTCATTATGATTTCGCGAGATGATGCCTATTTCGTGCCTCGAGGCAGCACTGAGCTTGCTGTAGGCGATCGTCTGCTTGTGGTCTCCGATCGTAATGAGGATGAGCTGCAGGCGATGTATGACACTCTCGGAATAAAAGATGTTATGAAGATAAAGTAAGAAAAAAGTATCGGAATTATTCCGATACTTTTTTCTTACTTATCCTCAATTCTGTGCAGATGGCAGAAAAGTAGTTTGCCGTCATTATCTCTTAGGTGCATTCCGTTGCCTTCGCAGTAGCGGAACATATCGCACTCTTTGCACTCGTCCTTGCGTGCCCACTCTTTGTTGCGATATACCTCGAAGCGGTTGTTCCACGCCTCCCAGAAATCATCTTTGTAGATGTTTCCTTGGTGGTAGTTGCTGCGTATGCTTGTGCAGGCCGAGATTGAGCCGTCGACCAAAATCGAGGCAATGTTGATGCCCGCATTACAACTAAACAAGAACTTGCGCACGTCACCCTCGTAGTTACCCAAGAATCCCTCGCAACCATAGCTCAGCGTGATGCGTTTCTCCTCCTTGCGGTTGTGCTTGATGTAGTCAAGCATCTGGCGCATCTCTTCGTTGGTTAGTTGTAAATCGGGATCTTTGGCAGCTCGTCCCGTTGGGAAGATTGAGAATAAACGCCACTCCTTAACGCCCAACGATATTAGCAACTCTTTAATCTGGTCGAGCTGGTGCAGGTTGCGGCGGTTGACGCACGTCACCACATCAAATATGAAGTTGGGGTGCTTGCCCATCAGTCGAATGGCCTCCACAGCGCAGTCAAAACTCTTGTCGTTGCCACGCATTGAGTTGTGTTCCTCCTTGAGACCGTCGAGACTCACCGTCGCTGTATGCAGACCGGCTGCAAGTAGGGCACGGAAACGCTTCTGCGTCATCGCCAAGCCGTTTGTTACCATTCCCCAGGGGAATCCCATATCATATATCGCCTTGCCGCACTGCTCTAAATCGGGACGCATCAGCGGCTCGCCACCTGTGATTATGACAAACACCTTGTTTGGGTCGGTGTGAGCTTTTATACTTTCGAGTACCTTCAAGAAATCCTTGAGCGGCATGTCGGGCTTGGCAGCCTCTTTGTGGCAGTCGCTACCGCAGTGGCGGCAGTTGAGGTTGCAACGCAGAGTACACTCCCACATCAGCTGCGAGAGTCGATGCTCCTTTGCGCGCTCCTTCTTTAGTTTTCTCCACAACTCTAACGCCACCCTGCGACGCAGAGATAATCGATTATTACTCATTCGATTCGTTGTTTTCGGTGTTATCCTCTGAAGGTTTTGCTTCGAGTTTTACTTCGGTAGTTAGTTCGAATTTGCCTTGATACCAACCATCTCCCTTCTCGGTCTGTTCTTTATTCATTTTGTGAGTTTTGATAACAACGTCTTCGAAGTGTCCGCCATTCTCATCTCCATCAACATCAGTGAAAGTAGCTTGATATATACCTGATCCAGCACTCCAATGTATGTAGTCAGTTGAATATTGACCGTTTTCGTTGGTAATGGTTCGATATAGCTCTTTGTTTAAGCTATTACTATTACTCTGAAACACGATGTTTATACCCTTAATAGGATTGCCATCTTCATCGGTTACTGTACCCATGTATTTATAGTCAGCAGTAGGAGTGCCATACGCAACAGGAATGTCAATCTCTTCAGGTTTGTCATCATCACACGCCGCAAATCCTAGCAGTGCGACAAAAGTTGTGCAGAGCCAACTAAAGAATCGAAAGTTTGTTTTCATAGGCTACGGTTTTATTGGTTAGTTAATGTGGTCTGATGGTCGTGGCGGCAGATTACTCCACCTGCTCCTTGTCACGCTCCTGAGGGTAGAGCTTCACTTCGGCCTTTCGTTCAAACTGTCCTCGATACCATTTGTCGTGGGTGTCGTTCTTTTTGGTCTGGGTGCTTTCCATCTCTGATGTTTTTATTGAGGCAGAAGCAAACTCGCCACCATTGAGCTCGCCATCGGTATCGGTAAAATCTATCTTGTAGATGTTTGTGTTCATTTCATTATAGTATTCGCTCTCAAACTTGCCATCTTTGTTGGTCGTAAATACAGCCACCTCTGGCCCGCTGACCTTGTGACTCGAACCAACCAGAGTGACTTTGATTCCCTGAATGGGGTTGCCCTCCTCGTCGGTGATTGTGCCCATATATTTATAGTCGGCGTGAGGTGAACCATATTCATCGGCCATTTTGCTAGGGTCGTCGCTGCAACCCGTGAAACCGAGCGCAGTCAAAATTATCGAACATATCCAGAGAAGTGGATTAGAAAAGATAGTTTTCATAGTCGTTAGCTTCTTATTATAAGATGTATATATACACCTCAAAGTTAAGAAAAATTTTTTAATCAACAACTGTAAGTTTGGGATTTTTCGTAATAATGGTGGCGAATTTTTCTTGGAAGCGAGGTTTTTGTCAGATGAATGTTGTCGATGTAAAATTAATATATACCTTTGTAATTTCCAATGAGTTGCTAAGTAGCATAAAACTATAATTATATATTACGATGAAGAAAATTGTTTCACTCCTAGTGCTTGCTCTTGCAGCGAGCGTTGCGCCTGTAATGGCTCAGAAGGCCGATTACAACATTATCCCACTGCCAAAAGAGGTGGTGGTTGACACAGCTCAGGTGTTTACTCTGAGCAACGGTATGGGTATTGCTTACGATGCTTCTAATGCTGAGCTTGCCCGCAATGTGGAGTTTCTCACAACTTGGGTAGAGCAGGTGTCGGGCATCAAACTCGTAGCTACACCAGCCGACAAGAAGGCTCCAGTCCGTATTCAACTCGGCTTCGCAGCCGACAAGAAGGCTAAGAAGGGTAGTAAGAACGAGCCTGCTGCCGAGCTCACCGAGCAGCAGGAGGAGGCTTACATCCTCTCGGTAGATGAGAACGGTATCTTGATTCAGGCCCGCAATCCTATAGGCGTATATCGTGCTGCTCAGACTTTGCGCAAGGCGTTGCCTGTCGTAAAGGAGAATAAGGATGGCAAGGTGGAGATGCCTTTTGTTACAATCCAGGACGAGCCACGCTTCGAGTATCGTGGTGTATTGCTGGATTGCTCACGCCACTTCTTCACTGTCGATATGATTAAGCAGTTCCTCGATGCTATGTCGCTTCATGGTTGCAACCAGTTCCACTGGCACTTGACCGACGATCAGGGTTGGCGCTTCGAGGTGAAGGCATTCCCTGGTCTTACTGAGAAGGGTAGCATCCGCGAGCAGACAGTTATCGGTCCTAATGCTGGCATCTACGACGGTCAGCCACACGGCGGCTATTACACTCAGGATGAGTGCCGTGATATTGTGCGTTATGCTGCCGAGCGTTATATCAATGTTGTTCCAGAGATTGACCTCCCTGGCCATATGCAGAGTGCTCTGCATGTATTCCCACACTTGGGCTGTACTGGCGGTCCATATCCCGTTAGAACATATTGGGGTGTAAGCCGTGAGGTGCTTTGTGCGGGTAATCCCGAGACTATGACATTCCTCAAGACCGTACTCGATGAGTTGTGCGACGTCTTCCCATCAAAGATGATTCACATCGGTGGTGACGAGTGTCCAAAGGATCGCTGGAAGGCTTGTCCAAAGTGTCAGGCTAAGGCTAAGGAGCTTGGCTTGGTGTATGATGGCAAGCACACCATCGAGAATCAGTTGCAGACCTATATCAACCGTGAGATTGAGAAGTTCCTCGCTGAGCGCGGTCGCGATATCATTGGTTGGGACGAGATTTTGGAGGGTGGCCTCACTGGTCGCTCTATCGTAATGTCTTGGCGTGGTACTAAGGGTGGTACTGCGGCAGCACAGCAGGGTCACCGTGTGATTATGAGCCCTAACGTGTTTGCTTACCTCGACCACCCACAACTCAAGGATGTAGCTAAGCAGCCACGTACAACTGGTAGCTACATCGTGTCGGCAAGCAAGGTGTACTCTTTGGAGCCTGTTATCCCTGAGAGCCTTACCGAAGAGCAGCAGAAGTATATCCTCGGCTCGCAGGTGAACCTCTGGACCGAGCACGTTGCTTATCCCGAGCACGCTTTCTATCAGCTTCTGCCACGTCTTGGCGCAGCCAGCGAGGTGCAGTGGTGCCGCCCCGAGCAGAAGGACTTCGAGAGCTTCAAGCAGCGTCTTCCACGCCTCAAGAAACTCTACGATCTCCTCGGCCTCCCATACTGCCGCGGCTTGGAGTAGTGAGGTAACTACATTTTGCTAAAAACTGCCGACTATCACTGCGATGGTCGGCAGTTTTTTTTGTTTGTTGGTTGAGCGAGTCTGTCGATAGTGGAACTTGCTAAAATTTTTTGTCGAAAAATTTGCAGAATAAAAATTTATATCTACCTTTGTTATCGAAAAACGATAAAAACTAAATTTTAAGCAATAAAAATTAGATTACTAACGTTAATAAGATAAACCGTAGGCAACAGTCAACTATTACAACTATTTTTTTTGCTACACAACAATCAATTTTTAACTCAATTTAATCAACCATTTATTATGAAAATCTCAAAATCTATCCAGCGTCGCACCATTATCTTGGTGGTTGCAACAACTGTTTTTGCGCTCTTTCAGGTGGTGCATCTTGGTGTACAATTATTTTATTCCACTAATCCCTATGCCGATAATTATAACCACACTTTTATCGGCGAGATGGATACTTGGTATGCTCCAACCAACATCGACGAAAACAGCGACAAACACTCAATTGTCATCGAGCGAGATGCCGAGGGAAATCCTCTTGTCGAAGCTCTGCCTTCGCAGGTTGTAGTATTCTCTAAGCATCCCAACTATTCTCGCCCCAACCATTACGGCTGGAAGGTCAATTCGGCTATTATCTACATCGGTATTGCAATGTTTGTTTTGATTGTGTTTTTAATGGGGCGAATATTTGTAAGTGCCATTCGTGGGTTCCGTACTGGCAATATTTTCCGAGAGGAGCAACCCAGGCTAATGCGTTGGTTGGCGCTGGCCGTATTTGTTTATTATGCGCTGATTAACAATCGCGAAGTATTTCGTCAAATTGCAGTGCATGATCTGTATTACGATGCCTCTCCTATCGCGTTGCACGGAGCTGCTACCCTTAGCATCGAGTGCTTGATTGCTCCACTTCTTTTGCTTATCTTTGCTGAGTTGATGACCATCGCGGCCCGCTTCAACGAGGAGGAGTCGATGACAATTTAATACATTTAGTCCTCGGCTTCGTAATTTAGCGGTATGTTATGTTATCCTCAAATAGTAATGTAAATGACCAATATATTAAAAGAGTATGAAACCTCACTTTTTCTATTTAATTGCCGCTATCATTCTGTCGGCATTGGCATCTGAATCCATCTCGGCACAGCCAATTTTTACCGATGCGTCGCGTAGTAATCGTGAGCGCGCTGAAGATATTGTAAAGCATATGACTCTGCCAGAGAAAGTGTCGTTGATGGTCTATAATTCGCCTGCAGTCGAAAGACTAGGCATCAGGAATTATAATTGGTGGAATGAGGCTCTGCACGGCATTGCCCGTAATGGAAATGCAACCGTTTTTCCGATGCCTATCGCTATGGCTTCTTCATTCGATACCGAGCTATTAGAGCAAGTATTTACAGCCGCAAGCGACGAGGGACGCATTAAGTGGAATATTGCTCGTACGGCCAACGAGAAAGATATGTGGTATAAGGGATTATCATATTGGACTCCCAATATCAATATTTTTCGTGATCCGCGCTGGGGGCGAGGTATGGAGACCTATGGTGAAGATCCCTATCTCACATCGCAAATGGGTATGGCAGTTGTTAGAGGTTTGCAAGGTGAGCATAAGGATGGCCTTATCAAGGCTTTGGCTTGTGCCAAACACTATGCCATACACTCTGGTCCCGAATCCAAGCGACATTCATTCGATGCTGTTGTCAGTGAGCGAGATTTATGGGAGACCTACCTCCCGGCTTTCAAGGATCTTGTGACCAAAGCCGATGTTAAGCAGGTGATGTTTGCCTACAATCGTATGTTTGGAGTTCCTGCGGGAGCTAACGAGCGTTTTATGCGTGATATACTTGAAAAGGAGTGGGGCTTTGAAGGTGTTGTCGTAAGCGATTGCTGGGCTGTGGCAGATTTTTATTCGGGCCATAAGTGGTCTGCCGATAAGGCCGAAGCTGCCGCTGCTGCCGTAAAGGCTGGTATGGATATGGAGTGTGGCAATGCAGTTCCTGCCATTCCCGAAGCTATTCGTCGAGGTCTATTAACTGAGAAAGATGTCGATGAGAGTATCACAAGGGTCATGGAGTATCGTTATATGCTCGGCGAGATGGACGAGGAGATTCTTTGGGATAATCTTTCACATGAACAACTATGTTCAAAGGAGCATAGCGATTTGGCTTTGAAGATTGCTCACAAGAGTATTGTATTGCTTGAGAATGATGGAATTCTTCCACTAAATAAGTCTGAAAAAATATTAATCATGGGTCCCAATGCCGATCAGGCACGTATGATGTGGGGTAACTACAACGGATTTCCTTTGATTGAGTCTTCGCTGCTCGATGGTATGAAGGCAACGGGTGGTAATGTAGAATATATCGAGGGCGTACCCTATGTAGAAGACTTAACTACATCATCTATTGGGGGTGATGTTTCGATCAAAGCTGAATTCAATCCTGATGGTGATAGTGTTGATATCGAGAAGTATGTATCAGCAGCTAAAGATTATGATGTTGTAATCTTTGCTGGAGGTCTTGCATCGTGTCTCGAAGGTGAACAATTAGCAGTAAGTGCCCCCGGATTCGATGGTGGAGACCGCACGACCCTCTCCTTGCCTGATGTTCAGAAACGAATTCTCAAGGCACTGCACGATGCGGGTAAGAGAGTTATCCTTGTCAATTTCTCGGGTAGTGCGATGGCTTTTGCCGATGAGTCAAAATGGTGTAGCGCCATTGTACAGGCGTGGTATCTCGGTCAGGAGGGTGGTAAGGCTGTCGCTGATGTGCTATACGGCGAAGTTAATCCTTCGGGCAAATTGCCTCTTACATTCTATGCCGACGATAGCCAACTTGTCGATTTCGAGGATTACTCAATGAAAGGTCGTACCTATCGCTACTTCGATGGCGTGCCTTTATATCCATTTGGTCATGGTTTGAGCTATACGACATTCAAATTTGGCAAAGCTAAAATCGTAAATAGTGTTGATGGTGGCAACTCTTTGGTGGTTAATGTTCGCAATACGGGTAAACGTGATGGCGAAGATGTCGTGCAGCTATACATCAGTCGTGCCGATGACCCCGATGGTCCAATAAAGACATTGAGAGGTTTCAAGCGTGTTGCACTCAAGGCGGGTGAGCAGAAGCAAGTTAGTATTCCTATCGATGAAGAGACTTTCCTGTGGTGGGATCCTGCAGCAGGTCGTATGAATCCTATGGCGGGTGAGTATATCATTTACTATGGCGATACTTCAGATTCCAAGTCGCTCAAAACACTAAAATATAAATTCAACAACAAGTAACCGTATTTGTTATGCGGTTTGCTGAAGAAGATGACTTTAATAAATTAGACGAAATTCTTATGCCTATAATAGTAAATCTCGATGTCATGCTTGCGCGTCGCAAGATGACTCTTTCGCAGCTCTCCGAGCGGGTCGATATATCTATCGTCAACCTCTCGGTCCTAAAGACGGGTAAGGCTAAGGCTATCCGTTTCTCTACGTTGGAGGCTATATGCCGTGAACTCGACTGCCAGCCAGCCGATATCTTGGAATATACACCACAGGAGTAGCCGCCGCGATGGTCTTTAATTCTCACCATTGTCGGTTTGCTCAGAAGAGAAATCCTTATCAAATCATATTCAAAAACCAAAGATATGAACCGAAAACTAATAGCCATATTTGCTGTAGCTATGATTGCTCTCTCGCAGAGCGCATTGGCTTCTATGCCACGAGGTGGCTCGTATGAAAAATCATCTTCGAGCAAGATGGTGGATTATCCCACACGCAAGGCTTTTTCCAATCTTGGTATCTCGCTCGATGGTTCTGTCGCGGGGGTGGGTGTTACACTCTCGACTCCTCTTGCACGCCACTTTGTTGTTCGTGGTGGATACCATTTCTCGCCTTTTAAGATTCGGTACCCCTATGATGATTTCGAGTCGATGTCGTTCTTTGGTATCAACTTCACACCTTCACGTCTCGATTTGGAGGGGCGCTTGAAAAACGGCTCGGCTCACTTTATGGTCGATTGGGTACCTTTTAAAAAGGGACGAGGCTCGTTTTTTATTACGGCGGGAGTCTATGCTGGATCTGGTGATATTCTCGATGTGGATGGTCAGTTCGATATGAGTAGCTCCGATATGCAACTTCTCCAAAAGCTTGGCCTGCTCGATAAGCTGGAGTTTGATGTTGGCGATATGATTTTCCACTCTAACTCCGATGGTTCGATGAGTGCTAAGCTTACTGGTGCGGCTGTGCGCCCTTATGTGGGTTTGGGATGGGGTAGAGCTATCCCATATCGCCGTTTTGGATTTCGCTTCGAGATAGGTGCTACCTACCACAATACACCCGAAATTGTCTCAGAAAACTTGGTGCCTTGCAACGGAGAGGATTGCTCCGATGGTATCTATGATGTGATTGAAAAGGTGACATTTCTGCCTCAGCTGTCGTTTCAGTTAACTTATCGCATCTTCAAGGATAAATAATTGATAGTTAGCTTTAGAGGCGAACTGTTTGCGCTATAAATTATTAGAGGTTGCCCTTGTGAGTCGGGCAACCTCTAATTCTATTTAGCTATTTCCTCGTCGAAAATCTGCTCAAATATTTTACGCAGTCGGGTGCGGTCCTTGGCTATGGCTCTCAGCTCGGCCAATTTCTCGGCATTGTCCGATTCGGGAATCCATAATTTGAGATATCCTCCTTCCTCGTACTTCTCGGCCAGATGCTCCAACATTCTTTGCCAATGCCCCTCTTTTGATAGGTGAGCGTAGTGAGCCAAGCCATATTGCACCGTGCGGCGTAGTATGCTCATCGGCTCGATGGCTCTGTCGGCCTCGGCCACAATTCGGCCATATATCGAGCGTGGCTCTCGCTCGGCCGATGCTCGGTGGTCTTCTGCTGCCTCGGCAATGGTTGCGATTTGCTCCGAGCTAAACCACTCGCGTAGCCTGTCGTCTGCCAAAATCAGTCGTGCCGACTCGGTGTGATGCCTCTCTCGCCCAAACTGCAAGCCTATATCGTGATATGCCGCCACCACATAGACCATCTCCTCGTCCACATCATAGTGCTTTGCAAGCCCTATGCTTCGCTCAATAACGGTTGTGGCGTGGTCGGTGCGGTGTGCCGCATCGAATCCCTCATATCTCGGTAAAATCTCGTTTTCTATGTAGAAAATAATCTCCTCTCTAATCATAACACAAAATAAAGAAAAAGGTTGCCAAGCGGTTATGCTCGGCAACCTTGAAATATGTTATTTGTCGATTACTCGATAGTCCAAGTCTCGCCTGAGTGCAAAAGGTCATCCACAGAGCGAATCTTAGCCGAAGCCTTCACCTCAGCCACCTGCTCCTCTACCTTCTTGTCGTAGACGTTCTCGTCATCAACGTCGCGGATAACACCCACAGCTACTGGATACTCAGGATACTTCATAGCGGCCAACATCGAGTGCAGCGTTGTATCCTTGCAGTGTGCGTCGTGAACGAGCACATCGTCCAATGTGTAGCCATCCTCACCCACAGTCACAACCTTCAGGCGCATATCCTCGAATACCAAACCCTTGTTGTGCTCCTCGCCAAAGAGCATCTTCTCGCCGTGACGCAGAGTGATGGTGTTCTTTGTGCGTGTAACCTTGTCGGCTGCGAAGTTTGCGTGAGTCTTGTCGTTGAAGATAACGCAGTTTACCAACGCCTCCACAACAGCCATACCCTTGTGCTTTGCAGCAGCCACCAAGCAATCCTTTGTGAGCATCACCTCTGCATCGATTGTGCGGGCAAAGAATGTACCCTTAGCACCGATTACAAGCTCACCTGGAGTAAATGGCTTCTCCACAGTACCGAATGGCGAAGTCTTTGTAATCTTGCCGAGCTTTGTGGTAGGAGAGTACTGGCCCTTCGTTAGACCGTAAATCTCGTTATTGAAGAGAATCACGTTCAGGTCAATGTTACGACGGATGGCGTGGATGAAGTGGTTGCCACCGATAGCCAACGAGTCGCCGTCACCTGTGCACACCCACACGCTAAGGTCAGGATTAGCCACCTTGATACCAGTAGCGATAGCGTTAGCACGACCGTGAATGGTGTGGAAACCATAGGTCTTCATATAGTAGATGAAACGTGATGAGCAACCGATACCCGACACAAATGTAAACTTGTTGTGTGGGATATCCAGCGCATCGGCCACCTCGGGCATAGCGCGCTGTACGGCATTCAGAATAGCGTGGTCACCACAACCTGGGCACCACTTTACAATCTGGTCGCTCTTAAAATCTGCGGGAGTATATTTATATTCTGCCATAATCTCTCTTAAAGTAATGAGTTAAACTTCTCGATAAGCTCCACAACAGTGAAGGGCTGACCCTCAGTCTTGTTGAACTGTTCGAATGTGAACTCCTGGAAGTTCTGACGCAAGTAGTTTGCAAACTGACCCTCGTTGAGCTCGCATACAACGATATGCTTGTGACCCTTCAAAAGCTCCTTCACACCGTGAGGAAGTGGGTTGATGTAGTTGAAGTGCAAGTGAGCAACACTCTTGCCCTGCTCCTGCAACTCGGCTACAGCAGCCTCCAAGTGACCCTTTGTACCACCCCAACCAATAACGAGCACGTCAGCATCTGCAGCACCTACAACCTCTGGAGCAGGCAATACGTCAGCCACCTTAGCCACCTTCGCAGCACGTGTACGAGTCATCTCCTGGTGGTTTGCAGGATCGTGAGAGATTGTACCTCTGAGCTTATCCTTCTCCAAGCCACCAATTCTGTGCTCCAAGCCCTCAGAACCAGGGAACGCCCAGCCGCGAGCCAACTTCTCATTGCGGGCATATGGCTTGAACTCCTCACCCTCAGCTACCGCCTTCACGATAGGAGGATTGATAGCTGGATAGTCGGCCATAGATGGGATGCGCCAAGGCTCTGAACCGTTAGCGATGAAACCGTCAGTCAAAAGCACTACTGGAGTCATATGCTCCATAGCAATCTTACCGGCCATAAATGCATAGTGGAAGCAGTCGCTTGGTGATGATGCTGCGATTACCACAGTTGGACACTCACCGTTTCGGCCATACAAAGCCTGCATCAAGTCGCTCTGCTCAGTCTTTGTTGGAAGACCTGTTGATGGACCACCACGCTGCACGTCAACCACAACGAGTGGCAACTCAGCCATTACGGCCAATCCCAAAGCCTCGCTCTTGAGCGAAAGACCAGGACCAGATGTTGTTGTTACAGCGAAGTTACCTGCATAAGCAGCACCGATAGATGTACAGATACCTGCAATCTCGTCCTCAGCCTGCACAGTCTTCACACCCAAATCCTTGCGCTTAGCCAACTCCTCAAGAATTACGGTTGCAGGAGTGATAGGGTATGAACCACAGAAGAGTGGCAGGCCCGACTTCTCACTTGCTGCACAGAATCCCCAAGCTGTAGCCACGTTACCATTGATTGAGCGATATACACCCTTCTCCAATGGAGCTGGAGCTACTGAGTATGTATTTGCAAACTGATGTGTATTTGCTGCATAGTTGTAACCGGCATCAATCGCGCGCTTGTTAGCCTCGGCAACGATAGGGTTCTTCTTCGAGAATTTGTCGCTCAAGTAACGCTTTGCGTAATCTTCTGGCATATTGTAGATGTAGAAACAGATACCGAGTGCAAACATATTCTTACACTTCACCACCGACTTGTTATCTAAGCCCATATCTGCCAAAGCACCCTTTGTCATAGTGGTAATTGTTGGCACTACCACATTGTAACCCTCCAAACCAAGCTCAGTGATTGGGTCCAATGTCTTGTAACCAGCCTTCTTGATGTTCTCCTCAGTGAGTGTATCGCCGTCGATAATCACAGTAGCATCCTTCTTGAGCCACTTGCGGTTGGCGATAAGTGCTGCGGGGTTCATTGCAACCAATACATCGCAGTAGTCTCCTGGGTTGGTTACTTTGCCTGCTCCGATGTGTACCTGGAAGCCAGAAACACCAGCTACTGTACCTTGAGGAGCACGAATTTCGGCAGGGTAGTCGGGGAATGTAGAGATTCCGTTACCAATCAAGGCCGATGTGTTCGAGAAGAGCGTACCTGTCATCTGCATACCGTCACCAGAGTCACCTGAGAAACGGATCACAACATCTTTCAGCTCTTTCGCATTAAGATTCTCCATAAATTATATTGTTTTGGTTTAATTGTTCATTTTATCCTTACAAAGATAAACGATAAATCGTTTCGTTGTCCCTTCGAAACCGAAAATTTTGCTAAAATTTAACCCTGTCGGCAGATTTTACTCTGCGGACAGGGTTTTATGATGTAGTTCGTGACGAGTTTGTTTGGCTACTGTTTTGTTTTTTGAGCCAAATACATTCCCGTAAGAATAAGTACTGTACCGATGATGGCTAGTGGGGTAATGTGTTCGTTAAGCACCAGATATGATGTGATCATTGCCACTATCGGATTTATGTAAAGATAGTTTGTTGAGCGTACCGCACCCAGCCTGATTAGCGATACATTCCAAGTCCAGTAGCATATCAACGATGCCAATAAACCCAGGAATAGCAAATTGCCAATCACTATCGGGCGTGAGAGCATCTCCAGTGTAACCTCAAACGGCTCAATCGCAAAGTAGGGTAGTAGAGTTAAAACGCCATAGAAGAATACTTTGCGGGTGATCATCAGTGAATCGTATTTACCTTCGACCTTTGCCATTACAACGCTGTATATCACCCACATAACCGAAGCACCTAAAGTTAGCAAATCGCCCAGTGGATTGAGCTTCAAGATAAATTCTCCGTTAAAAACCACCAGCGCCACACCCGATAACGATAGCAGCGAAAATCCGTACAATCGCTTCGAAATTTTCTCTTTTCTGTTGGTTAGGTGTACGGCCAATGTCGTAAGCAGAGGTGTCGCCGCAATGATGATCGCAACGTTCGATGCTTGGGTGTAGAGCAGTGCGCTATTTTCCAGTAGGAAATATAGCGAACCTCCACTCACTCCGAGCAGTAGCATCAGGGCTTCATCTCGCCAGTTGTCGCAAAAGAGTTTTCCCTTCACAAACGGCAGCATACAGACATACGACATTGCAAATCTGAGGAACATTATCTCGGCTGGACTCATCCCCTCCTCCAGGAGTAGTTTTGAGCTTACGAATGTTGTACCCCATATGGCTGCTGTCACTATTGCTACCAGATGGTAAATTGCCTGTGATGGTTGTGATGTTAGAGTTTGTTGTGACATTTGCCTATCTTATAGAGTTCATTCTGATACTCGCCTTTACCAGTGCAATGGCTCTGATTCGGCTCATCTCAATATCTTTGTCAGCGTGGTGTGGGTTTTGGCTCACAAGCTTGACGTATCCCTCTCGCTCCGATTTTTGGATATACTTCACTGTGATATACTCTTCACCGTCAAGGTCGATCGAGAGCAGATACATATCGCCCCAAAAGATGCTGTTTATATCTTGTAACTGCTTATAAAGCACAATATCGCCACTCTTCAGCAGTGGATACATCGAATCTCCCACTATGTATATCGCGCCGTCGCACTTTGGTAGGTTGGGGATGTGGATATAGTTTATTGGCTTTGTCGCGCTCTGCTCTTCAAAAAGAGGTACCAATCCTGCTGTTCCCTCCACGGAGTAGAGAGGCACACTCTGCATCGGTAGTGAATTATCCGATCGCAGGCGGAATGCAGTGTAGTCTGGCTCGGCGTTGAACATCTCGCCCTTGCCCGAATCCAACCAGTCGGGATTGACGTTCAAATCTTGTACAAGAATATTTTTGTTTCTCGTCGAGAGTCCACACTTGCCAGTCTCAATCATTGATAGTGCTGCTTTACCTATGCCAAGTCGTTGAGCTAGTTGCTCTTGCGTGAGTTTTAGCTCTTTTCTTATCAGTTTTACTCTCTCTCCCATAATTTTAGTATAAGAAATTTCTATATCAAAATTTTGTACTAATTTCTTTGAAAGTTCAAATAATGAACGTATCTTTGCACTGCAAAGTTAAACAATTTGAATTTAACTTGCAAATTTCTATCAATTTATTTACTTTAAAATTTACCTTTTTATGTTTAATGTTTCATCGGTTATTTACGGCCGTGTGGCCGAAATAATCTTAGACCGTATTGGCCCATCGGACTATTTAAGAGAGAGCTTTGAGTTCGAATGTGAGGGAGTTGTTTGCAGAATGTTGTTCTCGGGAGTACTCTATCGTAAAAGGCTTTATCTTCCTGAGGGAGAGTATGATGCGATAGATGATATTGTGCCCGTATGGTGGGAATTCCACACCTTTAATCAGCAGGGCGAGATACTTAACGATTTCTCGTTTACCGAACTCAGAAACTATCTTAAGTAACCCTTTTATTACCAAATGTTATGAATCGACTCAATAAACTCAAACGTGATATCAATGCCCAATTTATGGAAGATATCAAAACTTTAACATTGCTCGAAGAGCCGGGCGGTGATAGCTATCAGCCTGTCTCATCGTTTGCCGAGTATGCCACCCGTGTTTATCCCTTTTTGGAGTTATGCGATTTCCATCGGATTTACTATCGCTTGCTGCAGCTCTTTGCCGAGGGTCGTATCCGCAAGCTGATGGTCTCCATGCCTCCGCAGCACGGTAAAAGCGTGGGGGCAAGTACTCTGCTGCCCTCGTATATGCTGGGGCTCAATCCCGATATGCGAATCGCTATCGCCTCCTATTCAGCCTCGTTGGCCAATAAGTTCAATCGCCGCGTTCAGCGTATTATCGAGGGTAGAGAGTATGGCTCTGCTTTCCCCGATACTCGTATTAAGTGTGGCGGTAAGCCGCCTCAGTATCTGCGCACTGCCGACGAGGTAGAGATTGTGGACCACGAGGGTTGTCTGCTCTCAGTAGGTCGCGAGGGCTCGCTTACAGGTAATAGGGTAGATTGCTTTATCCTCGATGATCTCTATAAAGATGCTATGGAGGCCAACTCGCCGCTTGTTCGCGAGAATTGTTGGGAGTGGTATACCTCTGTCGTGCGTACTCGTATGCACAATGCCTCTCAGGAGATAATAGTCTTTACCCGTTGGCACGAAGATGATTTGATTGGAGTGCTGCGTCGCAAGGAGGGGTGTGTCGATATGCGAGACTGGGCCGATATCGATCGTCTGGGAACTGACGATTGGCTGTGCCTTAATTTCGAAGCTATTAAGACAGGTGAGCCCACCGAAATAGACCCTCGCAAGGTGGGTGAGGCTTTGTGGCCCGAGCGACAGAGCGTTGAGCTGCTGGAGGCGAAGCGTAGGCTTGATACTCTGCGTTTCGAGTGTATGTATCAAGGCCGACCTTCGTCACCAGGTGGCTTGCTCTATGGCGATGGATTTGGCGAGTACGATAGCCTGCCGCGTGAGATTGTTACACGCTCCAACTACACCGATACAGCCGATATGGGTGATGATTATCTATGCTCAATGTCATATGCGGTCGATGCCGATGGGATAGTCTATGTTGCCGATGTGGTCTATTCTCGCGAACCAATGGAGACCACCGAGCAATTAGTGGCCGATATGTTGATGACGTCGGCCACGCCGCGCGCTCTTATCGAGAGTAATAACGGTGGCCGAGGTTTTGCTCGCGCTGTACAGAAGTTAGCACCGAGGGTAAAGGTGGAGTGGTTTCACCAGAGCGGCAACAAGGAGGCTCGCATTCTCTCTAATTCTGCCACAGCCCAACATCTGGTGCGCTTTCCTCGTGGCTGGTCGCAACGCTGGCCCGAGTTGTATGCTCATCTCACCACCTACCGTCGCGACTTCAAGGCCAACCGCTGGCACGATGCCGCCGATGTCCTTACGGGCATTGTCGAACGCGAAGCCACCTCGCTGCGCCCTACAAAAATCACCCGCTTCGGTTTTATATAATTTGAGCGGCAATCATATCGTAAAAACAGCCTCTAATAACTCATTTAGGGGCTGTTTTTTATATTCCTGCCTGGCTCTCTCCACCGGCAAAATAAAAAAAACGGCAACCATCTCTGATTGCTGTCTCTTCCGTGATCCCGCCGGGGCTCGATTGCGTTACTTCCAGCTCCGCAATCGTGTACTCATTTTATTTACACCCTCCCGACCTCCCTGAAAGGGAGGCGTATCTCGGGTTCTCGCCACCGACGGCACAAAAAAAACGGCAACCCATTGGATTGCCGTGTTTTTCGTGATCCCGCCGGGGCTCGAACCCGGGACCCCAACATTAAAAGTGTTGTGCTCTACCGACTGAGCTACAGGATCAACGCATGCCAAATGAGGTATTCCTCGATTTTGGTGGTGCAAATGTAGTTATAATTTTTTGTTTAACCAAATTTTTGCAAAATATCATATAAAAAAAGCATTTCGGCTTTTATTGTGTCTACCTTCGCAAGGTATAAGGCATCTGATTCCAGGGCCTATTGTGAGGCTTTTGTGGAGCTGAGCCTCGACCTTTGGTGCTATTTCATTGGTTGGCTTATTTCGCCCACCTCAGCCGAACAGAAACTAATCAAGTCGGTGGGAGAGATACATATTTGCAACCCCCTGACACCTGCGCTGATGTATATCTGTTGGTGATCCAGACAGCTCTGGTGGATATATGTTGGGAATCGCTTTTTCATTCCAATTGGCGAGCATCCGCCGCGAATATATCCGGTTGTTGGTAACAGCTCCTTCATAGCGATCATCTCCACCCACTTATTGCCCGATATACGTGCCGCAGCCTTTAGGTCTACTTCGTGGTCGCCAGGTACCACACAAACCAAATGTCCCGTGCGGTCGCCGCATAGAATCAGTGTCTTGAACACTGTTGCTATATCCTCACCTAGTTGTTCGGCAACGTGTGTTGCGGCTAAGTTATCCTCGTCAACCACATAAGGGACAAGCTTGTATGCAATTTTTGCTCTATCGAGTAGCCTTGCTGCGTTGGTCTTTTCAATCTTTTGTTTTGCCATAAACCATAATTCGAGTCTTAAATCTGAGACAAATTTATGAAAAAGAAATATTTTTTTGTACTTTTGAACTATGAAACAGGTATTACAGATAACATTTGTTGCGCTCGCATCGCTCTTCTTGGCGACTGCGTGCTCGGTTACATCGTCACCGCGCTCAACCGCAAAGCATTTTTATAAAGCTATCGAAAAGGGTGATTTCGACAAGGCTCTTTCGTACACAACTCTTGAGGCTGAGGCCGATGCTGAAATATACCACGCCATTATGCAGAAGGTGAATTCCTCTATTCAGGAGAAGGGCGGAATCAAGAAGATTGAGATTCTGCGCGAAGAGGGTGACGCCGAGGCTGAGGAGTTAGAGGAGCTGACAGTTGTCACTCTCATCTCATTCAACGATGGCTCGTCGCAGGAGGAGTATTGCGACTTGGTTCAGCGTGATGGTAAATGGGCTGTCGATGTCAATCTCTCATCTAAATAACCATTTCAAATTATTTTTGCTCGTTGTGCTGGCGTTGTCTGTTCGATGCTCGGCCAACCATGCTGTGAATAATAGCTGCGTCGAGATTCCTGTGGCTGATTTTCGTCCGGGCGATATTGTTTTCCGATTGGGCCGCACCATTCAGAGCAATGCTATAGCGTCGCAGGGGGCGGGAGGCTACTCTCATATAGGGATTTTAGTTGAGGTCGATTCTGTTCTGTGTGTTCTCCACATTGAGCCCAGCCGCCAATCTAGTGAAAAAATTAAAACTGAGGTTCTGCCTGAGTTTTTCTCTTCTAACCAAGCTGTGGCTGGCTGCGTGATGCGATATAGTGCTATTTCTGAGCCATCAAAAGAGGTGTTAGCCGACTATGCAAAACATCTTCTAGACTCCGATATCTCTTTCGATCACGATTATCTGCTTTCCGACTCTTCGCGAATGTATTGCACCGAGCTTGTCGAGAGGATATATAATCGTGCTGGCATATCGCTCTCCCAAGAAAAAAGAGTCCGACTCCCTCTTGCAAAGGAGCCGGTTATCTTGCCATCAGCCATTTATGAGAATGATTCGCTGGTGATGATTTGGAACTATCGATTCGATTGATTCTCTTCTCGCTTTCCCTGGCGATAAATCTGATAGCTGTTTACCAAGTTCTGCCACACGATATATGCCGTGGGGGCTATCGAAGCTATCGGGTCGAGGAAAGATTGCGAAATCCAAACTGCCAATACCGTATTTTTTTGTCCCAGCGACTGGCCTCCAGCTGCTGCATCGCCATATTTTCTACCTAGAGCACGTCCCGTTGTGAACTGCACCACACATATCACAAGTGCCACCGCTGCCAACGCGATCTCTATTCCTCTGTCGGCTTCACTGTAATCCAATATAAAGCAGGTTGTACGGCCAATAATCACTACCAGCGACATCAGCCACACATAAAATGAAATTTGACTGTGTCTGCTCACCCATCCGCTCACCTTTGGTAAGCAGAATCGGCAAAACTGTCCCGCCACAAATGGCGCTATGAGTAGTGGCGCAACCTTTTGCAGGATTTGCCCCATTGAGCACTCTCCATTTCCGAAGTGATGTAGCAGAATGGGGGCAACAAATGCTATCACCACATTGCATAGCAGACTATATGCCGCCATCGTTTCGATATTTGCACCCAGCATGCCGCCAATTACCACTGCCGCCATAGCAACGGGCGCAAGCACGCATATCATACCACCCTGTGCTACCACTGGTGAAAGATAACTCAGCGCCCAATATACCGCAACGCTGCCAACAATTTGAAACAGCATCAACCATATATGCATACCCGAAAAACGAATCTTTCGGGCATCAACTCGGCAGAATGTAAAGAAGAGCATCAGGAAGATGAATGTTGGCGTGAGCATACCTGCTGTATGCTGTTCCAACCACGCCACCTCACGGCATAACAACACTCCCACCAGCATTCCTAGTGGCATTGCCATAGTGCGAAGCATATGTGCCGAGATTCCTAACTTCATCTTCGTTGCTATCTGTTTTAACGTCTGCTACTCCTCGCTTACGCCGCTCTGGTTCAAGAAATCCAATACTCCAAGCATAAGCTTGTCGCGCTGATCCTCGTCGAGAATCGACTCAAAAGGAATAGCCATCACAAATGTTCGATATGTCTTGCCCTTGTAGCCTATTGCGGCTGGTTGGTTGCTTCGTGGATATCGCATTGCAATAAAGGCGTCACGTCCATATGGCGCTATGCAACCCGGAGACTCTACACCATAGTGGGTCGTTGAAGGCTCGCGGTTGAATCTAATATCGATGCGTGGCATATTCATAGGCGATGCTATGGTGCGTACCTCGCCGCGACGCGTAGCCATATCGCCATTGAATGAGTAGTGTAACACCTCTCTAGCGAAGGCTCTATCCTCGCCGTCAGAGTCGATTCCCTTCCACAGGTCGCTTGCGATATAGCAACCCGAAGCCATCACTGCACCACCTGCTGCGGTGTAGTCGCGAATCTTATCCTGCAAAGCCTCTGGGAGCACCTTGAACTTCACGCCCGATGTACCTCGTCCCATAGAGTATGAGTGCTGCTTGCCGAGTATGATATCGACAATCTTGTAGTCCTCCATCTTCACCAGGCCTCGCTCTATGGCGTGGGCGCTTGTCGAGCAGAAAGAGAATCCTGCGGCTGCAATTGAGCGGCCGTGAAGAGCAGGGTAGTCGAATGTATTACCTGCCACAACCTCTGTCTCATAGTCGCTATATGAAGATCCAAGAGCATCATTATCGTTGCTAGCGTGTGAGAGTCGACGGTCGAAGTTGCGTTGCTCGCCGATGAATGCAATATCCTTGATGTGTGCAACTCCAGAATCCCACGAATTGTAGAATCCAGCCAACGAGTCACCCTGAATATGCATTGGTGCGCTCACTCTGTCAAATCCATTCACAACCAACACTCGACCACGCTCATTCTCTGCACGGTATGATGATAGTGTCTCGCTTGGGAAGCTCTCACCACCTTTGTTCACGGCAGTTACACGGTAGCTGTATGTGTGGCCACGTTTCTGTTGCATACGAGTTGATGTTCCCTCCACCTTGCGGCCGTTGTCAAATCCGCCATTGTCGATGCGGGTGTATACAATGTAGTAATCGGGGTTGGCCGTTGGCTCCAACTCGTCACGCTTTGGACTCCAGCTCAGCATAACGTCTGCCGAATCCTCGCTGGCAAACATCGCGCTGAAGTTCTCAACTGGAAGAGGCTGAACGGTGTATGGGGTGTTGTACTGGCTTGACAGATATCGCAAGATGCCTTTGTAGATAGCTCGGCTCACAACAAACTTAAATCGTGGGTCGTTGCCATAGCGCATATCCGCAAAGTTCTGGTGCGACAAAAGCTCCAAAAGCATCGTAGGCACAGCCGGTACGCGTGCTTCGTAATAAGAACGGTTCCACATACCTCGGCGGCTCCAGTTTGGCTCGTATGTCTGGCGAATATCACCCACAATCTGAGTCATCACAAGGTCTGTAAGCTCACGCGAGAGATAGCGGTCTGCACCACCCTCAAATCGGCCCTTGTTGTTTTGTGTGTAGAAGATTCCGAGTGTACCTATGATATCCTCGTTTGTGCGAACACCAGCATCAGAGTGGAATGCCAAAGCCATATCGAGTGGAATCGATTTTCCCTTCTCTTTGGGCAGACGCTCCGAGCCACCCATAACTGCATTTACCCAGTGTGAACGACACATATAATCATCTTTGTAGTCGCCCATATCCTCTTTCGGGCTATATACATCACGCTCAAAGCCCGACCACTGCAACCAATAGCGAGCGCCTTCGCACCAGCGTGGATATTCGCTCACCATTGCCTCGTAGTTTATGCCATCCTTCTGCATCGACTTTGGCACGATTCGAGCCACATTGCCCCAACCGCCACCAATCTTCACAGCGTCGGCCGAAATCTTCTTGTCGGCAGTGTTTGTGATGTTGCTCAGCGATACGAGCATCTTCTCCTCACCCTCGTCAAACTCGAAGTGACCCAGGTACACCCACATACCGCCACCCATAGTCTGGTTTACCGAGAATTCGCTCTTGCCGCCAGTGTGGTGTACGGTGTATATTACCTCGTCGGCACTCTCGCTGCCGAAGCTCTCGTATGATACATACACAGCATACTCGCCCCTCTCAGGAACTGCTGCCCACCACTCGGCTCTACTCTCTTTGCCACGGGTGATGCTCTTCACATAGCGTGTTGTTCCATCCTTAAATGGATTCTGGCCCGATAGATATGTCTCACGTTTGTGTGCAAATCCTGTGCCTGCTGCCTGCCACTTGGCTGAACCGGTAACCTCTACATAGCGGCTATCGTCAATACCCTTGTCGTTGTCGATTATAATCTCGTTGTTCTGTGTATCTCGTTCGCGCGGAAGCAATACATTTGCTCCGGCATTCTCCAACATTGGCACAAGATAGGGTAGTACGAAGCTCTGGGTAAAAAGGTCCTCGGCGGTCTCCCACAATCGTGGTCGCTGCCAGCGCCAGATATTGTCGTCAGCTTCGAAATAACGGCCGTGGCTCTGCCACATTGCTATATGACGACCAGCCAATCCTTGCTTTGGATTGTTTTGTGATGACAATCTTTTTACAAGTGGGTGCTTTGACTGGTTGGTGAAACGAATATCGTTGCTAGCCTTTGTGCGGTGGAATCGTGGAATCAAATCCTCGATATCGTGGCGATCTGTGTAGAGTACAATTTTATAGCGGCTATACTCCACAGGCAGCACGGCACGAATCGAGTCGTAGATAGCCTGCACATTATCTTCTCGAAAAGGGTAGTACGACAATCCTGCCGAAGCGTAGATCTCGATGCGGTCGCCTGAAGCACGCATACGGTCTATTTTACAACCACCACCCAATACCTCTCGACGAAGTATCCTGTTGAGCACATTTGTTATCTCCTGACGTTCGGTTGATGTTGGAACTCCTGCTGATGCAGCACTTGAGGTAAATAGCGCAACAGCTGGAATTACAGAAAGTAATAATTTACGAAGCTTTATCATTTTTGTTTTCTGAGATTATTATTAGTCCAAAGATAGTAAATAATGCGTTATATCCCAATAATTCAAATCCTATATAGTACTCAAACTTGGCTGCCGCTACCCACTGCAACAAATAGCTAAGCAAAGGTGAGATAATCGCCACAATAGGTACATATCGCTGGCGCACACCACGTTTTGATAGTATGCCGAATGTGAACAATCCGAGAATTGGACCGTAGGTATATCCTGCAATTTTGAATACCAGATTAATTACACTGTCAGTTGCAATGTAGTGAAATGCGAGGATAACCAATGTGATGGCCATAGCCATTGCAATATGGGTGTATTTTCGTATTTTAGTGAGTCGCTCGTTGTCGAATTTCGAAGCGTCCAAGATGTCGAGCGAGAATGATGTGGTGAGCGACGTCAATGCCGAACCGGCAGCTGAATATGTACTTGAGATAAGTCCTATAATAAACACAATACCAACAATTAATGGCAATCCTCCTTGCACCGCAACCGTAGCAAATACATCGTCTCCACGACTAGGTATCTGCATACCAGCAAAATCAATATAGAGGTAGAGTAATACACCTAAAGCAAGGAATAATAGAATCACAAAAATCTGGCATATGGCCGTAAGTACAATGTTTATTTGTGAGTCGCGTACCGTACGACAGCTCATATTTCGCTGCATCATATCTTGGTCCAATCCGGTCATGGCAATAAGCGACAGTGCTCCGCCGGCTACCATCTTCCAGAAGTAGCGGGGTGATGCTGCATCGTCGAAAATCCATATCTGCGAATACTCGGAGTTTGTAATCTTGTCGTATGCCTCAGCCACCGAGAGATTCATGGCTTGACACAGATAGTAGATTACAACCACAATGCTCGATACGAGGCATAGCGACTGGATTGTGTCTGTAAGAATCAGCGAACGCACTCCCCCTCGGTGTGTGTAAAGCCACACCACAAGCATTGTGAATGCTACATTTGATATAAAGCCAAGGTTGAAGTAATCGAATACAAGTAGCTGCATAACAGTGCATACCACATATATCTTTAGTGATGCTCCAATGAGTTTCGATACCAAAAAACAGATAGCTCCGGTTTTATGCGTGGTTACTCCAAAGCGCTGGTCAAGATATTCGTAAAGCGACACTACGCCACGTTTGTAAAAGATGGGAATCAGCACAAATGCTACGATGAGTTGTCCGATTGTAAAGCCGACAACCATCTGCATATATGAAAATTTATCTACTACCACCGAGCCCGGAATTGAGATAAACGTCACGCCCGACATTGCCGCACCAATCATTGCAAGGGTTGCCATATACCAAGTGGTACGACGATTGCCTATGAAGAAACCTCGGTTATCGGCACCGTGTCCTGCGATATATGCAGTACCAAAGAGTAGGAGCATATATCCAATTAGTGTAATTATGGTAACAATTGGCGACATAAAGTAAATTTTTACCGCACAAAGATACTAATTCGTCACAAAAAATTGTGGTTTGAGATAAGTTTTATATCTTTGTATCGAGCAAATGTGGCTCGAAAATAAGGTTAGTTAGAAATTAATATAGATTATTTAAATTAAAGTTATGGCCAAGTCATTAAAAATTAGAGATTTGACCTTGCGTGATGGTCAGCAGTCTTCGTTTGCTACCCGTATGACGCAAGAGCAAATCAACAGATGTTTACCTTACTATAAAGACGCAGGTTTCTTCGCAATGGAGGTTTGGGGCGGTGCCGTGCCCGACTCTGTAATGCGTTATTTGGGTGAGAATCCTTGGACTCGTTTGGAGAGTATCCACAAAGAGATTGGCGACATCTCAAAGCTTACAGCTCTTTCACGTGGTCGCAACCTCTTTGGTTATGCTCCATACACCGACGAGATCATCGACGGTTTCTGCCGCAACTCTATCGAGAGTGGATTGGGTATTATGCGTATCTTCGATGCGTTGAACGATGTGGACAACGTAAAGTCGACAATCAAGTATGTTAAGCAGTATGGCGGTATTGCCGACTGCGCAGTATGCTACACAGTAGATCCCAAGTATCCAGAGCCAACACGCTTCCAGCGTATGCTCGGCAAGAAGGCCCAGCAGCCAATCTTTACCGATGAGTATTTCCTCGGCAAGGCAAAGCAGATGGCAGAGTTGGGTGCCGATATGATTACTATCAAGGATATGTCGGGCCTTATCCCTCCTCAGCGTATCAGTAAGTTGGTTAAGCTCTTCAAGCAGCATATCAACGTACCTATCGATTTCCATACTCACTCAACCCCAGGTTACGGTTTGGCTTCAGTATTTGCTGCTATTGCCGCTGGTGTTGACGTAGTGGATACCAACTGCTGGTGGTTTGCTGGTGGTACAGGTGCTCCTGCTTTGGAGTTGGTGTATGTATTCTGCCAGAAGATGGATATCGACCTTGGTGTGAATATGGAGGCTGTTGCCAAGATCAACAAGGAGTTGAAGGTTATTCGCAAGGAGTTGGAGTTGTCGGTATTTGGCGCCGAGAAGCTTCGTCCAAGTCTCTTTACATTTACTGAGACTGCCGATAAACTCTTCGATGAGGCTGTTGCCGCAGCTAAGGCTGAGGACTTCGACCGTCTGTTGGAGGCAAGTCAGAAGATTGAGGCATACTACGGATTCCCAGCACCCGATCAGCTTGTTCAGAAGGCCGAGATTCCTGGCGGTATGTACTCAAATATGGTGGCTCAGCTCAAGCAGCTCAACGCTGAGGATATCTTGCCACGTGCTATGGAGCTCATTCCATCGGTTCGTATGTCGGCAGGTTTGCCACCTCTCGTAACTCCTACATCGCAGATTGTAGGCGCTCAGGCTGTTAACTGCGCTATGGATGAGAAGGCTGGTCGCGCAATGTACACCAATAAGAGCTCACAGTTCATTGGTTTGGTTAAGGGTGACTATGGTCACACTCCAATCAAGATTGATCCTAAGTTCCGCAAGAAGATTTGTGGCTTCAGCGAGGAGATTCCTTACGACACATCTAAATATAAGATGCAGCCTAATCCAGAGTTGCCAGAGATTGGTGTTAAGTTGGCAGAGAATGAGAAGGAGGTACTCTTGCTCGAGCTCTTCCCATTGGTTGCCAAGAACTTCCTCACAAAGCAGAAGCGTGCTGCTCACGGTATTATCGACACTCCAGCACCAGCACCTGCTCCAGTACAGCCAGCTGCAGCACCTGCACCAGCAGCTGCGCCAGCAGAGGCTCCAAAGGCAGAGGAGAAGAGTGCACCTAAGGCTGCTTCAGCTCCAGGTGTAATCAGCACAGTCAATGCTCCATTGCCAGGTAAGATTGTAGATATTACAGTTAAGGTTGGTGATGTGATTGAGGCTGGTCATACAGTTGCAATCATCGAGGCTATGAAGATGGAGAATGAGATTCCATCTGGATACTCAGGTACAGTTCGTAAGGTGTTTGTGTCAGCAGGCGATAATGTCGCTGCGAATGCACCAATGATTGAGATTGGATAGTAAGAAACCCTCTAACAAGGCCCTTTTGGCGTTTCTCTCGCTCTTAAACCCTCGCAAACGCTGAGTATGCTACGGTTTTCGGGCTTCGGGGCTAAAATGGCTCTTGTTATACAGTTTCTAAATAAAAGGGTTGTCCGACATATTTGTTGGGCAACCTTTTTTTTGGCAGTCTGTCATTTCGACTTCGAATTGTAGATATCGGTCACGTATATTGTGAAGATAGGAAAAAACATCATTCCTATTGCTGGCAGTAGGGCTGATAGTAGTTTTCCGGCGACGGTTATTGGTGTGATCGATGAACCTACTGTGGTTGCATTCATTGTTGCCCACCAGAGAGCATTGCCGAAGTTGTGAAGCTGGTCATTTACATCTATCTCATAATCATAAAACATTAGTGCGGCGAGATATGTCACTCCAACAATTGTGAGCAGATATGCTCCGAAAATCTTTGCGACAGCACCGTCCAGTAGCCATTGCACCACCATACCCATCACTATATATGAGCGGATTATAGGCAATGTAGCTACAAGCATAGCAATATCTCGGCCTGGAGTGATGTGTAGCCATTCCAATATGTTGAGGTAGGGTATAGATATAAGCAGAAAGAGTATGTCGAGCCAGGCTCTGTGACGTCGTGCTTCAGATAGGGTAGCTCGTTTTTTGAAGTAGTAGATGCTGTACGCCAAATCCAGCATAAAGATTAAACAGACTGTAAATTGTAACCATAAATACCACTTCGAAAAGCTCTCGCGATGCCCTGTCAGTATCTCAAATGATAATCCCGACAAAAGAGCAATCGACGAGAGTAGGCTTGTAATTCGCATAAAATCTTTGCCAGTATTCATAGTATCAACTATTTAGCTTAACATGGGCAAATGCTGTGCCGTAAAAAATAAAAAAATGAGTGATTTTTTTTGCAAAATCTTTTGCATAGATAAAAATTTCACTTATCTTTGCACTCGCATTCAGCAAATGGCGAGATAGCTCAGCTGGTTAGAGCGCATGATTCATAATCATGAGGTCGAGAGTTCAAGTCTCTCTCTCGCTACTGGACAAGGAAGATACGAAACAGCAAAGACGGCCTTGTCACTCTCGGGATGTAGCTCAGCCCGGTTAGAGTACACGTCTGGGGGGCGTGTTGTCGCTGGTTCGAATCCAGTCATCCCGACTAACCTTGATATAGGCATCGATATTTATCGATGCTTTTTTTTATTTCTATCTCCTCTATCTAAAAATCTCTGACTGATTATTTGGTGCAGTTTTTGCTTGTTGACTCTTATATGTGAAAAAAATCAAAAAAAATTATACTCGCTTGTAGTTTTCCGGGAAGTTCTGCGACTAATATAGTGGAAAAAGCCTGAGTGAAGGTTGTGGGATTGAATTTTATTGGGATTTATTTATAGGGATTGTCACCTTTATTGTAGCCATTGTTTTTGATGTGCTGTAGTTGAGGTGTTTTTTTACAAAGAGGTTGCCAGACTATTTGTCCGGCAACCTCGTTTTTTATTCTCGTATGTATTTTACACGTTAATGATATTCTTGTCGATAAATCTCCATTTGTTAAATAGCTCACTCCTCCGCTCAAATTGCGGTTGGTAAAAGATTGCAAGAAAATACATGAGTCAGAGTAGATTGAAAATTTACTTTTACAAAAAGAAAAATGAGCCCAAAAACAGTCAAGTTTTTGAGCTCATCAAACTTATATTAGAATTTAACCTAACCCTTAATAAACTTCTTTGCCAACCATCTACGGAGTGGCTCATCGTAGAGTTTGAGTACGCCGTAGGCCAATGCTATGTTTGCAACTACAACCAAAACAGCAACACCCCAGCAATCTCCCAATGAGTAGTATTTATGCTCAATAAGCCAAGCATAGAAGAGATACATAATAGGGTAGTGGACAATGTATAGCGGATATGATATATCGCCCAGTAGTTTGTTTATGCGGCTGGTCTGCTTGTCTGTGTTAGACCCGCTTCCGCAAGCTCCCATCCATACGATAAATGGAAATACAAATGCAATGCATGCAACCTCATACAGGCTGTTGATACTAGGCTTGCCGGTCGATGCAATGTATGGGATGGCGAACAGTGCCAGAAGCATTGCGCTGCAAATCCAAAAAGCTCCCTTAATTTTGCGAGGCTTGAACTTGCGGGCCAAAACCATACCAACAGTAAATGGGAACAGCATACGTACCATACCACCCCAGAAATTAATAGAGTCTATTGTCCAGCCCACTCCTACACTGTCGTACTCCGAAACGTTTCCTACGAAGAACCATGCGTGAGCAACGCCTAATGCCACAGCCAAACCAGTAAGCCACTTGGTTGAGAGGCGGCGGATAAATAGTGCATAAAGTATGTTGCCTATGTACTCAAAAAAGAGCGACCATCCTGGGCCATTTAGAGGGAACATCTCGCCATTGCCACGCACCTCGTATGGTACGCCAGGCACTGCGGGAATCATAAACATCGTCAGCAACATTGCTATCATAACCCAACTTGTAGGGGTTACTGTTCCGTCCCATTTCTGGAATCCTCCTATAAAGAATGTAACCGCACCGATGATAGCTCCCATTACAAGCATAGGGTGCAGACGAATCAAACGACGTTTGAAGAAACCTCCAACGCTCATCTTTGTCCAACGGTCATCGTAAGCATAGCTGATTACAAATCCCGATAGGATAAAGAAGAAATCGACCGCAATATGGCCGTGATTGAGTGTAGTTATCAATCCAGGGCCCGCGCCGTTTGTCGCCTCGGCAAATGCCAAGCCCTCAAAAATGTGGTATATTACCACTAATAATGCTGCAACACCGCGCAAACCATTGAGTAGCTCGTAGTGTGGTTTGGTGTCAATAAAATTGTTTGTTAGGTTTGTAGTTTTTGTCATATTGTCCTATTGCTTTATTATGTAGTGCTTGCCATAGTTGAGCCCTTTTTTGTCATAGTATTTACTTTCGGTCTGCAGACGACGCAAGAAATCATCGAAATTGCGGCTCTGTTGAGGTGTCCAACCAGCTTCAGCAACAGCAGCCAGACGGGGCAACATAAGATACTGCAAAACAGACTCCTCTATCACCCACTCGCTCCAGAAGTTTGCCTGCACACCCATATACTTCGATTGTAACTCGTCAGCTACATCGCGCATAGGTACATAATTATATACAGCCTCCAGTGTCTCTGTTCCACGACCTTGTGATTTAGGCTCAGATGGCAGTGGCGACTGTCGACGGTTGATGTAGTAGGGTATTTGTGGCGAGAGAATAGTGTTTAGGCCACGCTTAGCAGCTTCAACCGCTGCTCTGTCGGCTCCTACCCACGCCATAACAGTAATATCGTTTGGTAGCATTGTGGTATTGCCATAAAGGATCTCATTCCAGAAAATCAACTTTCGCTGCTTCTCTGCAGGCTTTTGTTTGATGTGGTCAGAGAGTTGACGATAGAAGTTGATTTGCAGGTCGCGGAAGTTCTGTGATCCAATCTCGGCAAGTTGAGCCTTGCATGCCTCATTCTGCTTCCACTTCGCAACAGGGCACTCATCGCCTCCCAAGTGGATGTAGCCAAATGGGAATAGCTCTATAAGCTCGTCAATCACATCCTTGGCAAACTGCACCGCTTTGGGATTTGATACATTTATCACATCGGTCGATACGCCCTGCCATTTCCACACTTCGTGAGGGTTCTGAGGGTCACAAGCCAGGAACTCTGGGTATGAAGCAACGGCAGCTTGAGAGTGTCCTGGAATATCAATCTCAGGCACAATCTCCACAAAGCGACTCTTTGCATATGCCACCACCTCCTTGATATCCTCCTGAGTGTAGTATCCTCCGTAGCGCTCTGTGTCGGGTTTAACCTCGCCATATCCTAATCCCTTGCTGTCGCGCCAAGCTCCAACTTCGGTGAGTTTGGGATACTTCTTAATCTCTATGCGCCAGCCCTGATCCTCGCTTAGATGCCAGTGGAAACGGTTCATCTTGTATGAAGCCATCACGTCAATCACTCGCTTTACGGCCTCCTTGCCAAAGAAGTGACGGCCCTCGTCGAGCATAAATCCTCGCCAAGCAAAACGTGGCTCGTCCTCAATCTTTACACATGGCAATGTCCATCGTGTAACGTCGGGGTCGGCCACACCTGCCATCACATTGCGAGGCATAAGTTGCTTGAGTGTTTGCAGTGCATAGAAGAAGCCAGCAGGCTGCGAAGCATAAATCAGAATCTTCTGATTGTTAATATCCATTTTATACCCTTCGGCTGCGATAGATGGTAAGTTATGCAACTCAAGTTGTGCTTTAGCTGATTTGTTTACCTGCTTGATTTTTATGTTTGTAGCTGTGGTAAATCCCACTGCGAACTCTTCGAATACCACCTCTGCTATGGGTGTTACCATAGCATTTAGTTTATCCCCAATAACAAACTCTCCATCACTCTGCACAATACTCTTTGGAAGTGGAATAAGCGATATTGGCGTAGTGGTCTGAGCTGCAACTGATGCAAAGCTTAATATGCAAGCGGTTGATACCGCAATCCATTTTTTTATATTCATATTCTGTCTATTTCTTCATAATAGCTCCTACGGTAATCTCTGGATATGCCATAACAATCTCCTTCATCATCTGGAATGCAGTACTCTGCTTGAAGCTGTCGGAGTTCTGCTCAACTGTCAAAGCTGCCTGCTTGGCATTGAACATAATGCGAGCGCCACCATCAACGAGCGTGACTATTGCTTCGGCTTTGAGCTTGTCGCCAACAGTCAGGATAAGACGCCCTGTTGAGGGTATATAAGTGTATGAACCATCAATTTTACGTTCGCCACTTACAAGGTTAAATGTGCCATTACTCGAGAGTTTGACATAATCCTTGCCTGAGGTGAGTTTAGCCGCAGAGGCTAACGTTGAGAGTTGTGTTTTAGCAGTAGCCACGCCCAACGATGCAATAGTGCTATCGCCCGCATAATCCATATCGAGCTGCTGATATACCCATCTACCTACAATTTGCTTGGCGGTGGGGTATTCGGGTTTGGGCGCAGTTTGGGTCGTTGTGGTAGTGCCGCTACCAAACAGGCTGCCCAGCAAATCGCTCAGCGACTGTGCTTGAAGTGGTGCTGCCGATAGTGCCAGTCCCAACAATAGTAGTGTAAATCGTTTCATACCTTCACTTGTCGTTATTTTGAAAACTCAAAACCAATCTTCACACTGTCGTACTGCTTGAGCAGAGTTGTGATAGTTGAGAGTGAGTCTATGCTCGAACCGAGTGATGTGAGGATTGTGAGCAGCTTATCCATCGGAAAAACAATCTGCAAGTTTGTACCGTTCATATAGGCGTATGCAGGTATTGCGCCCAAATTCAATAAGCCGCTGTTATACTTTAGCGATAGCTGATAGGTGGTGGCGTCAAATGTGTAAGTGCCATTTGCACTCTTCTGGCCAAACTTCGAAGTGAATGTACCATCCTCGTTGAAAACGAAGCTGCACGCGCCCGCTTTAATACCAACCTTTGTGTAGTAAGTTGCAAGTTTCGACTGGATAGTTGATGATGCAGCCGATGCAGCCAACTCTGAAAGAGTATCGCTCGATGTGAGCTTCACGCCTGGTTGTTTGTAGCTCCAAGTTCCGATGATGCTCTTCTCGGTGAGCTTACCACCTGTAACCTTGTCGATTGCTGCTGATGCAGTACTCTTCAATGCGTCGAGCCACTTCTGTGCGGCTACATCGTTACAAGTGAGTGTTATAGCAGCTATTGCTAAAATTATTACTCGTTTCATATTTGCTTAGTTTTTAGATTTTATGTTACAATTTTATTACAGGTTTTCACACTCTTCCAACCAAACTGTAGCCATTGCGTCGGCAGGCATTCTCCAGTCGCCTTTGGCCGAGATGGAGATGCTGCTCACCTTTGGCCCGTCGGGTGCAGCAGAACGCTTGAACTGCTGAATGAAGAACCTGCGGAAGAATATCTTAATCCAATGTGTGATGGTTTGGCGGTCGTATCGTCCGTCAAATGCCTTCTCAGCCAGCATTGCAATCTTCGCGGGCGAGAATCCGTTGCCAATAAAATTGTAGAGGAAGAAATCGTGCAGTTCGTATGGACCCACCAAATCCTCGGTCTTTTGGGCAATGTTGCCCTTCTCGTCTGCTGGCAGAAGCTCGGGACTAACGGGTGTTGCCACCACATCGTGCAGAGCCTTACTTACCTTCTGGTTGGGTTCGTTGTCGGCTACCCACTCAACCATATAACGCATCAGTGTCTTGGGAATCGAACAGTTCACGCCATACATCGACATCTGATCACCATTATATGTAGCCCAACCCAACGCCAGCTCACTCATATCGCCGGTGCCAACAACCATACCGTTATCCATATTGGCAATATCCATTAAGATCTGAGTACGTTCGCGAGCCTGGCTATTTTCGTAAGTTACCGAACGGTCGCCCTCGGGTAGCCCGATATCCTTGAAGTGCTGACGACAGGCGTCTGCGATTGATATCTCGCGGAATGTAACACCAAGCTCCTTGATAAGAGTTACGGCATTGTTGTAGGTGCGATCTGTAGTGCCAAATCCTGGCATAGTTACACCTATGATACCCTTGCGGTCTAAGCTGAGCTTGTCGAATGTGCGAACAGTGGCGAGCAGTGCCAATGTAGAGTCCAAGCCGCCAGAAATACCTATTACGGCACACTTGCAGTGAGTGTGGACCATTCTTTTGGCTAAAGAGTGTGTCTGAATCTCGAAAATCTCCTCGCACCAAGCATCTCGTTGTTTAGTGTCGTTTGGTATAAACGGCATTGGGTCGATGATTCTATCCAGCGATTCATTCTCCTTTGCCGAGATAGAGGTCTCGATGATGGTGAATGAAGGGGAATAGGCATTGCAAGCAAATGTGTTGCAGTTGCGACGAGCATTGCTCAAAACCTCCACATCGATGTCGCTTACTACCATCTGGCCCTTTAATGCAAATCGCTCGCCAGTGGCCAACACTTCGCCATTCTCGGCAACGATGGCGTTGCCTGCAAATAGAGTGTCTGATGTAGACTCTCCCCAACCTGCCGAAGCATATACGTATGCTGACTTTGTGCGAGCTGAGTGCTCTTTGATAGAAGCTGTCAATCGACTCTGCTTATTAGCCAACTCCGATGTAGCTGCCAGATTGAAGATAATCTTTGCTCCGGCCAAAGCCTTGTATGACGATGGTGGAACAACAGCCTCTAAATCTTCGCCAATCTCTACACCGAACTCCACTCCGTTTACCGAGAATATCATATCCTCGCCAAATGGCACAATCTGCCCAGCAAGAGGGATCTCTACTGTCGCGCCGAGTTGTGAAGATGGTGCAAACCATCGCAGCTCGCTGCTTTCACCCGTATTTGGCAGATACGACTTTGGTACTACACCCAAAATTTCTCCCTGTGAAACTACAGCGGCGCAATTATACAATTTGTCGGCATAAGCAACAGGTAAGCCCACGATTGCAACGATTGGCAACTCCATTGCAGCCTCAGCGATGCGAGCCAACGACTCCTCGGCCTTAGCTATGAGCAACTGCTTTGTGAATAGGTCGCCACAGCTATATGCCGTGATGCTGAGCTCGGGGAATACCATAATGCGCACTCCGCGTTCGGCAGCCTGCTGCATCATCTCTATTATGCGCTCGGTGTTAAAGCTGCAGTCGGCAACCTTCACCTCGGGTACAACGGCAGCAACTTTGATATATCCGTAACTATTCATATCTACTCCTTGATATATGCGTGTTCAATATGCAATACATATACTTTGTGGTAATCTTCGCCCGGATACCACTTCTCGATAATACTCTTCTCGATAAAGTTATCGGCTCTCATGTCGTCGGTGTAGAGCTTACGGCACTCTAGCACCAGGCGGGCCTGGCTGATGGCGGGAGTATCTTCGTCGGTGAATGCCACCGACAATCCTGCATTGCTAATCTTATCCTCGTCGCGACCAGAGTGGGTGCCACAATAGCTCAATGCCTTGCGATACTCCTCGGACAGGAACGAGAGGGTGAGTTTGTCGCATTTCTCGGTAAACTCAAAAGTGTAACGCTGCGGACGTATTACAACAAATGCAACGGGGTAGTTCCACATTACACCCACGCCTCCCCACGAGGCGGTCATGGTATTGTGTTCAACGTGGTCGCCAGCCGTAATCAGCATCCAATCCGAGCCGATGGCCTTGATGAAGTTGTCGCTAATTTGAGCGGGATCAATCTCTTTGAAATCGTGCATAACCTTACTATTTAGCCCACAACTGAGCCAAGTTTATAATCACGTTGAATGCCTTCTGCATAGTGTTCAGCGAGCAATACTCAAACTTGCCGTGGAAGTTCATGCCGCCAGTGAAGATATTGGGGCAGGGGAGTCCCATAAATGACAAACGTGCACCATCGGTACCACCACGGATAGGCTTGATGAGCGGCTCAACATCGGCCATACGCATAGCCTCAATAGCCTTGTCTATAACCTGAGGGTGTGGCTCCACCATCTTGCGCATATTGAAGTACTGGTCCTTGAGTGTGAGCTTCAATACCTCCTCGCCATAACGCTTCTGCAACAAATCCACACAGCTCCAGATATAGACCTTCTTCTGCTCAAACTTCTCGCTGTCGTGGTCACGTATGATGTACGAGAGCTTAGCATTCTCAACTGTGCCGTTGAAACCCACGCAGTGGTAGAATCCTTCGTATCCTGTGGTGTATTCTGGACGCTCTACTGTTGGCAGCAATGAGTTAAGCTCGCAAGCAACCTGAATAGCGTTAATCATCTTATCCTTGGCATAGCCAGGGTGGACGTTGCGGCCCTGAATCTCGATTGTAGCGGCTGCGGCGTTGAAGTTCTCATACTCCAACTCGCCCTCGGCACTACCATCCATAGTGTAAGCGAAGTCTGCGCCAAATGCCCTAACATCGAAGTAATCTACACCACGGCCAATCTCCTCGTCGGGAGTGAAGCCGATTCGAATCTTGCCGTGTTTGATTTCGGGGTGAGCCATCAAGTACTCAGCTGCAGTCATAATTTCTGCGCAACCAGCCTTGTCGTCGGCACCGAGCAATGTTGTGCCGTCTGTATGAATCAGGGTGTGACCCACAAAACCCTTGAGCTCGGGGAAGTCAGAAACCTTCATTGTGAGCGATGGGTTGAGCATAATGTCCTCGCCGTCGTACTCCTCGATAACGTGTGGCTTCACATCCTTGCCACACATATCGGGTGATGTGTCCACGTGTGAGATAAAACCAATCACGGGTGCATTCTCATAACCCTCCGATGCAGGGATTGTACCCATTGCATAGCCATACTTGTCGACCGTTACGTCGGTAAGACCCAACGTGCGCATCTCGTCGGCCAGGTAGTTCAAAAGTACCAACTGCTTGTCGGTTGAGGGGAATGTGGTGCTGTTCTCGTCTGACTGAGTGTCGAACGAAACATATTTCAAGAATCTATCTTTAAGTTCCATATTTTTCAGCTATTTATATTTGTTCAATTAAAGTTATGCTTTATTTTGTATGGGAGCTTACTCCTCCTTCTTTGCCTTGAGTGTGTGCCAAGCCATATAGACGATAAGCAATGCGTACATCACCAAACCAAGCCACTCGGCACTCTTCGACTCTGCCCAGCCGCTCATATACCACTCAACACCTACAAACTTTAATACGGCCGATACGACACCCATCAAAGCACCACCAGCAATAAAGCCCGATGCGATGAGAGTACCTCTGTCAAAGCGAGCCTTGTTGAGCTTCTCGTCCTTCGAACGGTTAGATACAAACCAGGCAATCAAACCACCCACTACAAGTGGGGCGTTTAGATACATTGGGATAAACATACCCAAAGAGAATGCCAATGCAGGAACTCCCAAAGCAGTCAAAACCAAAGCCAAGGCGGCACCCATAAAGTAGAGAATCCATGGAGTTGAGCCACCAGTCATAAGTGGCTGGATAACTGCAGCCATGGCATTTGCCTGAGGAGCAACCAATGCGTTCTCACCAGTAAAACCATAAGTATCGTTCAAAACGAGCATTACGCCTGCTACAGTCGCAGCCGATACGAATGTGCCGAGGAACTTCCAACCCTCCTGCTTCTTAGGGGTTGTTCCGAGCCAGTAACCGATCTTGAGGTCGGTGATGAAACCACCAGCCATTGAGAGTGCTGTACATACCACACCACCAATGATAAGAGCTGCGGTCATACCCTCTGAACCATTCAAACCAACACTAACCAATACGAGCGAGCTGAGGATAAGTGTCATCAACGTCATACCCGAAACTGGGTTTGTACCTACGATTGCGATGGCATTTGCTGCAACGGTTGTGAAGAGGAATGCAATCACAAATACGATAAGCAATGCCACGATACTCTGCATACCATTACCAAGCAAACCGAAGTGGAAGAAGATAAGGGTTGTGATAAGAGTTGCAATGAGGATTGTGAGGATGAGTTTCATTGGCAGGTCGCGCTGAGTACGCTCCACCTGAGCCACTCCAGCACCCTTCTTCGACGAGAGCTCGCTAACGGCCAAGCCTACAGCCTGACGGATGATGCCAGCCTGACGAATAATACCAATAAGACCAGCCATAGCGATACCACCAATGCCGAGTGGACGACCATAATCGGTGAAGATCTTCTCGGGGGTGAGCAACGCAGCATCTGGAGCAACCGAGCCAATGAGAGGTACAATAAGGAACCATACAAGGCAAGAACCAGCTGTGATGATAACTGCATACTTTAGACCGATGATATAACCCAAACCCAATACGGCTGCGCCAGTGTTGAGTGAGAATACAACCTTGAACTTGTCGGCACACATCTCTCCAAACGCAGTGAGACGAGTCGATACAACCTCGGTCCAAGCACCAAATGTGCTCACGATAAAGTCGTAAAGACCACCTACAAGGCCAGCAACAGCCAGTAACTTGGCCTGGTTGCCGCCCTTCTCGCCCGATACCAATACCTCGGTAGTGGCAGTGGCCTCAGGGAATGGGTACTTGCCGTGCATCTCCTTTACGAAATACTTTCTGAAAGGGATAAGAAGCACTATACCCAACACACCTCCCAATAATGAAGAGAGGAAAATCTGATAGAACTCAGCATCGAGACCCAAAATGTAGAGTGCTGGCAAGGTGAAGATAGCACCCGCTACAATCACACCCGATGATGCTCCGATTGACTGAATGATGATGTTCTGGCCAAGCATATTCTTCTTGCCCAGAGCTGTGCCCATTCCAACTGCGATGATGGCAATAGGAATGGCGGCCTCAAATACCTGACCCACTTTCAAACCCAGGAAAGCAGCAGCGGCTGAGAAGATTATAGCCATCACAACACCCATTGTTACCGAATAGGGGGTAACCTCTGCAGGAGTTGAATTGGCTGGCATAAGTGGCTTGTACTCCTCGCCTGGCTTAAGTTCGCGATAAGCGTTGTCGGGAAGAGATACGTTCTGTTTCTGTTGTTCCATAAAAATCTATTTTTTTTTGTTAATATTTTTCGTGTTTGTAGGGCTTGGGCTTGACTTTATGAGGTGGGGTGTTTGGCCCACGCTATGCCATAATAAGCCACAATACAAAAGTAATGTTTTTTCCTTAAAAAGGAAAAGATATGCAGGAAAAAGCTGTGGCGGTGAACAAAAAAAAGCTGCCGAAAAGTGTCGGCAGCTTTTGTGTGATTTGTGTGTCGGGGCTAAATGTGTTTGTCGCCCTTATCGAATTTTACGTCGTCAATATATTTTTTGATGCTCTGCTCCTCGCTTCGTGGGCAAATCATCAATACGTCGTCGGTGTCGACCACAATGTAGTCACGCAGACCGTTGATAACGGCCACCTTGCCTTCTGGGATTGAGATTACCGAGCTGCGGGTTGCATAGGTGTAGCAACTGCCACCCAGTTTGGTGTTGGCAAATGCATCTTTGCGAGAGAGCTGATATACCGAACCCCAGGTTCCCACATCGCTCCAGCCAAAGTCGCCACAACGCACATATACATTGTCGGCCTTCTCCATAACTCCGTAATCGATAGAGATAGGTTTACACTCCGAGAATACCCCCTCGATAGCGGCTGCTTCACGCTCGGTTGCAAAGTCGTCGATGATGGCCGAAAAGAGTGCGTGATGCTCGGGTAGATGGCGGCTGAATGCCTCGATAATCGAGCTTAGTTTCCAGATGAAAATACCAGCATTCCAGACAAACTCTCCACTCTCGATAAAGGTCTGAGCCATCTCGAGGTTTGGCTTCTCTGTGAAGCATTTAACGCGACTAATTGAACTATCACTTGAGGTTTGTATATAGCCATATCCTGTGTCAGGACGAGTCGGTTTAATACCAACTGTCATCAGTGCATCGTGGGTGTCGGCATACTCCACACATTCGCTTATGATTTCGCGAAAATCAACCTCGTTCAGAATGAGGTGATCCGATGGCGTAACAATCATTCTCGCCTCGGGGTTTAGCTTCTGCAGATAGTAGGCCGCATAGGCGATACATGGGGCAGTGTTGCGACCAATTGGTTCGCATAAAATCTGGCTCTCGTTAAGCTCTGGGATATGCTCCAAAACTTGGGCTTTGTAACGCTGATTGGTAACCACCAAAAAGTTCTCGTTTGGCACCATTGCGGCGAATCGCTCATATGTGGAGCGAATGAATGATTTGCCAGTTCCGAGAATGTCGAGAAACTGCTTGGGTGTTGATTGGCGGCTTATTGGCCAGAAGCGAGTGCCTATTCCGCCAGCCATAATCACGCAATAAGTGTTATTATTCATAGGTTTATGTAATATTTTCGTTTAGAATTATACAAATATATAAATAAATTTCGTAAATTTGCGGCTTAAAATGATGATTTTTTAGAGAAATATGAAAATAAGACTTTTTACGATACCAAATATGCTGACGCTCGGCAACTTGTTGTGCGGTACGGGAGCGGCTATTGCATTGCTTACTCAGCACGACTATAAGTTGGCATTCTACCTGGTTGTAGCATCGGCTGTGTGTGATTTTTTCGATGGTTTTGCAGCTCGTCTGCTCAAGCAGTCATCACCACTCGGAGTGCAGCTCGATTCGTTGGCTGATATGGTCTCGTTTGGCGTGGTGCCGGCCGTTGCAATGTATTGTCTTTATGGTGATATGCCTCAGCTCAGCGGTATGTCGGAGAGTGTGGCTTCTATGCTCGGATTTGTGACTCTGATTATTGCGGCTTTTTCGGCTTTGCGCCTTGCAAAGTTTAATATCGACGATACTCAGCATACCGAGTTCTGTGGCTTGCCAACTCCTGCTAATGGAATCTTCTGCTTGTCGGTTGCAATGCTTGCAGCAGCGGGTGATTTTATCGTTCCAAAGGAGATTGTGGTTGCAATTTCTGTTGTTATGGCAACAATGTTGATTAGCCCAGTGAGAATGTTTGCTCTCAAATTTAAGGGCTTTGGCTGGAAGGGCAATGAGCTTCGTTATTCGTTCATCGTGGTGAGCGCTGTTTTGATTGCAGCCTTCACTAAATATGCTGCGGCAGGAATCATCTTGCTATATATCGTGATTTCAACAGTGCGCCATATTGTAAATTCGGCTAAGAAGTAGTGGTTTAACTATTTAGGACAGGTTGGGAGTAATGAAATTTAGTTTGCGTATATTTTCACTCGTGTTGGCGATGCTCGCAATAGCGGCATTGTCTACTCCGTTGTATGCGCAGCTTGATGCAGCCGCTTTGGCTCGTGCTCAACGTCAAGGTCAGAATGTGGGACTAGGTGGTAGCAACCCCTATGATATGGGCGAAGATGAGGAGGGCGATGAGAAGAAGGATTCAACTCAGATTCGTAAAATCCGCAAGCCTCTTGAGTCGTACTATTTCAGCGATTCGGTGCGTGCCTGGCCTAATTTCCAGTGGACTGTTGATCGTTTTATGAACGATGTGGAGATTGGCCCGTTGGATACGCTTGTTACCTATTGGAGAATAGACTATCCATATTACCGTGAGGGTGTCGGTGATATGACATTGGGTGGATTGGGTCAGTCGACTCTCCCTTTCAACTACTTTGATCGAGCCAATACGCCCGATTTCCAGTTTGCTCAGTCGTATGATGCCTATACATACCGTATGGATAACGTTCCGTTCTACAACTCTAAGACTCCATATCTCAACTTTATGTATTTGGAGTCAGGTCAGAAGCGTTATCGTGAGGAGCATTTTGAGATTACAACAGCACATAATGTGTCGCCCACAACAGGCTTTAATGTTAGCTATAAGTCGCGAGGCACAAAGGGCTTGTATGAGTGGCAGCGCACATCCAACCACAATCTCTCTGCTGCATTTTCACACACCGGCAAGCGTTACTCGATTCACGCAGCATATATCAATAACCGCATCAAGCAGCGTGAGAATGGTGGTGCAGTAGGCTTGTGGGCTGTAGCCGATACAATTTTTGACCACCCATCGGGCGTGCCTATGAAGCTGGCCGATGCCGAGGCGCAGAACTCATATCGCAATAATTCATTCTTTGTAAAGCAGGCCTATGCCATACCTTTGGTGCCTGTCACCGATTACGATTATTCTATCGCTGGACTGTCGGCGATATATGTTGGCCACATTTTTGAATATAACTCGTGGAATAAGCTCTATCAGGATAAATACTCTACCTATCGTGATGAGCGTGGTGATAAAAACGAGAATGGAGAGTATATCCCAACTCAGGAGTCATATTACGATGATTGGTTTATCTCGCCAAGTATGACTCGTGACTCAATTAGTGAGCGTGTGATTAGTAACAAATTCTTTGTCGAGGCGCAACCTTGGGATAGAGATGGTGCTATCGGTCGCTTGGGTGGAGGTATTGGAATTGATGCTTACGGATATTCGCAACTTGCAATGAGCGATTATCTGTTGGGTAAATATGATGTAGATAAAAAGGCCGCTTGGTATGCCTATGGCGCAGTGAGCGGCAAGATAAAGAGATATGTCGATTGGGGAGCTGACGTAAAGTTTCACCCATCGGGATATAGAAGCGGAGATTTTGCCTTGAATGCACACATCGCATTGTCGGCAGATTTTCGCGGTAACCCCGTTGTCCTGACAGGCCGATTCTCGCAAACCATGCAGTCGGCTTCATATTGGCAGGAGAACCTATTCTCGAATCACTATGTGTGGTTCAACTCCTTTGATAAGGAGGATGAAACTCGTTTGGAGGTTTCGCTCGAAATCCCCAACTGGGCTTTGGAATTGGGCGTATGGCAAGGAGTTGTGTCGAATAAAATCTACTACGACGCAAATAGCCGTGTTACGCAATCAAACGATGCCATTAGTCTGACGAGTTTGTATGCTCGCAAAGATTTCCGCGTAGGCGGATTTCATTTCGACCACAGGGTATTGATGCAGTGGAGCACCAATCAGGAAGTTATTCCTGTCCCCTTGGCCAGCGCCTATCTCTCGTACTTCTACGAATGTTGGGTACAGAAGAAAGAGGTGCTGAGATTGCAAATCGGAATTGACGGACGATTTAATACGAGCTTCTATGCTCCGTCCTATAATCCCGCGTTGTCAGTCTTCTACAATCAGCGTGATTACGAAATGGGTAATTATCCATATCTCGACGCTTTTATTGCAGCCAAGTGGAAGAGAATGCGCATCTTCTTAAAGTACCAGCACGTCAACTATGGCTTGTTTGGTAATGGACAGTACATTACGGTGGCGGGTTATCCGCTGAATCCGGGAATGTTTAAGATGGGTATCTCTTGGGGATTCTATGATTAGGTGATGTATTGCTCGGTATGAACTGCCCGCAAAACACACATTTATGTCAAAAAAGACAGTATTACTTTCGATTGTTCTTATCGTATTAGTAACTTTTTGGGGTTCCAATATGTTCGACGAGGATTTGGCCGCAGTGGCAACCGTTGAGCAGGGTATGGAATCAGAGAATGTCGCTGTGATAGCGACTGACACGACCGATGTTGAGACTTGGGTTATCTCGATGTATGACGAGATGATGCAGCGCATTGGTGAAGAGGTAGGCCAAGATTGGCGTTTGATGAGTGCTATCGCGTACAACGAGTCGCGATTCCAGCACGGGGTCATCTCGAAGCAGGGGGCTGTGGGCCTTATGCAGGTGATGCCAATTGTCGGCAAACAGTTTAATGTAGCAAAGGAGCATTTGGCCGATCCAGAGACTAATATCCGTCTGGCGGGTAAGCTTCTGAGTAAGATTGATGCTACATTGAAGATTTCGCCTTCGACGCCTGAGAGCGACCGTATGAGCATTATTTTGGCCTGCTATAATGGTGGTATTGGCCATGTTTCTGATGCTCGTCGCCTGGCAAAGAGCAATGGTGAGAATCCCAACTCCTGGGAGGTTGTTGCTCGTTATTTGAAACAGAAGGCCGATCCTGCGGTTTATGAGAGCGAGCTTGTTAAGTATGGCAAGTTTACAGGAAGTCGCCAAACCGAGGCTTATGTAAGAGAGGTAATGAAGCGTTACGATATCTATTGCAAGATGATTACGCAGTAGGTGATTGTAGTACTCGTTAAAAAGAGTAGTTAACCCACGGGTGAACTACTCTTTTTCTTTTTTTTGTAGTATGGTGGCTGATTAGGGGAATAGAATATGGTATTATAAAAAAAATAACCCTTGCCATATGACAAAGGTATACAACCACAAAACCACCTTCGTCGCAACATACTATTTAATTATAATAAATAGCATATGCAATAAGGTGCAAATTGTTAAATAATAAAATAGTGTAAAATTAAATCCCTCAACCTTTATTCAGGTCATCCACTATATTAGTCGCTAAATACTCCGGAAAACTACAGCTTAAAGATATTTTTTTTACATATTTTTATCGTTTACCCTTTTTATCGAAGATTTTTAAAACATATAAAATAGTTTGATATTGTACTATATATAATGTATGAGGAGCAGCGTTTGCTGAATAGAAGCGGTTGAAATTATTATTTCTGCTTTAACGGCTGTAAAAAAAACTCCGACATTGAATTTTCTCAATGCCGGAGTTTTTCTTGTGTTGCGATTATAATTTACTCCTTACAACGCAAAACCATTGCTGTGCGTGAGGTGTTGTAAATTTTAATGCGTGGTTGTATGCTGCCATCTTCGCACTCTACGTTAAATGAGAAATGCTCCTCACCAACCTTTTGGCGAGCCAATCCTCCGAAACGTTCCTCGTCGGTCGATAGCTCCAATACATACTTTCCAGCCTTGCGTACAGGCAATTCGTAATCGGGTATCGATGCCGATGTATGCCAGTTGAAGATGAACAACAGGTCTCGATGTTCGTAAACCATTGTCTTGTTCTGCTCGTCCATATGCAGATTGTAGGGGTAGCCGTCCGATAGGATAGCGTTCTCCTTCACCAGCTTAATCATCTCCTCGTCGAAGTCGGCCAAGTAGCTGTATCTTAGCTCCTCGCTGTCGCGCAACGACCATTGGCGGCGGGCGTGAGAATATGACCAATTGTTACCCTCGCGAGGGAAGTCAATCCACTCGGGGTGGCCAAACTCATTACCCATAAAGTTGAGGTAGGCGTCGCCACCTGCAGTGATTGTAATTAGGCGTATCATCTTGTGCAGAGCCAATCCTCTATCCACCACCATACTTTCGCTCTTGCGGTCCATAGAGTCATACATCAGCTTGTCGAGTAGGCGGAAGGCAATTGTCTTGTCACCCACCAAAGCCTGGTCGTGCGACTCGGCATAAGCTACGGTCTTCACCTCGGGCAGACGGTTCGTGAGGATGCTCCACATCTCCCATATGTTCCAATCCTCGTCGGGCGTATCCTTCAGCATCTTAATCCAGAAGTCGGGGATAGCCATACCGAGACGGTAGTCGAATCCTACGCCACCATCATCAATCGGCAGACATATTCCTGGCATACCACTCACATCTTCGGCAATGGTTATAGCTGATGGGTTGTATGTGTGAATCAGCTTGTTGGCTAACGTAAGGTATGTTATAGCATCGAGGTCAACACCCTCATCGAAGAACTTCTCGCGAGAGTCGAAATCGATGTATCCTCGGTGGTAGTAGAGCATCGAGGTTACACCATCGAAACGGTAGCCGTCGAAGTGGAACTCGTCGAGCCAATACTTCACATTCGAGAGCAGGAAGTGCTCCACACCACCCTTGCCGTAGTCGAATATCATCGAATCCCAATACTGCTGATAACCCGCATTGCCAGGTTTTGAATAGTGGTGGTCTGAACCATCTAAGTCACGCAAACCTTCATTCCAATTCTTTACATAGTGGGCGTGAACAAGGTCCATAATCACCGCTATACCCATCGAGTGGGCTGTGTCGATCAGGTGCTTCAACTCTTCTGGAGTACCAAAGCGTGACGAAGGTGCAAAGAAGTTTGAAACGTGGTAACCAAACGAACCGTAGTAGGGGTGCTCGGCAATGGCCATAATCTGTATTGCGTTGTAACCAGCCTGCTTGATGCGAGGCAGCACAAGCTCTGTGAATTCATTATATGTGCCGACACCCTCCTTCTCCTGAGCCATACCGATATGGGTCTCATAAATCAGAAGGTCACCAATACTCTTAGCGTCGAACTTCTGGTCGTGCCACTCAAATGGCTGTGGAATCCAGAATTGGGCGGTGTAGTTTTTTGACTCTTCGTCTTGCACCACGCGGGTTGCATAGGCTGGTATACGGTCGTGCCAACCATTTTTGCCGTGAACGTGCAGCTTGTACAATGAGCCGTGAGTCAACAGATGGCCATACATTGCCTCTGGCAAGAATATGCTCCAAACGCCGTTGCGATCTTTGTCGAGACGCAGCTGTGTGCGTTGCCACGAGTTGAAGTCTCCAAAAATAAATACATCATAAGCCTCTGGTAACCATTCACGGAACCACCAACCGCACAACGTGTCATCATATTGCCAGCCATAGTAGCGGTAGCCGTTGGCATAATCGACAATAGTGCCAGCCTGCTCTGCGATGGCTTCCATTCTGTTCTGATATCTCTGATGTCTGTCGGCAATCTTGTCGGCAACCGGTTGCAACCATTCGTCTCTCTCGACTATGGGTAATATTGCTGTTTTGCTCTCCATAATAGCGGTTTTCAACGTGTTTATACACAAATATACAATATTTTTTTCTATATTTGCCCAGATAAAGCACAATTTGCCCAGATAAAGCACGTTTGCTTACATATTAACCATTAAATATCTTAAATTTATGTTCAAAGGACAACCAAAGGGACTATACGCCCTTGCCCTTGCTAACACAGGTGAGCGTTTTGGCTACTACACAATGTTGGCAGTTTTTGCATTGTTCTTGCGCGCTAACTTCGGTTTGGATGCTGGTGTAGCAGGAGCTATCTACTCAACCTTCCTCGGTTTGGTATATTTCATGCCTCTGATCGGTGGTATCATGGCCGACAAGTTCGGTTTTGGTAAGATGGTAACAATTGGTATCTCTGTAATGTTTGTTGGTTACCTGTTGCTCTCTATTCCACTCGGTGGCGACACATTGGCTATGATTGCTATGCTTGGTGCGTTGCTCTTCATCAGTATCGGTACTGGTCTGTTCAAGGGTAACTTGCAGGTAATGGTAGGTAATCTCTATGATGATCCTAAGTATGCCGACAAGCGCGACTCTGCATTCTCAATCTTCTATATGGCTATCAATATTGGTGCCTTGTTTGCTCCAACTGCAGCCGTTAAGATCAAGGAGTGGGCTGAGAATTCTCTCGGTTTCTCTGGTAACGATGCTTACCACTTCTCATTTGCAGTGGCTTGTGTTGCGTTGATCGCTTCAATCGCTATCTACTACATCTTCCGTCCTACTTTCCGTCACGTTGAGGGTGGTGAGCGCAAGAAGGGTGATGCAGCCGATGTAGAGGATACTCTCACTCCTGAGCAGACAAAGGCTCGTATGACAGCTTTGTTCCTCGTATTTGCCGTTGTAATCTTCTTCTGGATGGCATTCCACCAGAACGGTTTGGCTCTTACTTACTTTGCTGATGAGTTCACAGCTAAGACTTCTGAGGGCTTGCAGAGCATGGCATTCAACGTATGGAACCTCGTATTGATTATCGTTGCTGTATATGCTGGTTTCTCTTTCGTACAGAGTGAGAAGAACGATATTAAGACTAAGGGTATCTCTGGCGCTATCGTAGCTGGAGTTATCGCAGTTTTGGTTTACAAGTACCTCCACATCGAGGGTTCTGTAGCTGTTAGTGCACCAATCTTCCAGCAGTTCAACCCATTCTATGTTGTAGCTTTGACTCCAGTTTCATTGGCAATCTTTGGCGCATTGGCAGCTAAGGGTAAGGAGCCTTCAGCACCACGTAAGATCGCTTACGGTATGTTGGTAGCTGCTGCTGGTTTCGCTGTGATGGCTGTAGGTTCTATGGGTCTTTTGACTCCTAATGAGCAGGCTGCTGCTGGCGACGCTGGTACATTCGTGTCTGCAAACTGGTTGATTTCAACTTATCTCGTACTTACTTTCGCTGAGTTGTTGCTCTCACCAATGGGTATCTCATTCGTATCGAAGGTAGCTCCTCCAAAGTACAAGGGTATGATGATGGGTTGCTGGTTTGTTGCGACTGCAATCGGTAACATGCTTGTAGCTGTAGGTGGCTTCCTTTGGGGTGGTCTTCCATTGTGGATCGTGTGGTCAGTATTTATCGCACTCTGCTTGATCTCGGCACTCTTTATGTTTGCTATGATGAAGCGTTTGGAGAGCGCTACAAAATAGTCAACCTACCAGTAAATAAACTAACCCCCGAAGTTGTAATCAACTCGGGGGTTTTCTTTTGACATTGCTGCCACTATTTTTTTTGTGAATCGTATTACGCCTTCAAGAATATCTTCTTGCGATACATTGCGTAAAGAATAAGATATATTATGACGACTTGCGATAGGGTAATCAGCACGCTGTACCAGTCGCCCATATACTGCTCCAGTCCAAAGAAAAGCGACTTCGCTACGCCTCTGAAATTCACAATTTGAGTGAGCATATATGCAGCTATCGAGTTCATGCCATACACCTTGAGCCAAGTGATGTTTTTGCGGTAGCCTTTGTAGTCAACAAAGTAATAGGCTACGCCCAAAAGAATGAACGACACACCTGCTGCAAACAACGCCATAGATGAGGTCCATATAGTCTTGATTATAGGCATCCAGATGCTCCAAATAAGCGACACTGCCACCATCACTGCACCACCTGCAAATAACCACAATAGCTTGCGTTTCTCGGCCATCTGGCTCTTTGTTATAGTACCGGCGAACATTCCGCAGAGTCCTGTTACGGCGAAGGTCAGTGAGCTGAGAATCCACGTGTAGCGATACCATTCGTTAAATACCACAACTCCATTCTCCACCCCTGCGTGGTCACGATAGCGACCCAATACAGCACGGTCAATCCACTCGGCAAGGTTCCCGTCGGGAGTGTAATTTCCACCTCCGTAGCTATCAACCGATATAAACTCCATCGCAGCCCAATATGCCAACAAGAGCAATACTGCCGCTATTATCTGCTTGCGCAACTTTGTGAATAGAAACATCACGGCTGCTGCGGCATAACCAACGGCAATGGCCTGAAGAGTATTTGTATATAGGTATATTCGATTTGGGTCGAGCGCCAGCAGATTTCCCTGGCACATCATTCCGAAAATCCATAGCACAATCACACGACGTGCGATGCGCCACAGAGCCAATTTCTTGTTGCCCTCGCGACGGTAGCGCTCCATAGCAAATGGGATTGTTGCGCCAGCCATAAACATAAAGAGTGGCATAATCATATCCCAGGGCGAGAAGCCCTCCCATTTGACGTGGTGGAATATCCACATGCCTTTGTTGAGCCACTCGGCATCGGCCGCTGAAGCAATGCGACCCATAATAGGGCCTAAGGCTACGAGGAAAAAGAGGTCGGCACCACGTAGAACATCCAACGATTCCAAACGTTTCTTCATAGCTTATAGTATTTTTAGGTTACTCCTATTTGAAAGGTGAGTCTGGCTCTTTGGCCATCACCCAGTAGAAGAGCTTATCGACCAGCGCAGGTGCAAATTTCTTTACGAAATGTGTACCACGGCCTTCGGCCTCCATAAGGCATAGACGCTTGCGACGAGCAATGCCCTTGGCTACGATATGAGCCACCTGTTCACCTGTCATCATCTTGCCCTCCTCGCGTGGTGTTGCACCTTGCTCGGAGCCATCAGCCGTAAGGGCTGAGAAACGCACATTTGTTGCTGTGAATCCTGGGCAAGCGACCATAACGTGAAGACCCTTCTTCAGATTCTCAATTCTGATAGTCTCCAGGAATCCAGTCATTGCGTACTTCGATGCTGAGTAGCCTGTGCGACCTGGCAGACCATGAATGCCCGCCACCGATGAGATTCCTACCAATGAACCCTTCGATTTCTGGAGGTAGGGTAGAGCGAACTTGGTACAGTATACCGTTCCCCAGAAATTTACATCCATCAAGCGGTGTAGTACGCTCAAATCCAAATCGTCAAACAGAGCACGCATCGAGATTCCTGCGTTACAAATCAAAATATCTATTCCACCAAAATTGTCTACAGCCGTCTTTATCAGCCGCTCGCAATCCTCTACTTTCGTTACGTCGGTTTCACACCATACAGCTTTGCCTTCTTTGGCTATGATTTCGTTGCAGAGAGCCTCGAGCTTGTCGCTCTGACGTGCTCCGAGCACAACTTTTGCGCCCATGGCTGCATACTCTATGGCCATAGCCTTTCCGATGCCTGATGATGCACCCGTGATAACGACTACCTTGCCATTAAGACTGTTTCTCATATTTTTGTTGTTTTTCTGTTTTATATCTCTATTGTAAGCCCATCGTAGGCCAGGGCTACACCGTTAGGTAACGCTGGGTTTGTCTTGGCGTATAATCCAATTTCGTGCGACATATGCGTAAGGTAGGCCTGTCGTGGTGCTACCTGCTCGATTATAGCCATTGCCTCCTCTACATTGAAGTGTGAGTAGTGTGAGGCAAATCTCAGCGCATTTATAATAAGTGTATCCACACCTTTGAGCTTTTCAATCTCGCCGTTGCATAATTGTTTGAAATCGGTCATATATGCCATATTACCTATGCGGTAGCCGGTAATATCGAAGCGCTCGGAGTGCTTGCCCCGAATCGGAATTATCTTTTGCCCCTTCACCTCAAACGACTCCGTTGGGTCAATCTCGTGGAGCCGCATCTCAGGTACACCCCTATATTTGTTCTGTGCAAATGCGTAGTCGAAATCTTTCTTCACACACTCAGCTGTTCGGTGTGTGGCGTATATATCCACAACGTGAATAGTCGTAGGGTAATCAACAAAATTGAAGGCTCTCACGTCGTCCAGACCTCCTGTGTGGTCCTTGTGTTCGTGTGTGAGCAGTATAGCATCGATGTGTCTTACTCCTGTACGTAGCATCTGCTGGCGGAAGTCGGGGCCGGCATCTATCACTATGCGATAATCTTCACACTCCACCATAGCCGATGTGCGCAGACGCTTATCGTGCCAATCCTTAGATTGGCATACCTCGCATCGGCATCCTATAACCGGTACACCTTGCGATGTTCCAGTGCCTAAGAATGTGAGTTTCATTGCTATTCCAAGTTTAATTCTATGCGCATCTTGCGCGAGAGTTTCTTTATGACCTCTGAGTAAGAGTGGTCTATCAGATGTCTTATTAAATCGTCGTCGAGAGCAGGGGTAAGGTGCTGATTCCAATAATTCTTATTGAAGTGCCATGCTGGCTCGATTGCCGAGTAGCGGTCACGTAACTCTATAGCGTAATCGGCATCGCACTTTAATATCAATATATCACTCTTCTCAAGTGGTAGGCAAGCAAACATCTTTCCCGCAACCTTAAAGACCAATGTGGTCTCGTCGAATGGGAATTCTTCGGTTGCCAAAGGTTTCCGCAGGCAATATTCGCGAATGCTCTCAATATCCATCTCTATTCAGGTCTATATCCAACGTCCTCCAACAATCGTCCGCTGTTTGCGGCTGCTACAGCCAGCTCGTCACAGCGGTTGTTCTCGACTGTCGATGCGTGGCCCTTTACCCATACAAATCTTACGTTGTGGCGACGGTAGACTCTGAGAAATCGTCCCCAAAGGTCGGGGTTCTTCTTTCCTGCAAAGCCCTTTCTCTCCCAACCGAACACCCAACGCTGATTTACTGCATCAACCACATATTTTGAGTCGGAGTAAAGCGTAACATTAGTGCCATCAAACTTCAGTGCCTCCAGTGCTACACATACAGCCATCAGCTCCATGCGATTGTTGGTGGTGAGTCTGTATCCCTCCGATAGCTCTTTGCGGTGCGGTCCCGAAAGTAGTACCACACCATAACCTCCTCGCCCGGGGTTGCCCTGTGCTGCACCATCGGTGTATATCGTTACATCTGCCATGGTTTGGTTGATGTTTATTACTTTTTGAGGGTGTCAATATTAGTCGACACCCTCGAAAAGTGAATCTCGTATTATCTGAAAAAACTCTTATTTCAAAGCCTCCATACGCTCCTTGATGGCTGCAATCTTAGCCTCGGCATCAGCCTTCTTGGCATACTCGTTGGCTACAACCTTCTCTGGCGCAGACGATACAAAACGCTCGTTAGAGAGCTTCTTCATTACGCTTGCCAAGAATCCCTCAAGGTATGCAAGCTCGTCGGCGAGCTTCTTTGTCTCTGCCTCTACATCGATTGAATCACCCATTGGTACGAAGTACTGTGTAGTCTTGACGATAAATGCATCGGCAGTAGGGTTCTTCTCGGTGATGGTCTCGATAGAAGAGAGGTTACATATCTTAGCAATTACAGGAGCGTACTCTGCTGGGTAGTTCTCGTCAACAATTACGTCGAGCTGCAAAGCATTCTTCTGAGCAATGTTCTTCTGCTTGCGTACATTACGCACGCCAGAGATTGCCTCCTTGGCAAGCTCAAAACGAGCCAACAAAGCCTCGTCTACCTCCTCGGCCTTAGGCATTGGTGCATACATTATCGATTCGCCAGCCTTGCGCTCAGCCAAATCCTGCCAGATCTCCTCTGTAACGAATGGCATGAATGAGTGGATAAGACGCATCAAAAGGTCGAAGTAGTGGCGTGTAGCCTCCATTGTAGCCTTGTCTGTTGGCTGCTGATATGCTGGCTTAACCATCTCCAAGTACCAACCGCTGAAGTCGTCCCAGAAGAGTTTGTAGATACGCATAAACGCCTCAGAGATGCGGTATGATGAGAAGTTATCCTCAATATCGATGATCGCCTTCGAGAGAGTGTGCTTAAACCACTCAACAGATAGGCGATTGTTCTCGCTCTGCTCCAGGCTCTCGTCGATGCTCCAACCGTTGATAAGACGGTATGCATTCCAAATCTTGTTACCAAAGTTACGGCCCTGCTCGCAGAGTGCCTCATCAAACATTACGTCGTTACCAGCCGATGACGAAAGCATCATAGCAACACGCATACCATCAGCACCATATTTAGCAATCAGATCGAGTGGGTCAGGTGAGTTGCCGAGCTGCTTCGACATCTTGCGACCCAACTTGTCGCGTACGATACCTGTGAAGTATACGTTGCCAAATGGCTTCTCGCCGCGATACTCATAACCAGCCATAATCATACGTGCTACCCAGAAGAAGATAATATCTGGACCAGTGATAAGGTCGCTTGTTGGGTAGTAATACTTAATATCCTCGTTGTCTGGGTTACGGATACCGTCAAATACTGAGATAGGCCACAACCAAGATGAGAACCAAGTGTCGAGTACGTCCTCGTCCTGACGCAAGTCTGCAAGCTGCAAATCGGCATTGCCTGTCTTCTCGCGTGCAGCCTCCAAAGCCTTCTCGGGAGTCTCTGCAATCACGTATCCGCCCTGTGGCAAGTAGTACGCAGGAATACGCTGACCCCACCACAACTGACGTGATATACACCAATCCTTGATGTTCTCCATCCAGTGACGATATGTATTCTTGTATTTTGCTGGGATAAACTTGATAGCATCCTCCAAAACTGCCTTTGTTGCTGGCTCTGCAATCTCCTGCATCGACATAAACCACTGCATAGAGAGTTTTGGCTCAATTGCAACGCCAGTACGCTCTGAGTAGCCAACATTGTTAGTGTAAGCCTCCACCTTCTCCATCAAGCCTGCTGCCTGCAAGTCGCCCTCGATAACCTTGCGGCACTCGAAACGCTCCATGCCAACATACAAACCAACCTTGTCGTTGATAGTACCATCGTCGTTGAAGATGTCGATTGACTCCAGGTTGTACTTCTCACCGAGCATATAGTCGTTCACATCGTGGGCAGGAGTAACCTTCAGAGCACCTGTACCAAACTCAATATCCACATACTCATCGCGAATGATTGGAATCGAGCGACCTACCAGTGGAACAATCACACGAGCACCCTCTGGAATATCCTTGTAACGCTCATCGTTAGGGTTAAGGCATACGGCTGTATCGCCGAGGATTGTCTCTGGGCGAGTTGTGGCAACAACCAAGTAACGGTCTGAGCCCTCCACCATATAGCGCAAGTAGTAGAGCTTACCCTGCGACTCCTTGTAGATTACCTCCTCATCAGAGAGGGCAGTCTTAGCCGATGGGTCCCAGTTAACCATTCTTACGCCACGGTAAATCTTGCCCTTGCGGTAGAGGTCGCAGAATACACGAATAACGCTCTCGGTGCGAGCCTCGTCCATCGTGAAGCAAGTACGATCCCAGTCGCACGATGCACCCAATTTACGCAACTGCTTGAGGATGATACCACCGTGCTTCTCTTTCCACTCCCAGGCGTGAGCCAAAAACTCCTCGCGAGTAAGGTCTGCCTTGTTGATACCCTCGGCTGCGAGCTTCGCAACAACCTTTGCCTCGGTTGCGATAGATGCGTGGTCTGTGCCAGGAACCCAACAAGCGTTCTTGCCCATTTGGCGAGCACGACGCATCAATACATCCTGCAAGGTGTTGTTAAGCATATGGCCCATGTGTAACATACCTGTTACGTTGGGGGGTGGAATGACTATAGTGTATGGCTGGCGAGCATCTGGCTGCGAGTGGAAAAGTTTGTTCTCAATCCAATACTCATACCACTTCGATTCGATGTCTTGTGGTGTGTACTTGTCTGCTACCATAATTTCTGTATCTGTTTTATTATTGATTATTCTTGTATGTTACATCGCATCGCGCGTATTACGCGCGCATACGTTCTGCAAATATAGCAATAATAAATTAAAATCACTCTATTTGCCCAATGAAAAACCCGACTTCTGTGCAGAGAAATCGGGTTTATGTGTTTGATGTTTTTTTGGAAAACCGCCTATAGGAATATTATCTGTACCAAAATGTAAATAGGCAGCAGTACTATGAGCGAGAATCGCAAGATGTATCCCATGAAGTTGGGCATCTTGATGCCGTTCTGTTCGGCGATGGCTTTGACCATAAAGTTTGGTCCATTGCCGATGTAGGTCATAGCTCCAAAGAATACCGAACCTAATGCTATTGCTCTGAGCAGAGTCTCTGGAACACCTGCCACGAGGGGTGTCTCAGCAGAATGGGGTAATCCCATTGCCACGGTATGGAATGCTACAGCCGTAGGCGAGTTGTCCAAGAAGGCCGACAAGAATCCCGATCCATAATAGAATTGCCATGGCTCGGTAAATCCGAGTCGTGCAGCATTGTTGTTCAGGAAGATGAGGGCTGGTGTCATCGTGATAAATATTCCGATAAAAACCACAGCCACCTCGATAATTGGCTCCCATGAGTAGTTGTTCTCTTTGCGTACACTTTTCCTGGTTGTGAGAAGCGACAGTAGGGTGATAGAGATAAGTACTATCTCTCTTAAATAACGCAGGTGTAACGGTGCGTCATGAGCTCCCATACGAGGAATGTACGAAGAGTTTATGAATGATACAGAGAGGATAATAGCCAGGAGGTATATGATGTTTATCTTACCTGTAATTTTCAGATTCTCCCTCTCTCTTACGTCGGCCATCACAGCTTCGATTGGCTCCTTTTTGTAATAGATGTATCTATCTGTTACATAGTATACTGAGAGTAGTGTAATCCCGACAAAAAACCATTGTGGAAGCAGGCTTGTGAACCAGAAAAAGTCTACGCCTCGCAGATATAACAAGAATAGCGGTGGGTCACCCAATGGCGTCAAGACACCTCCGCAGTTGGCTACGAGTGCTATGAAAAATAGGATTGTGTGGGTGATGTGTTTGCGCTGTTGATTCATATTTATCAGGGGGCGAATCAATAGCATTGCCGCACCCGTTGTTCCTATAAGCGATGCAAGCAAAAATCCCACTGCGAGGGTGATGGTGTTGTTCTTTGGGCGGGCCTGCATGCTACCGGCAGCGTGTATTCCTCCCGTCACGACAAAAAGTGCACCCAGTAGTGAAATGAATGGCAGATAATCGTTTGCAATCTGATGAATCAGGTTGTCTGTCATGCCCTTTGAAATTAGGTATATGCTTACAGGTAGTGCTAAACCCAACGAAACACATAATTTATGAAAATTACTCTCCCACCACTTTTCGGCTGCAAGTGGCATTATGGCGATGCTGAGAAGCATCAGCGCAAATGGGATAAGAGCCCAGGATTCTATCATCTCTTTTGTTGGTTTATTCGTTTTTTGACGCTTCAAAAGTAGTGAAAAAGTTGTGTCGTTGTTCTCAGATGGAGAAAAAAATACTTATTTTATATGATTAATCTTAAAATTGGCCTTCTGTATAGCTGTATGAGCTGGTTTTGGGGCTTATTTTTTTAGATGTGCGACTGATAATTGCTGGAGCATTTTGTTTATAAGGCTAATTTGAAGTGTTATTTTGAGTTGTTTGAGTATGTTTTAGAGTTTCTGTTAATGGGTTATATTTGTAAAAATTTCCATTAGTTGCAGGCGCTTTTTTCGTAGGCTATTTCGTCTGTTTCTTTTGTTGCTTTTTTTGTTGAACAATTGAGGTTGGTATGTAGTTTGGCTATCTACAATGGGGCGAAATTTAGGCTGAAAATAGACATAATACTCGGTCGTAAAACAGGCCTAAATTTATCTCTTGTGAATTATTTATTAACATTCTGTTAAAAGTGTTATTGCTTATGGCTAAATTTTATTATTTTTGCAATTGTGAAAAAGTGTAACTATGAGTAAGAAAAAGATAGAAATTACAGATTTGGAAGCGCTGCCAGAATTGTTTGACGGCAAACATCAGGTAGTGCCTATTATTGCAAGTGGTGATGATATTGTTGAGAATGTCGCCATTCCTGAGGCTTTGCCGATTCTTTCGTTGCGTAGCTCGGTATTGTTCCCCGGTGCAATTACCCCAATTACGGTAGGTCGTGAAAAGAGTATAAAACTTGTTCGAGACGTAAACTCTACAGGTGGTCTTTTGGGTGCTGTGTTGCAGCGTGAGACTGAAGTTGAAGTTCCCAAGCCCGATGATATGTACAAAGTGGGTACAGCAGCCCGCATCATTAAGATCCTCGAGATGCCTAATGGTAACCTCACAGTTATTCTCAGTGGCTTGGAGAAGATAGAGGTGGGAGAGTATCTGCAGTCTGAACCATATCTCAAGGCTGCGGTGCATACCATCCGCGACTCTCAGCCTGACGATAGCAATGTTGAGTTCCAGGCACTGGTCGATTCTGTGCGAGAGGTGGCTCTTAACATTATCAATATTTCGGCCTCTATGCCTAAGGAGGCAGTCTTTGCACTGAAGAATATCGATTCGAAGCGAGGCTTGATTAACTTCGTATGTTCGAATATGGATTTCACCGACGATGACCGTCAGGCATTGTTGGAGGCTCCTGGTTTGTTGGCACGTGCCCGCAAATTGTTGGAAATTTTGGTGCGTGAGCAGCAGATGGCCGAGCTTAAGAATGAGATTCAGGAGAAGGTAAAGCGCGAGATTGACAAGCAGCAGCGTGATTACTACCTCCAGCAGCAGATGCGCACTATCCAGGATGAGCTGGGCGATACGGCAGATGCCGAAATCGAGCAGATGCGCGAGGCTGGCAAGAAGAAGAACTGGCCAAAGGAGGTTGGAGAGATTTTCGAGAAGGAGCTGGCAAAGGTGGAGCGCCTGAATCCAGCTGTTGCTGAGTACTCTGTGCAGATGACCTATCTGCAGCTTATGCTGGAACTTCCTTGGAACGACGTAACGAAGGATAACCTCGATTTGGAGTGCGCTCGTAAGCAACTCGACGATGATCACTTCGGATTGGAAGAGGTGAAGGATAGAATTCTTGAGCATTTGGCTGTAATCAAGCTGAAGGGCGATTTGAAATCTCCTATCTTGTGCTTGTATGGCCCTCCAGGAGTTGGTAAGACCTCTTTGGGTCGCTCGGTAGCGCAAGCTTTGGGCCGTAAGTTTGGTCGTATCTCGCTCGGCGGTTTGCACGACGAGTCTGAGATTCGTGGTCACCGTCGTACATATATCGGCGCTATGCCTGGCCGTATTATCCAGACCATCAAGCGCTGTGGCTCATCTAATCCTGTGATTATCCTCGATGAGGTCGATAAGATTACAGTAAGCAATCACGGCGACCCATCGTCTGCATTGCTAGAGGTTCTCGATCCAGAGCAGAATACAACATTCCACGATAACTATCTCGACACAGAGTATGACTTGTCGAAGGTGTTGTTCCTGGCTACGGCTAACGATGTGGGAGCTATTAACCCTGCATTGCGTGACCGCATGGAGATGATTAACATCCCTGGATATATTCTCGAAGACAAAGTACGCATTGCCGAGGAGCATCTTATCCGCAAACAGAGTGAGGCTCACGGCTTGAAGGAGCAGGAGTTTGTACTCTCGGAGCCTATTGTCGAGAAGATTATCTCGGACTATACTCGCGAGTCGGGTGTACGTTCGCTCGATAAGCAGATTGCCAAGTTGGCTCGTGCAAGAGCCAAGAATATCGCATTTGAGGAGGCCTTCACGCCAGAGATGTCTGCGGCTGATATCGAGAAGATTCTCGGTAAGCCAAAGTTCCGCAATGATGAGTATGAGATTGCTGGAATGATTGGCGTCGTAACTGGACTTGCCTGGACTGCAGTTGGTGGCGATATCCTCTATATTGAGTCGGTACTTACACCTGGAAAGGGTGGTTTGAACCTTACTGGTAATTTGGGTGATGTTATGAAGGAGTCGGCAACGATTGCCTATGAGTGGGTGCAGGCTCACCACGAGGAGCTGGGCATCGCAGCTGAGGTGTTCGAGAAGAAGAACCTCAATATTCACGTTCCCGAGGGTGCTATTCCAAAGGATGGCCCATCGGCAGGTATCACCATGGTTACATCTATCGTTTCGACATTCACAGGTCGTGAGGTTAAGGAGCGTATTGCTATGACAGGCGAGATGACTCTGCGTGGTAGGGTAATGCCAGTGGGTGGAATCAAGGAGAAAATTTTGGCAGCGAAGCGAGCTGGCATCACAGAACTTATCTTGTGTGACGACAACCGTAAGGATGTTGAGGAGATTAAGGCTGAGTATGTGAAAGGTCTTAACTTCCACTATGTTAAGCAGATAAGCGAGGTGCTGGAGTTGGCGCTTAAATAAAGTAAAGCTTTATATAAAATGGATAAATCATTGAGATTCATTGCAATTATTCCTGCTCGATATGCATCGACGCGTTTTCCAGCCAAGCCACTTGCGTTGCTTGGTGGTAAACCTGTGATTCAGCGTGTGTATGAGCAAGTTACGGGAGTTATATCAAGTGCAGTTGTGGCTACCGACGATGAGCGCATTGCAGAGGCTGTAAAATCCTTTGGTGGTCAAGTTGTTATGACATCACCAAATCACAAAAGCGGTACGGATCGTTGTTGGGAGGCATATCAGAAACTCGGTGAGGAGTACGATGTGGTAATTAACGTGCAGGGTGATGAGCCATTTATTGCTCATTCGCAATTAAGAGCTATTATGGAGTGCTTCGAGGATGAGAATACAGATATCGCAACACTTGTTAAACCATTTGTCGAGAGCGACGGCCTGTCGGCACTTGAGAATCCAAACTCTCCGAAGGTGGTACTTGATAGCGAGTCGAGGGCTATATACTTCTCTCGCTCGGTGATCCCATATCTTCGAGGCGTTGAGCCTGAGCAGTGGCTCTCATCGCATACTTTCTACAAGCATATAGGAATGTATGCATTCCGTAGTGATGTGCTTGGTAAAATTACCTCACTTCCACAATCTACATTGGAGCTGGCTGAGTCACTTGAGCAGTTGCGTTGGTTGGAGAATGGCTACAAGATTGGTGTAGGTATTTCAGATGTGGAGACTGTGGGAATTGATACGCCCGAGGATTTGCAGAGGGCAGAGGAGTTTCTTGCAAACAGAGAAAAATAAAAGATTAACGATATGAAAAAGTTTGTCGCTGGGCCGTGTGTGATTGAGTCGGCTGAGTTGTTGGATCGAGTATCCGAGACATTGGTTGGTATCAATGAGCGTTTGGGCGTGGAGGTGATTTTTAAGGCTTCGTTTGACAAGGCTAACCGTACATCGCTCTCATCTTATCGAGGTGTAGGTCTCGATAAGGGTTTGCAGATGCTCTCGGATGTGAAGCAGAAGTGGGGCTTGAAGCTATGTACAGATATTCACGAGTCGTGGCAGGCTGAGCCTGCGGGCGAGGTGATTGATGTGTTGCAGATTCCTGCTTTCCTCTGCCGTCAGACCGATTTGCTGGTGGCTGCTGCTTCGACTGGTCGCATTGTGAATATTAAGAAGGCGCAGTTCCTCTCGGGCGAGGATATGAAATATCCATACGAAAAGGCTATAAAGTCGGGAGCACAGGAGGTATGGCTCACCGAGCGTGGTAATATCTACGGTTACAATAACCTTGTGGTTGATTTCCGAAATATTGCCGATATGCTGAAGATTTCGCCTACAGTGATGATGGATTGTACACATAGCGTTCAGCGTCCAGGTGCTGCAGGTGGTAAGACTGGCGGTAATCGTGAGTTTGTGCCAGCTATGGCTCAGGCAGCGAAGGCGTTTGGTGCAAATGCATTCTTCTTTGAGGTACATCCCGATCCAGATAATGCTTTAAGTGATGGCCCAAATATGTTGCAACTCAACGATTTGGAGAGTGTAATTGCTGGATTGATATAGAATTAAGACTAACAAAACTTTGAAAATGAACTCATATACTTCACAAGATGTACTGACATCGGCAAAACGTACACTTTCGCTCGAGGCTGAGGCTTTGAATAACTTGGCCAATATCCTCGACGAGCAGTTTGTTGGTGCTGTGGATAGAATTTTGGCCTGCAAGGGCAAAGTGATAATTACCGGAATGGGTAAATCGGGATTAATTGGCCGTAAGATTGCTGCCACATTGGCAAGTACAGGCACACCAAGTTTCTACCTCCATCCAGGTGAGGCTTTTCACGGCGATTTGGGTATGATTTCACCCGAAGATGTGGTGTTGGCGTTGTCGCACTCGGGAGAGACTGATGAGGTGTTGAAGATTGTACCTTTTATCCACTCGAACGGCAATGTGCTTATCTCAATTACCAGCAATCCAAGCTCTACACTTGCCAAGAATTCTGACTTGCACCTGAACACTGGTGTGAAGGAGGAGGCTTGTGTGTTGCGTCTTGCGCCTACTACTTCTACCACTGTGCAGCTTGCTATGGGCGATGCTCTGGCTATTGCACTGATGGAGGCAAGAGAGTTTACATCGATGGATTTTGCTCGTTTGCATCCAGGCGGAAGTCTCGGTCGCCGATTGCTTATGACCGTTGGTAATGTGATGCGCAGCAACGATTTGCCAGTCGTAGGTCCTGATTGCGGTGCTGTGGAGATGATTCACAAGGTGAGCCGAGGTGGCTTGGGCTTGATTATCATAGTTGACAATGGTCAGATTATCGGTATTGTGACTGATGGTGATATTCGCCGTGCTATGGAGAGTCGTGAGGCTGAGTTCTTTAAAATCAAAGCGTTGGATATCGCTACCCGCTCGCCAAAGTGTGTGAATGTAAATGCGAAACTTATTGAGGCTGAGCGATTGATGACTCAGAACAAGGTTAACTCGTTACTTGCAACTGATGATGAGGGTGCTTTGTGCGGTGTGATACAGATTTACGACATTAAGTTGTAAACTTTTGCACGGTGGTCTGCTTTGACAGGCTCTAAATTTTATTGAACCCAAACCAAAAACTCATACTAGATGAAGAAAATATTTTTGATGGCTTGCGCTCTGCTTTGTTGCGTTGCTTGTCAGTCGGCCGAGCAAAATGGATGGAAACCACTTTTTAATGGTCGTAATCTGAATGGCTGGACCAAACTCAATGGTCAGGCTGAGTTTCGTGTGGAGAATGGCGAGCTTGTGGGTGTTAGTACAATGAATACACCTAATACCTTTTTGGCTACAAAATGTGAATATAGTGATTTTATCCTGGAGCTTGAATATAAGGTAGAGGAGGGTGTAAACTCTGGTGTGCAGATTCGTAGCCATTCAAAAGCCGAATATAAGAATGGTCGAGTGCATGGCTATCAGTGTGAGATAGATCCTGCGGCATATAGCGGTGGTATATACGACGAGGCTCGCAGCGGTTGGCTCTATCCACTATTTGATTTGCCACAGGCTCAAAAGGCCTTTAAGCGAGGAGACTGGAACAAGATGCGAGTTGAGGCAATCGGCCAGAACGTGAGGGTTTGGCTCAATGGCGTAGCAACGGCCGATATGGTCTGCGATGCAGATATGTCGGGATTTATAGCTCTGCAGGTGCACGATATCGGCAAGAAGAAGGAGCTGGAGGGTCGCACTATTCGCTGGCGTAATATCAGAATTAAGACAAAGAATCTCGAGTCAGAGATTTCGCCCATCATAGAGAGTATTCCACAAAAGAATCACGTAGTAAACTCGCTCTCTCAGCGTGAGCAGGCTGAGGGCTGGGCTCTACTTTGGAATGGTAAGGATATGAGTGGCTGGAAGAGCAACTCTGGTAAAGACTTTACAAAGGGCTGGAGCTGCAACGATGGCGTGATGACAATCGCTGCCAAGTCGGGTGCGGGAGATATTATCACTGAAAAGAAGTATCACGATTTTGAGCTCTCGATTGATTTCAAGTTTTCGGAGGGTGCAAATAGCGGAATCAAATATTTTATTGGAGCAAATGGTAGCATAGGTTGTGAGTATCAAATCCTGGACGATGAGCGTCATCCCGATGCAAGCCGAGGATTTGAGGGTAATCGCAAGCTCGGTTCGTTGTATGATATTCTGCCTGCACCAGGTTGGAAATATGTTCGCAAGGGCGACTGGAATACAGCTCGAATTGTGGTGCGTGGCGCAGATGTGGAGCACTGGCTGAATGGCGTGAAGATTCTCTCGTATAGACGTGAGGGTGCAGAGTGGGATAAGTTAATCGCTAAAAGTAAGTTTGCCAACGTGAAGAATTTCGCTGGTGGCGATGGAGGTCATATTCTATTGCAGGATCATAACGATAAAGTGGAGTATCGCAATCTGAAGATTAGAGAGTTGAATAAAAAATAACAAACTATATGAAGGATACAATTATAACCGCTCAGCGCAAACGTTGCGAGTTGCTGGTTTTGTCGGTATGTTTTGCTGTTGCCAACATCATCAATTGGTGCGCAATCATAAAGTTTGAACGTCCATGGTGGGAGATATTCTCTCAGGTGGGATATGTGGTTGTGACCACTCTTGTTTTGTATGCACTTATGCTTGTACTTCGAGTGGCGTGGCGAGTGATGCGTCATTTGGCAGGTAAGAAATAGTGGTGGCCGCAGAGTTTACATATAGCCGAAAGAATCCGGAGTGTGCGGTAGCCTATGCCCAATTTGGGGCTATGCATACTCGTTTGGAGATTGTTCTGCCACGCATTGAAGAGCTAGAGGCTCAGGGTATTGTGCGTGATGTGGAGCTTAAAGTGAAGGCTCTTGAGCGATTGATGAATCGATTTGATCCTGCGAGTCCTTTAGCTGTGGTGAATGCCTTGGCAATGAGTGAGGCTGTGGCTATTGATGATGAACTTTTTATGGCGTTGGAGCTGTGTGAGGTTTTTCGTCGCGGTACTGGCGGCTATTTTGATGTGGCGGCAAGTGAGCAGGCAAGGCAAGGTGCTACCTATCTGCTCGATGGTAAGAGCCATACTATTAGGCTCTCGTCAGCTAATGTAAGGATCGATTTGGGTGGATTTGCAAAAGGTTTTGCTCTGGAGCAGGTGGCTAAAATGTTGCGTGAGCGAGGCGTCGAGAGTGGTGTTGTAAACTTTGGAAATAGTTCGATTGTAGCATTGGGACATCACCCGTTTGGAGAGTGGTGGCCTATAGGTGTGGCAAATAGATTGCGAGGTGGCTGCTTAGCCGAGGAGTTTCGGTTGCGGGATAGCGCATTGTCGGTGTCGGGTAGAGCAGAGAACGGAGAGTATCATATAGTGAATCCACACACTGGCTTGCGTGTGGCTGGTCAGGAGTTGGTGGCTGTTGAGGGGCGTTCGCCGCTGGTGGCTGAGGTGTTGTCGACGGCGTTGTATGCGGCACCACATGCCCATAGAACCGAGATATTGTCTCAATATGAAGGCTATCGCGCTATGGAGTTGTATTGTCATCGCGATGGGACTACAGAGAAAAAAGTAATAGATAAAACTATATAACCCAATGAATAGAAAGGAGTTTTTGAGCGATTGCGGAAAGAAGGGATTGGCAGGTGTGGCTTTGTCGTTGTTCCCTTGGCTGGAGTCGTGTAGCGAAAAAGCGCAACAGGAAGTAAAGGGAGAGAAGGCTCGTATTGGTATGATTGGTACGGGTTCGCGTGGTTTGTACCACATTAAGAATCTTCTGCGTATGCCAAATGTCGAGATGGTGGCTTTGTGCGATGATTATCGTCCACATCTTGAGGAGGCAGCGCAATACTATCCCAAGGCGAAGTTGTATGATGATTATCATAGATTGTTGGAGGATAAGAATGTAGATGGTGTCATTGTAACCACTCCGTTGTATCTCCACGGTCGAATGACAATAGATGCATTGCGTGCGGGCAAGAGGGTCTTCTGCGAGAAGTCAATGGCCTTCACTTTAGATGAGGCGTTGGAGGTATATAACTGCCGCAAGGAGATGAATGGTGTGCTCTTTATTGGTCAGCAGCGATTGTTTGACCCTAAGTATATAAAGGCAATGCAGGCTATTCACGAAGGTAAAATCGGTAAGGTTGTTGGCATTAGAAACTACTGGTATCGTAATAACGACTGGCGTAGAGAGGTGCCATCGCCTGAGTTGGAGCGTAAAATCAACTGGCGATTGTATAGCGACTACTCGCGTGGTTTGATGACTGAGCTTGCTTGTCACCATTTGCAGAATGGTTCGTGGGCGATGGGTATGTTACCCGAGAAGGTTATGGGTTCGGGTAGTTTGTTGCATTGGACCAAAGATGATAGAGATGTGTATGATGCTGTGAGTGCCATCTTCCGCTATCCTAACGGAGTGAATATGACCTTTGAGTCGATTATCTCGAACAAGCACTTCGGTATGGGTGAGCAGATTCTCGGTACAGAGGGTACTATAGATTTGGTAACTTGCATGCGTTATACCGATGAGCCTGCACCAAAGGGCAGTGGTATGCATCAGTTGATTGAGCAGATTGAGAATGGCTTTATGAGTAATTCTGTGTTTGCCGGTACAAGTTGGGCTGCAGAGACAAGTTCGCTGGCTCCTGGTATTCCTATTATGGATAATGTTACTATCTCGACTGGCGAGAGTACAGTGGGTGCCGAGGCTGATGGTTCGATAGAGATTATGGAGGCATTTGTTCACGCTGTTATCACTGGTAAGCAGCCAGAGAAGGTGTTGGAGGAGTCATACTATGCAACTCAGTTTGCTCTGTTGGCCGACAAGGCTATGCACGAGGGTGCAATCCTTACTCTGGATGAAAAGTATCGTGTGCCATACGAGCCATTGAAATAGTATGTAAATACAATAATGTATAGTAGCTTGCGGGAGTCGGTCCTGCTTGTGGTGAGAGAGGGGTAATATATAGTATTTTTATATGAAACTATTTTCTCATATTGAACGTAAGGGATTGCTCTTCTTTGCACCGTTGATGGCTATTATCATTATGCTTGCAGGTCTGTATAAGATTCTCGATGTGCGTTTGCTCTCGGAAGATGACGTTGACTCTATGCTGGAACACTCTGTGGTTGAGCAGTCAGGGTTCAAGCCGTTTAATCCAAATGTAGATGAGTATGAGCAGCTGCGTGAGGCTGGTTTGCCGACAGAGGTGGCTGTCGGTATAGTCAGATGGCGAAAGTATGGCAAAGTGTATCGTATGGTCGAGGATTTGGCTATGGTGTCGGGTGTTGACGATTCGCTATATGCGCAAATTAAACCATACATTATAATAGATGATAGCCTAACTCTTGAACACAAGGTTGCGGAACGTAGGCTTGAAGCTCAGCAGCGAGATAAAGGCAGTCGGGTGACTATCAAATCTAAGTCAAACAATGCATCTTTACCAAGGGTTGCAACCTCGCAGAATGCGAAGGCGAAAAAGCCATTGTTTGGTGTAAAGCTCGAGCAGTTCTTGGTCGATACGGTGTCGGCGCAATATCTTGCGGGTTGGGGACTGAGTCGTAAACAAGCTGATGTCTTTATAAACTATCGCAATGCATCGGGTGGAATCTTCTCGGAGGAGCATTTGCGTCGTTGTTATGTGGTAGATGGAGCGGTGGCTGATTCGTTGGCAAAGTATATTGTTTACTCCGAGCCAAAGGTGTCAGATAGTGTCAAAATTCAGCCAGCTGATTCAAGCAGAAGCAAAGCGAAAACTTACAGAAAAAGAGCTTTGGTAGAGATTAACGAGGCCGACTCTGCTGCGCTTGTTGCTATCGATGGAATTGGTCCGAAGAGTGCTTCGGAAATCATAAAATATCGCAATTATTTGGGCGGATACTACTCTGTGGAGCAAATTGCAGAGCTAAAATGCATCACAGAAGAGAATTTTTCTAAAATTTTGCAACAAATTTTGTGTGATAGTTGCAAAATATCAAAAATTGATATTAACTTTGCGGCTCCAAAGGAGCTGGAACGCCATCCATATGTGACGGCACAAGCTCTGAGGAGAATAGTTAAGAAACGACAATTGAAAGGAGGTTGGAGTAGAATCGAAGAGATGACCGAACAGAACATATTATCTGAGGAAGAGGCCAAGCGTTTGGCTCCTTATCTTCGATTTAGGCCCAAAGCCGCCGAGTAGAGAGTTGGTATTTACTTGGGGATTGTCGGAAAAGGTTCTCGAGCCCCGTAGCAATAGTTGGCAACTTATAGCCGCAAAACAAACGAATTTAAATAACAAAAAATAAAAAGAATAAGATTATGATTATTATGCCCGTTAAGGAGGGAGAGAATATCGAGAAGGCCCTCAAGAAGTTTAAGCGTAAGTATGAGCGTACAGGTGTTTTGAAGGAGTTGCGTCGTCGTCAGTACTTCACAAAGCCATCAATCGCTAAGCGTGAGCAGATGCAGCGCGCTATCTACGTAGAGCACACTTACCGCTTGGAGGAGTAATATCTCGATGATAGAGCAAAGAAGAGGTTTGGATTTTCCAGGCCTCTTTTTTTTGTGTTTGCTGGTGGAGTGTTTTGCGTTCTTTTTAAATTGAATTGTGAAAAATATTAAACTTATTTGCGATTTTACCGCGAAAATATTTGGGTGGGGTAAAATATTTTTTGTAAATTGCGATAACAAACTTATTGTAAACTTTAAAACATTGACCGTTATGAAAGCTAGATTTAAATTTTTGGTGGTTTTCTTGGTAGGGTTATTCTCTGTTTTGTCTATGGCGTGTTATGCAACAAACCAGCAGGGTGAAACGAAGGGTAAATCAAAGAAGCAGAAGATCCAGTATATTCGTATGCACGGCCGTGTAACAAAAGTCCCTAAGGCGGATCCAAGTGTGTATTTGGACATAAAGGGGGAGTCGTTGTATTTTGCAGATCAGAACCACGAGGATTATGTGCCTTCTATGCAGGCTTGGGATCGTGTGGCAAAGTTTGATCCCAAGGTGGGGTATGTTATAACGGCTTCGTCAGCCAAAGAGGCAAATATGTCAGAAAAATTGTACAACATATTAAAAGAATATTGTAAAAAAGGTAATAAATCTGTTGAATATATTCTGAATATGCATTAGTATTGGCAGATTGTTTGAGTGCTTATATTGCCACCCGTTTGGGTGGCTTTTTTGTTTAGCGACGTGAAGATTTTATGTAAGTAGTTTTGAGTGTCTGCCAAAATGTCAGTTATTTTGGGAAATTTGGAGGGTGAATTTGGGTATTTGGCAGAAAGTTAGTATCTTTACCCCAAATTTATGTGCTAACAATGGTAGTAGAGATTATCGCTAAATATTTGGAGTCAAACAAGCGTTTGATTATCCCCAATTTCGGCGCTTTTATGGTGAAAGTGCCTCAGCAAACCATTCTCTTTTCCAATCTGTTGAAGGGTGATGATGGTGTGTTGCGCAAGCTTATCGCCGAGACTGGTATGTCGGAGATTGAGGCAGCCGGTGTGGTTGATAGATTTGTATTTGAAATCAATTATCGTCTGCAGAGCAGTGGTGAGTGTTTGCTTCGTGGTTTTGGCCGATTGAGCACTAATGCCAATGGCGCAATCACATTTGAGTATGCTCCTGCAACCGAGGGCGAGGATTTGGTGGGTGCTTTGGAAGCAAAGCAACCAGTAGCTCAGTCGGTGGAGAGCGTGGCAAGCAGTGTGAATGTTGCGGATGATATAGCCCAGAGCGTAGCAATGAATCTCGAAACAAAACGAGAGGAGCTGAAGCCCGAGCCTGCTGTCGAGCCAATGGCTAAGGCCAATGTTGCAGTTGAGGATGAGCAAGAGGATGTAGAGATAGAGGTTACACCTCGTGCTGCAGCACCACGCCCAGAGCAGCGTCGTGTAAGGCATGATGATGTGATTTATGACAATCAGCGTGTGTCGGCTACATCAAAGATGCGCCCCGATGATTATGTGAAGGGTTTGCGTTATGGCAAGGGGCGTAAGATTGTGTCGGGTAGAGAGTCGGCTATGACACGTCGTAGCAATAAGAGCGATTTGATAATGAAGATAGCCATCGGTGCTGCGTTGATAGCTATTGCAGCGTTGGCTTACGGTATGTGGAACGATTGGCGTGCGTCGCGTTTCGATGCAGAGATTTATGGCGAGGTGCCTGAGAGTGCAGAGAGCTCAGTACGCAATCCTGATTTGGACTATATAGAGAAGCAAGCAGAGTAGGAATAGATATGCTGGACGGACAAGATATGATGAGCTTGAAGCAGCGATTTGGAATCATCGGTAACTCCGATGCGATGAATCGTGCGCTGAGTGTTGCACTGCGTGTCGCCCCAACAGATCTCTCGGTATTGGTTACCGGTGAGAGTGGTGTGGGTAAGGAGTTTTTCCCGCAGATCATTCACGCATTCTCGGCTCGTAAGCACGCAAAATACATTGCAGTAAACTGTGGCGCTATTCCCGAAGGAACTATCGACTCGGAGCTGTTTGGTCACGAGAAGGGTTCGTTTACGGGAGCTACCGAGGCTCGCAAAGGATACTTCGAAGAGGCTGATGGCGGAACAATATTTTTAGATGAGGTGGGTGAGTTGCCCCTCTCGACGCAGGTGCGTTTGTTGCGTGTGCTGCAGTCGGGTGAGTTTATCCGTGTAGGTTCAGCTAAGGTTCAGAAGACAAATGTGAGAGTGGTGGCTGCTACAAACAACGATCTGTTGCAAGCTATCGAGTCGGGGCGTTTTCGAGAGGATTTGTATTACCGTTTGAATACGGTGCCCATCTCTGTGCCTCCGTTGCGTGAGCGAGTTGAAGATATTCCGTTGTTGTTCCGTAAGTTCGCAGCAGATGTGGCTGTACAATATAAGATGCCGGCTATTCTGCTCGATGAAGGTGCAAAGGCACTCTTGCAGAGCCACTATTGGAGAGGCAATGTGCGTCAGCTAAAGAATGTGGCTGAGCAGATTTCGGCTCTCGAGAAGAATAGGGTAGTAACGGCTGATGTGTTGGCTACTTACCTTTCACCAGTACACACTACTACTTCGGCAATGTCGATAGGTAAGAGTTCGAGTGATGAGTTCTCAACCGAGAGAGAGTTGCTTTATAAGATTCTTTTCGATATGCGAAGCGATATCAATGACTTGAAGCGTATGCTCTCGGAGTTGATGCACGGCTCGCATCCAATGCCTCAGCAGCAAAAATCTGAGGTGATCGGTTTGTTACCATCGCCTATCGTGTCGCACCATCAGACAGGCGTGGTGTCGCATCCAGCATCGGTTGTGCCGAGTGTTGATTCTGCGGCGGATTATGCCGAGAGTGAGGTTGTGGTAGATGAAGTGCCAGCTAAGGGCCAGACTAAGGCGGATATGCAACGTGAGCAGATACTGCGTGCGTTAAAAAATAATAATGGTCGTCGTCGTGATGCGGCACGCGAGTTGTTCCTCTCGGAGCGTACACTCTATCGCCGTATCAAGGAGTTGGGAATCTCGGATGATGATATTTAGAATAACGGTTTAAGTTGATTTGTAGAGTGAAATTGAATATTCTATCGAAATGGGTGTTGATGCCGTTGCTGGTGGCAGGTGCGTTGCTACTCAGTGGGTGTATTTTTATGAAGGGTGGTTATTCGCTATCGGGTGCGAGTATTCCCGAGTCGGCTAAGACTTTTAGTGTTGCCTATTTCCCTAACAATGCTCCTATGGTGTCGCCTACGTTGAGCACGGTGCTTTCGGAGGCTTTGAAAGATAAATTTTCTCGTCAGACCAAGTTGCAACTTGTGGAGGATAACGGAGATTTTGCTTTCGAGGGCGAGATTATTGGTTATAGCTCAACTACTGCTTCGGTGTCGAGCAACGACTATGCGGTGCTGAACCGTTTGACCATAAAGGTTAAGGTACGTTTTACGAATAATATTGAGCCAAAGAACTCTTTCAATCGTGAATTCTCGGCATATACCGATTACGACTCTTCTCAGTTGCTTACCGATGTGCAGGCTTCGCTCGATGAGGAGATTGTAAAGCAGATTGTTACAGATATTTTTCAGGCGGCAGCATCAAATTGGTAGGATTATGGGAAATTTTTTCAAAAAAAATGATACCCCTGCTGAAGAGCAGATTTTTATAGAAAAAGAGGATGTTGCAGCTCTTTTGAAGAGTGAGAGATGGGGGTGTAGTGGGGTTGCGCAGAAGGCTACGTCTGTCGGTGAGGAGCATATTGCAGAGCTTCTTCAAGAGCTTGCTCAGAGACCTGAATTGCAAAATAAAGAGGTTGATATTGAGCGACTTATGTATCTTTCACCAGATGATATAATCGACCGTTTTTTGCGTGCTTCTCACGGTAGAATTGTGGCTGAGGAGGGTGAGCCAACAGACGAGATCGTGGTGGAGGCAGATATCGACGATGATGAGGATATGGTGAGCGAAGAGCTGGCTGAGGTATACCTTGCTCAGGGCTTGAAAGATATGGCAAAAGAAACTTATCGCAAATTAAGTTTGCTAAATCCCGAAAAAAGTGTTTACTTTGCAGGGTTAATTGAAAAAATAGATAAAAATAATTAAAAACAGTATAGAATTATGTTATATTCAATTTGTATCGGATTGATTTTGGTTGCGAGCATTATCCTTATCCTCGCGATTTTGGTGCAGAGCCCAAAGAGCGGTATGGCTGCTAACTTCGGAGCTGCTAATCAGGTAATGGGTGTACGCGAGTCTGCAAACATCTTGGAGAAGACTACTTGGACTTTGGCTTGCGTTATCTTGGTTTTGAGCTTGGTAGCTACAATCACTATGAGCGCTGACATGGGTACAAGCAGCACAACAACTTTGCAGAAGGATGCTGAGGCCTTGATCGAGAAGGTTAATCAGAATGCAGCAACTGAGGCTATGCCACAGGCTGAGATTCCAGCAGAGCAGAAGGCTGAGTAATCAATCCTAGAGAGAAGTTTGAGCAGAAATCCAATCGGGTTTCTGCTCTTTTTTTTGCCTTTTTTTGTGTGTAACTAAATTTTATAGTTAAAAAACTATGAAAAATAGTTGCTCGTGAAAATTTTTTAGTTACCTTTGTGAAAGCAAACCTTAAAAACTTTTTAGCTATGCAGAAATTGACTAACAAAGAGGAGGAGTTGATGCAGATGTTCTGGGAGCGTGGTCCGTTGTTCGTGCGCGAGATTGTGCAGATGTACGATGAGCCGAAGCCTCACTTTAACACTATTTCAACTATGGTCCGTACACTCGAGACAAAGGGTTTTCTCGACCACGAGGCTTTTGGTAACACCTATCGCTATCGCCCCATCATCTCGCAGGAGCAGTTCTCGAAGGGGGTGTTGGGCAATGTGGTGAACCGCTACTTTGAAAACTCCTATCAGCAAGTGGTGTCGACTTTAATCAAAGAGGAGAAAATCTCGGTCGAGGAGTTGCAGGAGCTTATCCGCAAGGTGCAGAATCAGTAAAAGGCAGATCTTATGTTCGATGTGTTGACATATCTTGGTCATTCGGCATTGTGCTTGGCCGCACTATATATTATATATAAGGCCGCGATGAGCTACGAGACTCTGCATCGCCTGAATAGGGTGGTACTGCTGGGTATTGTTGTCTTGTCGGCTTTGTTGCCGTTATGCGAGATTAAGATTACCGAGGAGGTGGAGGCTGTGAGCGTTGCTTTTGACCAGCACTATCTCCCCGATGCGCAGGCGGCATCTGCTATTGCGGCCGAGGCCGAGCCATTTGACTATGTGGGCTTGTTGAAGAGTGTGGCGGCGGTGGTGTTCCTGCTGGGTATGGCCTTTATGGTGGTGCGCCTGGTGATGAGCACTCTGTCTGTGTGTCGATTGATTCGCAGCGGCAGGGTGGAGAGGCTCGAAGATGGTGTGACGCTCACCGTTGTTGATAATCTCGCCTCGCCATTCAGCTACTTTGGTCATATTGTAGTGGCAGAGTCGGATTTGGCGGAAAATCGTGATTTGATTCTCGAGCACGAGCTGGCACATATTCGTCTGCACCATTCGTGGGACGTGCTGGCAGTGGATTTAGCTCTTATAGTGTGGTGGTTCAACCCTGCGCTGTGGCTACTCAGGCGTGAGTTGCAGTCGTTGCACGAATATCAGGCCGATGATTCGGTACTTCGCCGAGGCGTAGATGCTAAGACCTATCAATTATTATTAATAAAAAGAGCAGTTGGCTCAAGGCTCTACTCAATCGCCAACTGCTTGAATCACAGTAACCTTAAAAACAGAATCACTATGATGTGTAAGAAAAAATCTTCAAGGTGGTCGGCAGCAAAGTTGTTGTTCGTACTGCCACTGGTGGCTCTCTCGCTGGCGGCGACAGCCACAACTGTCTATGTTACGGTTGATAATATAGACGAAAGCAAAGTTAAGCAAAAATCAGAAAACAACCAAACACAAAGCCGTATCGAGGAGCGCACGTTCGATACCGAGGTGGTGAAGGATGACAAATTCGCTTTGTCGCCTGCGGGAGGTGAGCGCTACAATCTTGTCCCCGCAGAGGCAAATGTCGCAACTCAGCAGAGCGAGAAGCGAGAGATTAAGGGTAAGGTTGTAGATGAGCAGGGCAAGCCTATTGGTGGAGTGTTTGTGCTTATAAAGAATAAGCCTTTTGGTGCGGCTACCGATAGTGAAGGTAATTTTGGTGGTCTGAAGGTAACTAACGGTGATTATCTGGAGATTAGTCACGTTGGTTATGAGCGTTATGAGGTGGCCGTGATGGGCAGGTCTTCGATTACCATTTCCTTGAAGACAAAGATCTACACTACCGAGACTGCTGCCGAGGTGTCGAGCGAGCCAGCTGTGCTTAAAGCCGAGGTGATGCCTAAGTTTATGGGTGGCGATCTTAATAAGTTCCGCAACTGGGTGCAAATGCACATTAAGTATCCAAAAGTAGCGCAGGAACAGGGAATTCAGGGTCGTGTGATTGCTGAGTTTGTAATCGAGAAAGATGGAAAAGTGTCGTTCTCAAAGATTATGGAGTCTCCACACGAGTCACTTTCGGCAGAGATAGAGGGCGCAATACGTCACTCTCCAAATTGGACACCAGGCACTAATGGCGGCAAGCCCGTAAGAGTGAAGATGCATATTCCAGTTAATTTTGCAATGCGTAATAGCGGTCCTGCAAATAATGCAAACAAGGGAAACGACGAGGATCAACCTTTGATGAAGGCAGAGATTTTGCCTTCGTTCCAGGGTGGTCACCTTAACGCATATCGCAGTTGGGTAGAGAGCGAAGTTGTGTATCCCAAGAAGTTGCTCCGTAAGAAGATTGGTGGTAGAGTGACCGTTGAGTTTATTATCGACAAAGATGGGTCGGTAATCTTCTCAAAGATTATGCAGTCACCTCACGAGTTGCTTTCTGCCGAGGTGGAGCGAGTGATTAAGGCGTCGCCAAAGTGGAGCCCAGGCAAGCAACGTGGTGAGCCAGTAATGGTGAAAATGCAGCTTCCTGTTGAGTTCGTAGCTCCTCAAAAGTCTAAGAAGTAATATTTTATTACAGCGCGGGTAGTTTCGACAATCAACTTTTAATAATAAAGTTGCCCGCGCTTATTTTGATAGGTTAAGCGAGAATTTTTGAGGATTCTCGCTTTTTTTGCATATTATCGTGCTTGCTCGTAGATTTTCTTTAGGCGGCTCGACATCAGGTATTGCAACGCTCCGCGAAGGAACATATACGACGAGAAGGCCAACCACAAGGCGTTGTTGCCAATCAGCGGCTTGAAGGCATAGAATAGGGCAAAATAGGCGATAGTGGAGTAGAGCATCGAATCGCGCATAATGCGTGAGCGGGTTGCTCCAACCATAATTCCGTCCATAACAAATGGCATAGCGGCGGCCAATGGAATAGCGATAATCCAACCAATATATCGGCCCGCATAGTCCAAAAGAAGATTGGCATCAGCGCCATCGTTGATAAACAGTGAGAGCAACTCTCGCCACCAGCCAATATACACGCCTATATAGATAAATGCCACCACCAAGCACCAAATCATACACTTCTTCACCGCATCACGAAGCGAGGGCTCGTCTTTCGCACCGATGAATCGGCCAGTCAGAGCCTCAGCCGCAAAGGCAAAACCATCGTTCATATATGAGAACAGTGTGAAGAGTTGCAACAAAATGGTGTTCACCGCCAAGATTGTGTCGTCGCCCATACGAGCCGAAGCTGCAGTGAAGAATGTGTAGGTGGCCACGATGCAAAGTGTACGAACAATGATATCGCGGTTGATGAGGAAAAACTCCTTCATAGCAGCCACATCGACCACCTCGGCCCAACTAACTTTGACAAATCCTTTTCTGAAGTGACTCCAGGTGAAAATGGCTGTGATAATTACTCCTATCCATTGTGCTACAACCGAAGCATAGGCGATGCCCACAATGCTCATATCGAAGCCAAAAGCAAACCATATGCTGCACACGATATGAATAATATTGACCGTTACGGCTACAATCATCGGGATAATAGCATTCTGCATACCAGTAAGCCAGCCGTTCAGGCCAAAGAGCAATACTCCTGCAGGTACGGCCCACACGCGAGCAAAAAAGTAATCGGCCACCATTTCGCTGCCGTTCATAATCTTCAATGCCCCAAGTCCAATTGGGCGTTGCAACAGTAACACGCCAAATCCCACTACAACCGAAACGAGTAGTGCGCGAGCCAACATCAGTGTGGTGGTGCGTTTGTCACCTGCTCCATAGGCTTGAGCCGTAAGGCCACTGGTACCCATACGGATAAAGCTGCAATTCCAGTAGATGAAGTTGAAGATGGATACGCCGATGGCCAGCGCACCGATGGTGGCTACCGAATTGCCCATATGGCCCGCAATCATTGTTCCTGCAATACCCATAATAGGGACTGTGATGTTGGAGATAATGTTGGGCAGGGCGATGCGTAATATTTCGCGATTCATTCCCATATTGTTTCTTGTTTTGTAATACAAAGATAAGAAATATATGCTAATCTTTGACAGTAAGCGTTTTTTCGTGGCGAAATGGTCTGCAAATTGTTTGATATCAAAAAAAATAACGTACCTTTGCCCGTCAAACAGAAAAAATTATGAAAAATACTAAGCAAGACTCAACTTTCGCAGTATCGCGTTTTGGTCGCGACAAGCGTTCGCGTGCCACATCTACTGATCGTGTTGAGCACTCTCCCCGTCCTCGCCGTGAGGCCGATAACGAGGGATCAAAATTTGGCGCAGGTCGCCGTGATTCATCAGCTCGCAGAGCATCGTATAATCCTAACTTCTCGGCCGACAACCGTCTGAGAGAGGATTACAAGCGCAACGACTCATTCTCAGAGGAGCGTGGTCAGCGTGAGGGGCGTTCACACCGTGGCGCAGGCCGCAACCAGAATGGCGCAAGCTTCGGCCGTGGTAGCCGTCCAGCAGCAGGCAATCGTCCAGCAGGTGGCCCAGCAAAGAAGAGCTTCGGTTCATCTTATGGTGCACAGGAGCAGCGTTCGGAGGGTCGTGGTTTTGGCTCGAAGAGTCGTGATGGATATCAGTCAAAGGGTGGTTTCAAGGGTGGTCGCAAGCCATTCCGTTCGAATGATGGCCGTCCAAAGGATTATCCAAAGTACAACCCTGCAAAGCAGAATGGTGCAATGCGTTTGAACCGTTTCTTGGCTCAATCTGGTCTCTGCTCACGTCGTGAGGCCGATGATTTCATTACAGCAGGTTTGGTGACTGTAAATGGTGTGATTGTAACCGAGCTCGGAACTAAGATTATGCCTTCTGATGAGGTGCGTTTCAACGACGAGAAGGTGCAGGGTGAGAAGAAGGTTTATTTGGTGTTGAACAAGCCTAAGGGCTATGTTACATCACTCGAGGATCCCCACGCAGACAAGACCGTTATGGAGCTTGTTAAGGGTGCCTGCACAGAGCGTATATATCCAGTAGGTCGTTTGGATAAGAATAGTTTGGGATTGTTGCTCTTCACTAATGATGGTGACATCACACGCCAGCTCACACACCCATCACTCGAGAAGAAGAAGATTTATCAGGTGACACTCGACAAGCCTCTCACTCGCTCTGATATGGAGCAGATTACCGAGGGTATAACTCTCGAGGATGGCGAGATCTATGCTGATGAGATTGCTTATGTAAGCGAAAATAAGAAGGAGGTAGGCATCGAGATTCACTCTGGCCGTAACCGTATCGTGCGTCGTATCTTCGAGCACCTCGGCTATACAGTGCAGAAGCTCGACCGTGTGTATTATGCCGGTATTACCAAGAAGAATCTTAAGCGTGGCCAGTGGCGTTTCCTTACTCGTGAGGAGGTTGATCGCCTGAAGAGCGGCCGCTATGAGTAAAGATACTCTATAAGGTTGATTGGCTTTCACCTCAAGTTGAATGCCATATAAAATTGAGAGCCTCAAAAGTCGTTCTGAACTTTTGTGGCTTTCTTTTTATGAAGTGTGATTACTCTCTATGTACTATGTGGCCACCCATGTCGGGCCAGGTGTTGTAGAAATCTTCGATGTATTTCATCTCTTCATCTGTGCAACCGACCATCAATTTCATCTCAGCATCGCGTTTGTCCAGGTCAACTGTGCATATGACTGCGTTTAGGCGCTTTTCGTCTGCAGTGCCAAGCCACACGTCCAGCCCCTCGCCATCATTTGATGTGGTGGAGTCAAGGTAGCCATAGTTGATTTGATAGACAATCTCTGGGAATCGAGGATGGTGTGAGCCTTTGGGTCGGTCGATTACAATCTCGGAAGTGGCCAGCAACTCATCAAGGCGCTGCCAAAATATCTGATTATTACTCTTCGTCATAGTTTTCACTCTGTTGTTCAATTAGTTTGTCGCTATCTACGGATTCGCACTCCTCCAATATGCGCTGCGACTGTCGGCGTGAAGTGGGAAGGCCCAATTTGCGGAGGCGCTCGCCTGTGCGGACAATATTGTTGTTGCCCGTAAAGAGGCGTTTGTAGGCCTCTTCATATTTGGCGCGAGCCTGGTCGATGCCGGCTCCAACCCCCTCGAGGGCCGATGTGAAAGCTACAAGCTGCTCGTATAAGGTAACTCCATATTTGATGATATTCTCCTGGTTCTTGTTTTGGTCATCGCGTCGCCATAGGTCATCGACAATCTTCAGTAGAGCAAATAGATTGGTTGGTGATGATATGATAACCTTCTTTTCGTAGGCATCGTTCCAAATTGTGTGGTCCTCTTGGAGTGCTTGCAAGAATGCCGGCTCGTTGGGGACAAACATAATAACAAAGTCGGGCGATTGAACAAGCTGCTGGTAACGTTTGCTACTCAGCTCCTTGATGTGCTGTCGCATAGATGCTATATGGGCCGCGAGAGCTGCCTTGCGCTCTATTTCTGTCTCAGCTTTCGAGGAGTTTACATATGCTGTAAGCGATACCTTTGAGTCGATGATAATCTGCTTGTTGTTAGGTAGATTGAGAAGCACGTCAGGTCGCAGGTTGTTGCCCTGCTCATCTTTGATGTTGTGCTGGGTCTGATAGTGTACGCCTCGGATAAGGTTTGAACCATCGAGAATAGTCTCGAGAATCACCTCGCCCCAATCACCCTGTACCTTGGAGTTGCCTTTGAGAGCATTGGTGAGATTGGTGGTTTCGGTTGTAATCTGCACATTGAGCTCCATCAGGCGTTTGAGCTCATTTTTTAGCTCTCCACTCTGCTCGGTTTGGTGGCTGTATATACTCTCCACACGCTCCTTGAACTCTCTGATATTATCCTTGAAGGGTTTGAGGATGATGTCAATAGACTCCTGGTTCTCCTGCTTGAAACGGCGACTTTGTTCGCCCAGCACATCACCTGCCAAATTGCGGAATTCCTCGCGTAGGCTCTTCTCCATCTCTTGCTGCGAACGTACCTTGTCGTCTATTGAGCGACGCTCGGCTTCCAGCTCGGTTGCAATTTTAATGTGGGCAATCTTCTCCTCTTGTAGAGCCTGTTGAGTCTGCTGGTGGGCAGTTATCTCGCTCTGCAGATGGTTATTTGCAATCTGCAACTCCTCTTTGTTTACGATAATCTGGTTGGTGAGCTGCATAATCTTGCCACGCTGAATGATATGCAATGTGATGAAAATTGCAAGAGCCACGACCAATGCAACAACGAGTATTATGAGGTAAATTGATGTTTCCATAATCATAGATGGGTTTTTAATTATAACAAAGATAGTGATTTCAAATAAAAAACTCTATATTTGTATAGAAACATTTTTAGACGAGATTATGATAAATAGAATTTTTATAATTATGTCAACATTGTTGGCGGCAATGTTTGTTTTGCCATCGTGTGACAAAGGTGACAATCCTGTGGCTTATGTGGATTTTACACATCTGAGAAAGTATAATTCAAAGGATAAGGAGCATCTTCCTCATATGTGGGATATGTTGCATACAACGGCAACGTTGCAGGGTATTGTAAACCGTGAATCGCCCCAAATTTATATCGAGTATGTGGTTGCCGATAAGTTGGAGGTGGACCGTTTTTGGTGGAACTATTATCGCGAGGAGGGGCGTTGGCTCTCGGAACGTGATACAGTTGTCTACAACGATGTTGTGAAGTTGGTGGAGGATTATAAAGATTACATCAATGGTGCTGTAGTCTACGATTCGAATGTTGCATCTACATCGTGTGTGGCATCGGCTGTGGCAGGTGTGGAAAATCTGATTGCGGTGCGATATGATACCTCGCCTGAGAGTTTGTACAGCCGATTGATTCTGAATGGCCCAGAATTGAAAGTTAAGGTGTGGCTTGTAAACAAAGATGGCTCATCGATGTTTACAGGCGAGGGTATTATCCCTCAGACCGACAAAAAGAGTACGGGTTCGGCCAAGAACGATGCATATGAGTGGTATATCCACAACTATATGGATTCAAATCGTTGTAATGCTGAGTATGCAGGATACTATCTAGACCAGTATTGGCGAGACCACGCTGGTTGTAGCGTGATGAATGCCCATTGTCTTACCAATCACGATTACTTTGTAAGCAAGCGTGCCTTTTTCTTTGATCTGTCTCCTTGGAGCGACGAGCCTGCAACCGATGAACCTACTCAGAAGGCTGGTCAGGATTTGGTTACGTTGAAGAAGATGCTCGCTGAAGCATATCGTATCAATAAGGGTCAGAAATTCTGTCATATTGGCGGCTTCCCAGCGTGGGCATATAAATATACGACAAGAGTGGGCGGTAGCCATGAGCCGGTGGCAACAGAGTGGGAGTTTAGTCGAATCATAAGTGCATACAATGCTTTCAAGGATGCCGATGCGATTGGTTATGGAGCTATGGCTAACGCATCTTTTTGGCAGCACTTCCCGCTGGAGCAGAGCTATCCACAGAAGTGGGTAAGCGAAGAGGAACTCAAGCAGCGAGGGTATCTCGATGAGAATGGCAAGGTAATAATTGGCGATAGGAAATTTATGATTTTCTATGTGGGTGATTACGATGCCTCTTCGTGGGTTACGTCGGTGTTGCCTAGATTGTGGAACGATGAGGGTAGGGGCGATTTGCCTCTGATGTGGTGTATCAGTCCTGTGTTGGCGCGACGAGCTCCAATGGTCTTGGATTATGTCCGTAAGACTGCATCGGTGAACGACTATTTTGCGGCTGCTGATAATGGCGCGGGATATCTTATGCCAGGTATGTTGCAAGAACCACGAGAGTCGGGACTCCCTTGTGGATTGGATGCCTGGGCAGCTCACTGCAAGCCTATGTACGAGAAGTGGGGCTTGACAATTACCGGTTTTGTGATTGATGGTTATGCTCCAGGTTTGAACGAGAAGGGTTTGGCTTGTTATGCTTCGTTTAGCCCCGATGGTATTGTGCCTCAGAAGACTCCTCGTACACGTCTGTTCGGTAATATGCCTGTGTTGCGTTCGGGTGATGATTTGGTGCAGACTCCAGAGAAGAATGCGGAGTTTATAGTGTGGGATATGATGAGCCGCAACCCAACGCCATTTGCTTGGTATCGTGATATTTTGAAGAGCCCAACCTGGCACAAGGAGGTGATGGCTAAAATCAACGAACTTGAGCCACGTATCGAACTGCTCGATGCGCCTACATTCTTCGAGTTGTATCGTCGCTGGCTTAAGGAGAACCCCGATGCGGCAGCGGGATTGATTGAGTAACGATTAAAAAAACAAAACAATAAAACTATGAAACCCAATTTGAAAAGAGTCTTGCGCCTGGTGGTGTGTCTGGCAGCAGCGTTTATACTGATGCCGAATGACGCTCTTGCGCAGGCAACGCAGAAGATTGCTGTTCCTACTGATGTTGAGAAGTGGATTACATCAACCTTCGCACGTGGTAAGGTGCCACCATTCTCGTTTGTTTATG
>JAZQVY010000015.1:0-9115 GCA_045632085.1 Alistipes sp. | reverse complement strand
AATTCGAACCCGTTTTAACGCTACGCAAAATGTTGTGAATCAGCGAAAAACGCTCTTTCAAGGTGGAGATGTTTGGAACACCCGTTTGTTCCACCTCTTGCTCCACCAAAGGCGGTCGTGAACCGCACTTTTTTGCGTTTTGGGGGAAAATAAAAAATCCCGATTTTCGTTGAAAATCAGGATTTTACGTTGTTTTACTTTTCTTTGCTGTGGTGCCACCAGGAATCGAACCGGGGACACAAGGATTTTCAGTCCTTTGCTCTACCAACTGAGCTATGGCACCATCATTTATGCTTCGTGTCTTAAAGCGAGTGCAAATATAGAGTCTTTTTTAATACCGTGCAAGTTTTTCCCAAAAAAAATCACATCAAAGCGTATTTTTATCTATAAAAAGCTATTTACAGCACTCTCTTGTATCAAAAAAAACATCGAGCGCGACGTCGCATTGCAAAAAAATCCCGCACAACCAAATGGCCGTACGGGAGATATTTAATCAGTGCTTAGAGTGCTACCCTATACAAAAGGATACTTCACAACCTCGGCCTTCAACAAGCGGTCGCGGATAACAACTGCAACTGTAGTACCCACCGCTGCATATTCGCTCTTAACATAACCAAGAGCGATACCTACCTTAAGCATTGGCGACATTGTACCTGATGTAACCACACCAATCTCCTCGCCCTCCAAGTTAGCCAACTTGTAGCCGTGACGTGGGATACCGCGGTCAATCATTTTCAAGCCTACCAACTTACGCTGTACGCCCTCGGCCTTCTGCTGTGCAAGGAACTCACGGTCGATGAAATCCTTACCCTCGGCAAACTTTGTTACCCAGCCAAGTCCAGCCTCCAATGGAGATGTAGTGTCGTCGATATCGTTGCCATAGAGTGCAAAACCCTTCTCCAAACGCAAAGTATCGCGAGCGCCCAAGCCGATATTCTTCAAGCCGAACTCCTCGCCAGCCTTCCACATAGCCTCCCAGATTGTTGCGGCATCAGCATTATACATATAGATCTCGCAACCACCTGAGCCAGTATAACCAGTAGCCGAAAGGATTACATCACAACCAGCCAACTTAGTCTGCTTGAATGTGTAATAGGTCATATCCTCAACTGGCTCGTCGCACATCTTCTGCACGAGCTTCATAGCCAAAGGACCCTGGATAGCGAGCTGAGCGATATTGTCAGAAGCGTTCTCCAACTCCTTACCTGGCTCCATACCCATCTTTGCACCCTCAGCGCAGATGTGCGCCCAGTCCTTGTCGGTATTAGCCGCATTAACACAGAGCATATACTTTGTGTCGCTAAATTTGTAGATAAGGATATCATCAACGATACCGCCCTTACCATTAGGCATTGTAGCATACTGCACCTTGCCATCGAAGAGCTTCGATACGTCGTTAGAAGCGATGCGCTGCAAGAGAGCCAAAGCCTTCTCACCCTTAACCCAAATCTCACCCATGTGGCTCACATCGAACACGCCGCACTTCTCGCGCACGGTCATATGCTCGTCGTTGATGCCCGAAAACTCGATGGGCATATTGTAGCCTGCAAACTCTGCCATCTTGGCACCAGCTGCAATGTGGTAATTTGTGAAAGCTGTTGTTTTCATTTGAATAGTATTTTTATGTTTGATTATTATTTTGTCAACAATATTTTCCTTCTAACTTCTCGCGAGCCTAATTACGCCGGGCGAGATGTTACCGCCTACTTTTCCACTCGCTTCAAGCCCAAACGTGGACAGCGTGTGAATGGTTTTGTACGGTCAAACAGGTAACGATAAGTTGTGTGAATCTTGTGGCGTGTAGCACACACATAGCTCTGGATCATACGATTCATCACTGGGTTGAAATCGCCGATCCATGCAAACTCCACCGTTCTGTAGTTGTTGCGGTCGGTGCGAATGTAATTCTCGTAGACATATTGAATCATACCCGACTCAACGCCCTTGCCCTGGAACTCTGGAGTAACACCAAACACAATACCGAAGATACGATCGCAACTCTTCTTCACCTTCAACTCCCACATCAAGCGCAGCTTGTTCCAAAAGTTAAGCTTACCATTAAAGCGACCGATAATACGATTGATATCGGGCACCATAATAAAGAATCCGATGGGTTCATTATTGAAGTATGAGAAGAATACGATATTAGGGTCGACAATCGGACGCAGAGTCTCCATAATATGCTGCGCATCCTGTTTCGACATAGGTTTCACTCCTGTAAAGAGCGACCAAGCCTTGTTGTAGATAATACGAAAATCCTCTGCCACCTGCTCCAGGCTCAAACCCTTGATAGAAGCGAAGCTATAACCGGGTGTGTTCTGCAATCGCTTTGCACGATCGTGAGTTATCTGGTTGATATCGTCATCATACACCCTCCAGAGGTATGTAAACTGATTGAAGTAATTCTGGAAACCATAGTTCTCAAAGAGCTCTTTATAATATGGAGGATTATAGGCATTGGCATAGAGTGGCTGGAACTCATAGCCCTCCACCAAAAGGCCCCACCACGAATCGCGCGAACCAAAGTTGATAGGACCATCCATAGCCTCCATACCACGACTCACCAACCACATACGGGCTGCATCGAAGAGTTGATTGGCCAACTGCTGGTCATTGATAGCTTCGAAGAAACCACAACCACCCGTAGGCTGCTCATAGGAGTGCGCCTGCTCATTATTATAAAAAGCTGCAATACGACCCACGGCCTCACCATTCTGGTCGTAGGCAACCCAACGGATAGCCTCACCATCTCCAAAAAGTTTGTTCTTGGTCGGATCGAACACACTCTTTATATCATCGTCCAATGGGCATACCCAGTTACGATTACCCTTATAGAGTCGCTTGGAAAGCTCTAAAAAATCCGACTCTAATGCTTTGTCAATCACCTCTTTGAGGAGATACTTCTTATCATTCATTTGTTAGCAAGTTTTTTATCCGCTCCATAAGTTTGAGTGCGGTGGTGGGCTTAATACCCCAATTATCCACTCAAAGTTACAAAAAAAAGCGAAACAACGTTGCGAGTAACAAATTTTTTAGCCCGAAAATAGATACTATCACAATATTTTCTTATCTTTGTTATAAGATCTAAACTAAACTTAATTTGATTTACTATGGCATACAAGATTATTGACATCGAGGGTATAGGCGAGACTTATGCATCGAAATTGGAGGCAGCCGGCATTAAGACACCTGAAGATTTGCTCGCAGCGTGCGCTTCGGCTAAGGGTCGCAAGGAGATGGCTGAGAAGACAGAGATTAGCGAGAAACTTATTCTTCGCTGGACAAACCACGCCGATTTGTTCCGTATCAAGGGCGTTGGTCCTCAGTTTGCAGAGTTGCTGGAGGCTGCCGGCGTTGATACTGTTAAGGAGTTCCGCCACCGAGTAGCTGCTAATTTGCAGGCAAAGATGGAGGAGGTAAATGCGGATAAGAACCTTGTTAATCGCGTACCTTCTGAGAGCGAGCTTCAGAAGATGATCGACCAGGCTAAGGAGATGGAGCCTGTAATGACTTACTAATCTACCAGCCTTGGTATATTCTTTTTGGGCGGCCATAATTTGGTCGCTCATTTTTTTTGTACGGTTATTGCATAGTACGGAGTGAAAAACATTTTAGTTATGAACAAACACTCACAAAGGACTATGCTATTGGCTTTGGCTATGTTAATTTTTGCACTGACGGCATATGCGGAGAGCCGAAAACAGGTGAATACCACAACTATCACCTCTCTCGACCTAGAGAAATATATGGGTCGCTGGTACGAGATTGCTCGCCTTGACAATCGCTTCGAGCGGGGTCTAACCGATGTCGAAGCCAACTATTCACTATTGCCCGACGGCAAGATCCAGATCGTCAACAGTGGCTATCGCGATGGCAAATATCACGAGACCATAGGACGAGGAAAAATCACCTCACAAGCAGGACGCCTGCGGGTCTCATTCTTTATGTTCTTTTATGCAGATTACAACATATTGGCTATGGCCGAAGATGGGAAGTGGGTATTGGTCGGCAGCAGCACGCCAAAATATTTATGGATTCTATCGCGCGAGAAGCAGCTGCCAGCCGACGTGATTAACCACATAGTCGGACTGGCCCGTGAACGTGGATACGACACGAGCGCCCTGATTTTCAATGCAGAATAGGCTGATTATTTCGAAGGCTCCACCTTGAAACGATAGACTCTATTGGCTCTAACATCGCGAGGAGTATGGAACGAGAGATAGAGCTTGCGGCCCTTGCTTGCAACACCCTCGGGCTCATATGGGATATGATTCAGGTCGAAGTTAGCAACCTTCTGACAACTGATGATATCGACAATGTGCAATCGGCGCTCACGCGATGGCAAGCCGTCGGGCAGATAAGCATAACGACCCTTTATAAGACTTCCCTGAGGGATAGCAATAGCACCGAGAGGGATGGACGCGAGCGAATCCTCAGCCTTGAGGTGCACCTCGCCGTTCTCGTCGCTATCACTCAGGCGTGGCAGATGGAAAGCTTTGAGCATTCGCATCTTGCCAATGGTGCAATAGAGGTATATTCTATTCTGCTTGCGATCCACTACCCAATCGCTGGGGCCTGTAATCTCGCTGCCATCGTATATAATTGTCTGCACTAGTCGTGAGCCATTGAGCGACACATCGTTCACATAACAAACTCTGTCGCCACGACACTCTGTAACGTATAATAGTGGGAAACGAGATTGACGATTGTAGTACTCGTTGCCAAAAGAGGCATTATTGCAATGGCCTGTATTGCCGTCCATAATAAACGTATTTACATACTTCTCGCGACGTATATCCACAACCACACATTGACCCTTGTCGTGCATCAAAAAGGCATAACGGCCCCATATTGCCATACCCTGCGACGAACCTGCAACCTCCACACTCTCAGGCAGAAGTTGAGCTACATTGAATTTTTCCTCTATAGATAGTGATAACTGCTGGGCCGAAACTCCAAGCCACGAGGCCACCAACAGCAGTGTGACGACAAGTCCCTTCATTACAACATCGAGTTAATGCTCTTCTCTATACCATCTGCATCGTATCCACACAAAGCATAGAGCTGTGCTGGCGTGCCGTGCTCAATAAAGCGGTCCTCGATACCGAGATTCTTAACTTTTGGAGAGTAACCATTATCATTGAAGAACTTCACAATGGCCTCACCCACGCCTCCACGTAGCACGCCATCCTCAACGGTTATCACACGCTGGAACTTCTTGCCAATATCGTGCAACAACTCCTCGTCTAACGGCTTTGCAAAACGCATATCGTAGTGTGCCACAGTGGCCTTACCTGCAGCCTCAATACGGCTAATAGCCTCCGACGCAAAGTTTCCTACCGGACCTATTGTAAGCACCGCCACATCGTCACCCGATTTTATAACGCGACCCTTACCTGTTGCAATCATTTCGAATGGCTTTTCCTTCCACTCAACGCCCATACCGCAACCTCGTGGATAGCGAATAGCATATGGTGTTGGGGTATCTATTGCCGAGTACAACATATTGCGAAGTTCTAGCTCATTCATAGGCGATGCCACAATCATATTTGGCACACACGAGAAGTAGGCCAAATCGAATACACCGTGATGCGTAGCACCATCTTCGCCTACCAAGCCACCTCTATCAAGGCAGAAGGTTACTGGCAGATTCTGCAATGCAACATCGTGAATAACATTATCGTAGGCGCGCTGCATAAAGCTCGAGTAGATATTACATACTGGATGCATACCTCCTGCGGCCAAGCCAGCAGAGAATGTCACGGCGTGACCCTCGGCGATACCCACATCGAAGCAGCGCTCAGGAATTTCACGCATCAGAATATTCATCGAGCAACCCGATGGCATAGCAGGGGTTATACCTACAATCTTATCGTTCTTGCGGGCAAGCTCCAACAGAGTCTCACCAAATACATCCTGATATCTCGATGCTGAATCCTTCGATGGTATGCGCTCGCCTGTCTCGGGATTGAAACGGCCCGGAGCGTGCCATACCGACTGGTTATCCTCAGCAGGGGTGTAACCCTTACCCTTGGTGGTGATGATGTGCAAGAGTTTAGGTTCATTGATATCTTTCAAAGCCTTAAGGATTCTCACAAGCTCATTTACATCGTGGCCATCAACCTGACCAAAATATCTGAAATTTAAGCTCTCAAAGAGGTTGCTATTCTGCAACAAACCCTGCTTGATGGCATTACCAACCTTCTGACAGAATCGCAATAGAGATGGCACGTGTGCAAACAGACGCCACAGACGGCGCTTTAAGCGATTATAGTGTCGCGAAGTAGAGACGCGCATGAGATAGCTTTTCAAAGCTCCAGTCGCCTGGTCGATAGCCATCTCATTATCATTGAGTATAACCAAAATATTACTCTTCTTATCGCTCTTGTCGCCAGCATTGTTAAGACCCTCAAAAGCCAAACCGCCTGTCATCGCACCATCGCCGATAATTGCTACCACGTGGTTCTTCTCACCACACAACTCGGCAGCCTTCACCAAACCAAAAGCAGCAGAGATAGATGTCGATGAGTGACCTGCGCCAAACGAATCATACTTACTCTCGGCCATACGAGGGAAACCACTTATGCCACCCATCTTACGATTTGTGGGGAAGAGATCGCGACGCTCGGTGATAATCTTATGGGCATATGCCTGATGACCCACGTCCCAAACGAGTTTGTCCATAGGCACATCATAAACATAGTGAAGCGCTACTGTAAGTTCGACCACACCGAGGCTCGATGCCAAGTGACCTGGGTTTTTCGAGCACTCCTCGATTATATATTGCCTCAACTCACGACAATACTGAGGCAACTCCGACAATGAGAGTTGCTTCAAATCAGCAGGCGAATTGACTTTATATAGCAAATCGTATTCTATGTGTTGCAATGACTCCATAGTGCAAAAATAGTGATTTTATGCCGTACTTGCAAAAAGCAACGGCTTGTTATGCTACCGAGCAGCGGATTCCCAGCTCCTCCACTCGCTGAGCAATGGCCAAAAGCTGCTCGCGCTCAACCTTTTCGAGCGTTTTGCAGGGGGTATCTCTGTCGAGCGAATAGACCATCACCTGACGCGGCGAAAGCTCACCAACGATTTTGAGCCACGCGGCAACCTCCTCCTCGGTGGTGTTGTCAACCCTTTGACCGTTGTACTCGCCTCTGAGGAACATAGTCTGCAGAATAAAATCGCCGTTGAAGAGCTTCAGCAACTCCACCGTACGCTCCACACTATAGTTGCCCGCAGGCTTATTCATAAGAGCAACGGTAGAATCAAAAGCCGAGTCGAGTTTGAGGATATTATTATCGACCTTACTCAAAGCACGGCGTACATCTTCGCGATGAATCTGCGTGGCGTTGCTCAGCACCGACACTTTGGCCGATGGGCAATACTCATCACGCAAAGCTATTGTAGCATCTATAACCTTCTCAAATTCGGGATGCATGGTAGGCTCTCCGTTTCCGGCAAATGTAATCACATCGGGCGGAGTACCCTCGCCCACCATACGCTGCAGAGTCGCCTGCAAAAGTTCCTTAACATCGTCGAGCGAATTAAATCTACGTGCACCCTTATGTTCATCGTTCCAACCACACTCGCAGTAGATGCAATCAAAGCTGCATAACTTCGAACTCACAGGCAGAAGATTCACCCCCAGCGACAAACCTAGTCGGCGCGAACGCACCGGCCCGAAAATTATATCTTCATACAGAGCAGTCATAGTCTCTTAACTAATTCTTCATAACCATTTGCCGCCTCAATTTATTAAGAGTGACGCAAGTCAAATAGTATACTTTTGACAAATAAAATTGGTTGTTATCTACAAATATACAAATATTTCGCAACAATGCTCACGACCCTCCTACTTTATATTAAGAATGGCCTTGTTTTCCAATACAGTTTTCTGGGCTGCCTGCTGAATGTATTCAGCCTTTTCGCTAAGGAACCCTGCCGTATATTTAGTTTGAAATGGCTGGCCAAACAATGTTGCATATATCACATTTGCAGCAAGATAAGTGCCCAATTTTGAGGGATGCGAACAATCCGAGATGTACAACTGATAATCGGGGCGCTCTTGGCGAACCCTCTGCCACGCCATACCAACAGGGGCACACCACGCATTATTGCGGTAGGTCATCTCCAGATAGCTGGTCTTGATACGCTCCTGCATACCCTCATAGGTATATGCCATAGGATAATTTTCTATCGCGTGAGTAGTGCCGTATTTGTGGCCCCACGTCATATAAAATATAGTCTTCGCCTTGGGCGAGCCAATGTGAATAAGGCTATCGAGCGACTTTGCCGCAGGGTACGACTCCTTAATCACTACATCAGTCGGCTTAGCGGGAGTACTGCTCTGCTCCTGCAACACCACATAGTCCCAATGCTCCGAGATAAGCATCTCACGCAGTTTCTGATTCGTGAGGTGACCAGATAGTTTCTCACCACCCTTTGTGACACTTTTCACCGAGAGCTTACGCTTTTGGCTCTTGGCTATCTCGTAGACCATTTGAGGCAGGTCGTTGTAATAAGTATAACTATTACCGATGAATAATAATCTGAGTGAATCCTGCTTGGGTTTCTGAGCCATAACCAGACAAGGGGCCAAAACAAAGAGTAAAATAAGTATGCGTTTCATTGTAGTTTGAAGTTAATGTTTCTACAAATATACGATTTTTCTCTTTCTAGAGCAACATTTTTCGCTCTTCAACCACTCTATCGCCAACAAAAAACGCCAAATCAAAGTAAAACTGCAAAAAAAATCACAACCACCCATTTTGGTGTTTCATAAAACGATTAGATTTTTTTGAGATGAAAATGCGAGCGACTATAGCCGATTATTGCACGAAACAGAAAACAAAAAAGCCTGATAATCAGTCGATTATCAGGCCTGGTACCCTATGATATTCTATTCTCGAACAAGTACCTGCGTGACTTGGGGCGCATTTGGGAGTTGAGGGAGATTGTTCCCGACCCCAATAATATGCCGTGGATTGAAAAAATCGACAAATAATGGAAAAAAGTATTTACTATGTATTGCCACTATATTATTCAAATGATTTATATATCTTTGCACCGATAAATCGGAATTTTATGGTAACTTGTTTTGATGTATGTG
>JAZQVY010000014.1:0-131093 GCA_045632085.1 Alistipes sp. | reverse complement strand
GGAACGCGGAATGCCATACCTGTCAACTTACCGTTCAACTCGGGCAATACTACACCTACAGCCTTAGCAGCACCAGTTGAAGAAGGGATGATGTTGCCAGCAGCAGCGCGGCCACCACGCCAGTCCTTCAAAGAGGGACCGTCAACTGTCTTCTGAGTAGCAGTTGTAGCGTGAACAGTTGTCATCAAACCATCAGCGATACCCCAGTTGTCGTTCAAAACCTTAGCGATAGGAGCCAAGCAGTTTGTAGTACAAGAAGCGTTAGAAACGATAGTCTGACCAGCGTATGTGTTAGTGTTAACACCGCATACGAACATAGGAGTCTTATCCTTTGCAGGACCTGACATAACTACGTACTTAGCACCAGCCTTGATGTGAGCCTCAGCCTTCTCAGCTGTGAGGAACAAACCAGTTGACTCAACTACGTACTCAGCCTCTACCTCGTTCCACTTCAAATCCTCAGGATTGCGCTCAGCAGTTACGCGGATAGCCTTACCGTTAACGATCAAAAGGTTCTTCTCTGTATCGAAGTCGATAGTACCATCAAACTGACCGTGCATTGTGTCATACTTAAGCATGTAAGCCAAGTACTCAACTGGGCAAAGGTCGTTAATACCTACTACATCGTACTTCTCTGTCTGAGTGCAAGCTGCACGGAATACCATACGGCCGATACGTCCGAAACCGTTGATACCAATCTTAATCTGTGCCATAATTTGTTTTGTAATTTATGTAATAAAACTTCGTGTCTTAGTTATTTTCAGCCGAGTGACTCTATTGTTACTCGATTAACACCGCAAAAATATACACTTTATGTATATTAAGCAAATTTCGGAAAAGAAAAAAAGTAAAAATTCTCTTTAACTTAACATTGGGCGATATTTTCGCTACCGATATCTATCGGTTAGCTTTTGCTCGCTTGGCCATAGCCGAAGCGAAAACAAAGTCATTGAGTTCCTTGTTATCCGAATGGAGAATATCCTTGTTCGAGCCTTCCCACCACTTGTTACCTTCATAGATAAAGACAATCTTCTCGCCTATCTCCATCACGGAGTTCATGTCGTGGGTATTGATGATGGTTGTGATGTTATACTCTTTGGTGATGTCGTAAATCAGGTTATCAATCACAATCGATGTCTGTGGGTCGAGACCCGAGTTGGGCTCGTCGCAGAAGAGATACTTGGGGTTCATCACAATAGCGCGCGCAATGGCTGCTCGCTTGACCATACCGCCACTCAATTCCGATGGGTAGAGGTGGTGTGCGTGCTCCAGATTCACACGCTTCAAGCAGAGATTTACTCTTTCCATCTTCTCCTCCTCAGATTGCTCGGTGAAGAGGTCGAGTGGGAGCTTCACATTCTCCGCTACGGTCGAAGCATCGAGTAGAGCTCCACCTTGGAAAATCATACCCACATCTTTACGGATAGCCTTGCGGGCCTTGAAGTTGAGCTTCGAGTAGCATATATCGTCGTACCATATCTCGCCCTCGTCCACATCGTGCAGACCCACCAAACTCTTTAGCAGCACGGTCTTGCCCGAGCCACTGCGACCAATGATAAGGTTGGTTTGACCCGAATCAAACTCAGCCGTAATGTTGTTGAGGATAGTACGACCCTCAAACGATTTGATAACATTGAGTGCTTTAATCACGTGCGCAAAATTTGAGTTAATACAAGGTTGCAAATCATAATCACGATGGAGCTAATCACCACAGCCTGAGTAGAGGCCTTACCTACCTCCAGCGAGTTGCCCTTAGCATAGTAGCCACAATAGGCCGAGATGGTGGTGATAAAGAAGGCAAAGAACGCCATCTTGGTGAGAGCGTACCATATCTCGCTGACGTAGAAATAGTATTTCAATCCGTCGATATAGTTCGATACGTTCATAATGCCCGTAGCCGATGCAATGCCGTAACCTCCCGCAATACCAATCAGCATACTGAAGATAGCCAGGAATGGGAAGAAAAATACAGTTGCTATCACCTTTGGTAAAATCAGATATGATGCTGAGTTAACACCCATAATCTCCAGAGCGTCAATTTGTTCGGTAATACGCATTGTACCCATCTCTGATGCGATATTTGAGCCAACCTTACCTGCCAAAATCAGCGCTACAACCGTTGATGAGAACTCCAAAATCATAACCTCACGAGTGGCGTAACCAATCATAAACTCGGGAATGAATGGCGATTCGAGGGTGATGGCCATCTGCAGCGTAACGGCTGCACCAATAAATACCGATATAATAGCCGTCAGACCGATAGAGTTTAGTCCGAGCGATTCGAGCTCGTTGAGTATTCGCTGGCGATATATACTAGCCTTCTCGGGTCGTGAGAAGACTTTCTGCATCAGCAGAGTATAGCGGCCAACTGATTCAAACAAATGAAACATTTCTTACTATGTATGGTTATTTTGTTGCTTTCAGTATGGGATTATTTATCACTCTTTACCTCTTCGAAATCCACATAGTCACCTACGTTGTCGTTTACGCGCTTTTGTGGTTGCTCAGAAGTAGTATATACCTTCACATCGCCCTCGTTGGGATTCTGCTGAGTGTTGTTAAAGCCTCGAGAGAAGCCTCCAAAGCCTCCTCTTCCTCGGCGAGAGTTCCAGTAGCCACCTCTGTTGTCGCCACCAACGCCGTCAAAGAAGGTGTGGAAGTCACCAAATCCGCCTTTTGCCTTGCCACCCTCACGCTCTATACGTCGTGCTTGACGATATAATCGCCAGAATACGAATAGCGGAATGAGCAATAGCAACAGAGCTCCAATGAGCAAACCTATCAATGCCGCACCAAATAGCGAAGGGGCAAAGATAGCTACCATAATGATGATGGTTATCATAAGCGGATTGCGCCTGATGAAACCCACTATGGAGTCAAATATGATAGTGAAGATATTCATGTCGTATAGTTAACTAAGCTGAAAACAGTGCAAATCTACAAAAAAAAGCCCATTTGTTGAAATATATGTTTCGAGTATGGATAAAAAGTGTTAAATTTGATGCCAAATAAACCTGTTTTTAGGAATTAAACGAATAATTAGAGTAATATATTATGTCAATTTCACATCAATTAATGTCAATCTCGCCTGTTGATGGTCGCTACAACCGTGTGACTTCAGCCTTGTCGGGATATTTTTCAGAGTATGCTTTGATTCGTTATCGTGTACGAGTAGAAGTAGAGTATTTCATTGCTTTGTGCAAGTTGCCTTTGCCTCAGTTGGCAGGTGTACCCGAGTCGGCTTTCGATGAGTTGCGCAAACTCTATACCGAGTTCACTATGGCCGATGCCGAGCACGTTAAGGAGATTGAGAGCGTAACAAACCACGACGTAAAGGCAGTGGAGTATCTCTTGAAGGAGAAACTTGAGGAGTTGGGTCTTAACGCCTATCGCGAGTTTGTACACTTTGGTCTTACATCGCAGGATATCAACAACACTGCCACTCCACTTCTTTTGGAGGAGGCTTTGGGTGAGGTTTATTTGCCTGCTTTGCATGAGTTGGTTGACAAGATTTACTCTTTGGCAGAGCAGTGGGAGGAGGTTCCTATGTTGGCACACACCCACGGCCAGCCTGCATCGCCTACCCGTTTGGGTAAGGAGTTTAAGGTCTTTGTAGAGCGCTTGGAGCGTCAGATTGACCTTTTGCAGGATGTCGAGCCTATGGCTAAGTTCGGTGGTGCTACCGGCGGTTTCAATGCTCACAATGTAGCTTATCCTGAGATTGACTGGGTGGAGTTTGGTAACAATTTCGTTGATTCACTCGGCTTGGTGCGTGCGCAGTACACAACTCAGATTGAGCACTACGATAACTTGGCGGCTACGTTCGATGCTTTGAAGCGTATCAACACTATTCTTACCGACCTTGCTCGCGATATGTGGACCTATATCTCTATGGAGTATTTCCGCCAGCAGGTAAAGAAGGGCGAGGTAGGTTCATCGGCTATGCCTCACAAGGTTAACCCTATCGATTTTGAGAATGCAGAGGGTAACTTCGGTGTCGCAAATGCTATCTATGAGCACCTTTCTGCTAAGTTGCCTATCTCACGTATGCAGCGTGACTTGACCGATTCTACAGTGTTGCGCAATGTTGGTGTGCCTGTTGCTCACTCACTCATCGGTTTTGCTTCGCTTATGAAGGGCTTGGGTAAGGTTATCTTGAACGAGGAGGCTTTGGCTGCCGACTTGGAGGATAACTGGGCAGTTGTTGCCGAGGCTATGCAGACAATCTTGCGTCGTGAGGCATATCCTAATCCATACGAGGCTTTGAAGGCTTTGACTCGTACGGGTGGTCACATCACCGAGCAGACTATCAAGGAGTTTGTTGAGGAGTTGGACGTACCAGAGAGCGTGAAGGCTGAGCTTCGTGCTATCACACCACACAACTACGTTGGCGTTGTAAAGTAAACAATACCTCATATAGTTTCCTAAAACCACTCCTCTAAGGGGTGGTTTTTTTGTTGAGGCAGAGTCTAATTTCAAATAAAAAACCTGCCTCACCGATGTGGTGGGGCAGGTTGATATAATATATATAAATATATACTATTGTGCAGTTGTTGCTCCTGTGCAGTTGTTGCTCTGCGGGTCGACTACAATTCGCTCTCCTTCAAACGCTCGGCATTCTCAGCTACGATCAGGTGATCGATACAATCCTGAATGTCACCGTCCATAAAGGCAGAGAGGTTGTAAATTGTGTAGTTGATACGGTGGTCGGTGATTCGGCCCTGAGGGTAGTTGTATGTACGAATCTTAGCCGAACGGTCACCAGTTGATACCATTGTCTTACGCTTAGATGCAATCTCGTCCAAATACTTCGAGTACTCAAGGTTGAAGACGCGTGTACGCAACTCCTCAAAAGCCTTGTCGAAGTTCTTGAGCTGTGACTTCTGATCCTGACACTGCACCACGATACCTGTTGGAATGTGGGTAAGACGGATAGCCGAGTAGGTAGTATTCACCGACTGACCACCAGGACCCGATGCACAGAAAATATCCTTGCGGATGTCGTTCATCGAGATCTCCACATCAAACTCCTCAGCCTCGGGCAATACGGCCACTGAAGCAGCTGATGTATGCACACGACCCTGAGTCTCGGTCTGAGGCACACGCTGCACGCGGTGTACACCCGACTCATACTTCAAAGTACCATATACACTCTGGCCTGTAACCTTCAATACTACCTCCTTATAGCCTCCGGCTGTACCATCTGAGAATGATGTAATCTCATAACGCCAGCCCTTTGACTCGATATACTTGGTATACATTCTGAGCAAGTCGCCAGCAAAGATAGCTGCCTCGTCGCCACCGGTACCACCGCGAATCTCGACAATAGCATTCTTGTCGTCCTGTGGATCTTTAGGGATAAGCAGAAGTTTGATATCCTCCTCCATCTTCTCCAGGGCGGGCTCAAGCTCTGAAATCTCTAAGCGAGCCATCTCACGCATCTCCTCATCCTTGTCGTTAGCGAGGATATCCTTCGCCTCGGCAAGGTTAGCAATAGCGGTGCGGAAACGCTCTGAAGTCTCGATGATGGGCTCCAACTCCTTGTACTCCTTGGTGAGCTGAATAAACTGCTTCACGTCGGCAATCACTTCTGGGTCGGTAAGCTTCTGGCCAATCTCTTCATATTTGAGTTTAAGACCATCGAGGCGTATAAGTATTGAATTGTCTGCCATAAATTTATCTCTGTTTTAGGCCACAAAGATAATCATATTTCCATAATTATAGGGTAATGGAGGCAAAAAAATGCTTGGCCAAGTGCTTTTAATATATCAAAAGGTTCTTAATCGGTTGGTGTTGCTCTTTGTCTAGTGGGTGTGATTGGTAACGTATGCGAGTGAAGTCAATCTGCGCAAGGTCGATACAGCGGATGGTATTGTTGTAAGCTGTCTTGTAGTATACTCGTCGACGAGTGAGGTCGATGGCCGATGTCCACTGCGTAGCACTCGGCATATCGGGAGCTTTGCCTGCGGGATGTTCTATGCCGATGGGCACATCGAAATTATTAAGCAGATGAAAGGCTTGCAGGATAGTCTGTTCACCTGTAGGCTGTTGTGGCGCTGTGGCACGATAGAATGCAGCTCGCACAAAACGCGATGGTGGAGTGGCATCACCCGGTAAACCCAGAAATCCAGAGTTGCCACCTATCGGGTGGAGCGGTTGCTGTGAGAGTTTGTGATCGGCGGCTGAGCCAGGGTAGAGATTAATGTAGTTGTTGAGATTAGTAAGGTGCCACTTGAATCCTGGTGAGTTGGTAATTACTCCCACTGTATTCTCGAAGAACTCCACCTTGCCATCTACAATCTCCATCACAACCTGTCGCCCCGATCTCTCTCCTATGCGCCAATGCACGACAGCCGTCTTGTCGAGTCCCACAATACGAACCTCTTTGATGCCTTGTTTGAGTTGGTCTATTGTGGCAAAACGAGAAAGCATCCAAGTAACAACCTGCAAATCACCAAGTGTGATGGCGTTGTGCGATGGCTCATACTTCTGATAACTGCCATAGTCTGGGAAGAAGAATAGGCCTGCCGAGAGTCCCTCTTCGTTGATGCCTTCGGCTATGAACTCTTCGCGTACGACCGTAAGTCCAATTATGCCATATTTGGCTTCGAAAGATAGGCCGTTGCGACCTGAGGGTGTGAATGATTGAATTTTGTGACCACGTGGAATCACCACCCAATGGCTGGGGAGTGGCTCGGTGGCGTTCTCGATTGTGCGAGCCTGAATATGACAGCCATCTGCCGAGCTGAGTGCTATGCCTGTGCAGGCTGATGCTGAGAGCGAGCTGAAGCAGAGCTCACCCATAATGATACTGATTGCCATAGCTAAAAACTTTACTTTCATAACTGAGAAATCATATATTGGTTTTACAATATTTTACCAGAGGCACATTTCGTACCAAACAGAAGAGTCGGAAAAGTCAAAATATGTTGCTGTGGCTACTGTTTTGACTAAATTTTTTGAGAAAAAGGTGTGACGATGATTGGTTTTTTAAGAAAAAACACTAAATTTGTGCATAGGTCGTTTTGAGTCACGCCGAGCGACCCTACTAAACCTAACCTAAAAACTTTTTTTCGGCGTTATGAAGAGATTTTTACTATTGACCGTTGCGCTTTTCTCCCTTCAGGGAGTAATGGCACAGGCTCTAAGCCCAGAGACTTTGGCCAAACGAGCCAAACGCAAGAATCTTACCGTTAAGGAGTGGAATACCGACTCCAGTAAAAAGAGCCGCTGGCTCGACCACCTCACTGTTTACGATTCTGAGGGTCGTAAAATCGAAGAGGTGGAGTACAATCAGTTTGGTCAGATTGAACGCATCACTTGCGAGTATGACCCCAAGACTGATATGATTATCCGCGAGGTTGTCTATGATCATCGCAACAAGCCTTCGCGTATTCGTAAGTATGAGTACAACGAAGATGGCACCAAGCACAAGCAGTATAACTATCTGCCCAACGGAAAACTCTACACCGTAAAGATTTTCGAGTATGTGTTTGAGGATTAGCGCAGGCTGCTCCTTCCCCTATTAGTATGCTTATTTATGAGCCTTAGGCTCAGTTTTCATTGTATTAACCGCTAAAATAAGGCCGCTATGACCTTTGAGCAGCTCAATACATTAGATGTGTGGCAGTCGATGCCAACCATCACGCTCGATGAGATGTCAGCCATCAAGCTGATGAATCGCGTCGATACGAAGTATGTGCTCAGTGAGGAGTGCTGCTTGGAGTTGTTGCGTCGTGCGGTGGGTGAATATTCGGTGCAGGTTATAGGTGATGTGCGAGCTGCACGTTACGAGACTCTCTATTATGACACTCCGTCGTGGGAGATGTATACCGTTCACCACAACCGTAAACTTTCGCGTCAGAAGATACGTACACGTACATATATCGAGACTATGCTCTCGTTTGTTGAGGTGAAGAACAAGACCAATCGTGGTCGCACCAAGAAACGCCGTACGGTAATCGACAGAGAGGTGTTTCTCGACTTTCGCGCTTCAGCTCAGGCGTGTGAGTATATGGAGCAGCACTCGGCATATCCGATTGCGGATTTGTTACCTTCGCTTATCACTCGCTTCGAGCGCATCACTCTTGTAAATCACGCTCACACCGAGCGACTTACCATCGACTTTAACGTACGATTCGAGAACCTGCGTACGGGCCAAAACCTCTCGCCAGGCGTGGAGCGTATGGTTATCGTCGAGCTCAAGCAGGATGGTATGTGCTATTCGCCGATGAAGAAGATTATGCTGGATTTGAGAGTCAAGCAGCTCAAGGTGAGCAAGTATTGTCTTGGCGTGGTACTTACCACTCCCGAGGTTAAGAAGAACCGTTTCAAACGCAAGCTTCGTTTGGTGAACAAAGCCATTGAACAACCTTTTCCTAAAAATAATAACGAATAAAATTGAAAGCTTATGATACAACAAGATTTTTTGGAGTATGATCCCTCGATTGCCGAGGAGTTCGGTTATGAGATTACATCGCAGATTTCGTTTTTGGGTGTGCCTCTCTATGATGCGCACAACTTGACCCATCTGCTGATTCGTTTTGCCTTCAACCTGTTGGTTTCGTGGCTTATAGTGCGTTTCTGCTACTATACGAAGAGCCAGCGTAAGGATTATGTGCTTACGTTTATGCTCTTCTCGTCTGCAATGTTCTTGCTCATCTTCTTGATGGAGAATGTAAGTGTGCAGATAGGCCTCACGCTGGGTCTGTTTGCTATCTTTGGTGTGATGCGCTACCGTACCGAAACGGTACCAGTCAGAGAGATGACCTATCTGTTTGTGATTATCGCAACATCGGTCATCAATGGTCTGGCATTGAATATCTCTTATGCTGAGTTGTTTGCGGCTAACGGTTTGGTTCTCGGGTTGTTGTGGTTGCTGGAAGGTAGGCTGTTACTGCGTCATACCTCGGCGAAGCTGGTTATCTATGAGAAGATTGATTTGATTGTCCCCGAGCGCCGTGCAGAACTCTTGGCTGACCTGGAGGCTCGTTTGGGTCTGAAGATCGAGAAGATTGAGGTAGGACATGTCGATTTCTTGCGTGATGTGGCATTTATCAAGGTCTATTACGAGCTTGGCCCTGGCGAGAGTAATTCGGTTGACCATATCTCAAAACCTAACCAGTTTATCCAGTAGGTGCTGCAGTGAAAAAGTGAATTTTTTTGCTCGGAGTCTCCAAATTTCAATTTCTTTACAGAATTACGCTGTAGGTTTGCACCATCGAAGAGTAATCTTGCAAGTTGAGATAAGAAGCAAAGAGTGAAACATAAAATACTACAACTATGAAACACACGATTAAAACTATTTGTCTGATGATACTCTTGGCTGTGCCTTTTGCGGTGCAGGCACAGGAGGAGATTATACCTCCTACCGAGATAACCAATAATGATATCCAGGGCCGTTTCCGTGCTGGATTAGAGATTCCGCTCGATAGATTCGGTAAGTGGGACTTCACGTGGGATGAGCAGGTGAGACTCCATAACAACTTCAGTGATTTGGATAAGATTGTTTCGAGTGTGGGTGTCAGCTACAAGCCTATCGATTACTTGCGTGTTGGTGTTGGTTACTCACTTGTGAATCAACTTGATGAGGAAGAGGAAGTGCAGAAGTGGGGTATCCGTCATCGCGTGAACCTCGACGTAACGGGTATGTATCGCGTGGGTCGAGTGAAGCTTTCGCTTCGTGAGCGTGTACGTGTACAGTTCCGTGGTGACTCAATCTGCAAGTACGAGCACGCCAATCCATTCTTCTCGTTGCGTTCGCGCTTCAAGGTGGCCTACGATGTGTTCCAGTCGCGCTGGGAGCCATATGCATTTGCTGAGCTATATACCACTCTCAATGCTCCAGCTCCAGTCGAGAACTATAAGGAGAACCCATTAGATTCAGAAAACTATATTAGTCGCGTACGTTTTGCAGTGGGCGCAGAGTATAAAATCAATATGACCAACCGTATTGATATATACTATATGCTGCATCTGAACCAGTCCTACGATGCCCGATACAAAGCAAATGCTGGCGATATAAAAGAGTGGAGGCATACCAAGGGACTTGCCCACGTATTTTGTCTCGACTACAAGTTTAAGTGGTAGAGATAAGATAATCTCATAGCTATATAACAATTGCCACTCTATGCGGGTGGCGTTGTTTTTGAATGGAGAGTAAATAATAAATATGTGTAAGAAAAGATTTATGATGAGGAAGAGAGTATTTATTAGAAGAGTTGTGTTGAGTGTCGCGCTTATTGTGGGTGCTGTGGTTGCGCAGGCTCAGGGTGTAGGTAGTGTGCCACTTGCCGAGAGCCAAGATAGCGATTTGCAGGGACGTTTTCGTTTGGCGTTGGAGATTCCCATTGCCGAGAAACTGAAACTTACCTGGAGCGAGCAGCTCCGTACGAAGGAGAGTTTTTCGCAGTTGGATAAGATGCTGTCGGCCTTTACACTCGACTATTCGCCTTGGCGACACTTGGGTTTTGAGGGCGAGTATGTGTTTGTCAACGAGCGCAAAGGTGATGAACTATGGAAGGTAAAACATCGTTTTAATCTGGCAGTTATCGGTAAACTATCGGTGGGTAGATTTGACCTATCGTTGAGAGAGCGAGTTCGTTTTGTGGTGCGCTCTTATGATACCGACGACTTTGTAACTCCCAACCCATTTACCACACTGCGTACACGACTTAAGGCTGACTACCGTAACGCATCGCGATGGAAACCTTATGCTTATGCTGAACTATACCATACGCTCAATGCTCCTGCTGCGGTGAATAATCGCCTCAGCGAAGCGTTGGAGTACGATAACTATATCAACCGCTTGCGACTGTGTGTGGGCTCGACTATGAAAATTAATTCTCACAATAGTATGGACTTCTACTATATGGTCCATTTCAACCGTTCGCAGGGTGCTGCCTATAATGATTTGTCAGGTGATTTGACCTCTCGTACACTAAAGAAGGTGTGTGCTCACGTTATAGGTATAGATTACAAATTTAAGTTATGATAGTTATTCCCAAATTTCTGTTGCGAGGTGCACTGATGGTGGGATTTGTGCTCTCTGCTTTGGTCCCAATCTCTGCTGTAGCGCAAGAGATGGAGGAGCTGGAACGCCGTATGCCGCTCTATATAGTCAATGGCAAAAGAGTGAGCTTCAGCGAGGCTAAGGAGATATCTCCTCGCGATATAGTTTCAGAGAAGATGCTCCCTGCCGACGAGCAGACCATAGCCAAATATGGTGTTGAGGCATCGAATGGTGTGGTGCTCATAACTCTTCGTTATGATACCCCTGCCCGCTTCGAGCTTGAGGGTCGTGAGGCAAGATATAGTGCCTATGTAGCCAAACAGGTAAAGTGGGGGGAGTTTGATCCGGTGGCGCGTGTTATTGTTGCCTATAGGGTCAATGCCGATGGCTCGGTGAGTCTGCGTGATGTGCTGGAGTCGAGTGACAAACGCCTGCTACGTCGTGTAGAGAAGGTGTTGGCTAGCTCTCCAAAGTGGATTCCTGCCAAACGTGATGGCAAAGGTGTCGAGACCGACCACGTACTGCGTATCACCCTGCCCGAAGGCAAAGTGCTACCGCCCGAGCCAGTATTTATAATTCGATAGATTTGGTTTGCCCTAAGAATCCTTACATAAACCAATAGCCCAAACTTTTATAGCTTGGGCATAGTTACTTTGAAATGCTCACTCTCGATGTGCTCGGAGTGGGCTATTTCTATCATCTTGCGTACTATGTCGGGGTGTTCTGCTGCAATGTCGTTATCCTCGTGCAGGTCGTTGGCAAGGTTGTAGAGATGGGGAACGCCTCGCTTCGATATCATCTTCCAATCGCCCATACGCACCGCTACCTGGTCGGTCTCCTCAAACTCCCAATAGAGGAATTCGTGCTCCTTCTGGCCACGCTTGCCCAGTAGTGTGCGAGCAAATGATATGCCATCGAAGTGGTCGATACTTTTCTGCTTCGAGGAGTATCTCTTTTCGTAGTTTCGCTCTCCTATAAGTTCACATAGTGTAGGCATCACATCATAGAAAGCCAATTGATGGTCGTTCTCGCTACCTGCATCCACCTTTCCTGGCCACCAAGCAATGAATGGTACTCTCACTCCACCCTCGTGGGTCTGTCGTTTTATACCATTGAGTGGTACATTCTCGCCAAAGAATTTAGGGTCGGCACCTCCCTCTTGATGAGGTCCGTTGTCGCTGGTGAATATTACTAGTGTGTTCTTGTCGAGATCCTTGCGTTCAAGTAGCGCCAAAATCTCACCCACATAACCATCTAATCGCGATACCATAGCAGCAAACTGAGCGTGGGCTCTGTATGATGAGTTGTAGCGTGAGCCTCGGGCGATCCAATCCTTGTCGTTAGAGAATTTAGCAACATAGTGTTGCAGAATAGAGTCGTTGGGCTGCACCAGCTCAGCGTGTGGAAGTGTGTATGTGAAGATGCCGAAGAATGGTTGCTCATCGCTTTGCTTCTCAAGCCACTTCATAGCCTCGTGGTGAATCATTTCGGCAGAGTATTGGGTGCGGTTGTAGTAGCCCTCGCCACTCTGTGGATGAAGGATATTTTGCTCTAGAGTGACTCTCTGCACCTCTTTGTCACCAGCCGAGCGGCTATAACGATTCAGGAAGTTGGGGTAGTAGAGGTGTGCCTGGAATTGACATATATAACCGAAATATTCGTCGATGCCTCGCTTGTCGGGTGTAGATACCGATCCCTCGTAACCACCGGCCCACTTACCAAACATTGCTGTAGTGTAGCCATTGCGTTTCATGATCTCGGGCAGGATAACGTGGTCGGGATCGTATGGATGTTGCCCTACACGCGAGAACTCATCATTCTGACCATACTTCACCATAGGCACATTGCGCCAATACTCCTTGTTGCCTCTAACCTCGGTGTGACCCGTATGCTGACCGGTCATAAACGATGCTCGCGAAGGGGCGCTAACTGGACTGCCAGCGTAGGCCTGTGTAAATCGCATACCCTCACGGGCCATCTGGTCGATGTTGGGAGTCTCGATGAGTTGTTGTCCATAACACCCAACATCGCCCCAGCCCAAATCGTCACACATAATGTAGATGACGTTGGGCTTCTGCTCGCCCATAGTGGCGCAAGCGTTGAGCAGAGGCAAAAGTGCTCCTGTCGCGAGATATATTTTCTTCATCGTATGAAACTGCTAGCGAATGTCGAATGGCTCATATGACATCCAATCAATCTCGACCTCGTATGGATATTTTGGCTTCTCGATAGATTTTTGATTGGTGTGTACGGGCCAGTTGTTTGTGTGCCAGAAATTCAGCAAATGGCGGGTCTTGTTATCGGGGATACCAGAGAAGTTTGGTGTTGAGCCCTGATAATCCCACAATACGATTCGCTCCTGAGTCTCGGGGTGGAGTATCCACCACACAAGGCGGTCGGGATACCAATCAAATCCATAGGTGTAGAAGCGTTTTGCTGCATTGTAACCCTCAATTACAGGAACTGTTTCGGGTTGGTTTTGCAGACCCGTCAAATTGTTGTCCTTGCTACCTTCGGCTGTGGGTTTATAAGTACACTCGTAAATGGTTCCCTTCGCCAGATTAATAATGCGTCCTATGCGCTGGAGGTTATTCCCCTTTCCGGTCCAAGTGCCGATATAGACAATCTCAGGATCGGCAATGAGCCACTCCCAATCAATCTCGCTTAGGCCTTTCTCCCTCTCCATATTGTATGTGAAATAGCCCACCACTGCGCCTACATTTGGTTGCACAGCCGATGCCTCGGGAATACGGATTCGGGCTGAATAAGAGCCGTAATAGGTGTAATCCTTACTGCATATCTCTGGTCCACGTCCCGCACCAGCAGGGTCGGTAGGGTCTATGCGCATCATCATCACCTTTGTATCCTTTTCACAGAATGATGAAGTGGCTGGAACGTAACGCATCTGAGTGCTTTGTCTTCTTCTGCCGCCATTTTGATTAAAATACTTTGAGGTAGGCTTGTCGAAGTGTTCAATAAATTTCTTGTGAAATTTTGGTGCCGGTGCCGACTGCTTCTGCTGAGCATTCAAATCAAGGCTCAAAGCAGATAAGCAGATAACGAAAAGAATCGATGTGAAAATCTTGTTTTTCATACTCACTCTTATTCTAGTACAACTCTATATATTCGTAGCTATTGCCTACAGCCTCCAAATAGCGGGCAAACATCTGCTGCGAGATTACCACCGTAGCGGTGTTGTCGTTGGGGTGGAAACTCAGCGAGGGGTAGTTGCGCAGGTTGGCATCGAGGAAGAGATGAACGTGATTCTGCTCATCGTTAATCAATCCAAATGGCGATACCGAACCAGGTCTAAGACCGAGATAACGCTCCATACGCTGCTCCGAAGCGAACGATAGCTTGCCCTGGCGCAGGCGCTGCTCCAGGTCACGAATAGCCATCTCGCGCTCGCTGTCGAATACCACCAAGTAGTGGCGATTGCCCTTGTGGTTGCGGAAAAAGAGATTTTTGCAGTGCTTCGAGCCGTCAGCGTGCCAGTACTGGCGTGCAATCTCGATTGTGGGGGCTTCGGGGTGGTCGTATGTGGTGTACTCAATTTGGTGCTCGGCCAAAAAATCAAAAACTTTGGTTCGGCGCTCCGCAAGCTCCATTGTGGGCGTTGCAATCTGCTCTGTTGTGTTGCTCATACCTCTGCTATTTAGATGCTACACCCAATACTCCCTGACGGTCTTTGGCCCACTCGTCCTGAGCGCGGAGGGTCTGCTCCACGATGTCACGTACAGCACCCTTGCCTCCACCAAACTCCGACACATAGCGTGCCGCCTCAATCACCTCCGAGCAGGCATCTGCGGGGCATACAGGTATGCCCACCAACTGCATACACTCCAAATCGGGGATGTCGTCACCCATATAGATTGTGTCGGCAGGATCGATGTCGTAGTCGGCAAAGAATTCGTTCATAGCCGTAATCTTATCCATGCAGTTGAGGTACATGCGTGTCACGCCCAGTCGCTCCATACGCGAACGGAGCAGGTTGCCGTGACCACCTGAAATTACGCACACCTTGTAGCCGCGTCTTACAGCATAGGCTATAGCGTAGCCATCCTTTGCGTTGTACTTGCGGATAAAGTCTGAACCATCGCCAATAGGCATAATGCCGCCATCGGTCATCACGCCATCAACGTCGAATATAAATGCTTTGACTTTTACAATGTCTTCTTTGAAGTTTCCCATATCTGTTCTGTGAGTAGTTTATAAATCTGTTGCTTGCGCTCACTATCGGAGAGCATTTGCTGGTGGCGTGCGCTCACCTCCTTGTCGCCCCTTACAGCAGGGCCAGTCTGCACCGTTGCTGGGTGCTCTGAGTCGATAGCTTTGCGGGCTGTCTCCTCGATTAGCGGACGCAATACGTCGAAAGGCAACCCCTGTCGCTCCATCAGGTGGTCTGCCGCCATTGCATAGAGCGAATTGACGAAGTTGCAGGCCAGTACGCCCGTAAGGTGTATATCGCGGCGACACTCCGATGTTGCTCGCCACACGCGACTGCTTAGTGTGCGTGCCACCTGTTCAATCAGCTCGGTTGTAGCCTCGTCGCTACCCTCCACAAAGAGTGGTATAGCGCTGAAATCGATCCTGCGGCCTTTAGTGAAGGTCTGGAATGGGTACAACACTCCGCATCTATCGTTACCCAAAGCCTCGACAGCAATACTGCCAGCCGTATGCACCACAATAGAACCCTTGCTGCGACGAAGTTGTTGAGCCACCTGCTCAACAGCTCGGTCGCTGACCGAAATGATGTAGAGATCGGCATCGGCCGCACGGCCTAAATCATCGCACCAATCGCATTCGGCAAGCGCAGCGATATGCTGGGCTCGTTCGCTGTTGCGTGCAACAATCTGGCGAAGAGTGAGCGTAGGGCAGTCGTGAATGGCCAATGCGATTGCCTCGGCTACGTTGCCACTACCTACGATGACTATTTTTTTGATGGTGTTATTCTCCATTCTATGCGTTGTCTATAAGCTCAATGATGAGTCTGTTATGGTTGCTCTTATCGGTAATATCCTTAAGCATATCCACCGCTTTACAACACTTGGCAATCTCTGCGGGTTGGTTTAAATCGAGGTTCTGCTCGCCGTAGCCATAGTTATCCACCGCCTGCAGGATGTCGTAAACTCTCAGCGTGGTGATATCTCGCGCGGGGGCGTATGCCACATCATACTCCTGCTCGGGGCGATGTACCTCGTTGAGCATCGAAGCCGAAATCAGGGTGTGGAGCGCGTTGCTGAGTATGCGGGCAGGCAGGTTAAGCTCATGGCGAATCTGCTCGGCATCGATAGCTCCTTTGCCGTCACGGAAGGCTCGTGACACAACCACCATCACGGCTATCATCACCTTGCGGCGCGAATCGTAGCTAATCATCATCGATTCACGTTCCTCGTCGAAACGTTTCTCGTTCTGGAATGTGAACGAAAGCTCGGCACCTAACAGCAGAATACTCCACGATGCCTGCACCCAGATAAGGAACAAAGGCAAAGCTGCGAAGCTACCATAGATGGCGTTGTATGAGGTCATCCACATCTGCAACGATACATAGAGCCATTGAAAGACGATAAAGACCGTGCCGGCAATAATGCCCGATTTGATGGCTGCAGTATAGCGAACTTTGGTGTTGGGCAGCACAATATAGATAATCGAGAACATTACCCACGCCATCAGCATCGAGATAATCTTTGAGGCAAAACGTACCCAGAAGGTCTCCTCCACATTGAGCCAATCGCGCAGATAACCATTCATCGACGATGCGATCACCCACATCAATGGGGCGATGACTATAATGGCAATGTAGTCGCTATATTTGCGAATCAAGCTGCGGCTGCTGTTCACTTCCCAAATGTTGTTGAAGGCATCTTCAATCGAACTGAACACGCTCACCACCGACCAAAAGAGTGCCATCAAACTGAATGCCGCCACCCAGCCTCCCTGTGTGCGTGCGAGTGCTTTTTGGGCAAACTCCACCACATAATCCACAATGTCGGGAATCTGCGGAAATATCGAGTACAACCCCTGCACCAGACCGTCGGCAAGTCCGAAACCCTTCACTATGGCAAAAGCCAGTGCCACTACTGGTACAATCGATACCAAAGTGTAATAGGTGAGAGCTGCACTGCGCACCATCGTGCCGTGCTCGGTCAATCCTCGAAGCATATAGAGCAACAGCTTGGCGGGTCGGGCAAATAGCCATATCAGCAAGCGAAAGAATGCGCTATGCGACTTGCGCTCCTCCTCGAGATTATCCAGATATGTAACCCAATTCTTAAACATAATCACGCTTGTATTATTGCAATTTTGCAACCATTATGCGAAGTTAATAATTTTTGTCAAATTTTGGTGGACATCAGCTAGATAGATATCGATATTCTACCACTCAGCCACCACTCTGTCACCCTTGCGTGCGGGGATAAGATAGTCATCGCCTGAGAGATGCTCTACTTTTGCGCTCTTACCGTTGATTGTAATGTGAGCTTTGTCGAGTGCTCTGCAGCGTACGATGCATTGTGAGCCCTGACCACTGAGAATCTCCACTCGGCTGGCCTTGCCGTTGGCCCACTCTATGCTGACGGTAAAATCGCCAATAGCCTTCAGACCTTTCACCTTGCCTTCGCTCCATACATCGGGCAGGGCGGGAAGGATGTGGAGATAGTCGCTATGGCTCTGCATCAGCATTTCGGCTATGCCGGCCGTAGCACCGAAGTTGCCATCAATCTGGAATGGTGGGTGTGCATCGTAGAGATTGTAATATACACCTCCACCCGCTACACTGTGATGGCGTAAGGCAAGCTCCAATATGTCGTGGGCGTGGTTGCCATCCAGCGCTCTCGCCCAGAGGTTTATCTTCCAACCCATCGACCAGCCTGTCGAAGCGTCGCCACGCATACGCAGTGTGTTGACCATAGCCTCGAAGTACTCCGACTCGGAGTTAATCTGGTTGAATGGATATAGGCACATAGCGTGCGAGATGTGACGATGGCCACGCTGACCAACTCTGTAAGGGCTATATTTCCACTCGCGCAGGAGCTTGTCACCAACCTTTATGCCACCTATCTCCTTGCCCCAAGCACCGTCGTAGGTCTCAACTGCCAAGCCTCGGTCCATCTTCTCAAATCGCTCACGAATGAGCTGCAACTCCTTGGCATCGATGCCGCATCGCTTGGCCGAGAGGATGTCAACCGCCTTTAGCGTGTTGTCGAAGAGCTCCCATACAAGCTGCTGAGCGTGTGGCATACCATCCTCCACTGGACCATGCTCGGGTGAATACTCCTTGGGGCATACATAAGTGCCATCTTTAGGGTCGAGTATCATTCTGTCGAGCCAGTATTGTGTTGCGCTCAGCATAGCTGGGAAAGCACGCTCCAAAAACTTTTTATCGAGTGTGTAGCGATAGTGTTGCCAAAGATGGGTGCAATACCACGCATTTGCAATCACATATTCGTGCATAAAACCTCCCACACCGCCAAAGATGTTGTTCTCGGTGTAGCAGGTCCAACCTCGCTCCTGACCTGAATCTTTGGCGTAACGCTTCCAGCTCTCGCTGTCGGCCATATTGATTATGTAGTTGAGAAATGGTAAATGGAGTTCGCTCAGGTTGGTAGGCTCAACAGGCCAATAGTTCATCTGAACATTGATGTTGGCGTGTATGTCGCAGTTCCAGGCGGGCTTTTTGCTATTATTCCATATGCCCTGCAGATTACTTGGCAGATCTACCCCTCGCGATGAACTGATGGCAAGGTAACGACCATAGGCGAAATAGAGCTCTTCGAGCATCAGAGTCTCGGGCTCGCGGCCTGTTTTGCGCTGAGCATAGTTGCGAATGAGCTCGTCGGTTGGCATCGTATTCTGCGAATTGAGCGAGAGTGATGCCCTGTCGAAAAGCTGCTTGTAGTCAGCAATGTGAGCTGAATAGAGTCTGTTCCACCCCTTTTTTGTTGCTGCATCGACACGCTTTTTAATGTTGTCGGCGAGTTTGTCGGTGGCGGATGTGTAGTTCTCGGCGTAGGCATCGAAGTCTGTGCCACCGCCAATTACAAGCAGGCACTCGTCGGCATTGCGAACTGTGATACTCTTGCCATCACACTCAGTTTGACCACCTTTGGCTATAACCTTCATTCGGGCGTTGTAACTTACGGTCTGCAACTTGCCAGAGAATGAAGCTCCACCGTAGATGTCGTATGTGGTGTGGCCATTGTCGCCTGCAACGTTGGAATGCATAGTAAAGCGAAACGACAACTTACCACTATTTGATGCGGTATAGCGAACGGCAATCACTCGATCGGGTTGTGAAGCGATGTACTCCCTGGTGTATGACGTAGTGTTGTCGGCTGAGCTGTAGCTTACACGAGCTGTAGCTGTAGTAAGCTCCAACTCCCGGTGATAGTTTGCAACAACAGCATCGGCCTCTGAAAAATCGTTACAGAGATTTTCAACCATCACCGAACCGAAGTTTTCGTAATGTCCATAGTCGTTGTAGCCTGCATTGTCGCGACTTGTGCCGCTCCAGAGGCTCTTCTCGTTGAACTGAATCTCATCGACCTTCACGCCGCCAAATATCGAAGCACCGAATTGACCATTTCCGATGGGTAGTGAATACTCCTCCCACTGGTTTGCAACTTGGGCCGTTGTAGCGGGCTGGGTGTACCAGAGTGTGAGTTTCTCAGCGGGACGAAAGTTGCTGTTGCCTACAACTTTATACTCCTTTTCGGTTAGCTTATTTTGGGCAGATGCGGGTTGCACAGTGCAAAGCAGAGTGGCTGCAATGGCGATCAATAACTGTGCTCTTTTGATGATGTTTGACATATATCGCATAGATTTTTGTTTTGGGTTTATAAACATAGGGTAAAGATAACAAAATTTGCGGTTAGAGAGAAATAAAATTGCAGCATTACAGCGTTACTTACGTCGTAACACCGATAATGCTGCAATTTTTTTATCTCTGGGGTTGGTGTTTGGGCATCTAACGGCCACAGCCCACCCTCTTATTCCTCGTACAAGAGGTACTTGCGACGCAAAACCTTGAACTCCTCGACATCCTTCTGCCACATCTGGCGAATCTCGTCAGCCGACTTACCCTCCATAATCATCTCCTTGATATAGTCAACGCCAGTCAGCAAGAGGAACATACGCTTGAAGAACTTCTCACCCATATTGAGGTTGCGATATGCATCGATTACATAGGTCAAATCGAAGCCCTTTGCGATAATCTCGTCGTCAGAAAGACCTCGCAAATCAACGCCCCAGCACTGCTGGTCGAGCAGAGGAGGATTCTTTGCACCAGGCACTGAGCGAGGTGTGAAAGTAAACTCGCTGCCCTTGTAATCGGGGTGACCGTAACCCTCAAATGGGAAGTCGGTACCACGACCGAGCGAGCATACAGTACCCTCAAACAAGCAGGTCGAAGGGTAGAGGTAGATTGAGTGCTGATTTGGGAGGTTTGGCGATGGAGCAATAGGAAGCTCATAACGAGTCTGGTGTGTGTAGTTAACACAAGGGATAACCTCCACATCACACTTTGTGCTCCAGCCCTCACCCTGGGCCATCAATGCAATCTCACCCATAGTAAGGCCGTGAACAACTGGGATAGGCAACCAACCCACACCCGACTTATACTTCTCCATGTCGAGAATAGGACCATCAACATACATTCCGTTGGGGTTAGGGCGATCCAAAACGATAACCTTGTTGCCATACTCAGCACAGTTGTTAATCATCTTAATCATTGTAACATAGTAGGTGTAGAAGCGCAAGCCCACATCCTGCATATCGACAACCAATACATCGAATGCCTTCATTTTCTCCTCAGAAGGGCGACCCGATTTACCATCGTACAACGACCAGATTGGAATACCAGTCTTCTCGTCGATAGAGCTCTTCACGTGCTCGCCAGCGTCGGCATTACCACGGAAACCGTGCTCTGGAGAGAAGATACCCACCACGTTGATTTTGTTTTCAACGAGCATATCCACCAGATGCTGATCACCTACGGTTGCAGTGTGGTTGGCAAGCAGAGCAACACGCTGACCCTTTAGCTTGGGCAGATACTTGTTTGTACACTCGGCACCCATCTTCAGCGTGCTATTGTCGGCACAGGCAGTAAACAGGCCAATTGCCATAATCGCAAATAGCGATAGGAATAGATTCTTTTTCATTCTCTTTTCTATTTTTTATTATTCTGATTTCCTTTTTATGTTTTTTGCAAGATTATTTGCGTGTTGCTTTGCCTACATCGGTGATTGATACCTCCAGATCAGATGGTATCACTGTGTAGGTGTAACCCTCGGGCAATGAAATCTGTACGTCAATCTTGCCGTCGGCCATTGTCCACTCCACATCGACACTCTCCTCGCCAACAGGGATAGAGCCTCGGCACTGTTTTAGATTGCAGTCGGCAAAGCGGAGTGTTACGCTCTTCTCTTGTGGTGAGATGCTATATACACCCAGTACGTCGCGGTTCAAAACGCGGATAACGTGTGACGCAAAACCGTGATTACAACTTGCTGATGTATTTAGGTGCTCCCACAATGTGCCAGTCTGGTCGGCCATCTTCAGGAACTCGGCAATCGACTCATCGAGAATCTGCTTTGAGAGTCCCTCACGAGAGAGAAGCTCCAGACGGAGATAGTTGCCGATGAAGGCGTTAGAGTAGGGCACGTCAGCGTATTTCTTATTCTGCTTGCGTGCAGGACCAAACTCATCACGCAGTTTCTGCCACAATTCTGGATATGTTTCAGGCGTTGCCACCTTGAAATAGAAGGCGTAGTATTGGCAGGTCTCAGTGTGGTTCTCGGTTAACTGCAGGCGGCCACGTTTGTCACGAATGGCGTTATCGATAAAGTACTCGCCATCGAATGCCTGCTTGCGTATGGTTTCACGCACCTGCTCAGCTTGCTCGGCCAAGGCCTTGTCGCCGTAGAGACGACTCACTACGTCGAGCATCTCGGCATAGAGCATATTTGATGGGTAGTTTACATCCTGCACAAAGCTGTTGGCTGCCGACCACTCCACAAAAATCCACTTTGAGAGCTTCTCCAGCAAACCATCCTCGTTGAGGTAGGGCTTAAAGTAATTTACTAGGTCGTAAACGCGCTTTTTGGCCTGCTCAACGGTTGCCTTGTCGCCACTACGGTAGAGGTACTCCTCCAACTCTAGCACAAACCACATAGCCCAGTTGGGGATGTAGTTGTGATTCCAGTGGTCTGAAGGGTAGCACATAGGCAGCATACCCTCGTCGATATCCTTGAAGCGCTCTGGCAAAAGGAAGTTTTCGATGAAGTTGTGCTCGAGGCGGGTGTGGCCCGAAAGATCAAAAGCTACGCGAGATGTGAAGTAGCTGTCGCACAACCAGCCTGCACGCTCTCTTGATGGGCAGTCCATAAATATATCGAGTGCATTCTGACGATATGTCTCGCGAGCAGCTTCGAATAGACGGTTCAGGTCGGCATTGTCCGAAGCAAACTGACCGCGTGACACGTCGGAGTTGCAGTAGTCGCGCATATAGACTCTATCAATAGTGCAGTCACCACTCTCGATGAGAACCTCCATATACTGCATAGTGTAGGGCTCAAAGCTCTCAACGGTATACTTTCCTGGTTGTAACTCATAGAACATACGACCCTCAAACTGTGAGTTGAAACGCACACGACCCTTTTCGTCGAGCAGCTCGTCGAAGTGGAGCTTCATAACAGTAGGTTCCTTTACGGTAATCTCCATACCGAGGAAGCCCGTACTGTTGCACTTGAATTTGTAGGTGTATTTGTTGTCGGGAAGTTGTGCTGCCTCGTGCATCGAGTAGTCGGGGTAGGGTACTCGGCGAGAGATGAGAGTCTTGGCCCCCTGCTCGGCGAGTTTTACTGGCTGAGTGCCTGCGGCTGGCTGCCAATCAATATCGAGTGACCAGCGATCGTAGCCCTCCGATATGATATAGTGCTCGATGAATGGGCGCTGGAAGCTCAGACGAGGAACATCCTTCTTGCGATGGTTGAGCTCATAGGCCGTAAAGTCGCTGCCTGTTGCAGCCACCACCTCGCCTGCAATCTCCACCTCGGCCTGCAGGAACGAAGGCTGGTCAAGCAGATAGTAACTTGGCTCGTTGTAACCTGCTACCTCCAATGTGATGAGGTTGTCGCCCCATTTGAGATATGGTTTCAGGTTGTAGCAGTCGATGCGGTAGAAGTCGTGGGCCGCCACACAAGGTCCGTGTGCCACAAACTCACCATTGACCATCAGACGATAGTCGGTCGATGCCGCAATGCGGATATAAGACTCCTTGTTCAGGCCAGCCTTCACCACCTCGCGGAACGAGAGGATAAGATTCTTCTCGGTCTCACGACCCTCGGCCCACACAGGTTTGGCTTTGACGAACGAATCTATATCTGTAGGATTAGATTGTGGCCCTTTTGGGCAACAAGCGAACATAATCATAGCAGCTGCGGCCGCTAAAATCGAAGTAAGGGAGAGTCGTCTCATAGGTCAAGTAGTTTTATTTTGTACAAATTTAACAAAATACTCTTAATATGAGCCCTCTTGCGCCTGAATTTTTGCCATATGACAAAACAAAAAAAGAGCAGAACTCGATTGTTCCGCTCTATTTGACCTTTCGGCCTTCTGTTGGGCTACCAGGATTCGAACCTGGAATGACAGGACCAGAATCTGTAGTGTTACCATTACACCATAGCCCAATACCCTGTTGTCGTTTTTGACGATGCAAAAGTAGAATATAATTTTTATTCTGCAAAGAAAAAATGACTTTTTTTTCAGTTGAATGTAAAAAACCTACAATTTAGAGCCGTAATCGAGCTCAATATGCCACTTTCCAGAGCCTAATGTGCCACAATCTATGCGATTGTTGGGCAAGATGCGCATTTTACACTTGCGGCCGTTGATACGAAGAGTGGCATCGCTGGGGAGAGTACCAACTGCGGGAAGCGACACTTCGGCCGAACTATTTGCTGGAATATCGAGTGAGAGAGTATAGCTCTGCTCGGTATTGCGGATAGTAACGCTCACACCTCCTCTTATCGTAGGCACCAGAGCTTCGACACTTCGGAGCGATGATGATTGCGGTGCAATAGTCATCTTGGCAAAACCAGCCTCCAGAGCTCTTACACCCACCACATAGCGGGGTATAATGTTGGCTGGTGCTGCGCCCCAGGCGTGGTTCCAATCCTGGTTGGGCTTGAATTTGTCGTCCCACGCTTCGTAGGTGATTGTGGCGTTGTGGCGCACCATGTTATACCAGCTTCGCTCGTCACGTTTGGTGAGCATCGAGAGTGCGTAATCATCGTCGTTGTGGTTGTAGAGAGCCTCCATCAGGAATTGAGCTGCATAAACGCTGCAAGCCATACCCTTCGAGTGGATATGCTCGAGTACGCTCTTTGTGTGCTGCTCGGGCACAAGGCCGAGTGCCAAGGCAAAGTGGTTGGCGTGGAGCGAGTAGTGGTCGGCGTCGATGCCGTCACGATAGATTCCATTCTCGCTGTCGAAGAAGTGGGCGTTGAAGTCGTTGTATAGCTTCTGGCACAACTCTTTGAGCTGGCGGGCCTCCTCGGTGCGGTTGGTAAGTTCGGCCATCTGCTGCAGGATAACGAGCGAGCGGTAGTGGAAAGCATTGACAACTGTGTTGTACTCCGTAAGTTTGTAGTTGTCATCCTCGCCGTGAGGCCAGTCGCCGCATCGTGGCCAATCGACAATATCGCGTATGTTGCCGCCAAAGCGAATTGATTCGCGGAATTCGGGGCTGCTGACCTTCTCGTCGGTGGTGGATATAAGACCATTGTCACGACTAAGCGACAGGAGCGTGCGAGCCTTCAAAATATCGTAGTTTGCCTCTATAGAGCGCTTGTCGCCTGAGTAGAGGTAGTCGTTCCACGCAATGATGAGCGCCTGCAAAATCCACTCTGTTGGCCAGGTTGGGTGGTCGAGCAGATACTCCGATGAGCGGCGAGCCATTGCATACTCACGGTCGGTGGTGTAGTGGCTCAGCTGATTGATTATAGCATCGGCCTCGTAGGGAATTCGTTCACGATCGCCATCAATGTAGATACCCAAAGCCGATGTCGCCTTGATTGAGTACTTGCAAAGCTGCCATACGGAGTTGAGTATATCGTCGCTGCTGTTGAAATATGCCGCATCATAATCGAATGGGTAGATGGCGGTATGTCGCACGATGTCGTTGGTCGAGAGCGAGCCACCATAGCCCTCAATCTCGCAGTAGCGCATAGGTGCTACCTCGCCTATGTAGTCGGGCATAAGTATAGCCTGTGGGCCTGTGTTGCGTTTGTCGTGTGTAGGAATTATAGGGTAGGTGTGGCGACCTTTCTTGAGAGGTAGGGTGTAGCGATAATAACGAACAGTGCCGTGAGGCTTGCTGTTCACTCGGCCATTTTTACTGTCTTCGCCGATGGCTACGTATACAGTGTCATTGTCGCTAGGGCTGTCGAGCGTAATCTCCAGCGAGGCGAAGGATGTTCGGCCAAAGTCGATAAAGGTTATTTTGGGCGCAACCTTGCGGACAGAGATGGGGTGCTCTTTCTCACGAATCTGAGGGCGGTAGGATACGGCATAAGGCTTTAACTCCGATGCAGTTCGGAAAGCCTCTACCTTCGACCATTCGCCCTTTGTGACATTGGTTGCCACCTTCACGCTCCAGTAGTAGGTCTTGTTGGGTTGCAAATCATTGCCAGTGTATGGCACAGCAATAGATTGAGCCGATTTTGAGCGGCCACTATTCCATCCCTTGCCCAAATGAGCTGCGGCATCGGTAGGGTTGTCGTCAACCACAATTTGGTATGAGCGTTGCAAAACATTGTGCTCGCCCTCGGACTGCGGTACGACCCACGAAAAAGTGGGGCGAGAGGAGCGAATGGCGGCATATTGGTAAGCCGAAAACTCCTGATCGCTGAGTTCTGCCATAACTTTGCCCGAACGATAACCATTTTGATAGAGTGCATCAGCATCGCTCACAAGATCGGTTAGCAATCCCGTTGCAGAGTTTTGTGCAAGAAGGTTAAGCGGCAAAGCAGTGAGCAGCGCCAAAAATATATTGCGAAGCACGTGTTTTCTCATAGTTTGAGGTTGGTTAAAGGTTTAGTTAGTGTAAAGATAACTATTTTGTATCAAATTTAGGCATAAAAAAAGAGGCTGCCAAACAAAAATGTTGACAGCCTTTGGTGTTATCTGCTATTAGCTATTAGCGTGGGCCAGCTCCTGGAGGGGGTCCCATACGGTTAGGGCCACCCTTGCCGCCCTCCATAATGCCGTAGTCGGCCAGGTTGCGTGAACCCTTCTTGCCGAATACTCGGAGGTTGTAGGTAAACTGCACTGTGTAGTAGCGACCAATCACGCTATTCCAAGAGTTCTGGGTGTAACCAGATCCTGTGGCACGGGCAAATGATGTGTTTTGGTTGAATATATCATTCACACCCAACATAACCTCGCCAAGCTGATTCTTGAAGAGCTTCTTACCGATACCGGCGTTGCAAATAGTGTAGGTGTCGTTATAATCGTTTGTAAAGCCGATATTCTGCACATAGTTGGCGCTTGCTGTGAAGGTGAAGCCCTTCCAGAAGATTGTCTTGAGTGACGCCTGAGCCGAGTGATTGAAGTACTCGTTCTTGCCGTTACCTGCGGCCAGAGAGTTGTCTGCCAGGTTGTATCGTCCGTTCCACGAAATTGTAAAGTCGATATTCTCTGAAATGTTACTACCCAATACCACGCGAGCATCGTAACCCATATTGCTAGCGTCGTTCTTTTGGCCGTTAACAAGAGTAGGAGTCTTTGAGTAGTTTACACCTCCCATAATGTTGAAGTTGCACTTCAATGGATTGATAGGGAAACCATAGCTGAGGTGTGTACGTACACTCATATATCCATCAACGTTCTCGTATGTAGAGTACTGGATTGGGCGAGAGCCAACCTCGTTAACCACATTGTCGGGAATGTTTGCGCCTGTGTAGATGCTCTGCGAGATATTGTTCTGCGCACCCTGTACGTTAAACATCCACATAAACGTACGACCAGCCTCGAGGTTGGTGTGGTTGTAGTGGAAGTTGACATTGTGAGTGTAGGCAGGGTTCAAATTCTCGTTACCGCTCGATACATACTGTGAATCCGAGATATCGAGAATTCCGTTCAACTGCTGCACGCTTGGGTTGTTGGTATACGACATCACAAACAGACGAATAGAGTTCTGCTGGTTGATGTTGAAGTTACCCATCAGGAAGTATGTAAAGTCATTATATGCACGCTTAACAGGCTGGGTCTGAGCTGCCTCTACCTGACCGTTGAGGGTTGAGTATTGGTAGCTTAGGTTGAATACCAAAGTGTTGCGCTCCTTGGTGTAGCTATAACCCGGACCTACACGGTGTGTGGTGTAGTCGCTTGTGTAGCGGTTAGAGAGAGCTGGGTCGAGAACACCATTGGTGTAGCTTTGGTCGTTGCCAAAGTTGAATGTGTTGCGATTGCTATTTTGACCTGTGAAACCAAAGTCATAGCGCAATGTAAGCTGCGAACTCTTCGAGATAGGCTCAGCATAGTTGATAGCAGCACCTGCACCCAAGTTCTCAGAGTTTGAGTCATTGCTGAGATATCGGAGCAGTGGTGAGTAACTGCCATCTTCGTTCTTGATAGTCTGCTGAGTAGAGTGGCTGCGAGAGTCGCCATCGTTGCCGCGATAGTTCACACGACCATCTACGGTAATCATACGACCATCCTCGCTGAGCTTCAAACGATATTGCATGAACTCCGATACGTTGAAACCCTTTCTGTTGCCGGTGTTGCCGCTGCTGATGATGTTATAAATCTCGCTACCCTCCTGCAAACCATCGGTTGTGCTGAATGGGTTGTAGGCCTGCATACTGAAGTTTGTACGCGACATAAGCGACTGATTCTCCGAGATACGCCAGTCGACACGAGCATTGAATCGGTGGTTGTAGTTGCTATTGTCTGAATATCCACGCTGCTCCAGTGTACCCAAATCGGCCAATGGTGCTTCGTACCAGCGGATAAGCTCCGAGAGGTTCTTGGTGCGCGAGCGGTTGTACATATAGAATGCCTGCAACTTGAGCTTGTCATTCTCGCCCCACGATGCCGAGTAGTTTAAGCCTATGGCTCCAGCCTTAGCAACACCGCTCTGAGGGCGTACCATATATTGTCCCATACCGCGACCCATACCGCCGCCACCGCCGCCGCTGCCACCACCAGCGACACCGAGGATATCCTCAAATGAGAAGTTTTGCTGGTTGATGTTGTTGAGCATACCGATAAGCGAGATACGATGTGCTCCGTGGAAGTAGTTGACATTACCTCCTGTGGTGTATTTGTGCTCACAGGTAATCTCGTCGGTCTCGGGCTGATAGCCATAAGCGCCGTAGAGTTTACCGAAAGCTCCCTGACGCATATTCTCGTGAGTGGTGATGTTCAGAGCCTTGTAGCTCTCGCCATCGTCACGGCCAGAGAACTCGGCATTGTCGCTGAGCTTGTTGTAAACCTGTATGCTTTTAACCGCCTGAGCTGGCAGTGAATTGATAGCAGTTGTAACATCCTCGCCGAAAAACTCTTTACCATCGACAAAAATCTTTTTGATGGTCTCGCCCTGGGCCTCGACTGTACCATTCGATACGGTGATACCTGGCATCTTCTTCAAAAGACCCTCTACGTCGGCGTCGGCGGTTACCTTGTAGGCACCGGCGTTGTAGCTCACTGTGTCGCCCTTCTGCGAAGCGCGTATAGCCTGCACCTCCTTAACTACTGCGTCAATCTTTGTGGCTGACTCTGCGATCTCAATCTTACCTAAATCTTTGTTCGCAGCATCGATTTTGATACGGGTTTTTGTATCTTCATAACCGAGGAATGTGATCACAACGTCATATTCGCCATACTTTGTGGTTGGGATTGATGTCTTGCCAGCGAAGCCCGATACGTACTGCTTGGTCTTCTCGGGATTTGCTACAGGCGAGAGCTCCACGACAGCTCCTATGATACCCTCTTTGCTTTTGGCATCGACGATAGTAACTGTCGCCTTGCCGCTCTGTGCGAACGAGGCTACGCTAAGACAGATGAAAAGAATAGTTGTAAGTAACTTTTTCATTCTTCAAATGATTTATTTTCTTGTTTAATTATCTCTCTGTTCTGGTGGTGTGGCAGCAGTCAATGATTGTTGTCCACTTTGCGAGGGTCAATTTGCCCCAAAGAACGCGCAAAGATATACAATTATTGTTTATAACAATAAAATTTTGGGCGAATAGACAAAAAACGGGGTATCAACTGATGTTGACACCCCTCCGAAAAACAACCTAATTCCATTACTGCCCTTAATGGATGCTGTAAGAGATTTCGAATCGGTTTATTCGAATCCCATTCCACCACCGAAGCCGCCGTTTTCACCTCCGGCACGCTGGCCACCCTGCTCGCCAAAGCCTCCTCCGCCTTGCTGAGCCTGACGCATCTGCTGCATACGCTGCTGCATAGCCTGCATATGGGCCTGTCTTTGCTTCTGGTATTTCTCATACTTCTTCTCGCCTACAATAGCTTTGAGCTGCTCCTCCTGCTTGGCCTGAATCTCCTGCTGCTTCTTGCGAAGCTCCTGCATGATTTTCATCTGCTCTGCACTGATTTTCTGCTGCTCAGCCGCAGTAGCAAGGTACATATTGTAAATCTCCTGCTTCTGCTTGTCGTCAACAGAAATCCATTCTGCAATGTTATCTGCCTGAGCCTTAGCCATAGCCTCAGGAGTCATCTGCTGACGTGGACCGCGAGTACCACCTCGCTGGCCACCATAACCCTGTGGCTGCGCAAATGAATCAACTCCGATAAAGAGCATTGCGACGATTGCAAAAAACTGAATCTTTTTCATCACTTTTATTAATTAAAATTCGTTTTTGACTCCTAATTTCTAATGCAAATTTAAGTGATTTCTTATGGTTTTATGCCCAAATGTCGGTAAAAGGGGTAAAACATAGGGGTGAATCGCCTAATTTGCGGGGTGAACCGACATTAGCCACTGCTTAAATTCGGGTACACGAGCCTTGCTGATAATGATTTTCTCGGGTGTTTCCATCTGTAGATTAAGTGAAAGACGGCTTCCGAACCACACGGCAATATCCTTCACAGCCTTGCGGGCAACGATAAATTGGCGGTTGGCTCTGAAAAAGTCATTCTCAGGAAGATTGCTCTGCAGGGTCTCGAGAGTGCGGTCAACAATATATCGCTCGCCATTGAAGGTGTATGCTGTAACCTTCTCATTCGAGGTGTAGAAATAGGCCACATCGTCGATATTGAGTGGGATAATCTTGTCTTTGAAGTGCACCAAGAATACTTGCTGATGCTCCTGGCGTGAGCTCTCAATCATAGTCTCTATGCGGTCGTTGTAGCTGTTGCGTTCGTTACCACTCAGACGGGTAAACTTCTCCAGCGCACGTTGCAGGTCGTCACTCTTGATGGGCTTTAGCAGGTAGTCGATGCTATTGACCTTGAAGGCCCGCAATGCATATTCATCGTAGGCTGTAGTGAAGATTATAGGAGAGTCTATCTCTACAGAATCAAAAATTCTAAACGATTCGCCGTCCGCAAGATGAATGTCCATAAAGACCAAGTCGGGGCGTGTCTGACTATTGTCATTGAAATAGTCGACACTCTCCTCGATGCTCTCGAGAACGGCAAGTATGTTGTATGTGGGCGCGATGCGGCGCAACATGGCTTTGAGGTTTACGGCCGCAGCCGTTTCATCCTCGATTATTAGTATATTCATAATCTGCATTAAGCTTCGGGTTTTTGAAGAGGCAGACGTACTGTGAAGTCCTTCTCGGTGTCGATAATCTCGATATCCTGACCTGTAATCAGCAACCAGCGACTGCTGAGGTTCTTCAGGCCGATACCAGTCGATGGCTCAGGTTCAATTTTCGGAGTTTTTAGGTTGTAGACCACAAGAGTACTGCCTTCGGTACGTATGCTCACATGGAACGGTTGCTTGCGGGTGATAGTGTTGTGCTTCACGGCATTGCTGATGAGTGGCTGTAGCGTGAGCGATGGCAGTGTCCAGTTGTTGTACTCTGAATCTATATCTATGTCAAAGAAGAGTTTGTCGGCATAGCGCACCTTGAAGATTTCGGTGTAGGCGTGTGTAAACTCAATCTCCTCCTCGAGTGTAGATTTCTGATTCTGTCCGTTCTGAATAATGTAGCGGAAGGTGTAAGATAGCTGGTCGATATAGTCCAGAGCCTTCTGTTCGTTCTGCTCGCGCACCAACATCGATAGCGAGTTTAGCGAGTTGAAGAAGAAGTGAGGGTTAATCTGGCCCATCAACATATTGTAGCGTGTCTGAATGTTCTCTGTGCGCAGATGCTCATTCTCGAGCAAAATCTTCTGCTGCTCAGAGAGCAAATCGTAGATACGTCCATAGAGAACGGCCACAATCAGTACAACCATACACTTGAGAATCACCATCCAGTCCATCATCTGCTGGCTCTGGAAGATCATAGCCATCTTGCCGGTGTACCAGTTGACGTATGGTGCACAAAAGTAGCAGGCGAATACAGCCGCAATAGCTATGGCGCAGCGCTGCATATATAGACGACGACTCTTGATTCGTACCGTCATAATACTCAGCAAGATAAACGAAAGCGCCAGGTAGTAGAGCAACTGAATAAGCATCTCGTGCTCACGGCTTGGACGGTCGTAGGTAATGGGCGCTGGCTCTGCACCATTTTGTAGCAGAATCTCGTCAACGCTTGGGTTCGACCTGCCGCGTGGTGGGTGGATGGTGCATCGAATCGAGTCACCATCCTTGAGCTTGTAGAGATAGATGCGACGCGAATTTATATATATACTATCATATGAAGGCGTAGGCAAAGGGTTTACCCTTAGCCCATTGTCTATGCGCTGCGGAAGCGAATTGCTGTTGCCCATATTGGGTGTACCCGCGGACGTGCGACCCTGCTGAGGGGCGTTGTTGTCTTTTCGGGCTAGCCTCTCGTTGCGGAGGTCAATGAGCATCTTCTTGATTGTCAGCGTATCTTTGGTTACCACATAACCATAGCCGTCACGCGAGATGTGCAGCACACCATCGATTTCGGGTTTAGAGTGTGCCTCTTCCGTGATGGTGGCTTGTTGCTCGTTGGCCTCTCTCTGCTCGACCATCATCGATAGCAGATACGAAAAGTTCACCGTAAGTGTGATTACGATGGCAATGAGCAGATTAAGAATCCAGGTTGAACGCTTGTTGTTTAGTATCTTCATATTCGCCAAAATAAATTGGTTACATCTCATTTCGGGGCAGTAATGGCGAATAGAGTGTTGTACCTTTTGTGTTTCGGGGCTTGGAAGCGAGCTTTGCGGCTACTCTGCATCCTCCTTATACCACGAAGCGTAGAGCTGATAATCGCGTGCTGTGCGCTTTACGATGTGCTCACGCTGCTCGGGTGTAATCTCCTTTACCTTCTTGGCAGGAACACCAGCATATACCGAGTTAGGCTCCAACTGTGCACCCGACAACACGAGTGCATTGGCAGCGATGATACAACCCTCGGGAACAACCGCATTATCCAAAACTGTTGCACCCATACCAATGAGTACGCTGTCGCCGATTCTTGCGCCGTGAATTGTGGCGTTGTGGCCAACCGATACATCGTTACCGATGTGAGTCTGCGATGGCTTGGGCGATTTATCGTAGAGGGTGTGGATTACGGCTCCATCCTGGATGTTGGTGCGGTCGCCGATGGTGATTGTATTTACATCGCCACGCAACACTGCGCCATACCAAATCGAGCAATCCTTACCGATTGTTACATCGCCAATAATTGTGGCAGTCTCTGCCAAAAATGTATTCTCTCCAATTTCGGGAACATGTCCACGAACTTTTCTAATTAAAGCCATATTTTTTTAATTCAAAATTTTCGTTATAGGTTCTCTTTTTCGAACGAAATTTCCGAGGTGGTATTGTCTCTCTTTACGGTAATTTTCCACGCCTCGGCCGATCCACCCATTGCTCTGAGTGTTTTAGAGTCCATCTTTTCAGGCGTTAAACCGTTTATCGCTACCACAACATCGCCTCGCTTCAATCCCGCCTTTTCTGCGTTGCCGCCCTCTACCAATCCATTTACAATCCAGCAATCATTCTTTGGTGTCAAAACGATGCCCGTATGGTGAATTGCCGCTTTGCCAATATTTTTATTAGGGCGAAGCCAAATCTCGCACTTTACAAAATCAAAAATCACATCAAATCGCTCCAACAAGGCGTTTCCAATAAGTCCGTCATAGCGGCTATCGGCCAAAGAACCTTGAGTGTTAGCTGAATACGATGTTCTTATGTCGTTAATCTCGTTACCTGCGATTACAACGCCTTTCGCTCGGAAGATATAATCGGTTGCCGAGCCTCCAACACCAGCGACATCATATATAATCTTCTTTGTATTGGGAAGAACGCTTTTCAAATTTAGTTTAGCTGCCAAATTACTATTTAGGAGCATTCCAGTACTTGCTCCCATATCCACCAAAAAGTTGCCGTCAAACGATACTTCGTCGGTGATTTTTACCTTTATAGGAATCAACATTCTGGTTTGGCTGTTGTCTAACCATTTGCATTTGATGCAGGTGTAGCCTTCGGGTGCTTGCTCCTCTTGTGATAGGATACGCATATATTCGTCGGGGTAGTTAAACTCCACCTTGCGACCACGCATAAATGCCATTCCAAACATTCCGTCAACCCCATCGCCGAGAATCTTTCGCAAATCCATTACTACGGCTCTCTGCTCGGTCTGGCTATGTTTGCCAACGCTATATTTCCAACCGCTCATATCAAGGTTGACAGCTTGCATTGCATTGCCAGCACCTGCAGCCATGGCCTTCCGTAGATTACCCGTGTGGGCAAAGTGTTTTTTGTAGAAAGCCTCGTCGAGCAAAATGCTTGTATTGCCTGTGTCAAAAACCATTCTCGCAGGAATCGAATCACGCAACACCACATTAAAATATAAGTGTGTCGAGTATGAAAACGCAACTGCTCCATCGGGCAGAGACTGACCCTGTTGTGCTGCCACATTGTTAGTTGCTGCTGGTAAGTTGTCGGCCGTTGCCTTTGTGTTACCGCAGGCACTGCCTGTAATGGCAAATAGAGTTGCCGCTAAAATGATAATCGACTTAATACTCATGGCGATTTTTGCGTTGCGGTTGAGATATTTACCCCCCCCTAAATTTCTGTTTTTCATAATGTTATGCTCGAGTTAAATTATTTCTCATCTTTTTTAGCGTTGCGCCAAAGTTGGTCGAGCTCCTCGGCCGACATTTCCGAGAAGAGTTTGTCGCCAGCCTCGGCCTCCATATGCTGGAAACGTGAGATGAATTTCTTATTACACTTCTCTAATGCAAGTTCGGGGTCAATGCCGTACAATCGACACATATTAATAAGCGCAAAGAACAAATCTCCAATCTCCTCGGTGGTGCGCTCCTTGTCGCCGCGAGCCATCTCAACCTCAATCTCGGCAATCTCCTCCTTCACCTTTGGCCAGATATCCTCCTTCTGCTCCCAGTCGAAACCTGCACTTGCAGCCTTCTCGCCAATGCGGTAGGCCTTGACCATAGCGGGCAGCGAGCGTGGTACACCACCCAAAATGCCGCCCTGGCGCTTCTTCTTGCGGAGCTTCAGCTCCTCCCAGTTCTTCATCACCTCATCGGGAGTGTCGGCGTGAATGTCGCTATAGACGTGAGGGTGGCGGTAGATGAGTTTATCACACTCGGCATCGGCTACGTCGGCAAAATTGAATGCGCCCTGCTCCTCGCCGAGCTTCGAGTAGAAGACAACGTGCAGCAGCAAATCGCCCAACTCCTCCTTAATGCCCTCCATATTGTTGTCGGCAATGGCATCCACCAGCTCGTAAGTCTCTTCGATAGTATTATTTCTGAGCGATTCAAAGGTCTGCTCTCTATCCCACGGACACTTCTCGCGCAGGGTATCCATCACCTCCAGTATGCGCTCGGTCGCTCTAAGTTTTTCTTGTTTGGTCATCATATTAAAATAAACTTTATACAAAGTTATGATTTTCGTGCGAAAATAGATAACTTTGTGAAAGATAAATTTATTAAAAATGAGAATAGCTAAATTTTTTGTGGCCTTAGTGGCCTTGATTTTTGTTGTTGGCAGTGTTAGTGCCAATAATGGTATCATTCCGCGTCCCGTGGAGTTTGAAAAAGGGAACGGAGTCTTTACCATCCTAACAACAACTAAGATTACACACTCTGCAGAACTCCGTTCCTCTGCAAACTATCTTGCGGAGTATCTTCCGCTAGAAGTTCAGGAGTCTAACGCTGCGAGCAAAGGTGATATTGTGCTCAAGGAGAATAAAAATCTTGGTGCCGAGGCTTACACCTTGCAGGTGAACGACAAAGGCATCGTGATTGAGGGTGGCTCGAACGCAGGTGTGTTCTATGGTATCGAGACCCTCTTGCAACTTCTGCCTGCAGATGTATACACCAAGCAGATCAAGTTGCCCGTAATGTTGGGTGCGTGCCGTGTGGCGGATGAGCCTAAGTTTGAGTATCGTGGCTTTATGCTCGACGTGACACGTACTTGGGTCGATGTAGATGATCTTAAGCACTATATCGAGAATCTGGCCCATCACAAAATCAATAAATTGCATCTTCACCTTACGGACGATGAGGGTTGGCGTATAGAGATTAAGTCTCACCCAGAGCTCACTGAGATTGGTGGTTTCCGTGGACCAGGCTCACCCGTTGCAGCTCGTTATGGTAAGTGGGATCAGAAATATGGCGGTTTCTACACTCAGGAGCAGATGAAGCAGATTATCGAGTTTGCTGCAGTGCGCAATATCGAGATTATCCCCGAAATCGACCTTCCTGGCCATAGCCACAACTTGGCTCGTGTACGACCAGAGGTGTTGTGTAACTTTACCCCCGATATGGAGTCGTCGTTTGGTTACGATACACGTAGTGCTCTCTGCGTGTCGAAGGAGGATAACTACAAATTCTTGGAGGAGATTTTCAAGGAGTTGGCCGAATTGTTCCCATCGCAGTATGTGCATATCGGAGGTGACGAGGTGGTTACTTCGCAGTGGAAGAAGTGCCCCGATTGTCAGGCTCTTTCAAAGCAGAAGGGTATGACCAGCGGTGCTCAGTTGCAGGAGTACTTTATGAATCGACTCTCGGAGTATATTGTATCGCTCGGCAAGAGGCCTTGCGTATGGAACGAGGCGATTAATGCTGGCACACTCACAAAACAAGCTATGGTTTATGGTTGGGAGAGTGTTGAGGCGTGTCGCAAGGCTACAAAGGCTGGTTATAAGACAATCGTGATGCCTGGTACATACTTCTATTTCGATATGCGTCAGTCGGCTCGCGAGCCAGGTCATAATTGGGCTGCGATATTCGATGCGAGCAAGATTTTGAAGTTCGACCTTGAGGATCAGGGTTTTACTGAAGAGGAGATTAAAAATGTGGCTGGTATCCAGGCTTCGTTCTTTAGCGAGCTCTATATCTCTCACCTCGACGATGAGAGCGACTATTTGCAGTATCAGACATATCCCCGTATCTGCTCACTCAGTGAGTTGGCGTGGTGTGGTAAGGGCGCTGAGTGGGATGAGTTCTATCTGCGTCTGGTGAATGCTCACTACAGCCGTATGCTTGCTATGGGTATCGACTTCCGTATGATGCCACCAACAGTGAAGTATCAGGACGGTAAGCTCTCGGCTTCGACAGATGATAATTCACATATATATTATAGTGTAGAGGGTGACGATGGTGTCTATCCTTATGTTGCACCAATCAAGACTGACAAACCTCAGGTTTATGTGTTCCACACAGAGCTGGGTGGTGCTCGTAGTACTGAGGTAGCCGTTGAGGCCTACTATAAGATGATGGAACCAGCCGTGAAGATTACATCTTCGATCGAGGAGTCGAAAAATAACCCATATTCAAATGCCGAGGGTTATAAGCGTCAGGGCCGTACGTCACGCGCAGGAAAAAATGGCGATTGGTTGCTCTATACTTTCGATGAGCCAGTTGAGTGTCGCCGTATGTATATCGGTACTGGTTATACTCATCTGCCACGCTTGTTGTTCAATGTTGGATATGTGGAGGTTAGCGAAGATGGCGAGAAGTTCCGCAAAGTGGGTGAGTTGCACCTTGGAGCGGCTATTATCGACGAACCAGAGCGTCCTATCAAGGCAGTACGCATAGTCTGCACCGAGGACGGAAATGGTGCCGAGAATGTAATCGTACAGGCTCCAAAGGTATATCCTAAGTTGTAATTCAGATTCTTTAGATTTATTAACAGAGCCTGTTCGAGAGGTCGAAGCAGGCTCTTTTTTGTTGTAGAGTATGAGAAGAAACTATGTGGAGATTGAGTCGCTGGAGGCTCTGGAAGAGATGCTTGCTGAGGGTAAGATGCTTCGCCATTGTGCGTTTCAGAGCATAGATTTTAGCCTCAATCCGAAGGCTATGGTGGCAACCTATACCGACTGCTTGTTTTTGGGCTGTAATCTGCCTGAGCTGATGCGTGAGCGGGTAGATGCCAACTGCTATGTGTTTCCTTCGTTACGCCGACCCTACAATATGTTTTCTCCAAAGCTCTATTCTGCCGAGAGTTTGTACGCAGGTTATGACCCAGCGCGTGAGGATAGCTTCAAAGAGTGTTACGATAGCAGGGTATATGCTCACTACCTGGCTACAGGCAAGAGTGCTAGCGATATAGGCGAGACTCTATCGCGTTCAATGCACGACCATTCGATGAGTGATGCACTACACGACCTATTGGCAGAGTACGACGAACGCGATGTGGTGGCTATAATGGGTGGTCACTCACTTTCGCGAGCCGATGCAGTCTATTCAGATGTGGCGCGGCTGAGTAAGCGTCTGGCCGAGCAGGGTAAATTGATGGTAAGCGGCGGAGGTCCGGGTGCTATGGAGGCTACACATTTGGGTGTTTGGTTTGCTGACCGTAGTGACGAGGAGTTGATGGCGGCGATATCTGTATTGATGGAGGCACCACGATTTGAAGACGCGGGTTGGCTAAGGCTGGCATTTAAGGTTATGGCCAGCTATCCTCGATGTGAGAAGTATCGAAGCATAGGTATCCCTACCTGGTTCTATGGTCACGAGCCTGCAACGCCATTTGCAAGTCATATTGCCAAATATTTCGATAACAGTATTCGTGAAGATGGCCTGCTGGCCATAGCGAAGGGTGGTGTGGTCTTCTCGCCAGGAAGTGCGGGCACTATGCAGGAGATATTCCAAGATGCTGCGCAAAACCACTACAAGACATTTGGTTTTGCTTCGCCTATGGTCTTTTTAGGCAAGGATTACTGGAGCAGGCAGATGGCAGCCTACCCGTTGCTGGAGAGGTTACAGGCAGAGGGACGGTATAAGAATCTGATGCTCACTCTCACCGATGATATTGCCGAGGCTAAAGAGGCTCTACAATGGAGCGAGTAAACAAAACATAGGGGCTGTCGCAACTTGATGTTGGACAGCCCCTAATGTTTATTTATGGTATTGATGAACTATGAACGTACCTGAGCACCTGCCTTCGCCTCAAGCTGACGCTGCAAGTTGTTCATTGTCTTCTCGATAACCTTGTCGTTCAAAGTCTGAGTCTTGTCCTCCAGTGTGAAGCCCAAAGCATAAGACTTCTTGCCCTCTGGAAGTTTGTCACCCTCGTAAACATCAAACAATGTCACGCGCTTGAGAAGCTTCTTCTCGGTAGCGAATGCAATCTGACGCAACTCAGAGAATGTAACACTCTTGTCAACAAGCAGAGCCAAGTCTCGCTTAACCTCTGGGAACTTCGAAAGCTCCTCTACAGTGATGCGCTGCTTCTTAGCCGAGCGAACGATAAGCTCAAAATCAATCTCAGCAAAGTATACTGGCTGCTTCAAATCGAACTTGCGCATCAAAGCAGGTGATACAACACCCATCTCGGCCATACACTTGTTGCCCTGCATAAGAGCGATAGCGTCAGCGTAAAGGTCGCTGTCGAGGCTCTCGCTGCGCAACGAGTAGATGTCGATGCCGAAGCGGCGGAGAAGTTTCTCAACAGCTGCACGAAGAGTGTAGAACGAGGCCTGTGCGCCCTTAACGTTCCACGAAGGAGCGGCATCCTGACCAGTTACAGCCAAAGCGATGCGATACTTCTCTGTGTACTTCGAAAGTGGAGCCTCGTCGTTACCCTGAGCCTCGTCGTAGAAGTAGCAGTTACCCAACTCGAAGAGCTTCAAATCGGCGTTGCGGTGGTTTACGTTGAGCTCGATAGCCTCCAATGTGTTGAAGAGCAGAGTCTGACGCATAACGTTGAGGTCGGCACTCAGTGGGTTTAGAATCTTCACGCAGTTCTCAGCCTTGTATGAAGTGAGACCCTCGTAGTATGAAGCCTTTGTGAGTGAGTTCGACATAATCTCAGTAAAGCCAGTGGCTGCCAAGTGGTCTGCTGCGATGTTGATGAGCTTATTCTTGTCAGGACGTGGCGCATATGAGAGTGTAGAGCGTACCTGCTGAGGAATCTCCACATTGTTGTAGCCATAGATACGAAGGATATCCTCGATAAGATCGGCCTCGCGCTGTACGTCAACGCGGTAAGGAGGCACAGCAACCGATAGTGTGCGGCCATTCTCGGCGGTAATCTTCACATCCAGAGCATCCAAGATAGTGCGCACTGTTGACTCTGGAATCTCCTTGCCGATAATCATATTCACTCTGTCGAGCGAGAGGTCAAACTCGAAGTCTGCAGCTGGAGTAGGGTTGATGTCGATAATCTCGCTTGAGATCTTACCACCAGCAAGCTCCTTCATAAGCATAGCTGCACGCTTCAGAGCATAAACCTGAATATTTGGGTCGATACCGCGCTCGAAACGGAACGAGGCATCGGTATTAAGGCCGTGACGCTTTGCCGACTTACGGATAGATACAGGGTTGAAGTATGCACTCTCCAAGAATACGTTTACGGTTGTATCGCTTACACCCGAATCCAAACCGCCGAATACACCACCAATACACATTGGGCGCTCAGCCGAGCAGATCATCAAATCATCCTTCGAAAGCTTGCGCTCAACGCCGTCCAAAGTTACGAATGGAGTGCCCTCGTCGCAGTTCTTCACCACAACCTTCTTACCCTCCACCTTGTCAGCATCGAATGCGTGGAGTGGCTGGCCAAGCTCGAAGAGAACATAGTTTGTGATATCCACAAGGTTGTTCTTAGGGTTGATGCCAGCTGCACGAAGCTCGTTCTGCATCCACTCTGGTGATGGAGCAATCTTGCAGTCGGTAACAGTAAGACCTGCATAGCGTGGAGCTGCTGCTGGATTCTCTACAACTACCTCGAAAGTAAGGTCGTGGTTGTCAACCTTGAAATCATCTACTGATGGCAGTGTAACCTTCACATCTTTGCCCTGGCTGCGCAAGTAAGCTGCCAAGTCGCGTGCAACGCCTATGTGTGATGCTGCGTCCACACGGTTAGGAGTAAGACCGATACCGATGAGGTAGTCGTCCTTCACGTTGAGGAACTCACGTGCTGGCGTACCAACCGCTGCATCCTCTGGGAGCTCCATAATACCGTCGTGTGAAGCGCCAATACCGAGCTCGTCCTCAGCGCAGAGCATACCGAGTGACTCTACACCGCGAATCTTGCTACGCTTGATCTTGAACTCCTCGTCGCCACCGTTAGGGTAGAGCACTGAGCCAACTGTTGCGCACAACACCTTCAAGCCCTGACGGCAGTTAGGGGCACCGCACACAATCTGCAAATTCTCGCCAGTGCCAACGTCAACAGTTGTTACGTGCAAGTGGTCAGAATCGGGGTGATCCTCGCAGGTTACAACGTGGCCCACAACAACACCATTCAAACCGCCTTTGATGGTCTCAATCTTGCGGAAATCCTCCACCTCCAAACCGATGTCGGTGAGGATGGCAGCAACCTCTTCGGCTGTAAGGTCACCGAGGTTGATGTACTTCTTTAACCAATTAAATGAAATCTCCATATAATCTATTTTTTACGTTATTATCCAATCCAGTGGTTATAGCTAAAAGCTATATGTGATTCGCAAAGGTAGTAAATTATTCAGAATTAGCGGCTGCCGAGCCACAAAAATATCATTCCAACGAGAATAAAAATCAAATCGATAGCCTTTGCACGCAGATTTTTCTCGCGCAGAAGCAATGCTCCGCAGGTAAATGACACCACTACAGAGCCTCGGCGAATCATCGATACGATGGAAATCATCGCGTCGTCGTTGCTCAGCGCTACGAAGTAAGCTAAGTCGGCGGCAGACAATAAGATAGATATCATCGGGATGGCCCACGACCAACGAAATGGAGTGGCATTTTTGCCCTGTACAATGTGGATAATGGCAACCGTGATGCTCATCATTGCAAGCTGATATAGGTTGTACCAGCTCTGCACAAACAGGGGTTGTAGTTCTCGCATGATATATCTATCGTAAAGGCCGCTGATGGCACCTAAAATGGCGGCTGCCGCAATGCAGAGAATCCAGCGGTTGCGCGCAAAGTCAATACCCTCGCGTTTGCCGGCACGACTGAGCAGAAAAATCGAGGTCAGAGCGAGTGCTACACCAATCCACTGCATAAGGTTCAATCGCTCACCGAAAAGCAGCATTGCACCCAACAATACAAGCACAGGACGAGTAGCGTTGATTGGGCCTACAATTGTGAGTGGCAGATGCTTGATGCCGATGTAGCCGAATATCCACGAACCCAGCACGATAGCCGATTTTATGATGATTAAAATATGGGCCTCGAAACCCTCGCTTCGGGTGGCGAAAATAGTGCCGTCGAAGAGCCCCAAATCGAGCTCAGCAGAGAGTATTACGGGCAGGAAAATTAGTGATGAAAATAGGGTGTTGAGAAGCAAAACTGTAGTTGCGGAATTTTGCTTAACAGCCTGCTTTTTCGCAACGTCGTAAAAGCCCAAAAGAGTAGCCGAAATAAATGCCAAAAGTAACCACATAGCTATCGATTTATGCTGTTAAAAGTGGGATTTTTAGTTGTAGATGCCGCCGAATTTGCAGTGATTTTTTCTGCAATGCTGGTGAGGGTTGTAGTGGAAAATATGAGTGAAAAATTGGTCGGTAAAGCGTGTTTTGATATGGTTTTCATGAAGAATACAATTTTTTGTTGTCGCAAAGATAGGATAAATTCTTCATTTTGAATTTATATTCGTATATTTGCGCGGTTACATATATATGTAGGAGATGAAAAATATTCGCAATTTTTGTATTATAGCACATATCGACCACGGTAAATCGACCTTGGCAGACCGTCTTCTGGAGAAGACAAATACGCTAAATCAGCGTGAGATGCAGAGCCAGGTGCTGGACGATATGGACCTTGAGCGTGAGAAGGGTATTACCATCAAGAGCCACGCAATCCAGATGGAGTATAAGGCCAAAGATGGTCAGACCTATGTGTTGAATCTTATCGACACCCCAGGACACGTTGACTTCTCTTACGAGGTGTCGCGTGCTATCGCTTCGTGTGAGGGTGCACTGCTCGTGGTTGATGCAACTCAGGGTATTCAGGCCCAGACTATATCGAATCTATATTTGGCAATCGGTAACGACCTGGAGATTGTCCCCGTACTCAATAAGATTGATGTTGAGTCGGCTATGATCGACGAGGTGAAGGATCAGATTATCGATCTTATCGGCTGCAAGGACGAGGATATCCTGCTTGCATCGGGTAAGACTGGTCAGGGCGTTGAGGATGTGCTCGAGGCTATTGTGGCGCGTATTCCTGCACCTAAGGGTGATGAGAATGCCCCATTGCAGGCCTTGATTTTCGACTCTGTGTTCAATCCTTTCCGAGGCATTATTGCATATTTCAGAGTATTCAATGGCGTGTTGCGCAAGGGCGACCACGTGAAGTTCTTCAATACGGGCAGCGAATACGATGCTGATGAGGTTGGTGTATTGAAGCTGAAGATGTCACCTCGCCAGGAGATTCGTGCTGGCGACGTGGGTTACATCTGTTCGGGTATCAAGACCTCGACCGATGTGAAGGTAGGTGATACAATCACCACAATCAGCAACCCTTGCCAGGAGTCTATTGCTGGATTCGAGGATGTGAAGCCTATGGTCTTTGCGGGTGTATATCCAGTTGAGGCCGATCAATATGAGGATTTGCGTACTTCGCTCGAGAAGCTGCAGCTCAACGATGCTTCGCTCACATTCGAGCCTGAGAGCTCGCTTGCGCTTGGCTTCGGATTCCGTTGCGGTTTCCTTGGTCTGTTGCATATGGAGATTATCCAGGAGCGTCTCTATCGTGAGTTCGATATGGATGTTATCACCACAGTACCCAACGTGTCGTACCACATCACCACCACTTCGGGTGAGCTTCTGGAGGTGCACAACCCATCGGGCCTGCCTGAAATTACGAAGGTTGCAACAATCGAGGAGCCATATATCAATGCTCAGATTATCACCAAGGCCGATTTCTTAGGCCCGGTAATCAAACTTTGTATCGATAAGCGTGGCGTGCTGAAGAATCAGAACTTCATCACTCAGGATCGCGTGGAGGTCAATTTCGATATGCCTTTGTCGGAGATTGTCTTCGACTTCTATGATAAGCTGAAGAGTATTTCGAAGGGTTATGCCTCGTTCGACTACCACCGTACTGGTTATAAGCCAAGTAAGTTGGCCAAGTTGGATATCCTTTTGAATGGCGAGCCAGTAGATGCCTTGTCGTCGCTTATCTATGCAGAGCACGCCTATGACTTCGGCCGCAAGATGTGTGAGAAGCTCAAGGAGCTTATTCCACGCCAGCAGTTTGATATTGCTATTCAGGCGGCTATCGGTGCGAAGATTATCGCCCGCGAGACTGTGAAGGCGGTGCGTAAGGATGTGACTGCCAAGTGTTACGGAGGTGATATCTCGCGTAAGCGTAAGCTTTTGGAGAAGCAGAAGGCCGGTAAGAAGCGTATGCGTCAGGTGGGACAGGTACAGGTGCCACAGTCGGCGTTCCTTGCAGTGCTCAAGATGGATTAACCTCTTTGGGCAGGGTGAGTTAATAAACAATACACAACACAATATGAAGAAAACTATTATTGACCTGTTTGAATCGTCGGTTGCCACTTATGGCGAGCGTACGTTCCTTTTGGAGAAGCACGACGGAGAGTTCAAGCCTACGACCTATGCTCAGAGCAAGGAGTTGGCTTTGAAGGTGGGTGCTGGTCTTACATCAATTGGTATCAAACCCAAGCAGACCGTATCAATCTTGGCGGAGGGCTGCAATAACTGGATTCTCTCGGAGCTTGGATTGCTCTATGCCGGTGCTATCAGCGTGCCCCTCTCAATTAAGTTGGAGGAGGCTAACGATTTGTTGTTCCGCTTGCGTCACGCCGATGTGGTTGCTATTTTCGTGTCGCGTAATCAGTTGCCTAAGTTCCGCAAGATTCGTGAGCAGTTGCCTTTGATTGAGCACGTTATCGTCTTCGATTGCGATAGAGAGTTGCAGGAGGGCGAGATGTTCCTCTCGGAGTTGATGGCTAAGGGTGAGGCCTATTTGGCCGAGCACAAGGAGGAGTTCTTGAAGATTGGCCAGGCAATCCAAAACGATGACTATGCCACAATTACCTACACTTCGGGTACAACAGCCGATCCTAAGGGTGTGATTCTTACTCACCGTAACTATACAGCAAACGTTGAGCAGGCTTTGACTCGTATTTCGATACCTTCGGAGTACACAATGTTTATCATTCTGCCTCTCGACCACTGCTTCGCCCACGTTGCAGGATTCTATATTATGGTGGCTTGTGGTGCGTCGGTTGCCACTACTCAGGTTGGTAAGACTGCAATGGATACCCTCAAGAATGTGCCAGTCAACATCAAGGAGGTGAAGCCTCACGTCCTGTTGTCGGTGCCTGCACTTGCTAAGAACTTCCGCAAGTCTATCGAGACTTCCATAAAGAAGCAGGGCCCAAAGGTTGAGAAGCTCTTTAAGTTTGCCTTGAAGGTGGCTTACGAGTATAATCAGGATGGTTTGAACAAGGGCAAGGGTTGGCGTTTTATCTTGAAGCCATTGGTTGCGCTGTTCGATAAGATTCTTTTCGAGAAGGTGCGCGCTGGATTTGGTGGCAACATAAAGTTCTTTGTGGGCGGTGGTGCGTTGCTTGATTCGGAGTTGCAGCGTTTCTTCTACGCTGTGGGTATGCCTATGTTGCAGGGCTATGGTCTGTCGGAGGCCACTCCTATTATCTCGGCTAACTCACTCGGTAAGGGCCGTCACCGTTTCGGCTCGTCGGGTAAGGTTATCCAGCCTTTGGAGATTAAGATTCTTGACGATGAGGGCCGCGAGATGCCAACAGGCGTGAAGGGCGAAATCGTAATCAAGGGCGAGAATGTGATGGCTGGTTACTGGAAGAATCCATCAGCTACAGCCGAGACTGTAAAGGATGGATGGCTCTATACAGGCGATATGGGTTATATGGGCGAGGACGGCTTCCTATATGTGTTGGGCCGTTTCAAGAGCCTTTTGATCTCGGCCGATGGCGAGAAGTATAGCCCCGAGGGTATGGAGGAGGCTATCGTGGATAAGTCGCCACTTATCGATCAGGTGATTATTTACAACAACCAAAGCCCATATACTTCGGCTATCGTTGTGCCAAACCGCGATGCTATGCGCCAGATTTTGGGCGGTAATACAGACGAGGAGTCGTTGCGTAGGGCAGCGAAGGCTATCGGTGCCGAGGTGGATAAGTATCGCACTGGCGGCCAGTATGCCGATGAGTTCCCCGACCGTTGGTTGCCAGGTGCTTTGGCTATCGTTGGCGAGCCTTTCACCGAGCAGAATGGCCTTGTGAACAGTACAATGAAGGTTGTTCGCGGTAAGGTTGAGGAGCACTTTGCTGACCGTATTGAGTATGTCTATACTCCCGAGGGCAAGAAGATTGACAACCCCAAGAACTTGGAGTCAATCGCCCAGATAGCAAAATAAAACTGTTGCATTCTGCGTAATAATAGGGTATCTACCATTGCGGTTGATACCCTAATTTATTTTTTGTTACTCCATATTCAGCTTGTAAAAGAACAAAACAGGATTGGCATCATCTTTCAGGTGTTTGAAACGCTCATCGTCTTGTAGTCTATAGGGTTTTACTACAGAAATCAAGACTCCATTTTGCAACCAACCTATGCGTCCGTGAATGTCGCGCAAATAGGGGAAGTTTTCATCTTTGCCTTTGTTTAGTCTGATGTATTTCGACTCGCCCGTCTGCTTATCGATTTTCGCCAGACACATTGCCGTAGAGCCTTCCCACTCATCGAACGATGCTTGGAATCCTGCCATTATGTACCTCTTGCTCTCCTCGAAACCCATATGATACCAAAACATATCGAACTCTTGCGTGTATTTTTGGTAAGTTGTCATAAACGAGGGATCAAAACGCACATCATCTGTGCTCTTCACGCCATTGTAATCGGTCTTAATTGTCACATAAGGCTCATAACCCTTCTCTGACATTTTGTAGATGGTGTTGTCGTAGGCTTTTGAAACCAAAAGTTCATCACCTATTTGGCCTATAAATGCAGTGCCTTGTATTCTTGGAGTGCCTTTCTCACCTGCGGCCAGTTCGTCGTATTTGAATTTATATTCGCCAGTGTGGCTATCCAACATATAGTAATCAAAATCGTTGAGCTTAACCTCTTGGCCTCTCGAACTGGTTAGGCTATTCATACCCTCCGATGCAAACCAAATGTTTTCATTCTTATCAACGCTGATATTCCAGCAATAGATGTTTGGTGCTTCAATTATCTCGACAAACTCGCCATCAATCTTGTATTTCAGAACTTTTCTGCTGACATTAGAATAGATATAGGCATAGTTGCCACTGATATCGAAATCGCTAAACGTAGCATACTCCTTTGGGCCACGACCTTTAATGCCGATGGAATTCTTGAATTTACCTGTCGAGGAATCAAATCTCAGGAGCGATGGGTTTTGATAGCTCTTGATATAGATGTCACCATTGTATATCTTGATTTTGAGAATCTCTCCAATCAGGCTCTTGTCGGTAGTCTCCAACTCCACATATCCCGAACATTCGCTCACAAACTCGCGAGCTTCAGCTTCGCTCGCTGTCTTTACCTCATATTCAGTGTTCGAAGTGGTGGTTTTAGCGCAACCAATCATCAATATTATAGCAATTACTGTAGCTATTTGTTTCATATTCTATGCTTTAGTTTTGGACAATTGAAAATAGTACGGGAATGGCAAATTTTGCTCTAACCTTTTCGCCTTTTTCAATAGCGGGTTCCCATTTGGGCGAGAGCTTAATCACGCGCTCTACCTCTTTTGCGAGAATCTCGTGGGGTGATTTCAAAATCTTAGAGAAAGTCACCGAACCATCTTTTTCGATGAAGAATTCTGCTATAACTCTACCTCCAATACCCTGTGAAAATGCCTCTTTGGGATATTCTATTTGCTCATGTACCCAATATGCGAACTTTGTAAGGTCGCCACCCTGAAATTTTGGCATTGTATCGGGTTGCTCCGATTGTGTGTTGTCGGGTGCTTCAATCTCTTGCACAATCTCTTCTACATTTATGCTACCGTTGGCTGTGGCCGTATTGTATGGCCCTACGATGAAAAATATGCCGATTGCAAGCACAGCGGCTATACCTCCTATACGGAGTGTGTTGAGCCAAATGGTGTGGTTTTTATGAGGAGTTTTGGGTAAACTAATCTCCTCGGCAGAAGGTGTAAAACGTGGAGTAAGCAACTGCTCAATGCGGTGGTTCTGTTGCTCAAAAGTGTTGTTCTGATTATTCGTTTTCATAGTTTTCTTTTTTTGTTAAAGTAAATTTTGTTTTTGTAACTCTCTTCGCAGATGCTCGATGCCATAGCGGTAGCGCGACTTGACCGTAGCGAGTGGTGCCTCCAAAATATCGGCAATCTCGGCAAAGGTACATTCGCCGTGCAGGTGCAGACGGATGACCTCGCTCTGTTCGTCGGGAAGTGCCGCAAGTAGGCGGGATATAAGCGCCTGCTCCTGCTCGAATGATTCGGGCGCGATGTCGTCGGCCCGTAGCTCACTTAGCGAACTTACATCAACGAACTCCACCCTCTTTTTATCGCGCGCGTGTTGCGTGCAATTGTTAGCTAAAGCACGATAGAGGTAGCACCGTATATTCTTTATCTCGCCCGCCCTGCGCTGGTGGAGTTTGAGGTATAGCTCCTGGATTATATCCTTTGCTGCCTCACGCTCGCCCAAACGGTAGCAGGCATAACGATAGAGCGATTGCAGCTCGGTCGTGAATGCGGCTTCTGCATCGGCAAAAGAGTCATCTTCGGCGTACTTTTTCATTTTCATACATTGAGTTTGTTGTTTGAGTCTAAAACGCGTTTTCAAATATAAGACGCAAAAAGTCTAAAATAGATTTACTGGGCGCAAATTTTTTTGCAATTTTCTTTGTTTGGCGGATATCTTGCCAGAATTTTTGTAAATTTGTAATATACTTCTGCGGTAGTAGCTCAGTTGGTAGAGCATTAGCTTCCCAAGCTAGGGGTCACGGGTTCGAGTCCCGCTTACCGCTCTAATAAGACAAATAGTCCCCACGAAAGTGAGGGGCTATTTGTTTTATTATATAGAGACAAGGGACTCGCCCCGTGACCCTTATACACCCCTTTCAGGGGTTGGGGGTGTAAATATAAGTCACACAACTCGCGCTTGCACGAGTTTCGAGTCCCGCTTACCGCCCAGAATTTAGATGGATAATGGTATAGTTTTGTTAGTTTCATTTGTCATTTATTCACTGGAGAAAAAGAAGAAAATATATAAATAAGAGAAATTTATTTACTCCGTTATTGGATGTTTTTTTGATTGAATAATGGGTGAGTTTTATCTCATAATTTTGGTGTAATTTTCGCTCAGTAGTTTCCGGGTTTATATGTTTTGGGTGGCCTGCTTTGTCTCCATATCGGAGGTGTTTTGTATGGAGCTGGGGCAAATGTGTGGTATATATCAAGTAGCGCATCTGCAATTATTTTCCACATTATCAGCTAAATTTAGTGAATCCTATCGACGTTTTTCAGAGTTTATGCCATTAAATCATAACTATCTGGAATTTAGAAATTTTGTGGGGCGGATTTTTTTTGAAAATAGTAGTCGAAATATTTTATTTTTAGCAAAATTTTACTACCTTTGTAAGGAAGTTTGCAGGAGTCTGCCCTTGTCGATAAGGATATAGTAGGTTTTTATCGATAAAAGTGTGCAGAACTTGCGATGAAACAAGAAAAGAACTTTTACGAGTACATCTTATAACTGCTTGAAAATGCGAGTGTTAGCATTGTAGGCAGGACTAGAGAGTATGCGATATAGCCAACTCGAGAGTCTCAATGAGTGATACAATCCTGAATACCACGAAATGTTGGTATGCGCTTCGAGACCTTAAAAGGTCAAATGCTATCCAGCCCGCATTTAAACTCTTAACCGAACTTGGAATAGAGGTTTTTACCCCCACACAATGGCGATTGGTTGTGCGCAACGGCAAAAAGGTGCGTCGCGAAGTGGCGGTCATGCACGACCTGTTGTTTGCCTATGATACTCGCAAAAACCTAGATCCAATAATCGCAAAGACCGAAACTCTGCAATATCGCTACAAAAAGGGCGGCAAATATTGTGAACCAATCATAGTTCCTGAGGATGATATGAATCGTTTTATCAATGCGGTTCGTGCAAGCGAAAGTCCTAGGTATCACTCTGCAGAGGAAATCGACGAACTGATGTGTGGCAAAAATATCCGCATAGTCGGAGGTCCGATGAATGGCTACGAAGGTAAATTGCAATCGGTTAGAGGCTCGAAAGTAAAACGCCTTGTGCTGATTTTGCCAAATCTTCTGGCAGTGAGCGTAAAGGTTGAGAACGAATATATTCAGGTTGTGGAGTAACATTTGCTCGGAAAAGAAAATTAGAAATCATCAACAATTCAAATAGCAATGCTTAAATTTGTAGAAAAGCTTCATCTTGAGAAGTATGTTAGCTCAAAATTGATTTTGGGATTGGATATCTTCATATCCATCATGATGTCGGTATTCGCACTCTTTTTGACTGAACTCTTGTTTGTGTCATTCTCATATGAGTTTTTGATGCTCCTTGGTTGGCTGGGATGTTCGTGTCTCTCATCAGTCATATTGTTCCTTTTGCTCAAAACCCATAAAAGCGTAATACGCCACTCAACATTGCGTGAGTTGTGGAAGCTGGGTGTAGCAGTGATTGGAAAGGGTGTGGCGATGGCGCTGTTGGTTATATGGTTTATGCCATCACAGGTTGGTAATGTCTATATCTGGACAGCTCTGCTGTTTGATGTATTCGGCACAATCTCAGCACTTGTGGCAGCTCGTGTTGTTATGATTATTGCCTATGATGCAATTCGCAATAAGCATAGACGTCACGAGAAGTGTAAGGATGTGTTGGTGTATGGCGTGAGCTCAAAGGCTGTTGCACAGATTAAGCGTCTGCAGAGTTCGGAGCGTTACAATGTGGTCGGCTTCTTGAACTACGGAATGAAGATGAAGGGTCACAAGCTCTCTGATCTGCCAGTATATTACTTCGAGGATGTGAGAGATATGGAGTATTTGGCAAAGCACAAAGATGTGGATGCCATACTTTTCTCTACGCAGGATGAGGCTAAGCAGGAGCAGTCGAGACTTATCTCGTTCTGCCTTGACCTTGGAATCAAGATTTATATAGCACCAGCTATCGATGAGGTTGTTGATGGCAAGGTTATGCGCGCAGCAGTTCGTGAGATCAAGATTGAGGATTTGCTGGGTCGAGAGGAGATTAAGATCTCGCTGAAGGAGATTCAAGAGAATTTCAATGGCAAGACAATCTTGGTTACTGGTGCCGCAGGTTCTATCGGTTCGGAGCTTTGTCGTCAGCTGGCAACCTTTGGCGTGAAGCATCTTGTTATGTTCGACAATGCTGAGACTCCAATGCACAACATCCGTTTGGAATTGGAGGAGCGATTCCCAGAGTTGCAGTTTACGCCAGTGATTGGTGATGTGCGTGCTCCAGCGCGTTTGGATTATGTCTTTAGAGCATTCCATCCGCAGGTCGTTTTCCACGCTGCAGCATATAAGCACGTGCCACTTATGGAGGAGAATCCTTGCGAGGGTGTGTTGGTAAACGTATGCGGTTCTCGCAATGTTACTGATATGTGTTTGAAGTACGATGTCGAGAAGATGGTTATGATCTCTACCGACAAGGCGGTGAATCCAACCAACATCATGGGTTGTACAAAGCGCTTGGCGGAGATTTATGTTCAATCGTTGGGCTTGGCAATTGATAACGGCTTGGTAAAGGGTAAGACTAAGTTTGTGACAACCCGATTTGGTAATGTGTTGGGTTCAAATGGTTCTGTAATCCCTCGATTTAGAGAGCAGATTGCAAAGGGTGGTCCAATTACAGTGACTCACCCCGATATCACACGCTTCTTTATGACTATCCCCGAGGCTTGCCGATTGGTGATGGAGGCCGCTACAATGTCTACAGGTAATCAGATATTTGTATTCGATATGGGTGAGTCTGTTAAGATCTCATACCTCGCGAAGAGAATGGTTGAGCTTGCAGGTCTTACTCCAGGTAAGGATATTCAGATTGAGTACACTGGTTTGCGTCCGGGTGAGAAGTTGTACGAGGAGGTATTGTCAAATGCAGAGAATACACTTCCAACAGCACACGATAGAATTCGTATCGCAAAGGTTCGTGAGTACGATTATGAGAATGCTCGCAATATCCTGGCTCAGTTGGAGGAGTTGTCAAGAGCTGTGGAGATTCCAGACATGGTGCGCCTGATGAAGGACTCTGTTCCAGAGTTTATCTCGAAGAACTCACAGTTCGAGAAGTATGATAAAAAAGTAGGTTAATACATATTACATAATATCTATATGAAGATAGCAGTAGCAGGAACGGGATACGTTGGACTTTCTATAGCCACACTCCTCGCGCAACACAATGAGGTTGTGGCAGTGGATGTTATTCCCGAGAAGGTGGCTGCTATAAATGCAAGAAAATCGCCAATCAGAGATGAGTATATTGAGCGCTTTTTTGCAGAGAAAAGTTTAAGTCTAAAGGCAACTTTAGATGCAGCTGAGGCTTATTTGGATGCTGATTATGTAGTCGTTGCTACTCCAACCAATTATGATCCACATAAAAACTTTTTCGATACATCTGCGGTTGAGTCAGTTATAGATGAAGTTTTAAAGATCAATTCGAGCGCAAGAATTGTTATTAAGTCTACAGTCCCTGTTGGCTTCACTAAGAACATAAGCGAAAAGTATAATACAGAAAAAATCCTATTCTCTCCAGAGTTCTTAAGAGAGGGTACTGCACTATACGATAATCTTTATCCAAGTCGAATAATTGTTGGATATACGACTGAATGTGCTGAGATAAAGAGTGCCGCGGTGCAATTTGCGGAATTGCTTAGAGACGGAGCGTTGAAAGATGCAGTAACAATACTAACAATGGGAGCTACCGAGGCCGAGGCTGTTAAGTTGTTTGCTAATACATATTTGGCACTTCGCGTAAGCTATTTTAATGAGCTTGATACATATGCTGAGATAAAGGGTTTGGATACTCAGGCAATTATTGAGGGTGTTGGTCTTGATCCTCGAATTGGCTCTCACTATAATAACCCATCGTTTGGCTATGGTGGTTATTGTTTGCCAAAGGATACAAAGCAGTTGCTTGCTAATTATGCCGATGTGCCTCAGAATATGATGTCTGCAATCGTTGAGAGTAACCGTACTCGCAAAGACTTTATCGCAGATCAGGTTTTGGCAAAGGCGGGTTACTATGTTGGCTCAAGCGCGTGGAGCGAGTCGTCGGAGAAGGAGTGCGTTATTGGAGTATATCGCCTGACTATGAAGTCAAACTCTGACAACTTCCGCCAGAGTGCTATACAGGGTATTATGAAGCGTATCAAGGCTAAGGGCGCTACAATTGTTATATACGAGCCTACAATGCAGGATGGCGAGACATTCTTCGGCAGCCTTGTTGTGAATGATTTGGCCAAGTTTAAGCAGATGAGCCAGGCAATCATCGCAAATCGCTACGATGTGTGCCTTGACGATGTAGCTGAAAAAGTATATACACGCGATATTTTCCAAAGAGATTAAATACATATATAATATTATATGAAAGGAATTGTCCTCGCAGGTGGTAGTGGTACAAGACTGTATCCAATCACAAAGGGTATCTCAAAGCAGTTGATGCCCATCTACGACAAGCCGATGGTATATTATCCTATCTCGGTTTTGATGTTGGCGGGGATTCGTGATATTCTGATTATCTCTACACCTCAGGATTTGCCAGGCTTTAAGCGTTTGCTCGGCGATGGCTCTGACTATGGTGTGAATTTTGAATATGCAGAGCAACCTTCACCCGATGGTTTGGCGCAGGCTTTTATCATTGGTGCAGATTTTATAGGTGACGATAGTGCTTGTTTGGTATTAGGAGATAATATTTTCCACGGAGCGGGCCTTTCGAAGATGTTACGTGATGCTGTTCGTACTGCAGAAGAGGAGAATAGAGCTACCGTATTCGGTTATTGGGTAGATGATCCTGAGCGTTATGGTGTCGCAGAATTCGATGATGATGGTAACTGTCTTTCTATAGAGGAGAAGCCAGTGAATCCAAAATCAAATTATGCTGTTGTAGGATTATATTTCTACCCCAATAAAGTGGTAGAGATCGCGAAGAATATAAAGCCATCTGCGCGAGGTGAGTTGGAGATTACTTCGGTAAACCAAGAGTTCCTCAAAGATGGTGAGTTGAAAGTTCAAACCCTTGAGCGTGGTTTTGCTTGGCTTGATACAGGTACACACGACTCTTTGGCTGAAGCCTCAATTTTTGTAGAGGTTATGGAGAAACGTCAGGGTTTGAAGATAGCTTGTCTTGAGGGTATTGCATACCGTAATGGCTGGATAAGCGAGGAGAAGATGGTTGAGCTTGCACAGCCAATGCTCAAGAATCAATATGGTCAATACCTTTTGAAGGTGGTTGATGAGCTTAAACGTAAAAGAAAGCGAAACGCTCAATGAAAGTAATCAAAACAGCGATAGAAGATGTTGTGATCATCGAGCCTGATGTGTTTGGTGATTCGAGAGGATATTTCTTTGAGAGTTATTCGCAGAAGAAGTTCGATGAGCAGGTGCGCCCTGTCAGATTTGTACAGGATAATGAGAGCAAGTCGAAGTATGGTGTTTTGCGTGGCCTTCACTTTCAGAAGGGCAAGGATGCCCAGTCGAAGCTCGTGAGAGTTGTCAAGGGCCGAGTGTTGGATGTGGCAGTTGATATTCGTAAGGGCTCGCCCACGTTTGGCAAGTATGTGGCCGTGGAACTTACAGAGGATAATCACCGTCAGTTATTTGTGCCACGAGGCTTTGCACACGGTTTTTCGGTACTTAGCGAGGAGGTTATCTTCCAGTATAAATGCGACAACTTGTATGCTCCCGAGTCGGAGGGCGCGATAGCCTGGAATGATCCTGATATTGGAATTGACTGGCAGCTTCCAGCCGAGGATGTATTGCTCTCGGCAAAAGATTCAGCACACCCCATGCTGAAGGATGCAACGGATTTGTTTGACTATAATGTAGATTACTATGCAGAGTAAGCGAATCCTTGTAACTGGAGCCAACGGACAGTTGGGCTCGGAGATGCGTAAGTTGGGTTCAGTATCTCCTAATGAGTATATTTTTACCGATGTTCAGGAGCTTGATATCACCAACAAAGAGGCGGTGATGAGCTTTGTGGAGCAGAATGGAGTAAATATTATTGTGAACTGCGCGGCCTATACCAATGTGGACAGGGCCGAGGATGATGAGGCTACAGCAGAGCTTATCAACGCCACCGCAGTTGGAAACCTTGCCGAGGCGGCAAAGGCCGTTGATGGCACTCTCTTCCACGTGTCGACAGATTATGTCTTTGGCGCAGACGGAAACACTCCTCGCTCGGAGGATATGCCTACAAACCCATTGGGCGTGTATGGCCGTACCAAGCTGAGCGGCGAGCAGGCAATTGCTGAGGTGGGCGCTAAGGCTATTATAATCCGCACGGCGTGGCTCTACTCAGAGTTTGGTAACAACTTCCTCAAGACGATGCTTCGTCTGACGGCGGAGAAGGAGAGTCTCAATGTGGTCTTCGACCAGGTGGGTACACCAACCTATGCAGGCGATTTGGCGCTGGTTATCTTCTCGATTATCGAGGGCAACCTCTACGCTGGCAACGAGGGCGTTTACCACTTCTCTAACGAGGGCGTATGCTCGTGGTATGATTTCGCTAACGAGATAGCAATCGCTGCTGGTAATATTAATTGCAATATCCAGCCTTGCCACTCGTCGGAGTTCCCATCAAAGGTCACTCGTCCGCCATATTCGGTGCTCGACAAAACGAAGATCAAGCAGACCTTTGGGGTTGATATTCCCCACTGGCGCGATTCGATGCTCTACTGTTTGGAGCGCCTCGGAGCCATAAAGCAGGAGTAACGCAGGAGAGGGCGACTCCAACCACGACATTCACATTTATTTACTTACAAAGAACATACCACAATGAAAAATATACTTATCACAGGCGGTGCAGGTTTTATCGGTAGCCACGTTGTACGCCTTTTTGTAAACAAATATCCAGAGTATAATATCATCAACCTCGATAAGCTCACCTATGCTGGCAATCTTGCTAACTTGAAGGATATTGAGGATAAGCCTAATTACAAATTCGTTAAGGCAGATATTTGCGATTTCGATACAATCTATGCTCTCTTCCAGCAGTATGATATCGATGGTGTTATCCATCTTGCTGCCGAGAGCCACGTGGATCGCTCAATCAAGGATCCATTCACTTTTGCTCGCACGAATGTGATGGGTACGCTCTCGCTCCTCCAGGCTGCGAAACTCCATTGGGAGTCTAAGCCCGAGAAGTGGGAGGGTAAGCGATTCTACCATATCTCGACTGACGAGGTATATGGCGCTTTGGAACTCACTCACCCCGAGGGTATTGAGCCTCCATTTACAACCACAGCATCCAGTGGCGAGCACCACTTGGCTTACGGTGAGGATTTCTTCTATGAGACAACGAAGTATAACCCTCACTCTCCATACTCAGCATCGAAGGCATCGAGCGACCATTTCGTTAGAGCCTACCACGACACTTACGGTATGCCAACAATCGTGACAAACTGCTCGAACAACTATGGTCCATACCAGTTCCCTGAGAAGTTGATACCTTTATTTATAAATAATATACGCCAGCGCAAGCCGTTGCCAGTGTATGGTAAGGGAGAGAATGTTCGCGACTGGTTGTATGTGGTTGACCACGCTCGAGCTATCGACGTGATTTTCCACGAGGGCAAGATTAACGATACATACAATATCGGTGGCTTCAACGAGTGGAAGAACATCGACCTGATTAAGGTCATCATTGCGACTGTTGACCGCCTGCTTGGTAATCCCGAGGGTCATTCGTTGGAGTTGATTACATACGTTACAGACCGTGCCGGCCACGATTTGCGTTATGCTATAGACTCAACCAAGTTGCAGAAGGAGCTCGGCTGGGAGCCTTCGCTCCAGTTCGAGGAGGGCATCGAAAAAACAGTCCGCTGGTACCTCGAAAACCAGGAGTGGATGGACAACATCACCTCCGGCGACTACGAGAAGTATTATCAGGAGATGTATAAAAGTAGATAGAAAAGGTTAAATAAGTTAAAATATAAAAAACAATACTTCTTCAATACAATTCGTATCGTTTTTAGTAGACCAAGTAAATTTTTAGTCGTTATAAATAGTGTATAAAGCCGGTAGCCCCCTCCGTTATTTGGAATACCAGATTACATTATAATGTATATAACGAGTTATAAAAAAGTGTAGTAAGCATCTTGCGTTTTACATCCTCTGGAATACTATCACGCAACCAATGTACTCCTAATCTTATTTTATATTGATGCGCAATGTGGTACTTTGCTCTATAATACTAAATTTTAGAGATTTTACTTGGATAAGAAATCATAAACAACCAACCCGATCAGAGCTTTACACAGCGTACATAAAATAAAGGTTTTATAAAAACTGGCAATATGTACAGTATTAGACCTATTTCTCTATACAATTACATCCTAGAATACGAGGCTAATATCAAATTATGTGTATCTGTTAATATTTGAACATCTATCTTGAGTATTGTCGGCCTTGGTCGACAATGTGATATGAGATATTAACTCCGTCTTATTCGCCTAAATGGCAGAGGCAAAATAATAGTAATGGCGAAATCGATTAAAGAGAATTTCATATATAATATGATAGGAACGGTATCGGGATTTCTTTTTCCCATGATTACCTTTCCTTATGTGTCGCGTGTGATTATGGCCGAGGGTATAGGGCAGATACAGTTCTATACTTCCATCATAAACTATGTAGTATTGTTAACTAGTCTTGGTATCCCTTTATATGCAACAAGAGAGATAGCAAGGGTTAGAGATAATATAGTAGATTTAAGTAGAACAACTACCGAGATTATATGTCTAAACTTAATACTTAATATTATAGGATATGCTGCAATATTCGTTATGTGTTTTACAATAGACGAGATTATGCAAAATGTTCCTTTATTTTTGTTATTGTCGACGAGTATTGTCTTGACTTCGATTGGATGCTCTTGGTTCTTTAGCGGAGTTGAAGATTTTAAGTATATCACGCTTCGAGGTCTTGTTATTAAAATTATTTGTATTGTTTTTTTATTTCTTTTTGTTCACGATAAAGACGATTTGATGTATTATGCAGCATATACGGTTTTGGGAACAGTAGGTAATAATATTCTTAATTTTATAAGACTTAGGAAATACATTATCTTAAATAGTTTTAGTTTTCAAGAAATAAATATATGGAAACACCTGAAGCCGGCATTCGCTATATTTGTATTTAATTTGGTGACCAGTATCTATGTCAATCTGGACAAGGTTATGGTGGGTTTTTTAAAAGACAATGAAAGTGTAGGATATTATACTGCTGCTACAACAATTTCTCATATTTTTTTAACAGCAGTGACAAGTCTAGGAGTTGTCATGTTACCCCGCCTCTCTAATTTGGTAAAACTAGGCGACATGGATTCTTTTAATATACTTGCTAAGAAATCTTATAATTTTATTATTACGTTGAGTTTTCCCATTTGCGGAGGCTTGATTCTATTAGCGCCATCTTTGATAAGGATATTTAGTGGAGAAGGTTTTGTCCCCGCTATACCTACATTGCAAATTATTTCTCCCATTATTGTTGCCATAGGTATAAGTAACTTGATTGGATTGCAAGTTCTTTATCCATTAGGTAAGATAAAGATTGTTACGATTAGTACATTAGTAGGTGCCATTATAAACTGTTCATTAAATCTTTTAATGATTCCTAAGTTTGCTCAAAATGGAGCAGCAGTTGCAACTGTGTGTGCTGAGATTTGTGTAACACTTACCCAATTTATTATTGCAAGGAAATACATACCTTTTAAATTAATTGATAGGCAGTCCATATATTGCTTTGTTGCAACATTGTTAATGATATTCTTCTGTCATTCGTTTATAGGTGTCGGATGTTCAGATCTAATAAACTTGATAGTTGTGCCTATTATAGGAGTGCTATTCTATGGAATAGTTATGATTCTGATAAAAAATACGATTGCGTTAGAAGTATTGCAGACAATAAATAGTAAGATAAAAAGATAATAACAAATATATTTTCGTATCATGCAACCTAAATACGATTACTTAATAGTTGGCTCCGGCCTATATGGAGCTACTTTTGCCTATCGAGCAAAGCAGATGGGTAAAAAGTGCCTAGTCATTGATAAACGCCCTCATTTGGGAGGAAATGTATATTGTGAAAACATAGAGGGTATCAATGTTCACAAGTATGGTGCTCATATTTTCCATACCAATAACAAGGAGGTGTGGGATTTTGTGAACTCAATAGTAGAGTTTAATCGCTACACAAATTGTCCTGTTGCCAACTATAAGGGAGAACTTTATAACCTTCCTTTCAATATGAATACCTTCAGCCGTCTTTGGGGGGTTAAGACTCCTGCGGAAGCTTTAGCTAAGATTAATGAGCAGAAGGCAGAGGCTGTAGCTGAGTTAAATGGCCGCGAACCGTCTAACCTTGAAGAGCAGGCATTGTGCTTGGTTGGTAAAGATATTTTCCAAAAGCTGATTAAAGAATACACAGAGAAGCAGTGGGGAAGAGATTGCAAGGATCTTCCAGCATTTATTATCCGTCGACTTCCTGTTCGTTTAGTGTATGATAACAATTACTTTAATGACAAATACCAGGGTATACCTATTGGTGGATATAATAAGCTGATTAATGGCTTACTTGAGGGTACGGAGTGCAAAATTGGTGTTGATTTCTTTAATTCAGAGTATCGTGATTGGAAGAAATATGCAGATAAACTGGTTTACACAGGTGCAATAGATGAATATTTCGATTACAAATTAGGAAAGCTTGATTGGCGAACAGTAAGTTTTGAAACGCGTGTTGAGAACACACCTAATTACCAAGGAAATGCTGTGGTGAACTATACTAGCCACAACGAACCTTATACTCGTGTCATTGAGCACAAGCATTTTGAAATGTTCGGACCGGAAGTCTATGACTGTCCTAGGACTGTACTCTCAGAGGAGTATTCAACTGAGTACAAAGAAGGTATGGAACCGTACTATCCTGTTAATGATGAGCGTAACAATGCCCTTGCAGACGAGTACCGCAAGTTGGCAGAACAAGAAGAGGGTGTAGTTTTTGGAGGACGCCTCGGTCAGTATAAGTATTATGATATGGCTCCAGTTATTGAAGAAGTAATAAGCTTAAAGATTTTATAGTTATCATGAGAGTATTGGTATATTTACCTGAAGAAAAACTGACTCCAAGGGGAGGACCATTGTCTGTGGGTTATTATTATAATGAGGAAATGAAGAGTAGAGGTGAACATACATTATGCTTTAATCATATAGACGAAACTTATGAGAATATACATAAGAATGGCAGAAGAGTCACCTCTAAATTACCCAAATGGTTCAATAATATTCATAGGACATTACGAGGTATTCGAAGTCGTTCAAGATTCTTAAATGGTAAAATATTAGCGCCTAGTAGAGATTTCTCAGAATTCGATATTATTCATTTCCACGAGGCAAAAGATATGTATCTTGAACGTGAGAATCTCAGGTTTTTTAAAGGGATAGTATTATACCAGTCTCATTCACCCCTGCCATGGGGACAAGAGCAATGTAAAGATATTTCCCCTTGGTATGATAGGTGTATTCGAGATATGAGGAAAAAGTATGAAGCAATTGATAGATATTGTTTTGAAAGAGCTGATTTTATAATTTTCCCTTGTGAGGAAGCTGAGGAACCTTATGCTGACAATTGGCCTTTTTTTAAAGATTTTAAGCTAAATAACAGCGAAAAATTCAGATATATTTTAACGGGTATTATGCAAGCAAAAGCTGGCGTTAAAAGAGATGAGATATTGTCTAGATACAATATTCCCAAGAATGACTTTGTCATATCTTACGTCGGTAGACATAATACGGTTAAAGGTTATGATCTATTAAAAGAGATTGCATCTAAATATTTTGAAAAAGATGAAAATGCTTGGTTAATTTCAGCTGGTTTAGAATATCCGTTTACAAGATTAAATCATCCGAGGTGGAAAGAGATAGGTTTTACAAAGGATCCTCATTCTTTGATATCTGCAACAGATGTCTTTGTTCTTCCCAATCGTGTAACCTACTTTGATATTGTTATGATAGAGATATTATCTTTAGGACAAATTGTAATAGCATCACGCACTGGAGGAAATAAGGTGTTTGAAAAGATGAATTTAAAGGGCGTTTTATTATATGATACAATTGATGAGGCGGTGGATCTTATTTCAAAAGTGAGAAGTATGTCATCGGAAGAGAAAGAAAGATTAAGTGCTGAAAATATAAAATTTTATAATAAATATCTTTCTAATTCAGCTATGTATGATAACTATATCCAATTATTAAAATCACTGTTAAATGAAAATTATAAATAATGTTTAATATTTATAAACAGTCATTTCAGGAAAATAATACGGCTATCTGGTGGGGTGGTGAAACTACGTACAGATTGTGGGATACAAATACAATGTTTTTGTATATCTTCGTTGTCGGTATTGTTATGTTGTTGGGTATCTATAATGATAGACGACGTATAAGTTTGTTGATATACAATCAATACAATACAGGTAAACATATTTCATATTTGAACACAATGAAGTATTTGCGCCCACTGTTTTTTATTTTATTGCTAATATTGGGTTTTAGGCACACATCTGTAGGTATAGATACAATTGTTTATAAAGGTGGTATTGAAGAAGATGTATCTTTAGCTCAACGTTTCTCAGATTCCACGACAGAGCCTTTTTATAAGATAATTCAGCATATACTTCATTTGTTGTTCGATAACGGTACTGTCGGAATCTTTTTATACTCATTATGTACATTAAGCTTGATTTATGGCGGAATTAAACGATATGCTAATAATATAAATATATATATTTGTCTGTTATCATATGTTTGTTTGTATTATTTTCCATCATTTAATCTTTTACGTATATCACTAGCTGCTTCAATTATTTTTTATAATTTTCATTTTATTGTAGAGGGTAATTATAAACGTTTTGCAATAGTCTTGTTGATAACATCTCTTTTACACTATTCTTCCATAGTAATTTTCTTTCCATTCTTATCTTATTTGATTTATAAGAATAATAAATTTTTAGGTTTTGTTTTATTCTGTGCAGTTGTTGTTGTTATTATAGTTTCTAATTCTTTCCTAGGTAGTTATATCTCATTAATTAATAGGTATTCTTCATATATAGAGGGTAATGAAGCATCTGGTAAGGTGGGAATTATGTTTTTTATTGACTATTTACCATGTTTATTAGTGTGCATATATATATGCTTGTATAAAATTAAAGACCAATGGGCAGATTTAATGATATGTTTTACATCAAGCGCATTAATAATAAGGATGCTTGCCTATTATTTAACAGCGGCAGGGCGATTAGGTTATCAATTTCCTATTTTGACAATGATATTACTTCCCTATTGGATAAATTATCTAAAGAAATATAATTCTAAATTATATAGACCAATGGTGTTTGTAAGTACGTGTTGGGCTTTAGCTAGATTGCATATATACTTTGTTGGATATTTATCAACAGATGGCATTATGCCGTATAAATTTTTTTGGTCAAATTTGTAATAAATTTATGAAATCACTATTAGTTTTTTTTCTATTAGTTTTATCAGTGCCAACATTTTCTAATAATGTAGGTGCTGTATCAAAAGAAATAAATAATGACAGTATTGAAACAAATAATCGGGGAGTAGGATTCGCTAAATCTTCTCTTGGCCTTGGTCTAGATTTGCAGACCAAATACATGTGGAGAGGTATGGAGATGATGACTCAAAATTCTTCACCGGTATTATTTCCATCTGTAAATTATTCGTGGAACGGATTATTTGTCTATGCTATGGGGGGGTATGCTATAAACGGAGAGTATGCTGAAGTGGATTTGGGCCTAAGTTATACATGGAAATCGTTTACGGTGGGATTAAATGACTATTATTATCCGACCATTGATATCAATGAAGATAATTATTTTAGTGGTGGTAAAAACACCGGCCATTGGTTGGAGGCGACTCTTTTATATACACCCGAGAAGTTGCCTCTTTGGATTAGTACTAGTAATTTTTTCTATGGAGCTGATAAGTATGTAGACGAAAAAGAAAAGGAGACGCAGGCCTATTCGACATATCTTGAAGTTGGATCTTATTATGATTTTTTAGACTGTAATCGAGTTTCTTTGGTTATAGGTGCTGCTCTTAATAAGTCCTGCTATAATGGTTACGAAAAGAATTTTTCAATCTGTAATATTGAGGGAAAATACACATACAATGTCAAGTTTAAGCATGATTGGATACTGCCTTTGAGTGTATCATGTATTTATAATCCTGTGTTTGATAAAGCATTTGTTAATTTTTCTGTAAATATTGCCTTATGATAAAAAATAATCGTAATGCTATAATTATGGCTGCAGGCATGTCAACAAGATTTGCGCCATTATCGTATGAACTTCCTAAGGGCTTATTAAATGTCAAAGGAGAAGTGCTAATAGAACGTCAGATTCGCCAGTTGCAGGAAGCTGGTATATCAGACATTACTGTGGTCGTTGGATATATGAAAGAATCTTTCATGTATTTGAAAGAAAAGTTTGGGGTTGCTATTATTGAAAATGAGGACTACAATAGATACAATAACACATCTTCTGTCATACGCGTTTTAGATAAGTTGAGTAATACCTATTTGTGTTCTTCTGATAACTATTTCCCGCGTAATGTTTTTATGGATAATCCTATGCAGAGTTATTATTCTGCTCTTTATCATGAAGGTAATACCAATGAATATTGCTTAACAACAGATGAAGAAGATAACATTATTTATATCCAAGTTGGAGGAGCTGATGCATGGTACATGCTTGGGCATGTTTATTTATCACAAGAATTTTCTGAGAAGTTTAAGAGCATATTAGAGAAGGAGTATGATAGAGATGAGACGCGATATGGCTATTGGGAGGATGTTTATCTTCGTTATGTAGACGTATTGCCTAAGATGAAGATAAACCGTTATCAGCCACATGATATTGAAGAGTTTGATTCCCTCGAGGAGCTACGATTGTTTGATGACAAGTACGTAAACAATAGTGGTTGTGGCGTATTGCAAAATATTTGTAGAGTCTTACATTGTGAAGAAAAAGATATATGCAACATTAGTGTGTTAAAAGCCGGTATGACAAACAATTCTTTTGTTTTTACATGTACTGCTGACAACAAGAAATATGTTTACAGAAATCCAGGTAAGGGTACAGAGGCTTTTATCTCTAGAGAAAGTGAGTACTTTTCCATGCAGATAGCTAAGGACCTCATGATTGATAAGACTTTTGTCTATATGGATAAAATAAAGGGTTGGAAATTATCTCTCTTCATCGATGATGCACACGAATTGGACTATCACAATGTAGCAGATCGTAAAAAAGCATTGGGCTTGATCCGTAGACTCCATGAGGCTAATGTTCAAAGTGAATTCCCTTATCGTCTATGGGATCAAGCTACAGATTTTTTACATAAGATCCAAAAGTTGAAAAAGGATGAAATATCTGATTTCTATAATTTACACGATAAGATAGAAAGGTTATATCAATATACTCAAAACGATAATTGGCCAGACTGTCTGAACCATTGTGATACTTTGGCAGCGAACTTTCTTATAAGCAAAGATGGTGATATGAGTCTTATTGATTGGGAATATTCTGGACAAGGGGATACTGCACAAGATTTGGGATCGTTTATCGCTTGCTCAGATTTATCTTTTGATGAAGCGATTGTGGTTATAGAAGAGTATTTGGGGCATAAACCTTCTGCTGAAGAGCTTAGACATTATTTAGCATATACAGCGATAGCATCATATTGTTGGTATCTATGGGCAATTTATCAGGAAGCTAATGGCGTTGTTACCGGAGACTTCTTGAAGATGTGGTATGATTATTCATATCTGTTTTATAATAAATCAATTGGATTATATAAGGAAAATAAAGAGTAATTTTTAATAACTATGGCTATTTTAATGAATCAAAAAAAAGGTCTTGTCACAGGAATCTTATCTGGTGCTACTTGGGGCCTAGATGCAGTTCTTTTAGGTGTTGTAATGGTAATGGCACCATTTGTTGAAAATCCAATACTACTTATTGCCGGAGGTATTGTATGTAGTGCACTGCACGATATATTTTCAGCAATATGGCTATTGGGTATAATGGGGTTACAAGGTAAGTTGACGGGTTTAGGTAAAGCAATTATATCTCGTGATGGTCGCTATTGTATGCTAGCGGCTCTTTTTGGAGGGCCTTTAGCTATGACTTTTTATACCATAGGCATTTCGGTGGGCGGGGCAGCTTTAACAGCTAGCGTGACTGCAATTTATCCGATTATAGGAACCGCTCTCGCAGTTCTAATACTTAAAGAGAAGACAGGATTGCAAACTTGGATAGGGTTGTCAATTTGTGTAATTGGTATTGTCATTATTGGTTGGTCGCCATCTTCAGACGAAAATGTAAATATGTTGTTAGGTATACTTATTTCATTGGTAGCAGCTATTGGTTGGGCAACAGAAGGTGTTGTTTCAGGATATGGAATGAAGGATGGTAATATTGACCCTAAGATGGCTCTTACTATTCGTTATATTTTATCGTCGTTGGTCTATCTATTATTGGTGGCACCAATTTTTGTGGGTGGTTTTAAAGATTCATTAAAAGGTTATGTTGCTGTTTTTTCTGATAATGCATGTTGGATATTACTTGCAATCACAGCTCTTATTGGTATGATATCATTTTTCTGTTGGTATACCTCTATCGATAATATTGGAGCAGGAAAGGCTTTATGCTTAAATGTAACATACTCATTTTGGTCTGTTATTTTTAGTCTACTTCTGTCTATTTTTTTTCCACAGTATTTCTCTGGAGTGTTTACTATTTTTATTGCCATTGGTTCTATCCTAATTATAACTGGAGTAACATTGGCGACTCTTTATAAACCAAAGGATGCTTAATTAGATGAAAACTGCTGTTATTTTAGTTGCAAGACAAGAGCGCGATATGAATACACCATATCCTCTTATGCCTTTTACTGATAATTTATGTTTAATAGATCGCACGATCTCTATTTTGAGAGAAAATGCATATCAGAACATATATATGGTTGTTGGCTTTTGTCACGAACATTTTTATAAATATAATGCAGATGATGTGCATATCATATACAATAAGGATTATGAGTACACAGCATCTATGGGCTCTTTATCGTTAGTTAAAGATTATGTAAATGAGGATTTCTTACTAATAGAGGGAGATACGTTTTTTGAGAAAAAGGTTGTAGAACAACTGAGCCTATTGCAGGAAGGAAACTGTTTTACTATGACGGAAGAAAGTGGTTCTGGAGATGAGTGTTATGTGGAAACTAAAAATGGATTTGTAACTAAAATAACTAAAGATCGGCACAGAGTAAGTAATTTTGAAGGAGAAATGATGGGAATTACCCGAATTTCTTTTGAAACATTCCAAAAACTTATATATGCATGGGAGCATACTTCAAATCCTTATATGAATTATGAGTATCTTTTAATGGATGTAACTGAACCTCTTGATCGACCATATATACATTTCAAAAATGTAATATGGGGAGATGTCGACTGCAAGGAGGATTTTGTACGTTTAGAGAACGAACTTTGGCGGGCTCTTAGACGAAAAGAAAATCCGTTTGACGACGAGAATCTCCGTAATCACTTGATGACTATTTTCCCAGGTAAAGATGTCAGATCTGCAGTCATTTCACAGATAGGCGGTATGAGTAATAAAAATTTTCGAATTGACTTTGATGGACATAGTTATGTGTTGAGAGTGCCAGGTAATGGTTCTGAAGGAATGGTGGAACGCACCAATGAGGAATACAATGCAATAGAAAGTTGTAAATTAGGAGTCAATCCTCCTATTCGTTATTTCGATGCTATTACAGGTGTGAAATTGGCTGATTTTATAGAAAATGCAGAAACTTTGAATGCAGCAACTATACAGCGTCATGATAATATGCGTAAGATTGCAGCAATCTACCAAACAATCCATAACTCCCATATTCGCTTAAAGAATGAATTTAATATTTTTCGAGAGATTGAGAAGTATGACATTTTAATAAAGGATGCTGGTGCAGAAATGTATGAGGGATGTGAACCCGTTCGTCAGCAGGTTATGGCTTTGGAGGATTATCTTAATCAATTGGGAGTTGATTTAAAGCCATGTCACAATGATGCTTTATATGAGAATTTTATTAAAGCAACAGATGGAACTATATATTTGATTGACTGGGAGTATTCAGGTATGAATGATCCCATGGCAGATTTTGCAGCTCTATTTATAGAGGCCGGTTTTGAAAGAGAGAACGAAGATTATATTTTAGAAAAATACTTTGAAGGCACTATACCCGAAAATGCCCGAGAAAAAATTTTGTGTTACGAGATACTTTGGGATTATTTGTGGGCTCAGTGGACAGTGATTAAAGAAGCGAAAGGAGATGATTTTGGAACGTATGGTCGTAATCGTTTTACTCGGGCTAAAGCAAAGTTGAATGAAAATTTTAAAGTTTTCCTAAAATGAAATATTGGTGTCTGTAAAAACTTTATAAATAGGATTAAATGAAGAAATTGATATCTTGTGCAAGTTATTATGGTAGTGGTTCAAGCGCTATAACAGATCTAATAGGAGAATATGAAGGTGTGAAATCACTTACTGAGTATGAATTCCGTTTTATACATGATATAGATGGTATCATGGATTTAGAATATCATTTAGTAATAAATCCTAATCGTCATAATTCAGGTCATGCATTAAAACGTTTTTTGAAGCTTTCAGAATTTAATTCTGGTACTTGGTTTGATAAAAGATATGAACGTTTTTTTGATGGACAGTACAAAAAAATAACGCAAGAGTATATTGAATCTTTAACTGATTTAAAGTATCCAGGCTATTGGTATATGGATTTATACGAAAGAGGTAAATGCTTCTATTATAGGAAAAGTATAGAAGGAAAAATAGCCAAGATATTGCATCTGGATAGACTCTATAATAAAATGCCATATGAGTTTACATATTGTAGTCTTCCTACGGAGGAAAAGTTTATAAACTTAACCCAGAAATATATAGCAGATTTGATAAAAGTGGCCAACAAGGAAGATTATGATTATCTTATGATGGATCAATTAACTCCTTCAAGTAATGTAAATAGATGTCTTAGATATTTTAAGAATGATATTTGCACTTTTATCGTAGATAGAGATCCACGAGATATATTCGTTGCTAATAGAATGATATGGAAAGGCAGTATAGTTCCTTCTGAAGTTGATAAATTTTGTAAATGGTTTCAGTTTACACGAGGATGTGCAGGTGGTCAAAAATTAGATGATCAAAAAGTAATGAAAATTCAGTTTGAAGATTTAATTTATTGTTATACTAAAAAGGTAAGAGAAATAGAGGATTTTATAGGGTTAAAGTCATCTAACCATATTAATCCATTTGTAGGGTTTAATCCTAGGCGTTCTGTTATTAATACTTGGATGTTTAAGAATTATCCCAATCAAGATGAAATTCATTATATAGAAGATCATCTTGCATCTTATTTATTTGATTTCGAATCTGTTGCAACAAATAAAATAGAAGGCCCTGACCCAATATCAAATAAAAGATTTTAATGGTTATGAGAAAGAAAAAAATATGTTTAATGTATAACCATTTTCAATTACAAGATGGAGTAAATCGTTCAGCTATGGCTATAGCAAACGAGTTAGTTAAGCGAGATGATGTGGACGTTACCCTAATTCCCTTATATCGATTTGATAATGAATGTTATAAATATTTAGATAAAAAGGTTAGGGTTAAACGCCTTTTTGGATTTTATTTTCAAGGTTTAACCAAAATAGTAAGATTATTGCCTGCAAAATGGTTATATAGGTGGGCTATAAATGATAAATATGATGTAAATATAGCCTTTCAATTTGGTCATAGCCTGAGAATTATTGCAGCTGGAGTTCATTATAACCATGTATCTATAGGATGGATGCATGGCTATGATGAGGGCCTTGTGTTAAAAGAATATTATGAAAAGATGAATAAGTTAGTCTGTGTTTCTAAAAGTAACTCTATTCGTCTAGCCCATGATTTGAATAAATCAGTTGTTGTTGATTATAATTACAATCCCATAGATGAAAAATACATTTGCCAACAGGGGCGTGAGCATATTAGTATAGAAAGACCCCAAGGTATATTGTTTGTGACTGTTGGGCGGATGAGCCCTGAAAAGGGGTTTGAAAGATTACTTAATTGTGTGAAACGTCTCAAGAATGACGGCTATAACTTTTGTCTTTGGTTAATAGGAGATGGGGCTCTTCTCGATTCTTTAAAACTACAAGCGTCAACTCTTGATATTGACGATGTGGTAACATTTCATGGTAAACAACAAAATCCCCATGCTTTTACATCAAAGGCAGATGTTTTCGTTTGTTCCTCATTTGTTGAGGGGTATAGTACAGCTTGTACAGAGGCAATTATACTAAATGTACCTGTAATTACAACAAATGTAAGTGGTGCAGAGGAAATAATAGAGGCGGCTGAATGTGGGGAAATTTTCGAGTCAACAGATGAGGCGATCTATTTAGCCATGAAGCGAATCTTAGATAATCCAACGCTAGTCCAAGATTGGAAGAATAAGCTAATGAAAACAAAGGTTAATTTTTATGCAGAGAAGAGATTTTGTAGATTTTTAGATATAGTAGGTTTAAAATAAATACTATATCTAATGATTTATATAGCTGTTTGTATTTCTAGTATCTAATTTATTGTGGTTTATGAGATTTAGTATCATAGTTCCCGTATATGGAGTCGAATCATATTTAAGACAATGTTTGGACAGTATTTTGTCTCAAACATTTAGTGACTTTGAAGCGATTCTTGTAGATGACGGTTCAAAAGATAAATGTCCTGTAATTTGCGATGAATATGCCGTGAAAGATTCTCGTTTTAAAGTTATTCATAAGGAGAATGGGGGGCTTGTTAGTGCTAGACAAATTGGAGTTGTATCTGCATCTGGAGAGTATGTGATATGTGTCGATGCTGATGACTGGATATCGGTTGATTATTTAGAGAATTTTACCAAGGTTATAGATAAATATATTCCGGATGTTTTAGTTTGTGATAGTATATATGCTTACTCGGATAGAAACGTCGAAGTACGTAATAATTTGAGAGATGGCTATTATAGCCGAGAAAATTTGGAAAAAGATGTGTTCCCATGTCTTATATATCCAAGCAATGAAGGTGTTGGATTCCCTGCACAACTTTGGGCTAAGGCATTCAAGAGGGAAATTTACCAACACCACCAACAGCAAGTGAATGTAGATATAACAATGGGGGAAGATAGAGCTTGTGTGATACCTATCTTATATCATTCAAACTCGATGTATGTAATAAAAAAATGTGGCTATTATTATCGTCAGGTATTAACATCTATGACTAAGGCCAAAAAACCTTTTAGTACTGATGGACCTAGTTTGATTTACAAGCATTTATGTAAACAATTAGATTTAGAAAAGTTTGATTTGCGGAGCCAATTGTATCGAGGAACTTGTCATAGTTTATTTAATGTTTGCAAAAGTCAGTTTTACTCTAAGTGTGGATATTGGAGTGTCGTGAAAATGATAGAGAAGATCCTAGACGAACCTATATATAAAAAATCTATCGAGAACGCTAATTTTCGAGGATCTAAAGCAAGAAAATTAATGCATTTAGCATTAAAATATAAATTATATTTCTTGATGTATATATATTCGAAAATCAAACAATAAATGACAAAAATAATTACTTATGGCACATATGACCTTCTTCATCATGGTCATGTCAATTTACTTAAAAGAGCTAAAGAATTAGGGGACTATCTCATTGTAGGTGTCACTAGTGACTCATTTGATAGAGGTAGAGGGAAGCTTAATGTGCGCAACAATGTTCTTGAGCGTGTGGAGGCTGTTAAGGCTACAGGGTACGCAGATGAAGTTATCATTGAAGACTATGTGGGGCAGAAAATTGATGATATTCAAAAGTATAATATTGATATATTTGCTATTGGTTCTGACTGGGAAGGTAAGTTTGATTATCTCAATGAATATACAAAAGTCGTTTATCTTCCACGAACAGAAGGGGTCAGTTCAACGATGCTTCGAGCAGAGATTACAACTGATATACGAGTAGGTGTAATTGGTTGTGGTCGTGTTGCAAGACGTTTTCCTGCAGAGGCGAATGTTGTTAACGGATTGAAGATTCTTGCTACCTATGATATCAATCAGAAAGAAGCCGAATCCTTGGCATCAAATGTTGAAGGAGCTAAAGTCTGTTGTTCAGTAGAAGAATTATTTGATGTTGTTGATGCCGTATATATCGCAACCCCTCATTTGTTGCATTACCAATATATCGAGGCTGCTATTCATGCAGGAAAACACGTTCTTTGTGAAACTCCAATGGTGCTGAAAGGAGAAGAGGCAAAGGAACTATTTGCTTTAGCGGAAGAAAAAAATGTGATCTTGATGGAAGCCAATAAGACAGCTCATTGTCCTGCGTTTAATCACTTGATGGTAATGATTAAATCTGGAGTTATAGGTGAAGTGGTGGATATTGAAGCATCTTTATCTAAACTTTGGGATGACCAGAAGTCACTTCGTGAGTTTGATCCTGATCAAGCGGGTGGCTCTCTGTATGAATTGGGTAGTTATCCATTACTGCCTATTATTCGTCTTTTGGGATGCCAGTACGAAAATCTGAATCTATATTCTCGCATGGAGAATGGAGTGGATATGTATACCAAAGGTGTAATGCGTTATTCTCATGCTGTATGTTCGTTTAAGGTGGGTTTGGGCGTAAAGACTGAGGGTAATCTCGTCATTTCTGGGACCAAGGGTTATGTTTACGTCCCTGCTCCTTGGTGGAAGACGGATTACTTTGAACTACGTTACGAAGATCAGAATAAGAATCAAAAGTATTTCTACAAATGGGATGGAGCAGGCTTGAGGTACGAGATACAAGAATTTATATCTTGTATTCTTAACAAACGCTTTTCTACTTCTCGTCTCAGAAGAAGGGAGTCTGTTTGTATGGCAGAGGTGATGGAACAATTTACGAATCGTATAAACTTTTTTGAAATATGAAAAAAGCGTTAGTGGTAGGTGGCGCGAATGGTATCGGTTTAAGTATAGCTACGGAGTTGGCAAATAGAGCTGATGTAGAGAAGGTTTATATATTAGACAAGGCTTCTCTTTCTGATGAGTATGCCAATGAAAAGTTTGAGGCTTATCAGTTTGACTTAACCCAAGAGGACTACTCCATTTTTGAAAAGTTTCAAGATGTTGATAGCTTGATGGTTACGGCTGGTTTCGGCCGTTTGGCTTTATTCAAGGATGTGGATGAGAGCATGATTTCTCTTAGCTTTAATGTGAATACCATCCCTGTAATGCGTATTATCAAGAGGTTCTATCATAAGCTTGAATCTCAGCAGGACTTCTATTGTGGAGTAATGGTGAGTATTGCTGGCTTTATGTCTTCACCTTTTTTTAGTATATATGCAGCTACTAAAGCTGCGTTGAAGGTGTTCATAGAGAGTGTGAATGTGGAGTTGCTTAAGGCTGGTAGCACCAATAGAATATTGAATGTGAGTCCAGGCTCTTTGAAGGGTACAAGTTTTACAAATGGAAAAACTGATTTATCCGTGACCGCTCCGATGGCACAGGCAATAATCGCTGAAATGGAAAAGAAGAATGATCTTTTTATTCCGCAGTATGAAGAGGTTTTTAAGACAGTGCTTCAGAGATATCAAGAAGATTTCCGCAAGGAGGGTGCACATTCGTATGATTATAAATTAGAGAGAATAAAAGCTCAATGAAAAAAAAACTATTCTATACAGTAAAGTACGTCAAATGGATTTATCAATTATACTTCTATCTTGGCTCTTTTGCATTAAAAATATTGAAACTTTTTGTGCAATCAGATGATAAGTTGATATTATTCATATCTTTTGGAGGTAGAAGATTTGATGATAGTCCAAAGGCGATTTATGATTACATGATAAATGATAGACGATTTGACGGATATCGTCTTGTTTGGGCCTTTAACAATCCTGATGCATTTGACCTACAGAGAGGTGAAAAAGTTAAGTGCGATACTTTTTCTTATTTTAAAATAGCCCTTAAAGCACGTACCTGGATTAGTAATAGTGCAGTAGAACGAGGCTTAGAATTTAAAGGAAAGCATACTTTCTACTTCAATACATGGCATGGAACACCAATTAAGAAAATGGGTGCAGATGTAAATGGAGCGAATAAAAGCTTTAAAGGTAGGGGACAATGGATGGTGGACTATTTCACTTGCCAAGGAGAGTTTGAACAAGAAATTTTCTGTAGGGTATTCAAAGGGTTGAATAAGGATATAGCTTGTGTGATTGGTCTTCCAAGAAATGACATTTATGCAAACTATACCAAGGACTATATGCTATCTCTCCGCAAGAGGATGAATATACCTGTAGATAAACGTGTCATACTATATGCTCCAACTTTTCGCGAATATGACAAATCCTCATCAATGGAAGTGAAGGTATCTGTACCAATACAGGTAGATAGATGGCGTAAGGAATTAGGTGAAGAATATGTATTACTATTCCGTGCGCACTACGAGGTGGCAAAAGGTTTGAATATTCAAGATGATGATTTTGTTCGAGAAATGTCAAATTATCCACAGTTAGAAGACTTGATGATAGTAAGCGATATGCTTATTTCTGATTATAGTAGTATATTCTTTGACTATAGCATAATGTCAAAGCCTATGTTAGCCTTTTGTTATGATTATGATCGTTATGCTTCAGAAAGAGGTATGTATTTTGATATACGAGAATGGTTGCCATATGCCGACAATGAAGATAAATTGATAGAACTTATTAAATATGGTTCACAGAAAAAGCAAGTAGCCATGTCTCGTAAGTTTCAGCAGAAATACGTTACTGCATTTGGCTCTGCAACGCAACAATCGGTGGCTGTTATATATAATGAATTAGTTAGCGGTAGTACTAGATGAAAAGAGCATTAGTATTGGCTTCAGTGGCCTCAATGATAGATCAATTCAATATGCCAAATATCCGTCTAATGAAAGAGATGGGGTATGAGGTAGATGTGGCGACTAATTTCTTGAAGGGTAGCACATGCAATGAAGAGAAGATAGCAGCTTTAAAGCAAATTCTTCAGGGAATGAATGTGAGATGCTTTCAGATAGATTTTTCTCGCAATGTATTGAACATAGGGGAGAACATTAAAGCATATAAGCAGACGAAGAAGATTATTGATGCGAATAACTATGCTTTAATTCATAGTCATTCGCCTATAGGTGGTTTCTTGTCTCGTATTGCTGTTCGAGGAGCTAGAAAAAGAGGAACTAGAATGATATATACTGCTCACGGATTTCATTTTTTCAAGGGTGCTCCTTTAATGAATTGGTTAATTTTTTACCCAATAGAAAAAATCTGTAGCAGGTGGACTGATGTTTTGGTTACTATAACATGCGAGGACTATTTGTTAGCCCAAAAGAAAATGTATGCCAAGAAACTGGTTTATGTCCCAGGTGTAGGTATAAATACTAGATCTTTTGCGCCTGAAAAAGAGGATTCTGCAATCAACGCAATTAAAAGAGAAGAATTAGGAATTGCGACGACTGATTGCGTGATGCTTTCAGTAGGAGAGCTGAATAAGAACAAGAATCATGAAATAGTTCTTAGAGCAATGGCGCAACTTGGTCGTAATGACTTACATTATGTGATTGCTGGAAGAGGAGTGTTGAAGGAGCATCTTGAACAGTTGGCTCAGGAATTAGGAATAAGCAGTCAATTGCATCTTTTAGGATTTAGAACAGATGTAAAAGATCTTTTCAAAATGGCAGATTTTTTTGCTCATCCATCTTATCGTGAAGGCCTTTCGGTGGCTGTCATGGAAGCTATGGCCAATGGATTACCGGTTATTTGCTCGGAAATAAGAGGAAATACAGACTTGATTGATAATAAAGGCGGCTATTTATTCAATCCCTCAAGTCAAGAAGCTACTTATAATGCACTTAAACATATTATTGAGTGTGCCGACAGGGACTCTATGGGTGAATACAACTTAAATAAATCTAGGGGTTTAGATGTTGAATCAGTCCTTAAGACAATGAAAGAGATATATACTATCTAAAACAATGTAGGGAGTAAAGTGCAAAATTATGAAAATACTAATCACTGGTGTTCACGGTTTTGTGGGCTCAAACTTAGTTGAATATTTGAAGTCTAAGAATGAGATATATGGTCTTGATATTATTGCTCCTGAGAAGGTGGGTATCATTAAGACCTATTTGTGGGATGATTTAAATGCAGGTAAAATACCGGCAATGGATGCTATTATTCATCTTGCTGGCAAAGCACACGATACAAAAAACAAATCTGCCGCTGATGTGTATTTCAAGGTAAATACTGGTTTGACTCAGAATATTTTTGATTATTTCGTAGTTTCTGGAGCAAAGAAATTTATTTTCTTTAGTACGGCTAAGGCTGCAGCTGATAGAGTAGAGGGTGTTTTGACCGAGGATGTTGTGCCAGGTCCTGTCGGTCCATATGGCGAGAGCAAAATTAAGGCTGAGGAGTATATCCTATCTAAAGAGTTATCATCAGATAAGAGTGTATATATCTTCAGACCATGTATGATTCACGGCCCAGGAAATAAGGGAAACCTTAATCTGCTTTACAATGTTGTGCGCAAGGGTATTCCTTGGCCATTGGGTGCATTTGAGAATCGTCGTACATTTACCTCGATAGAGAATATCTGCTTTGCTGTAGAGGGTGTTTTGACGAAAAATGTTGAATCAGGCATTTACAATATGGGTGATGATGAGGCTTTGTCAACCAATGAACTCATTGAAGAGATTTGTAAGTCTCTTGGTAACAAAGCCCATATTTGGAAATTGCCAAAGGGGTTGATGACAGGTATTGCCAAAGTAGGCGGCTGGTTGCATCTCCCACTAAATCCAGATCGTCTTCAGAAGCTTACAGAGAGCTATGTCTCTTCTAATGATAAAATAAAAAGAGCGCTTGGAATTGATAAAATGCCTGTGGATGCCAGAGCAGGATTGCAAAGAACCTTAGAGAGTTTTAAGTAATCCTCCCCGTGTATTCTCGGCGTATTTTCATTTCATAGAAACTTTCCCATTATGACATACTTGTTATTATTTGTTCTGCTTATTGTGGCGGAGCTTGTGTATTTTAAGATTGCGGATAAATTCAATATTATTGATAAGCCCAATGAGCGCTCGTCGCATTCGTCGATTGTGCTTCGAGGAGGTGGTGTGATCTTCTCTTTGTCGATGCTTGTGTGGGCTGCGATGATGGCTGTGCAGGGTAATTGGGCTGAGGTGGTGAGCTATTTGCCATTCTTGGTTGGATTGCTATTAGTGGCAGGCGTGAGTTTTTGGGACGATGTTAAGTCGTTGCCAGATTCAGTGCGTCTGGTGGTTCAGTTTGTCGCTATGGCGCTTATGTTCTGGAGTATGGGCATTATGCACTGGAATATGTGGTGGATTGTGTTGGTCGCTCTTATCGTATGCGTTGGAGCTACCAATGTAATCAACTTTATGGATGGCATCAATGGTATCACTGCAGGATACTCTCTCGCTGTTCTTTTGCCGTTGTTCCTGCTGAATGAGAAGATGTGTTTTGTTGAGCCATCGTTCCTTGTGGTCGCTATCATCGGTGTGTTGGTATTCTGCATATTCAACTTCCGCCCTAAGGGCAAGGCTAAATGTTTTGCAGGCGATGTGGGCAGTATCGCGATAGCGTTTATTATGCTCTTTGTGATTGGCCGACTGATTGTTCTAACGCAGGATGTAACGTATCTGATACTGCTTTTGGTTTATGGTGTGGATGGTTGCTTGACAATTTGCCATCGTATAATGCTTCACGAGAATCTTGGCGAGGCGCATCGTAAGCACGTATATCAGTTGATGGCTAACGAACTTAAGATTGGCCACGTTAAGGTGTCGTCGTTGTATATGGCAATGCAGCTGATCGTATCGCTTGGATTTATCTACTTATGCCCAAATACGGTTGCAGCACACTGGATTTATATGGTAGGTGCTATTGCGGTGCTCGGTGTAGCGTATGTCCTCTTTAAGAAGAAGTATTACCATTTGCACGAGGCCTATTTGGCATCTATTAAGAACTAATAGCACTCGCTTTTAGCGTGATTATTATGGAGAAATTATTTGATAAGAAGTTTATCGATAAGTTGTTTGCGGAGGCTGCGGAGTCGCCTCGATTGAGACAGAACCACGATCTTCGCAACTCGTCAGACGATACGTCACAGCGAATGCTTAACGCTTTGATGCCAGACACCGTGGTGCCTATTCATCAGCATACAGAGACTGCCGAAACGGTCATTTGTCTTTGCGGAAAGTTGGAGGAGATTTTGTATGAGCGCGAGGAGGTGGCAAAAGAGGATGGTACGATTGATGTGACATTCAAAGAGACTGCACGCTACTTGTTGTGTCCCGAGCAGGGTGCCTATGGTATGCAAATCCCAGCGGGTGTGTGGCACACAGTGAATGTTATCGAACCATCTGTTATTTTCGAGGCGAAAGATGGGGCATATGTGCCTGTAAAGTAAATGTTATCAATGCTAAAAGATAATTCATTGATTTCTCTGCCGGGTCTATTATCAGATTCGGCAGTTTTTGAAAATATGGTTGAGGTGGATTATGCAGCGTTGCACTCCGTTGCAATAAAGCAGGGTGTTGTGGCGATTGTGTGGGATGAGGTGCTGCGGGCAATTGCGGCAGGTGAAATCGAAGCTGAGCAGCAGCCGTCGAGGGCGCAGAAGATGCAGTGGGCGTTGGCTGTGGAGCAGGTTGAGCGCAGGTACTCCAAGCAGGCGCAGGTCATCGAGAAGTTGGCGCGATTCTTTGCTGAGCACAACATCAAGATGATGATTCTCAAGGGTTATGGCCTCAGTTTGAACTATCCCGCCCCCAATCATCGTCCGTGCAGCGATGTGGATATTTGGCTCTTCGAAGAGGTGCAGAAGCCTGACGGCAGTATCACGAAACGCAGCGCACAGCAGCGTGCTGACAACCTCTTGCGCGAGCATCTCAACATCGAGATAGACGAGGAGAAGCATCACCATACGGTCTTCTATGTTGACGGCGTGATGGTGGAGAATCACTACGATTTTCTCAATATCCACTCGCACCATTCAAACCGCATCATCGAGCGACGTCTTCAGCAACTCACTCAGCAGCCTATGGCGCAGGTGGCGGTGGGGGAGGCTACGGTCTATCTCCCGTCGGCAGACTTTCACTCACTGTTTATGTTGCGACACTCGGCCTCGCACTTTGCGGCTGAGAAGGTAGCAATTCGCCATCTGCTTGACTGGCGATATTTTGTCGAAAAGGAGTGTGGCCAAATAGATTGGACTGCTCTAAAGCATATTGCCACTGAGACAAATATGCACCGTTTCCTAGATTGCGTGAATGCTATTTGCATCGACAAATTGGGCTTGCCCGAGCATTGTGTGCCGCCGTTTGAGCGTGAGCCAAAGCTCGTTGAGCGTGTGTGGCGAGAGATACTGCAACCTGAATTCTCGGAGCCACAACCTAAGGGCGCGGGCTATCTCAAATCGTGGAGTTATATGTTCCGTCGTTGGTGGGCCAACCGCTGGAAGCATCGCATAGTCTATAACGAGGGACTTGTGCAAACATTTTTTGTGCAGGTGTATAGTCATCTGCTGAAACCCAAATCCCTGAAGTTGTAAAGTTGCTAAACAAGGCTCTTTTGGCATCTGCCTCGTGATAGACCTTGAGAGTATAGAGATTAAAGAGGAGCGAGAGTTCCTCTTTTTTTTGTGCTAAGTTAGTAGCTTTTGTTTTATACCACTTTTTAGCAGTAAAAAGTGGAGCAAAAAGCTGCGCAAAGATAAATTTCGGGGGCAGTCGGTGTAATTTCCTAAAACCAATGCTTCGCACTTTTGAAAGCTATCAAAAGGTCTTGGTTTCTTGACGGAAATTTCACAGCCTGCCTATCACCCAAAATTCATCGGTGCGATTTTTCACTCTGTTTCTGTTTCACTGTTTCACTTATTACAGGGTGAAACAGATGAAACACTTGAAACAAAGAAACAGCAAAAAACATCCAACAACAAAAATCCCGAGCATCGCAAGGTGCTCGGGATTTTTGTTGTTGAGGTTGTCGGATAACCTATTTCTCAACCTTATATGTACCGCTTGCGTACTCCTTCGACTCGCTCTCGCCTGGAAGGGTAACGGTTGCCTTTGCGCCCTCAGGGATGGTGAACTCCCAAATCCACTTATCGCCCTCGTAGCGCCAAGCACTCTTGATAAGGCCTGCGGCTGAGTTATACTCGGCTGTGACGTGACCCAATCGCTTGTCTGGAATTGGACGCATAATGATATGCTTGAAGCCTGGCTTCGCTGGGTCGGCTGCGATACCTGCGGCAGTCTCCCAAATCCACTCGCACACGCAACCATAGGCGTAGTGGTTGAAGCTATTCATACCGCGTGGGCCCATACCCTTGTCGAGCATATAGCTGTTCCAACGCTCCCAAATTGTTGTTGCGCCGTTGTCCACCGAGTAGAGCCAGCTTGGATTCTTACGCTGGAAGAGAAGCTCATAAGCTATGTCATTCATACCATTCTCGGTGAGTGTTGCCATCAGGATTGATGTGCCGAGGAAGCCTGTCTGCAGGCAGTTGCCGTGGTCGGCAAAGTTCTGGCGCAGACGCTCAATCATCTTGGCCTTAGCCTCGCCCTCTACGATGCCATTCTTCAGTGCGAAGAGAGCTGGAGTCTGCATAGTGTTCAAAATAGTGGTCTTGAATGTGCCGTCGGCATTGAAGAACTGCTCCTTGATGTAGGCCTTAGCCTCCTCAACCATCTTTGCGTAAGGCGCAGCATCGCGGCCTGTGGCAACAGCCATATCGCGCATCATCGAGGCGTCGATAGCCCAATACGAAGCACTCAAATAGTTCCAGTAGTCATAGGTCTCGGGCAGAGGACCATTCTTACCAAATGCGCCGCCGCCACTGCTCTCCAAAGGCTCATAGCTGAGCCAGTCGGCCCACTGGTAGTTACCATTCTCTGATGTGAGTGACTGGTGGTTATACTTTGTCTCGTAGATATGGTTCATAAAGAGGTTCATCGACTCCCAGTTCTCATCGACAATCTGCTTGTCGCCAAACTGCTTCCATATAGTCCAAGGCACGATGATACCCGCATCGGCCCAACCCAGACGCATCTTCTCGTTACCATACTGAGCATAAGGTGCCACACCTGGGAAACCTCCCAACTCGCCCTGGCTGTCGCGCATATCACGCATCCACTTGTGGAAGAATGTGAGGGTATTGGCAAAGAATGCACCTGTCTCGGTGAAAACCTGAGTGTCGGCAGTCCAACCCAAGCGCTCGTTACGCTGTGGGCAGTCAGTAGGCACTGAAAGGTAGTTAGAGAGCTGACCCCAATAGGTATTTGAGATGAGCTTGTTAACCGACTCGTCGCCAGTAGAGATCTTACCAATCTCCAGGTCTTGAGCGATAGATGTAACAGGGATACTTTTCACAGACTTGATGCTAACCTGGTCGGTTGCAGTCACTGAGATATAGCGGTAGCCATAGAATGTGCAACGTGGGTAGTAAGTCACATAACCCTTGCTATCGGCAAATGTGTAGTCGAGGCTGATGCCATCGTTGGGGATACGCAAGTTCTCGCGATGAACACTACCCTCAGGGCCGTCCATACCACGACTCTTGGCTCCGTTACCGTCGTTGAGCAACTCACCGGGGAGACACTTAAGCTGAGTACCCTCCTTAGCCTTGAACACAAATTCAGGCACACCTGCGCAGTTCTGACCAAAGTCTACAACCAAAGTCTCGCCAGCAGCGAGAGTGATAGTCTGACCAGCCTCAAAACGCTTGGTGATGACGACCTTACCGTGCTCCTTCTCCTGTGCATTCTCCACACCCTGCCAGATGTAGGCCTCAACAGGGCTAAGCTCTATGTCGCGACGAAGATATATCTCGGCACCCTTAGAAGGGAGAATCTCGCCCTTAAACTCGGTGTTCTCCTCTGGCTTCGAGAGTTTGTCGATAGTCTCATAACCCATAGGCACGCGAGCATCATACTCCTCACCATCAAAGATAGCGGCGTGCTTAACAGGACCTGCTATGCCAGCCTTCCAGTTGTCGCAGTCGGTGCCATAAATCTTGGTTGTGCCATCGGTGAAAGTAAGCTCCAAAACACCGCGGAACGCACACTTGCGACCAAGCATACCATTGTTACCACCAGGGGTCACAATCTTATCAGCCCACCAACCTGGTGTAACCTGTGCTGAGATTACGTTCTCGGCCTTAGCCTTGGTTACGTATGCCTCAGTGATGTCGTAAGTAAACGAGCGACGGGTCTTCAATACGTGGGTAAAGCCTGGCTTGAGGAACTCCTCGCCAATGGGCTTGCCATTCACATAGACCTCGAACACGCCCAAACTTGTTGCCATCAGCTTAGCCGATGCGATAGGCTTCTCGTTACGGATAGTCGACACAAACCAACTTGCGCCATCGGCAGCACGGCCATTGTTGTAGTCGGTAGTTGTAGGAGCATCCACAGCCGAAATCCAAGTAGAGTATTTCCAGGCCGATGCATCCAATGCGTCGATACGCTCTCCTACGGGAGCATTGTCCGCAGAACAACTCGCAAAGAGAGTGGCAACAGCCACCACTGCAAGGTTTTTCAATAATTGTAGTCTTCTTTTCATATAGTTTGAGTTTTAGATTTTCTGTTGTTGTGGCCACTACAGCCGAAACACCTATACAAATTTAAGAATTCGCTATCGTATTCACAAATTTCCTGAAGGAAAAGTTTACTGCGTAGGGACAATCCGATGGTGTTACTTGAGCAGGATTAACACATCACGGCCGCCGATGCGATTAAGACGAACAACGCCACCATCGCTCAGCTTCTCCCAGCTCCAACCCTCGCTACCCGTTGTATCGTACACACGCTTGAGGGGCCTGCCATCAACCAGTATCTGCTTGGGCATCTTCGTCAGGCGCAGAATCTCTTTGGCGTTGGGCAAGAATGTCTTGTAGCTGATTTGCGTGGGCTCATAACTGATGCTCTGCACCACGCTGCTCGATTTGAGCAGATGATTCTCATCCGAAGGGGCCCACTCGGGCAGAGCCGCTATGCCATCGAAGAAGTGCTTGATGTAGTCGCCATAACCATCCGAGAACCACGAGGGGTTGTAGGTAGGACCAACGGCCACATAGCCAGTCTCCGAGGTGCAATATGTTGCCCAGTTGAAGTTCTCGAACGACTCCTTCTTGTACCAATCCTCCTTGCAAAGGTTGTACCACATAGCGCATACCGAGGCGTAACGAGCCGTGTGGCTACCCATAGGAAGCATACAGATTGACTGCTCGCACTGTGCGTTGTAGCCCAAAGCGTTGTCGGTGCCAAATGTGGCGTTGCAGTAGTGGATAAGGGCAGGGACGTTCTCCTTCAGGAATGGAGCTGTGTCGGCATTCTCAATCAGGTAGCGAGCTGTCTCCATAGGGGCTATCTGCACACGATTCTTGTTGTCGTGGTCGTAGGGCACATCCTCGAAGTAACCCTTCCACACATAGGTCTTCATAGGGCCCTCCAGCGAGAATAACCACTCCCACGCCATATCTCTTGCTCGTTTGTAGGCTGCCATTCGCTCGTCGCCGAGCTTGAGCTGGGCGTTGAGGCTGGCCAGCATATCGAACAGACGGACAGGTGGAATCACATAGCTGCAATACTCCTCCATCGCCAGGTTGGTTCTTGCGTGCACACGATAGGGCCAGGGCGACTCTTTGTAGTTACCCTCGCGCACGTTGGCTGCCAAAGCGTCGGCACAACTGAGCGCTGCATCGAGATACTTCTGCTCCTCGGTAATCTGATAGAACTGCAGGTAGGCCACACCCATCTCGCCCACCTTGTCGGGCTCAAGGCATAGGTAGGCGTCGCCATTGCCGTTGCCGTAGTAATTTGTGCCCTGGATAATGGTTGAACCTGGGTCGCTACTTGCATAGGGGCACGATGCCCAATGGAAGTCGGCGGGCGTTGTGGCATTGCTCAGCATAAAGTCCAGGTTCTCGCGCACAAGTTGCAGATAGGCTGCATCGCCATCATACATATAGTGCTTTACAGCTAAACTCTCTGTTAGTCCAGCCGCCACACAAGCGGGGTTGCTGCGATGTGTCTCGCCTCGGAAAGTATCGTTGGCACTATTCTGGAAGCCCTCGAAAGAGGCATACATATAGTAATATCTCAACCCTGTAGCCTCGTCAACGGGGAGCACATCCTTGAGGAACTTCGACGCCAACTTGGCAACATAGGAGTAGGCAGCACCTGGCACTTGGGGCTTGTACCACGCAAGCAGAGTGTTGTCGGGCGCCGAGATAACCTTGTGGGTGCAGATTTTATCTTCGTCGGTGGTGGGATTAGCAGGCAAGTTGGCCGACGGATTGGCCCACAACGAGCCTACCGATGTGGCTGCAACAAGCAGCGCAAGTAGGGATTTCTTCATAACGGCAAGAGGTTTTCTGTTATTATCAAGTGCGATATACTATATTTTCGGGATTTTACTTTGTCGTGCATAATGCCAATCTATAGGGTTACTTGCCATAGGCGGCCGAGAGGTAGCGGTGGTAAAGTTTGTTGTAAATTTGATGACGCTCCATATTGGGGATATACTCCGCATCGAAGCCCGACGACATAGCATCTTGTGCCTGCTCGACTGTGGCATATACCCCAGCCGCCACAGCAGCATTCATCGCTGAGCCTAAGGCGCAGGCCTGCGAGCTGCGGACAACCTTAATCCTGAGCCCCAAAACATCGGCCATAGTCTGCATAACGTAGGGCGATTTCTTCGATATGCCGCCCACCGCCAATATAGTATCTATGCGCAGGCCCTCGTCGGCCAGGCGCTCATTTATGGCGCGTGAGCCAAAGGCTGTGGCTTCAACCAGCGCCTTGAATATCTCGGGAGCAGATGTGGCTAACGTCAAATTCAGAAGTGAACCTGTAGCCAGTGCATCATCATCGGGCGAGCGACGTCCGTTAAACCAATCCACCGCAACCATATCATCTTCGCTGAGAGGCAACAGCTCGGCTTGACGGGTAAGTTCGCTGAGAATCCTTGCCTCAGCATCGGGCATATCGGCTATGAACTTCAGGCTCCAGCCTAGCAAACGCTTGTACCACGCATATATATCGCCAAAGGCCGCCTGCCCAGCCTCGAAACCCACTCTGCCCGGCAGAACAGAGCCATCAACCTGACCGCATATTCCCCTGACGGTGTGGTCGCCAATCACATCGTAGGCCGCAGTGGTAATGTCGCAGGTCGATGTACCCATCACCTTCACCAACACACCATCCCTAACGCCCGCACCAACGGCTCCCACGTGGCAATCTATCGAGCCCACGCCAACGGCTATGCCCTCTTGTAGTCCCAATCTCTCGGCCCACTCGGCACATAGCTTGCCCGCAGGGGTGTCGCTCGTGTAGCTTTGGGTGAAGAGATGACCATCAAATGTGTCGAGCAGAGGGTCAACTTCGTGCAAGAACTCCCTGTCGGGCAATCCGCCCCACTCGGCGTGCCACATAGCCTTATGTCCCGCAGCGCAACGACTGCGCACAATCTTCTCGGGTGTTGTGTCGCCCGACAACAAGGCGCTTATCCAGTCGCAATGCTCCATCCACGAAGAGGCATCCCTTTGCAACTCAGGCGCAACCCTCAGCGAGTGCAGCATCTTGGCCCACACCCATTCGCAGGAGTGGTTGCCACCGCCATACTTGGTGTAGTCGGTATGCCAGCGCTTGGCCACAGAGTTGATTTTGTCGGACTCCTCGATGGCGGTGTGGTCCTTCCAGAGGATAAACATAGCATCGGGATTCTCTTTGTACTGCTCAAGAAGCGCCAGCGGAGTGCCATTGCAATCGGTCAGCACGGGTGTTGAAGCTGTGCAGTCAAACGATACTCCCACCACAGCCTCGGCCACATTAGCCTCGCACTGCGCCAAAGCACCTCGCACAGCCTCGGTCATCGACTCGATGTAGTCGAGCGGATGCTGACGATACTGGTTGAGCTTGGGGTTGCAATATAGCCCCTCGCTCCATCGTCTATACGCCGACACGCACGATGCAACCTGCTCGCCGTTGTCGCACGCCACAACCAATGCTCTCACCGAATCGGTGCCAAAATCTATTCCGATAACATATCTCCTCTGAGCCATAGCAATCATAATTTTATACGTAAAGTTACAACATTTTTCCGCAAATAGCAACTCTTTCGGCCCGAAATGGTGGCGGGGCGGAGATGACGAATTTCTGGTGGATTTCTGGCTGATTTCTTTGCGCAATGTGTGGATATGTCGGGCGAAATTCCTATCTTTGTATAGATTATGCCTTAAACTGCAAATAATAAAACTACAATACAATGAAGAGAACTCTACTATTGATTCCCGCCCTGTTGCTCTCGTTGGGTGCCCGGGCCCAGCAGCAGGTGACAACCTTCGAGATGCGTCACTACTCAAGCGACGCCAAGGCCAATGGCGTTACCGACTTTCACGGCGAGACCGAGGTCTTCGACACCGAGCAGCGTGTGGAGGCACTCAACCGCTATGCCGACTATGCCTCGAAGTTTTGGGGCGACCCTCAGCTCAACACGCCTCTCTTTACCGATGCTGAGGTGCGTGAGCGTGTGGCTAAGATTAAGCCTCAGCCCACAACGACTGTGCGTCAGACCATCGCGCTCGACGGATGGCGTGCCTATGGTTACAAGGCTGGCAAGGAGCAGGTAAAGGCCCAGCAGTGGAAGCAGTGGAGCGCAAAGGGTGCAGCTGTAGCTGATGGTAAACTGGTGCTTGATGGCTCATCGGTAGAGTTGCCCATTGAACCCGTGGATTGGCGCTTCAGAGTAAAATGTTGGCTGGCTGACTCTCCTTCGGCCTTCAAACTTTCATTAGCAGGTGAAGCGGGCGAAGAGATTGTTGTCACCCTGGACGGAGCAAAAGCTGGTGCGCAGGCTGATGGTAAAACATATTCTGTGTCGGCTGGTGAGTTGGATTACTTTGAGGTGTATGGCGATTTCGAGAACCGCAGATTGTTTATCTCTTCTGTCAATCAAACAGTTTTGGAACTTCCTATAGGCGAAAAATTTGGCAATAAGATTGTCTCGTTGTCAATGTCGGCAGCCGAAGGCAAGGCTTCGATTGATAAATTCTCTCTCTATAGCTTTATCCGTAACGAGAAAACTCCTCACACGCCATATAGCACCAAGCTCCATTTCGACGAGGATTTCAATCCAATCCCTGCTATGGAGAATTGGTCAGCGGCTGCGTACGATGATTCAAAGTGGGAGGTGGTGACGTTGCCGGCTGTTCACGGTGGTCAGAGTGTAGCTGGTGAGAGCTATTATCTGCGTACCAAGGTCAAGGTTGGTGATTTCAAATATGCTCAGCTCGATCTCGAGGCACTCGACCCTGCCGGAGAGGTGTGGATAAATGGAGTCCCTGCGGCAGTACTCAAGGGTCGTGAACCAAAGAACATAGAGGTTGGAGAATACCTCATTCCAAATGCTGAAAACACTATTGCCGTAAAGGTAAAGCCTTATTATGCATATTATCCTATGCAGCACACCTCGTCTGACCGCCACATAGGTTGGTTCCTGGGACGTGCAAAACTTATTCTCACAGGGCAGAAGGCGCATATCACTGAAGGCCTGGCACATACCATCTCGCTCAACGATAGCGAGGCTGTGCAGGCCCACAAGATTGATATTCGCAACGAAGATGTATTTGCAAAATATGCCAAGCTGGAGGTCAATTATTACCCCTGGTTCCCTGAGGAGGGTGAGCGAGTGGCATCGGCATCGCAAGATGTGTTGATTCGTCCTAATGTGAATAACTCCTACAAACTAAATGTTACACTGCCATCGCCAAAGGTGTGGTCGCCTTGTAATCCGCAACTCTATCGTGTGGAGGTGGTGTTGAAGGACGAGAAGGGTAATCCTATTGACGACTACGTCACTACCACCGGTGTCCGCATAATCGAGCAGCGTGAGGGTTTGCTTTATATCAACAATAAACCCGAGATGCTCAATGGTGCGCAGAATTTCGGCTATCGTTTGCCTATTGAGAATATCGCCAAGCACGTTCGTTGTGCAACCGACGAGCAGGTTATGCGTGACTTTATGATGAGTGAGGGGCTGGGCGGTAATATGCTCCGTATCCATATCCACGCCGAGAAGCACGTCTCGGAGGGTGTGAACGATCCCCGATATGCAGAGTATGCCGACCAGCTGGGATTCTACATCTTGTGGCAGAGTGCAGGTTGGATTCGTGAGGGCAATGCCTTCAATGTTGATATCGAGCACTTCCCTGCCTATATGAAGCGGGTATATAACCATCCTTCTATCGTGATGTGGGAGGCCAGCAACCACCCCAACCGCTTCAAGCAGCACCCATTCTCGGAGAATGAGGCCTACTTCAATGCTATAATTTCGACTATCATAGCTACCGATACCAGCCGCCTTATCTCGCCCACATCGTTCTGGCAGCACACCCAGTATGCCAGCTATCGTGGCACGAAGGATTTCAAGGGCAACGAGCAGGCTCCTAACGAGTTGCTGATGCACCGTAAGCTTACTCGCGGTAGCCAGGATGCCTACACAGGCTATGGTGCAAAGTGGGATAGATTGCGCAACCACCCAACCCCCTGGGCTAAGGAGTGTTTGGAGGCTAAGGATTTGTGCTACTTCAACTTCGAGCACGAGGAGTCGTCAGCACAACCCAACTGGGAGCTCGCCCGCAAGGAGCCCTGGTATAAGATTCAGTCGTATGAGTGGGGTTACGAAAAGGGTAGCATAGGCCGCCATATGCAGCCCGATGAGTGGCGTGCAAGTCAGGCTTTCCAGGCCTTCTCGGCGTGGGAGTCGATGAAGATTCAGACCTTGGCAGGTGTCTGCGGATTCTCGTGGTGTTCGCTGGAGTCGGGCCCAAATATGTTTACATATCAGAAGCCTCTGGTTGACCCATTCTATGTGCCCAAACTCGCTTACCACGCCAACCGTATGGCCTTTAACCGCCTGTGGGCTGCTAGCGACGATGTGGATACCGTATATGGCCCCGAAGATGAGATTCGTCCGCTGATTTTCAATATGGAGGAGGCCTGCAAGGTGAACCTCACCGTCGAACTTCAAACACCTCAGGGTCGTGTGGTGGAGCGCAAGCAGTATAAGAATGTGGAGGTGGCCGCTGGTCGCAGCACTACCCGCCTCGATGCGTTCCGTTTCCGCCATAGCAAGCCTGGTTGCTATTTTGTAGTTTATAAGATTCAGAAGATTGAGTAAATTTTATAGCTGAGTGATGATAAAGAGTCTGAATAGTGCTTCCGTCGAGAAGCCTGTGCGCCCCGTCGAGATTCTGCAATTTGGTGAGGGAAATTTCCTCAGAGCATTTGCCGACTGGGCCATCGATATAGCCAACGAAAAGGGTGTGATGGATGCTGGTGTTGCTATCTGCAAGCCCCGCCCTCGAGCTGAGGGGCAGCATACGATGATAGATACACTCCGAGAGCAGGATAATCTCTTCCACGTCTGTCTGGAGGGTGTCGAGAATAAAGAGCCTAAGCGCGATACGAGCCTTGTGAAATGTGTTATGGACTCGTTTATCCCCGATGAGGAGTACTCAAAATATGAGAGCTATATCTTCTCGCCTGAGCTTCGCATCATAATCTCCAATACCACCGAGGCTGGTATAAAATATGTCGAGGGTGATGATATCTTCGCACCTGTGCCCAAGAGCTACCCAGCCAAGATGACGTCGCTGCTCTACCGCCGCTTTAAGCACTTTGGCGGCGATACGGAGCGAGGTGTGGCGGTTGTGTGCTGTGAACTTATCGAGGATAATGGCTCCACGCTGCGTGAGTATGTGTTGCGTCACGCGCAAGCGAATAATCTTGAGCAGGAGTTTGTCGATTGGCTAAAGGAATCGTGCTGCTTCTGCGATTCGCTGGTTGATCGTATAGTGTCGGGATTCCCTGCTGAGAGAATCGACGATGTGAAGCGAGAGATTGGCTACGATGACAATGCCGTTGTGGTGGGTGAGTTGTACTATCTGTGGGTTATCGGTGGTGATGGCTACGACTGGGTGCAGCATCTTATGCCTCTCGACAAGGCTGGGCTTAATGTGATTTTTACCCCCTCGGTCAAAGAGTACCGCGACAAGAAGGTGCGCATACTCAACGGCTCGCATACGGGTATGGTGGCAATGTCGCTGCTGATGGGTTGTGAGAGTGTCTACGAAGCATTCTCAACGCCAGATATTGTGACCTTTGTGAATAAGATGGTTCGCGAGGAGGTGCTGCCGATGATTTCGGGTGACAGGGCCGAGCTGGAGGCCTTTGCGGCGGGTATTCTGGAGCGTTTCTACAATCCTTATATCAAGCATCTCCTCAAGTCTATATCGCTCAATTCACTCTCGAAGTGGGAGACGAGAAACTATCCTACGCTGTGGGATAACTGGACCCGCCTGGGTCAGGCGGCTGCCTGCGAGAGCCTAACTTTTGCGGCCCTGATGGCCTATTATAGTCCTAAGAGTGGTTTTCATCCCGATGATTTGCCCGAGCACGTGGCCTATATCCGCGAGAATTGGGATTCGGAGAATCTCTACGATACCATCACAAAGATTGTGAGTGATAGTGGGATATTCAGTGTCGATTTGATGGCCATCACCGGCTTTGTGCCTCGTGTTGTCGGCTATCTGGAGCATATCGAGGAGTATGGAATGGCAGCTACGTTGAAGAAATTTTTGGGTTAATGACATTTGCCGATGGAGAGATTCGTCAAGATAAACAGTGCCGATAATGTCGCCGTTGTTGTGGCCGAAGAGGGGTTGCATCGTGGCGATAGGGTGGCGATTGATGGTTGCGAGATAGAGCTTCGCGACGATATCGCGCGTGGTCATAAGTTTGCACTCTGCGATATGGCCGCAGGGCAGCAGGTGGTGAAATATGGCTATCCTATTGGTCACCTCACCGCCTCGGTTTCGGCGGGCGAGTGGGTGCACTCCCACAATCTGACAACTGACCTTGATGAGAATCTTGAATATAGTTACACTCCTCAGCAATATGATATTGACTCTCAGCGTGATGAGCAGCTCTATGTAGATGGCTACTTGCGCCGAGATGGGCAGATGGGCATACGCAACGAGTTGTGGATTATCCCGACTGTTGGTTGTGTGAATGGTCAGGCGAGCGAGATTGCCCGTCGCATCAAACAGGAGTGCGACTGCTCGCATATCGACGATGTGAGAGCCTACACCCATAGCTACGGCTGCTCACAGCTTGGCAACGACCACGCAAATACCCAGAAGGCACTGGCTGCAATGATTTGCCACCCCAATGCCGGTGGCGTGCTTGTGCTTGGTCTGGGTTGCGAGAATAATCAGGTAGCCTCGCTCAAAGAGATTATCGGTGAGTGGGATAGCGATAGAGTGCATTTTCTGGTGGCTCAGGAGGTGGAGGATGAGGTCGAAGAGGGTGTACGTCTTTGCAGAGAGCTGGTCGAGAAGATGCGTGGGGATAGGCGCGAGAAGTTGCCGCTCAGCCTGCTGCGAGTGGGCTTGAAGTGCGGCGGCTCGGACGGCCTGTCGGGTATTACAGCCAATCCGCTTGTGGGCGAATTTTCCGATTGGCTCATAGCGCAGGGTGGCACAACAATCCTTACCGAAGTGCCCGAGATGTTTGGTGCCGAGACAATCCTGATGAATAGGGCTGTCAATGGCGAGGTCTTTGCCGATACGGTGCGACTGATAAACGATTTCAAGGAGTATTTCCGCAGCTGCGGTCAACCCATATACGAAAACCCATCGCCTGGCAATAAGGCGGGAGGTATAACCACCCTGGAGGAGAAGTCGCTCGGCTGTGTGCAGAAGGGTGGCAGGCAACCTGTGGTCGATGTTCTGAGCTATGGCGACAAGGTGAAGCGCCCGGGATTGAATCTGCTTTCTGCGCCGGGTAATGACCTTGTAGCATCATCGGCTTTGGCGCTGTCGGGGTGTCAGATGATTCTCTTCACTACAGGTCGTGGCACGCCATTTGGCTCGGTTGTACCCACTATGAAGATTGCTACCAACTCTCACCTTGCAAGCTTCAAATCAAATTGGATTGATTTTAATGCGGGCGATATGTTGTCGTGTGGTGATTGTTCTGCCATTTTGGGTAGTTTCTGCGCGGAGGTGCTGGCCATTGCATCGGGCAAGTGCGTAAGACACGAAGCCTCGGGCCACAAAGAGCTCACGATATTTAAGAGCGGAGTAACGTTATAGGTGCTGCTTTGAGCGGAAAACGAGACTCGAGCCCACGTTGTGGGCATTTCTCGCGAATAATATTTACACCCCCGACCCCTGAAAGGGGAGATTTGGGGTCGCTCGGTCAAAGCCGCTTACCTTCAACGAAAAAAGGCAGTCAACAGACTGCCTTCCTTTTCGTTGAGCGGAAAACGAGACTCGAACTCGCGACCCCAACCTTGGCAAGGTTGTGCTCTACCAACTGAGCTATTTCCGCAGATGCTTTATGAACTTGCAACTGGTTTTATCCGATTGCGAGTGCAAAGATAGAGCAAAAATGTTATTCTCCAAAATTTTTGTCAAAAAAAATGCAATAAATTTTAAAAAATATGAAAAATACCCCACCAAGCGCGCTTTTAAGCCCATTTTTTTTGTGACTATATGCTGCTGTTGGTGGGGTAGTGTGGCGCTTAGAACCTAATATACATATATAATGTTAGAGACGCGTCTTTCGCCTTGGTGGTCAAACTTGCGATTGTCAGATGGGTGGTTCAAGATACCTCCGTCTTTGGCACCCTTCATCCAGAGTGTTGTCGAGCCACCGCCATCGAGGTTGATAGCGTCATAGCCGCCAAGCACACGGCACAAGTGAGCAAGCTCGGTAATGCTAACTCCAATAGAGTTGCCCTTCGAACGACCATCAACCGTAATCAGCACCACCTTGCCATCGCTTGTGGTGAAGATTGCGCTGCGTGGGTGCTTTGTGTCGATAAAGCTCTTGTCGCACTTCGAGAAGTCGGCCACCTTGCCATCCTGCAACATAATCGGTCCCGATGCAAGTACCGTACCCTTATCGCCCTTGTAGGTGCGCTCGATGTCGTATGACCAGTCAAAAATCTCGATTTCGCCATCGGCGGTACGTACTGCTCCATTGGTGCGGGCATTCAACTCACCCATAGCGCTCCAATCGAGTACCTTGTCGTCAATCTTGTGGAAGCATACCGATGTGCCGTGCTTCATATCGTAGTATGAGCCGTTGATAGCAGCCACGCCATTGTGGGCTGCCGCCATCTCGCTTGTGCGTACCATCTTGTGGTCGTGAGCGATGTCGAATTTACGCTTTGATTTGGGGCTAATCTCCACTATGCTTACAGCCTGAGGGCCTTTGTAGAGGTTGTCGAACTGGGCGGTGCGAGCCACGATGCCCTTCTCAAGCTTGCTCTTCTGCCACTTGGCCTTTACGATAGCAACCGAATCGGCTGGAGTCTGTGCAACGGCTGCGGTGCAGAGAGTGGCCAATGCCAATGAGAGTGAAAATATCTTCTTCATAATGTATCGGTTTTATTACTCTTCAACAATTGTAATAGAGAGAATCAAATCGCCTGGGCGGATATCGTCAATCACATCCTCACCCTCTACAACCTTACCAAAGCAGGTGTGTACACCGTCTAGGTGCTGAGTGTTCTGGCGGTTGTGGCAGATAAAGAACTGTGAGCCGCCAGTGTCCTTGCCACGATGAGCCATCGAGAGCACGCCACGGTCGTGGTACTGACGCTCGGCAGAGGTCTCACACTTGATTGTGTAACCTGGGCCTCCTGTGCCATTGCCGTTAGGGCAGCCGCCCTGAATCACGAAGTTGGGAATCACTCGGTGGAATGTAAGTCCGTCATAGAATCTCTCCTCAGAGAGCTTGATGAAATTCTCTACTGCGATAGGGGTCTCATCAGCATAAAGCTCGGCCTTCATATCGCCCTTCTCTGTTGAAATGATAGCGTATTTCATAGTCAATTTATTATTAGTTATTAATTCTATAGTTGTCCTTAAAAATCACTGCAAGATACGAAAAATATCTGGTTTGAGGTTTTTTGTGTCATAAAACTGAGAAAAAAGTTGATTTTTGTGTGGAGATTCAATAAAAATGTATATCTTTACGGCAGAATTGTAAACATTTCTTATGAAGAAGATACTTATTGTTGGTGCAGGTGGTCAGATTGGCTCTGAGTTGGTGACCTATCTGCGTGGAATTTACGGTGGCTCAAATGTTATTGCTGCCGACTTGCGTGAGAATGAGGTTTTGGGTGCTGATGGTCCATTTGCTCAGCTCGACGTTTTGAATAAAGATAAGTTTGCTTATCTGGTACATAAGAATGGTGTTGATACCATCTTCAACTTGGTGGCGTTGCTCTCAGCAACTGGTGAGAAGAACCCTCAGTTGGCTTGGAATATCAATATGGGTGCGCTTAATAACTCGTTGGAGATTGCTCGCGAGTACAATTGCGCAGTGTTTACTCCAAGTTCTATCGGTGCTTTTGGTGGTGATTTCCAGCGTGACAACACTCCTCAGGATGTGTGTATGCAGCCAGACACTATCTATGGCGTATGTAAGGTTACAGGCGAGTTGCTCTCTAACTATTACTACACTCGTTACGGTGTTGATACCCGTTCGGTTCGTTTCCCAGGTATCATCTCTAACGTAACAATGCCAGGTGGTGGTACTACCGACTATGCAGTAGAGATCTATTACGCGGCAGTTAAGGGCGAGAAGTTTGTATGCCCTGTGCGCGATGTATATATGGATATGATGTATATGCCAGACGCTTTGCGTGCTATGGTTGAGCTTATGGAGGCTGATCCTAATAAGCTCCGTCACCGCAACAGCTTCAACATTGCATCAATGAGCTTCACTCCCGATATCATCTACAACGAGATTCGTAAGCGAATCCCTGAGTTCCAGATGACTTATCGTATTGACCCAATCAAGCAGGGTATTGCTGAGGGCTGGCCAAACAGCCTCGATGATACTTGCGCACGCGAGGAGTGGGGTTGGAAACCGCAGTGGGACTTGTCGTCAATGACCGACGATATGTTGGCTGCGATTCGTAAAAAGAATCTTTAGCGATAAAGATAATTGTAATAGTTGATTGTTGGCCTACGTCCCGTTCTGGGACGTAGGTTTTTTTATAGGTGGCAACTAATTTTCAGAAAATAATCTATATATTTGTGTTCAATTAATAACCTATAAAATCCAAATTATGAGAAGATTTGTTTTCGTACTATCCTTGCTCGGCTTGCTTGTTGGTTGCAATGGGTCGAATCCAACCTACGAAGCCTTCTTCCTTGATACTTCAGCGCAGGGGGATTTTGTGTTGTCGGATATTGTTGAGAGTGTTGATGTCTTATTCTTGAATGAGACCGACGATGTTTTGGTGGGTAAGGTCAGTGATGTGCGGTATGCGAACAATCGCTGGTATCTGCTCGATGTTGATGAAGGGCGAAGTGTAGTATCGGTATTCGATAAGGAGGGTAATGCTCTTGGCCAATTGAATCGTCAAGGTCGTGGCCCAAAGGAGTATCTTGAAATCGCAAGTTTCGATGTTTGTCCTAAGACGGGCGATATCTATTTGGGTTGCTATCCGCCAAAGGTGATGGTATTCGATAAGGAGCTCAATTTGAAACGTGAGATAGAGTGTGAAGCTCCATATATGGGAATCGCCAAATGTGACGATGGTTTGATGCTTTACGGCTTCGTAGCTCGCGACTCTGCGGGAGTTGATTATATGAAGTTGGGGAGTGGTGAGGAAGTCTCGGTTGAACGCGTAAAAAGCTGGCGTAGAGAGAAAAATGTAACAGAGACAATAGGTAAAAATACTTTTATGCGATCGGCTGAAAACATCTATTTCTATACTCAGAATAGCGATTCCTTGTATCTCGCCAATGATGGTAATTTGAGCGTCGTAGCGGCCATAGATTATCCTAATCGAGAGCAGATTCGAGCGTATCGTCGTACTCATTCTATCTATGATTTGCCGCCTATGGAGCGCAAGGAATATTTTGTACCAAGAGTACATTATGCGATGGAGCGAGGAAATGGGTTGTGGCTTCACTACTCTAATGTTTTGTTTGGATATGGAGTGGTTGCAAAAGAGGGCGTGAAGAACTACTCTTCAAAATGCCTTGATGCTACATCGCTTTGTGGTAATCGTTTGGTCAATATAGTAGAGGCGTTTCGTTACGACCTCGAAAATTTTGACCCCAATGGTTGGTTGCAGGGGGTTAAGGTTAATCACATCAAACTTAACGACACGCAACGCGAGTCAGGCAATAAGGTTTTAATCATCTATAACCTGCGTGATTGATATTAGCCCAAGCTCCGCTCCGCTGAGTTGATGCGTGTATAGGTGATGTAAATAAAGGTCTATCGAGGTGAAAGGGATATTTCTATAAGAAATACCCCTTTTTTGTTGCACTTTTGGCGTTGAGTGATTGGGAGTTTCGCAAAAAAAACTTATATTTGTAAGAATATTTTCCGTAGCGAAAATTTTTCTTGCGCATAGGGCCTAACCCCGAGCAGAATAACAAGAAAATAATTGAAAACAAATAATTAAAAACTAACAAAACTATGAAATCTAAACTGATGTTGGTAGTCGCTCTTTTGATGGCGGCTGTATCGTTTGCTCAGCCTCGTGCTGAGTATCCTCGTCCTCAGTTTGAGCGCGAGAATTGGAAGAACCTGAATGGCGAGTGGAGCTTTACGCTCGACTTGTCGAACTCTGGTCGTGCCCGCAATTTCTACGAGAGCAAGGGCTTCGATGGTAAGATTACCGTTCCATTTGCTCCTGAGAGCAAGCTTTCGGGCGTTGGCTACACCGATTTCATCAACAGCGTATGGTATCAGCGTACAATCCAGGTTCCTGCAGAGTGGGCTGGCAAGCAGATTAAGTTGAACTTCGGCGCAGTCTATTACGAGTCGGAGGTCTATATCGATGGCAAGTTCGTTGGTCGCCACTATGGTGGTTCTGATTCGTTCTCATACGATATCACAGAGTTTGTTGCCGACGGTAAGGAGCACTCGTTGGTTGTTCACGCCGAGAGCGATATCCGTTCGGGCGAGCAGCCAGGCGGTAAGCAGTCAACTCGCTATGAGTCTTATGGCTGCTTCTACACCCGTACAACTGGTATTTGGCAGACAGTATGGATGGAGGCAGTAGATGCTTGCGGTTTGGAGCGCGTGCAGGTTTTGACCGATATCGACCAGAGCCAGATTACAATTATCCCAACATTCTATGGTCTGAAGAATGGCAACCGTTTGCAGGTTACAGTTCTCGATGGTGGCAAGGCTGTTGCTAAGGCCGATGTTGTGGCTGCGCAGAGTATGCCAGTTGTGATTCCTATCAAGAAGGCTAAGTTGTGGAGCCCTGAGTCACCTTTCCTCTACGATGTGGTTTACGAGGTGAAGTCAGCAGAGGGTGCTACTCTGGATAAGGTTGATGCTTATGTTGGTATGCGTAAGATTCACATCGCTGGTACAAAGATCTATCTCAACAACAAACCTTACTATCAGCGTTTGGTTTTGGATCAGGGCTTCTATCCTGATGGCGTATGGACAGCTCCATCTGACGAGGCTTTGCGTCACGATATCGAGATGTCGAAGGAGGCAGGTTTCAATGGCGCACGCTTGCACCAGAAGGTCTTCGAGGAGCGTTTCCACTACTGGGCCGACAAGCTCGGTTATTTGGTATGGGGCGAGATGGCATCGTGGGATAAGACCAGCTCAAAGGTTGAGGCTGCACGCAATTTCCTTGGTGAGTGGACAAATATCGTTGTTCGCGACCGCAACCACCCAGCAATCGTAACTTGGACTCCATTCAACGAGGAGTGGGTTACTCCAAATAACGAGGCGGGTCGTTTCTATGACGACGTTTACAACATTACACGTCAGTTGGACCCATCACGTCCAGTGAACACAATCAGCGGTGGTTTGTATGCAATCTCTGATTTCTGTACAACTCACAGCTACCAGCAGGATGGTGAGAAGTTGCACAAGCAGCTCTTCGATGGTGAGAAGTTCTACCAGCCACAAGGCCCAACTGCTCAGAGTGCACCTCGTGCAATGAAGTTCCTCTACTATGATGGCAAGGTTCCATATGTGATCGATGAGTTTGGTGGTATCAAGTGTGCCGAGACAACTCCTGGTGGTGGCTCTTGGGGTTATGGTAACGCTGCTCCAACACGTGAGGATTTCTACAAGCGTCTGGAGTCACAGGTGAAGGCTATCATCGACCACAGCGACAAGATCTGCGGATTCTGCTACACTCAGCTTACTGACGTAGAGCAGGAGCAGAACGGAGTATATTACTTCAACCGCGACAAGAAGTTTGATATGGCTCGCATCAAGGCTATCTTCCAGATGAAGGCCGAGGGTTACGAGCAGTAAGAAAGTGAAAGTCCTCTAAAATGGTGATTTCTGCGTTACGCTCACTCTCAAAATCCTCACATACGCTAAGTATGCTGCGGTTTTTCGAGTTTCGCAAGCCTTGAAATCCCTCATTTTATAAAACTTTCACAATAAATATTACGGGAGGGATTTGTAATCAAAACCCTCCCAATTCAAAAGATTCAAATTAAGTAATAAAGAATATGAAACGAATTATATTAGCAGCGTTGGCACTCGTGGCAAGTGTGAGCGTTATGGCTCAGTTGCCTCGTGCGGAGTATCCCCGTCCACAGTTTGAGCGCGCCGAGTGGCAGAATCTGAATGGCGAGTGGAGCTACACCCTCGATCCTGTGAAGACAGGCTGGGAGCGTGGCTTGAAGGATAGCAAGGGCTTCGATGGCAAGATCATAGTGCCATTTGCCCCCGAAAGTAAGCTCTCGGGCGTGGAGCACAAGGAGTTTATCCCCTGCATCTGGTATCAGCGCGAGATTGCTATCCCTGCAGAGTGGGCCGATAAGGACGTTGTGCTTAACTTCGGTGCTGTGTATTATGAGTCGGAGATTTATATCGACGGTAAGTTTGTTGACCGTCACTTCGGAGGCTCAGACTCTTTCTCGGTGGATATCACTGAGTTTGTAAAGGCTGGTCAGAAGCACTCTTTGGTGGTGAATGCAAAGAGCGATTTGCGCTCGCGTATGCAGTCGGCTGGTAAGCAGTCCTTGCGTCACGGTCCTTTTGAGTGTATGTACACCCGCACAACAGGAATCTGGCAGACTGTATGGATGGAGGCTGTTGCTCCATCGGGTATCCAGCGTGTGAAGATTTCTACCGACATCGACCGCAGCGTGGTGGCTATGGAGTTCACTATGCGTCGCAACGCATCTGGCGATATGCTTACAATCAACGTGAAGGATAACGGCAAGGTGGTAGCTTCGGATTGTGGCCCTGTTGCATCGGGTTCGGTTGTTATGCTTCCTATCAAGAAGGCAAAGTTGTGGAGCCCCGAGTCACCATTCCTCTACGATGTGGAGTTTGAGCTAAAGAACGCTGCTGGCGAGGTTATCGACCGCGCTACTTCATACTTCGGTATGCGTAAGATTCACACCGACGGCAATAAGATCTATCTCAACAACGAACCTTACTACCAGCGTTTGGTTTTGGATCAGGGTTTCTATCCTGATGGCGTATGGACAGCTCCATCTGACGAGGCTTTGAAGCACGATATCGAGATGTCGAAGGAGGCTGGCTTCAATGGCGCACGCTTGCACCAGAAGGTATTCGAGGAGCGTTTCCACTATTGGGCTGATAAGTTGGGTTATCTTACTTGGGGTGAGGCTCCAAGCTGGGGTTTGGATGCCAACGACGTGGAGGCTGCCCGCAACTTCCTTATGGAGTGGCGCAACCTGGTTGTTCGCGATATGAACCACCCATCAATCGTTACCTGGACTCCATTCAACGAGGAGTTCTGGCCCGATGAGACTCAGTATCCTCGCTTTATCGTAGATGCTTACACCATCACCAAGCAGCTCGACCCATCACGCCCTGTAAATACAGTGAGCGGTGGTCAGCACATTGTAACCGACATCTGGACAGAGCATCACTATGAGCAGAATCCCGATAAGTTGCGCGATATTATCTACAACAACGGCGATATGTATGTTCGTCGCCACTCTGTACAGGCTCGCCACCGTGGAAACGTCGGCTTCAACCGCCCAGTATTGAACGACCCATACACATTCCCAACCTACAAGGGCGATATCCCATACATCCTCGACGAGTTTGGTGGTATCAAGTGTATGGAGGCCAACCCAGCCAAAGATGGTGCTTGGGGTTATGGCGATGCAGCGCAGACCAAGGAGGACTTCTATAAGCGCCTGGAGGCTCAGGTTCGTGGCTTGATTGAGATGAGCGACAAGATGTGGGGCTACTGCTACACTCAGCTCACCGACGTTATGCAGGAGCAGAATGGTATCTACTACTACGACCGTGGCGTGAAGTACGATATGGAGCGCGTGCGTAAGATTTTCCAGATGCCTCTGCCTGTGAGCGTGCAGAAGGCTGCAAAGGGTGATAAAAAATAATTTTCGGATAGGAAACTGATTAAAGATTAGATATGAAAAAGATATTTTGTGTGTTGGCTGCGGCGGCTATGTTGGCGTCGTGCGGTGGCCAGAAGGGCGAGCAGGCTTCTGAGTTGGAGCTTATGAAACGCGAGAATTTCCAGACTACAGTAGATGGTAAGAAGGTTGATTTGTATACCTTGACAAACGGCACAATCACTATGCAGGTTACCAACTTCGGTGCTCGCGTGGTATCGTTGTGGACTCCCGACAGAGAGGGTAAGATGGCCGATATCGTAGTGGGCTATGAGAATATCGACCGCTATGTGAACAACACTGGCGAGCGTTTCTTTGGTGCTCCCGTAGGTCGTGTGGGTAACCGCATCAACAAGGGTATTTTTACTCTCGACGGTGTGCAGTATAACGTGCCACAGAATAGCAATGGCCACGCTCTGCATGGCGGTAACAAGGGTATCGATATGGTTGTGTGGGATGTTGAGTATGTAGCCGACAACGCTATCTCATTGCGTCTCGTGTCGGAGGACGGTGCCGATGGTTTCCCTGGCAAGCTCGATATCAAGATGACTTATACTCTCACTCCTGAGAATGAGTTTGAGGTTACTTATCACGCCACAACCGATAAGAAGACTATCGTCAACCTCTCACACCACTCATTCTTCAACCTCAAGGGCGAGGCTGGTGGTACAATCACCGACCACATACTCACAATCAATGCCGACTACATCACTCCAACCGATGCCGAGCTTATCCCTACTGGCGAGTTGATGCCTGTTGAGGGTACTCCATTCGACTTCCGCGAGCCTCACGCTATTGGCGAGCGTATCGACGTGAAGCACGAGCAGTTGATTAACGGTAAGGGTTATGATCAGAACTGGGTCTTCGCACGCGAGGATAATGGCCAGGTTATGACTATGGCATCGTTGTATGAGCCATCAACAGGTCGTTGTATGGATATCGCTACCGACCAGGTTGCTATGCAGTTCTATAGCGGTAACTTCTTCGAGGGTACTTACAATGGCAAGTATGGCAAGCCTATCAAGTATCGTGAGTCGTTGGCTTTGGAGACTCAGAAGCACCCCGATGCTATCAACCACGAGAAGTTCCCATCAATCGTGTTGAATCCTGATGAGGTTTACACTCACGTTTGCGTTTATAAGTTCTACACAAAATAATTCCAGCTGTAGAGTATGAAGAAAATATTTGCAATAGCTGCCGCCCTGATGTTGTGCGGTGTGGCCTCGGCTCAGAACCGTTGGGCTATCCAGCCCGATGGCAAGACTATCCGTATGGAGGTGAGCAAGGAGAAGTTGCCACACAGCGACCACGTCGAGATGAGCGGTAAGATGATGGCTACGGTACTCTATTGGGGTGTTGACGAGTATGCCCGTTTCTCGGTTGACCGCTCGTTGGTGTTTCCTATGTTGCGTACTGTGCCCAATAACACCCACGCCAGCCTGATGATTCGTCAGGGCCTGGATGTGGTGTCACAACTTAGAATCAACAATAACAATCGCCTCTTCTTCCGCACGAAGTATGTCGAGCTCAACGGCTTGATGCGTGTTGTTGAGGAGCATCGTGCAAGCACCTATGGTTTGGAGGTTGAACGAGTTATCTTCCCCACTATGGAGCAGCAGATGATGTGTGAGCACTATGTGTTGCGTAATACAGGCACCATCGCATATGCCCTGCAGATACCAGAACTTAGCCAGGTAATCACTACCGATGCAGCTCGTGGCGTGAAGGGCTCTTACAAGATTGTGAGTACTACAAAGGGTGGTGGCGTGTATAACATAAAACCGGGCGAGGAGGTTGAGTTTGACCTTGTTATTGAGGGTATCAACAACGAGCAGCAGAGCTTGGCGGCATCTGTCGATGTTAAGGCGTTGCTCGCCGAGCGTATGAACTATATCGCTCACGTTGACAATAACTTGATTCTTGAGACTCCCGATAAGGTTATCGACACCGAGTTCCGCTATGCCAAGATTCGTGCTTCGGAGAGTATCTGCAAGACTGCTGGCGGTTATATGCACGCCCCTGGTGGCGAGAGCTACTATGCTGCAATCTGGGCTAACGACCAGGCTGAGTATGTCAATCCATTCTTCCCATTCTTGGGTTATGATGTTGGTAATGAGTCAGCTATCAACTCATATCGTCACTTCGCCCGCTTTATGAACGACGAGTGGAAGCCTATCCCAAGCTCGATTATCGCTGAGGGTATCGACATCTGGAATGGAGCAGGCGACAGAGGCGATGCTGCGATGATTGCCTATGGTGCATCGCGCTATGCACTCACTCGCGGCAGCAAGGCCGAGGCCGAGGAGCTGTGGCCACTTATCGAGTGGTGCTTGGAGTATAGCCGTCGTCAGATTAACGACAAGGGTGTTGTTAAGTCGGATCGTGATGAGTTGGAGGGTCGTTTCCCTGCGGGTGATGCAAACCTCTGTACATCGACACTCTATTACGATGCTCTTATCTCGGCAGCATATCTTGGTCGTGAGCTTGGCAAGAGCTCAAAGGTTATCGCCGACTACCAGAAGCGCGCAAAGGATATGCGTGCAGCTATCGAGTCACACTTTGGCGCAAATGTAAAGGGTTATGACACTTACCGTTACTATGAGGGTAATGATATCCTTCGTTCGTGGATTTGTATGCCTTTGTGTGTGGGTATCTACGACAGAGCCGAGGCCACTATGAACGCTATGTTCAAGTCGGACCTCTACACCAAGGATGGCCTTTTGACTGCGCAGAACAGCACCACATTCTGGGATCGCTCTACTCTGTATGCGTTCCGTGGTGGCTATGCAGCCGGTTATGCCGACTTTATGACCAAGGAGCTTTCGTATTACTCTAATCGCCGTCTGTTGGGCGACCACGTTCCCTATCCTATCGAGGCGTGGCCCGAGGGGCGTCAGCGTCACCTCTCGGCCGAGAGTGGACTCTACTGCCGAATCATCACCGAGGGTATGTTTGGCATCCGTCCAACCGGTATGCGCAGCTTTGAACTCAAGCCCGAAATTCCAGCGGATTGGGAGTATGCTAATTTGAAGAATATCAGAGCTTTTGGTGGCAACTTCGATGTGGACGTTAAGCGTATTGCCGGCGGAAAGTTGCAGGTGACAGTAAGCGAAGATGGTGGTCGCACCCAGACCTTTAAGGTGAAGCAGGGCACCACAATCAAGGTGAAATTGTAATCAAAATTGTAATTAAATCATATAACTAACTAAAACATAAAAACTATGGACATTAAATTGATTCGTGAGAAATTTGCTGAGCATTTCGGCGCTGAGGGTGAGTTGTACACTTCTCCTGGTCGTATCAACCTTATTGGTGAGCACACCGATTATAACGGTGGTTTCGTATTCCCCGGAGCTATCGACAAGGCTATGGTGGCTGAGATTAAGCCTAACGGTACAGATAAGATTCGTGCCTACTCTGTTGACTTGCAGGACTATGCAGAGTTCGGTCTTAACGAGGAGGATAAGCCAGCTGCATCGTGGGCTTGCTACATCTTTGGTGTGGCTCGCGAGATTCAGAAGCGCGGCGGCGTTGTGAAGGGTTTCGATACAGCTTTCGGTGGTGACGTACCATTGGGTGCAGGTCTTTCATCGTCGGCTGCTTTGGAGTCAACATTCGCTTTCGCGTTGAACCACATCTACAACGAGGATAAGATCGATAAGTTTGAGTTGGCTCGTATCGGCCAGTCAACCGAGCACAACTACTGCGGTGTGAAGTGCGGTATTATGGACCAGTTTGCATCGGTACACGGTAAGAAGGGTAACCTGATGCGTTTGGACTGCCTCTCATCAGAGTATGAGTACTTCCCATTCGATCCTGAGAAGTTTGGCTACCGTTTGGTATTGCTCGATTCAGTGGTTAAGCACGAGTTGGTAGGTTCGCCTTACAACAAGCGTCGTGAGTCTTGCGAGCGAGTAGCTGCTATCTTGGGTCAGGAGACTTTGCGTGGTGCTACAATGGAGCAGTTGGATGCTGTGAAGGAGCAGATCTCTGAGGAGGATTATATGCGTGCACGCTATGTGATTGGCGAGGAGCGACGAGTTTTGGACGTATGTGCAGCTTTGGAGGCTGGTGATTTGGAGACTGTGGGTGAGCGTATGTATGAGACTCACTGGGGTATGTCGAAGGATTACGAGGTTAGCTGCGAGGAGCTCGACCTGTTGGCTACAATCGCTAAGGAGTGTGGCGTGACAGGTTCTCGTATTATGGGTGGTGGCTTCGGTGGTTGTACAATCAACCTTGTGAAGGCTGAGCTCTACGACAACTTCATCGCTACTGCTAAGGAGAAGTTCAACGCTGCCTATGGTCACGAGCCAAAGGTTTACGATGTTGTAATCTCTGACGGTGCTCGCAAGTTGGAGTGCTAATAGGCGAGATGCAGATTTTGAGTTTGTAACATAAATAGTTCTACTATGAAGAAACTCATTTTATCTTTGATGGCGGTGTGCCTATGTGTGGGTGCATCGGCTAAGATTGTGTTGCCCAAGGTGCTGGGCAGCAATATGGTGTTGCAGCAGAGTAGCAACGTGAATTTGTGGGGTAAGGCTGATGCTAACGCAAAGGTTGCTATCACCCTCTCGTGGGACAAGACCAAGATTCAGACCACAGCCGATAAGGATGGCCGCTGGGCTGTGAAGGTAGCTACTCCAAAGGGTTCGTTTGAGCCTCAGACTATCACTATCAGCGATGGTGAGAAGGTGGTGTTGGAGAACGTTCTCATTGGTGATGTGTGGGTTACATCGGGTCAGAGTAATATGGAGATGCCCGTAAAGGGTTTTGGCCGTCAGCCTGTTGAGCACTCATACGACTACATTCTCTCGGCTGCCAAGGATGCTAATCGTATCCGTATGTTCACCGTTAAGAAGTCTCGTTCTTACGATAAGGATATGGAGGATTGCGATGGTGGCGAGTGGTTCTGCTCTTCACCCGAGAGCGTGGCTAATATGTCGGCTACATCTTACTTCTTTGCCGCTACATTGAAGGACGCTGTTGACTTCCCAATCGGAATTATCACAGCCAACTGGGGTGGTACTCGTGTTGAGTCGTGGATGCCTTTGAAGGCCCTGAAGGAGGTTGTAACTCCCGAGCAGTATGAGAAGAAGCAGACCATTCACAACATCAAGCCTTCGGAGCTCTATTGCGCAATGATTGCCCCTATCCGCAACTTTACGGCTAAGGGTTTCCTGTGGTATCAGGGTTGCTCTAATTTGAGCGACAACGACCACTACGACGTGATGATGGCCCGTATGGTTAAGCAGTGGCGCGAGGATTGGGGCGACAACGAGAACAAGATGCCGTTCTACTATGTGATGATTACCCCTTATAGCTACGGCAACTCTCGAGCTATCGCATATCCTCGTTTCGTGGAGTGTCAGATTCGTGCGTTGCAGTTGATTCCTAACAGCGGTATGGCTGGTAGTACCGATATCGGTGAGGAGTACTGCATCCACCCAGCACAGAAGAAGGAGGTAGGTCAGCGCTTGGCTGCATTGGCTATGGAGCAGACCTATGGTATCAAGGGCTTCGAGCCTAAGGCTCCGCTTTTGGTATCGCACAGCTTTGCCGATGGTAAGGCTAAGGTTAAGCTCTCGAACTGCCAGATGGGTCTTAGCCCTTGGTATGGCGAGCCTGTCACCGGTTTTGAGATTGCTGGTGCCGACAAGATTTTCCACAAGGCGCAGGCTTCGATTACGGCTGGTAACGAGGTTACAGTATGGAGCGCCGAAGTGAAGGAGCCGGTGGCTGTTCGCTACTCGTTCCGCAACTTTGCCCCAGGCAACTTGACCAACCTATTTGGTGTGCCTGTTGTGCCTTTCCGTACTGATAATTGGAATGACGTTCAGTAGGGGTGAAAACCGTCTAATGTGGCTCTTTTGGCGTCTTGCTCGTTCTCGAAATCCTCATTTACGCTGAGTAAACTGCGGTTTCTCGAACTTCGGCAATCCTCAAAATAGCTCACATTATACGATTTTCAAGTTCGGGTGTGGCTCTTTTGGCATCTGCCTTGTGTCTGAAATCCTCATTTACGCTGAGTAAACTGCGGTTTCAGCCCCTGCGAGCAGCTTCAAAATAGCCTACATTATACAATTTTCAATTTGGAGAGTTTGGCTCTTTTGTATCTGCCTTAATGCAGCGGCGAAAATAGCCAATATTATAAACTTAGAGTCTGTCTAACTGCGTGGTTGGGCAGGCTCTTTTTGTGTTTCTCGGGTTTGCTTGGGCTGGGCAGTTGTTGGCGGAATTTGCCGCAAAGTCAGGCGTGAAGAGCCCGTTTTTGGCCTCGAGTGGGCAGTTTTTTCAGAATAAACTCCAATTTTAACAGACTTTGGTATAATAATTCGACTTTTGATGTCGTTAAAACAAAAAATATGTGTAATTTTGCGTGATTATTACCCTGCATAGCAGAAGTAAAAGAATTATTATGAAGAAAACATTGTTTTATGTTACAGCCTTGCTTCTCCTTGTGATGATGCATAGTGCGTGTTCAAACGTGCAGCGTATCCTGAACACTCGCGATACTGACATTATCTTTGAGCAGGCTTTGAACTATTATAATGCCGAGAAGTGGGCTAAGGCTTATGACCTTTTTGAGTTCTGTGAGCCATATGTGAAAAATACCGAGCGCGAGGATTCTGTATGTTTCTTTATGGGCCGATGCAGCTTTATGCTCCATCAGTATGATCCAGCCGCAACTCAGTTCGATAAGTTCCGCCACACCTATGGCCGAAGTGTATTTATCGAGAATGCCGAGGCACTTTATGCAATCAGCCTCTACAATATGTGTCCTCCTCCAGAGCGCGATCAGACCAAGACAACGCTGGCTATTGCGGCCATCTCGGACTTTATGACACACTATCCCGAGAGCCCTCAGATGCCAATCTTCCTGGATATGACCAAGGAGCTTACTTGGCGTCTGCACGAGAAGGCATATTTGAACGCCTATACCTATTTTAAAATAGAGCGTTACGACTCTGCTATCATCGCATTTAAGAATGCTATCAAGAAGTATCCCAATTCGCATCGTCGCGAGGATTTGATGTACTACATCGTAATGTCGGGATATAAATTTGCCGATAGCTCGGTTGAGGCTAAACGCCACGAGCGCTATATGGCGATGCTCGACTCATATTATAGCTTCGTGATGGAGTACCCCGAGTCGAAGTATAAGACTGAGTTGGACGAGGCTGCCGAAGTGGCAAAGAAGTATATCGAAAAGAATAAGAAAGAGGAATAATAACGACAAAATAGATACACACAATGGAGATTAAGAAGAACATTCCCAACAACACTGTTACCCGTAAGCTTAACGATTTGGATTCGCAGACAGGTAATATCTACGAGAGCATCAATATCATTGCTCGTCGTGCTAACCAGATTTCAAGCGAGCTTAAGAGCGAGTTGAATCGTAAGTTGGCTGATTTCTCGTCACCTACCGATGCTATGGAGGAGACTTTCGAGAACCGCGAGCAGATTGAGATTTCTCGCTACTATGAGCGTCTTCCAAAGCCTGTGATCATCGCAACTGAGGAGTTCCTCGATGACGAGGTATATTATCGTCACGGCGAGGCACAGAGCAAGTAGTTTTCGTTGTGGCATAGCAAATTGCCACGCAGACATATTTACGGAACGTTTATGTTGAAGGGTAAACATATCATTCTTGGAATTACGGGTAGCATAGCCGCTTATAAGTCGGCTGTGCTTTGCCGTTTATTAGTGAGTGCAGGTGCCGAGGTGAAGGTGGTGATGACACCCCTTGCCAAGCAGTTCATCACGCCGCTCACTATGGCCACTCTCTCGAAGAATCCTATATTGGTGGATTTCTTCAATCCCGAAAATGGCGAGTGGAATTCACACGTCAGCCTGGGCGAGTGGGCCGACTGCTATCTCATAGCTCCAGCTACGGCCAATACTATGGCTAAGATGGCTACTGGTGTGGCTGATAATCTGTTGCTTACCACATATCTCTCGGCACGTTGCAAGGTGGCTATTGCCCCTGCAATGGACCTCGATATGTATGCTCACGTGGCTACCCAGCGCAATATGGAGCAGCTGCGCCGAGATGGAGTGCATATCATCGAGCCAGGCAGTGGCGAGCTTGCCAGCGGTTTGGTGGGCAAGGGCCGTATGGCCGAGCCTCAGCAGATTGTAGATGAGGTGGTGGAGCTTCTGAGCGAAAAAAAAAAGAGCCTTCGAGGTAAGCACTTCATTGTAACGGCTGGTGCTACTATCGAGCCTATCGACCCTGTGCGTTTCATCTCGAACCACTCATCGGGTAAGATGGGTTATGCTGTGGCAGAGGTCTTGGCTGCAAGAGGTGCTAAGGTGTCGCTTGTGAGTGGCCGTACGGCTTTGGAGAAGCCTGCGGGTGTCGAGCGAGTGGATGTGCTTTCGGCTGAGCAGATGTATGAGGCTTGCTGTGGATTGTGGGCCGAGGCCGATGGCGCGGTGATGTGTGCCGCTGTGGCCGACTATACCCCTGCAGTCGTTGCCGAGCAGAAGATAAAGAAGGGTGATGGCGATATGTCGATTGCCCTGAAGCGTACCCACGATATTGCAGCTCATCTGGGTCAGCATAAGGGTGAGCGTGTGTTGGTGGGTTTTGCAATGGAGACCGAGAATGAGACGGCTAATGCCGAGTTGAAGTTGCAGCGTAAGAATATGGATTTCATCGTATTGAACTCTCTTAGAGAGGAGGGCGCGGGATTTAGGGGCGATACCAATATCGTGTCGCTTATCGATGCTGAGTCGCGCGAGGATTTGCCTCTGATGAGCAAACGCGAGGTGGCAGAGCGAATCGTGGATAAGATGGAGTCAATTTTAGTGAAGAAATAAAGAATTATCATAGATAATGTTACGTCGTCTGACAGTTGAAAATTATGCGCTTATCGATAAACTCGATATCGAACTTGATTCTGCCCTTAACATCATTACTGGTGAGACAGGAGCGGGTAAGTCTATCTTGTTGGGTGCGTTGGGCCTGTTGCTTGGCAACAAGAACGAGTCGGGCTCGCTGCGTGACGAGTCGCGCAATTGCATAATCGAGGGCGTGTTCGAACTTAAGGGTTACTCATTGGAGAGCCTTTTTGAGGAGTATGATCTCGATTACGAGGAGCAGACTGTTGTGCGTCGTATGATTTCACCTTCGGGTAAGAGCCGTGCTTTCGTGAATGATACACCTGTGCAGCTTGCGGTGTTGAAAGAGTTGGGTATGCGTTTGATTGATATCCACTCTCAGCATCAGAACCAGGTGCTCTCGGATGAGGCTTTCCGCCTGCGTTCGGTGGATATGCTGGCAGATTCGGCCGACCAGGTGGCTAAGTATTCGGCAACCTATGCCGAGCTTAGGAGTGCCGAGCGTGAAGTGGAGCGTTTGGCGGCTGAGGCAGAGTCGCTTCGCAAAGATGAGGAGTGGCTCAGGTATCAGGTCGATGAGTTCGATGTGGCTGCTTTAAGACAGGGCGAGTTGCAGGAGTTGGAGCAGGAGTTGGCGGTGCTTGAGAATGCCGAGCAGATTGGTGAGACTCTTATCACCGTGAGAAACATCTTTGATGCCGAGCAGATTGGAGTGCTGGAGCAGTTGTCGGCAGCCGAGGGTGCTATCTCGCATATTAGCAAGAACTATCCGGCTGGCGAGGAGATACTCTCGCGTCTGCATTCTGTTGTGCAGGAGTTGAAGGATTTGGGTGCTACGGTAGCCGATGATAGTGAGCGTATCGAGGCCGATCCCGAACGTCTGCAGCGACTAACCGAGAGGGTGAATATGATATATTCGATGTGTCAGAAGCATCGTGTAGCCACTCTCGACGAGCTTATCGCTGTTGGCGAGAGATTGCGTGAACAGTTGAGCCTTATAACCCATAGTGATGAGGAGATTGAGCGTCAGCGTGAGTTGATTCGTGAGTTGGAGCAGAAGGCTCGCAAGCAGGCTGCTGCTATTCACTCTATGCGAGCTAAGGTGGCAGGTCAGACATCGAAGGATATTGCCCGTACGCTGGCTATGCTGGGTATGCCCGAGGCTACGTTTGAGATTGAGGTTACGGATGTGGGCGAGCTGATGGCAACGGGTTGCGACAAGATAAGATTTATGTTCTCGGCCAATAAGAATATGGCTCCACAGCCAGTCGAGAAGATTGCATCGGGCGGTGAGATTTCGCGTGTGATGCTGGCTCTGAAGGCGTTGCTTGCCAAGAAGGCGAAGTTGCCAACAATCATATTCGATGAGATTGATACGGGTGTGTCGGGCCGTATAGCCGATGCTATGGGTGAGATTATCCGCACTCTTGCAGAGAATATGCAGGTAGTGGCTATTACCCATTTGCCCCAGGTGGCATCGAAGGGTGAGTCGCACTTTGTGGTCTATAAGCAGCAGAGCCGTACTAATATCACCCGTTTGGGGGCCGATGAGCGTGTGGAGGAGATTGCCAAGATGTTGTCGGGCAGTGTGATTACCGAGGCGGCTTTGTCGCAAGCTCGATTGTTGCTCGGCCGAGGCGATAGCCTGTTTTAGAAGAATAAAACCTTAAACTACACAATTATATGAAGAAGTTTATACTATGCGTAGCAGCTGCTGCGATGATGGCTATGGTGGGCTGCTCGGAGCAGGCCCAGCTGAAGAGAGATTTGAAGCAAGCCTTGAAAGTTGCTGTTGAGCAAGATAAGCAGCAGGCACTGCGAATTGATCCGTTGGAGGATAAGTTCCCTCGTACTTTCGAGAAGGGTGAGGTGAAGTTCACTGGTGTTAGAGGCTGGGTAAGCGGTTTCTTCCCCGCATCGTTGTGGCTTCTCTATGAGCATACTGGTGATGAGGAGCTGAAGGCATACGCCGAGAAGTTTACTCGCCGCCTGGAGTCTTTGAAGGACTATACGGGCACTCACGATTTGGGATTTATGGTCTATTGCCCATTTGGTAATGCATACCGTTTGACTGGTGATGAGTATTATAAGGATGTAATCAAACAGGCTTCGGCATCACTCGTGTCGCGTTTCGACCCTGAGGTTGGTTGTATCCGTTCGTGGAACACTGGCCGCAAGGAGAATCCCGAGTTGGACTTTATGGTTATCATCGACAATATGATGAACCTCGAGATGCTGGAGTGGTGTGGCGGTTATTCTGAGATTACCCGCAGCCACGCTGATAAGACCATCGAGAATCACTTTAGAGAGGATAATAGTACCTTCCACGTTGTGGCCTACAATGAGATTACAGGCGAGGTTGTGGAGCGTCGCACAAAGCAGGGCGATGCCGACGATTCAGCTTGGGCACGTGGCCAGTCGTGGGGTTTGTATGGCTATACAATGATGTATCGTATGACAGGCGAGAAGCGCTACCTGGAGCAGGCTGTGAAGATTGCCGATTACTTGATTCCACGCCTTCCCGAGGATGCCATTCCAAATTGGGACTACGATGCCGAGAAGCAGTTTAAGGATTCGTCGGCAGGCTCGATTATGGCTTCGGCACTGATTGAGCTCTATGGCCACACTCAGAATGCAGAGTATCTGGCTGTGGCCGAGCGTCAGTTGCGTTCTCTCTCATCAGAGGCATATTTTGCAAAGGTTGGTGAGAATGGTAACTTCCTTTTGAAGCACGGTGTGGGTCATTTGCCTGGTAATTCTGAGGTGGATGTACCTTTGTCGTATGGCGATTACTACTTCATAGAGGCCGCAATGCGTTATTTGGCTCTCTAAGAGATAGTTCTTGTATTTGTGGAATTGCAATGAAGAGTCGTTGCATAACCGATTAATAGTCATATGGGTCGCTTAACAAACAAGTTGGGCGGCCTATATTATTTTCTCTGGTTAATAAAGCAGCTCAAATCCCATAAATATTGTAAAATATCCAATTTGTAGTCAAAAGTTGAGAAAATAGTGGTACATTTGTATTGATATAGAGTTCGTTAATTTTAAAACACGTAATATATGCGAATCGGAAATCTCTTTTTATTTGCCGTTGTTGCTCTTCTTGGGGCGTGTACTACGTCTGAGAAGCTTACTGATTATGTAGATCCTAAAATCGGTACTGGCGACCACGGACACGTCTTTGTAGGAGCAAATGTGCCTTTCGGTATGGTGCAGGTAGGCCCAACAAGTATCCCTCAGGATTGGGACTGGTGTTCGGGTTATCACGCGAGCGACTCAACCGTTATCGGCTTCTCGCATACCCACCTCTCAGGTACAGGTATTGGCGATTTGTTTGATGTGACACTGATGCCCGTTACAGGCGAGGTTACCTATGCTCGTGGTAACGTCAAGGATCCGAAGAGCGGTATGTGGTCTTTGGCCGACCGCACGCGTGAGGTAGCCAAGGTGGGCTACTATTCGGTGCCACTTATGCGTTATAATATCTTAGCTGAGATGACCGCTACTTCACGAGTGGGATACCACCGTTACACATTCCCTGCTTCGGAGCAGGCTGCCATTGTGATCGATTTGCAGAATGGTGGATGTTGGGATAGAGCTCGTGAGACCAAGATGGAAACCGAGGGCGATAACCGCGTCGTAGGTTACCGATACTCAAGCGGTTGGGCCCGTAGCCAGAAGGTCTATTTTGTGGCTGAGTTCTCCAAGCCATTCGACTCTTTCGAGCTTAACAATAACCACTATGGTCGTTTGGCGTTCAAGACTAAGGAGGGTGAGCAGATTATGGTTAAGGTTGCTATCTCGCCAGTGAGCGCCGAAGGTGCTAAGGCCAATATGGCGGCCGAAATGCCGGGTTGGCCCAAGTTTGAGAAGGTTGCTCATAAGGCAGAGCAGGCGTGGGAAGCAGAGTTGGCAAAAGCGAAGATTCAGACCGCTGATAACTCTGCAAAACGCATATTCTACACTGCGTTGTACCACACTATGATTGCTCCATCGGAGTTCTGTGATGTTGATGGTAGCTATCGTGGCGCCGATGGTGAGGTTCACCCAAATCCTGGCCACACAAGCTATACAACTTACTCTTTGTGGGACACATATCGTGCTCAGATGCCTCTGCTCTCGATTATGCATCCCGAGAAGATGACGGGTATCGTCAATACTATGCTCAATATCTTTGATGAGCAGGGTCGTCTGCCAGTTTGGCATTTGTGGGGCAATGAGACCGATTGTATGGTGGGTAACCCCGGTTTGATATCTGTTGCCGACGCGTTGGTTAAGGGCGACACCGATATTGATCCTATGCGTGCCTACAAGGCTGTACGCGAGACAGCGATGAACAAGGGCCGTGGCAATGGTTTTAGAATGGAGTATGGTTTTATTCCATATGATAAGATGGCTACACAGTCTGTAGCATTCGATATGGAGTATGCTATTGCCGATGCGGCTGCAGCTGCGGCAGCACGTAGCGTGGGCGAAAAGAGTGACGAGGAGTATTTCACAAAGCGTAGCCACTCATATCGTAACTATTTCGATAAGAGCTTAGGTTTTATCCGCCCATTGAGTAGCGATGGTAAGTGGCGCGAGCCATTTGACCCTTATCACTCTAACCACAATGCCGACGACTATTGTGAGGGTAATGCTTGGCAGTACACTTGGCTGGTGCCTCACGATGTTGAGGGTCTTATGGAGTGCTTTGGCGGTAAAGAGCCTATGATTGCCAAGCTCGATTCGCTGTTTACAGTAAGCTCAGAGGTTAGCGGTGAGCACAAGTCGGCCGATATCTCAGGCTTGATTGGTCAGTATGCCCACGGTAACGAGCCAAGCCACCATACAGCCTATCTCTACGCTTTGGCTGGCGAACCATGGAAGAGTGCAGACCGCGTACGCGAAGTGCTCACAACGCTCTATTTTGATGGTGAGGCGGGCCTTTCGGGTAACGAGGACGTGGGCCAGATGTCTGCGTGGTATGTGATGTCTGCTATGGGCCTTTATCAGGTCGAGCCAGCAGGTGCACGTTACTGGTTTGGTTCTCCAATTTTGGATCAGGTAGAGCTTAAGGTTAAGGGTGGTACATTTAAGATCGTAGCTGAGAACAACTCTGCTGAGAATAAATATATCCAGCGTGTGTGGCTCAATGGCGAGGAGTATCGCAAGCCTTGGATCTCGCATAGCGATTTGATTGGTGGCGGCGAGCTTCGCTTCGAAATGGGCACCGAGAAGACGTTGTGGTACTAACAGTGTCTGCGATAACAAAATTACCCCAGGGAGTGATTTGCTCTCTGGGGTATTTTTTGCAATATGTTTAATGGTAGTATCTACAACAAAAAAGCGGTCACCTGATTATTGTAGTCGGTAAATATCCACAACTTCAAAATTCTTCTATAAGCGGTTAATTTTCGCAGTTATTCCTACAAATTATATGATAGTTTTCTTGTGCCCCTTAGTATTGTTTGATTTAAATGGAATTTGAAAATATATACAATATTTTTATCTTTAACGATGATCGCTATTATTGAATTTGTCTGTTTATCCGAACTTTACGAAAGAAAAATCGCTTAAAAATATATTGAGTGTTGCTCAAAATGAAAATTATTTTTTACCTTTGTTATGCATAGCGCCTAAAACGCAATGCAGACATATTAGTATAAAGTGTTTTCGCACTATCTTGCGTGAAAACGTAGAAGTTATCAATAACAGCAAAGCAATATATAGCATATATTCCATGTTTGGATATATACAAAGTATGCCTATTTTACATTAATAGTCATATTTGTTTGAACGTGGTGCCTCATGTCGTTTTTCGTTGTTATAGATTTTTATACAATATACACGTAGGTAACTGAAATCAACTCCACACTTTATAATTTAACTCATTTTGTCGTAATGGAGTTAGTACGACTTTTATAATAATATGAAAACTCTATTTTTAATGATTGTTGGTTGTCTTATTATATCAACAAATCCTGTGTACGCTCAGTTAACAAAGACATCTAAAAAGGCAGTAAGTGCAACAGCAAAGCAGTTTGCAAAAGAAGGTTGGGTATTGGATGGTACAGGAACATTCAGTACGGTTTTGACGTCTCATTATAGTAAGTTAGATTCTGGTGAGGTTTCGGAACTTGTGGGGAATGCATCTAGAAAAAATAGTATTAATATGGCAAAAACAGTTGCTCGTAATAATGCAATCAACGAGTATGCAGAATCAGCACGTTCAATGATTAGAGCAAAAATGACAACAGATGTTAAAGATGTAAACGATGAGCAACGAGAGAATTTTGCGGCAGAATATGAGCGTTTGGTTATAAAAGAAATGAATGGTACTCTAAAAACGTCTTTTTACATGTATAAGTCTAATGATGATGGGACATACAACGTTAGAGCATTCTTCTTGGTAGATGAAAAAGCAATGGCCTCGGTTAATGATAATGCTATACAAGAGGCTGCTAATGAAGTTGGAATCGCAAAAGAAAATGCCCAAAAAGTCACAGAGTTATTAAAATAGTATAGCTATTATAGTTATTCGTCTATTTGATTTGCTATTTGCAAATTGTTTATTGAAAATAAGTTTCAGCCATAATGAAATCTCGATTAATCTTACTCGTTGTAGCGTTGTGTGTATTATGCATCAGCGATTCATTTGCTCAACGAAGAAAATCTGACCCAATAAAACCTCAGTGGATACACAAACTCCCGAAACCTACTAATAACTCATTCACATATGAGATTGATTATGCCATAGCCTCAACTTTAGACGAAGCTCGCGATAAATCACTTGCGAGCCTAATTGCTAATTCAGGATTTGAGAATGGCGTGGTTGTTATATCTGATTATGAATCAAAGATAGTCGATTCTCAAGTAATAAAAGATGGCAAACTAGAAAATACTCAAATTGAAAAGTTTGAGGTAAATAGCCATATACATAGTGAAGAAATGCCATTGCATGTTAAAGATGTTGCTGAATATTGGGAAATAGATGGCGCAGGTAAATACCATTTGACGAAATTATATGCAAGGTCTATGATGAATGGTTCTCCTCAATTTGATGATGTAACAACTACTACAAAATATGGCGCAAGAGGTTTGTGGCGCTCAATGATTATTCCTGGATGGGGACAATTTCATAAAGGTTCATATGTAAAAGGAGGCTTTGTGCTTGGCGGTACAGCCATTTTGGCTGCGGGTGTTGTTTTTACAGAAGGACAACGAGCTGATTATAATAAACGTATGTTTCAAACATATGATGTTAATATGATCAAAACATATCAAACAAAACGTGATAATTTTACAACTGCTCGTAATATTTGTATTAGTGCAACGGCAGCACTATATTTATATAACATAATAGATGTGATAGCGGCTCCTGGAGCACGGCGGATAATATTAAAAAGAAAAGACAAAAACAATGTTGATCTGGCTTGTGTACCTACAGTTTTCTATGATGGGACACCTATGATAAGTGCAAATGTTAAATTTTAAGATAATATGAAAAAATTTTTACTATTCATTGTAACTATATTGAGTTTATATAGTTGTACAAATGATGAGGCGCCAATATTTGGCGATATTTATGGCGTTGTGTCGGATGTCAATAGTGGAGCACCTATACGTAATGCAGAAGTAATTCTCTCACCCGGGAATAAAGCTATTGTAACAGGTAGTGATGGTCACTTTGAATTTAACAATTTAGAAGCAGGTCAATATAAGATTAGCGTAAATGCTGAAGATTATGAGTCCAATAATGCTCAAATTACAGTTGTACCTGGTAATAAAGTATCCTGTGATATACATCTAACCCCCAAGCCCGTAACAGAAATATTCCGTATAAGTGCGAAAAATTTGAATTTTGGTACAACTCAAACTCAAATGTCGATTGAAGTTACGAATGATAGTGCATCAGAGGCAGTATGGTCATTAGATCTTGGTAACAATAATTGGATAAAGGCGAGTCCAATATCTGGTCGTTTGGCAGCAGGTAAGACAGAATCGATTCTTTTCACTTGCAATAGGTCGACTGTCACAACAGATAAGTCTGGTATTGTCCGTATATCGGCATTAGATAGTACAACCCCTATTAGTGTATCTTGTTCTCCAAGTGCTCAAGTTTCGAGCATTATGGAGGTTACACCTCTTGATATTGACTTTGAGGAGCAGTCTGTAGAACAAATTGTCCGCATAAAAAATATAAGCGATGCAAATTTAAATTGGACAATATACAATGTGGAAGAGGAGTTGCTTTCTGTTTCTGATGCAAGTGGTGTGATTCAGCCAGGTAATGGAAAAGTTGTTGCTTTAAAATTAAATAGAAGCAAAATGAAATCTGATATTGTGACATCTTTTATAATATCAGATGGCGCGACAGAGCAACAAGTGAATGTCTATGCTCAATATTCCGAAGACTACAATTATAGCAAGGGATATATAACACTGTCTTCCAATGAATTAGATTTTGGTGTAGATAATTCAGAACTCACTATCACTCTCGCAAACATTGGCAATGAAGTTGCAGAATGGGTGATATCTGATATTCAGCATCCATCAATTGTTAGCTGTGTTCCTACTTCCGGAGCGATTGAGCCTGACAAAGATGCAAAAGTTATCGTCGCCATAGCTCGAGAGAATATGACAGAATCTCTTGAATCGTCTTTTATTATTTCAGATGGCGTAAATTCGTATATTGTCAACGTTACAGCATTAGTAATGGATGAGGTTGCTGGATCGAAGAGAATATATTATACATCAAAAAATGGAGAGGTCGTAGCTCCTAATGACGCTACAGCATTTGGCAGTGAGATTATATCTAATACTTATGAAAATGGGAAAGGTATAATTGTATTCACTGATCCCGTTACAGAGATTGGAGCTGATGCCTTTATGGAATGTTCTGATTTAACGAGTGTCACTTTGCCAAACACAGTTGTAAGTATTGGAGCCAGAGCATTTGCGGAATGTAGTTCTTTAACAAGTATCAATATCCCTGATGGAGTTACTTCAATTGCAGAAGAATTGTTTGTAAATTGTTCTGCACTTTCAACTATTAATATCCCAGCTAGTGTGACTTCTATTGGCGATCAAGCGTTTGCCAACTGTAAGGCTATAAAGAATATATCGTTAACAGATGGAGTAAGTACAATTGGTGCGGAAGCTTTTTTGTCATGCGTTGGAATTACTAATATTAATCTACCAAAGAATATAAAGACAATTGGTTCTAGCGCCTTTGCTGGATGTACAGGCTTGACATCAGTATCTGTTCCGGCAAATGCTGCAAATTGGGAGAGTAGTGTTTTTGCGAATTGTACTTCAATCACGAGCGTAAATCTTGCAAATGACATTACTTTAATCCCAGAATCAATGTTTTCGGGATGTACATCTCTTGCTGGTATTACAATCCCCAAGAGTGTAAAAACAGTTGGCGCAAATGCCTTCTCGGGTTGCGTATCACTCAATACTCTGACCATTTCAGATGGTGTGGCAGCAATTGAGGATATGGCGTTTAACAATTGTCGCTCTATAAAATCTATTATCATTCCACAGAGTATTACTTCTATTGGTGTTTCGTCGTTTGCTGATTGTGGATCACTCATAGAAGTTGTGTGTAAACCAACTACTCCTCCAACACTCGGTGGTGGAGCCTTTAACGGAATTAGTGCCGAATGTAAGATTTATGTTCCAGAGGGTACCTATGCATCGTATATTGTAGCTGATGTATGGGTAGATTATAAGGATATGATTGTTAAACCAGAAGGCGAGGAGGATAATAATACAGGTATAATTGAAGGCCTAGACCCAGCTGATATGCCCAATAATCAAATTTGGTATATGTCTTCAAATGAGTCTGTAATATCTCCATATTCAAACTCAGCATTTGGTGATGCTGCTATTGTTAGCAACGTATATGAAAATGGTAAAGGTATTATCACCTTCGATAGAGATGTTACAATAATCGGCAATGAGGCTTTCCGTAGTCGTAGTTATCTTACTCAACTCCTTATTCCTAATAGTGTAACTGAGATTGGTTCAAGTGCATTTGCTCAGGCATCAAAATTGAAGAGTATCATTATTCCTGAGAGTGTTACTACTATCGGCGCAACACCATTTTATTGTTGTACTAGTCTTGAAGCGTTTTACGGAAAGTTTGCTTCTGATGATAATCGCTGTCTAATTGTAAACGGGGTATTGAATTCATTTGCACGTGCTGGTCTTACCAAATATACTATCCCAAGTGGGGTTACCAATATTGGAAAATCAGTATTTTATGAGTGTACTGCACTCACAAATATCACTATTCCTAATAGCGTTACAACTATTTCGCCATATGCATTCTATAGTACTACAAAACTTAGTACCATCACTATTCCTGAAAAGGTAAATACTATTGGAGACTATGCCTTTGATAACTCGGGTGTTGCTAAAGTTTCTATATCTGGTAATAACCTTACTAACATTGGTGCATACGCATTCCGTTATTGTAGAAAACTTGCGGATATCAATCTGCCTAATAGCTTAACTTCTATCGGAAAATATGCCTTTCATGATTGTGATAATATCGCTGATATTACACTCCCCGATGGATTGATTTCTATTGATGAGCATGCCTTTACAGATTGTAATGGTTTGACGGAGATTGTTCTTCCAGAATCATTGGAGACAGTTGGTAATTATGCATTTAACAATACAAATCTCGAGGATGTTACTTTGATTGCAGGACCTGAGTATGGAACTTATGTCTTTGCAAATTGTGATAATTTAAGAACCGCAACTATTGCAGAGGGTGTTAAGACTACCCCAGCTTATGCATTCTATTCTTGTGATATTCTAAAAAGTGTAAATATTTCAAGTAAGGTCAAGACTATTGGAGAAAGTACTTTCTATAGTTGTCCTAATCTAAGACAGGTCACTCTTCCTAATAGCGTGACTGATATTGGTAGCAATGCATTTGCTGATTGTAAAAATCTTTCATCTGTTACACTTTCTGACAAGCTGTACACTATAGGTAATTACGCGTTCCAAAGTTGTACAAGTTTGCGAGGAGTTACATTACCAGATAATTTGAGTAGCCTTGGTCGAGGAGTGTTCAAAGATTGCACTGCACTTACAAGCATTGCCATCCCCGAAATGCTTGATAATTGTGATTATGATGTATTCGCAGGCTGTACTAATCTGTCGAGTGTTACCCTCCCTGAAGGCCTTATTTGCATTGGTCAATCTATGTTTAATGGATGTACATTGTTGCGCGAAATTACTATCCCATCGACTATTACTTCGTGGGGGCCATATAGTTTTGAGAATTGTTCAGCTTTGGAGAAGATCAACTTTGCGGATGGCTTGATAACTATGGGTGAAGCAGCATTCCGTAATTGTGTTAACCTAAAAAGCGTGACTGTTCCTTCAACTATCACCTCGTGGGGTTCATCGGCATTTGCTGGATGTATTTCATTGACTGATATTAAATTCGGAGATGGTATTACTAATTTAGGAACTAACACATTTGATGGATGTACAGGTTTGCAAAGCATAACTCTGCCAACAACTTTGACAAAATATTCAGGTGCATTCCGCAATTGTACAGGCTTGAAGTCAGTTAATCTTCCCGAGGGTCTTACTGTTATTAGCAGTAATGCATTCATCAACTGTAAGGGTATTAATAGCATCACTATTCCATCTACTATTGTGTCGTGGAATGATAGCTCATTCGAGGGATGTACCGGCTTGCATGAAATCAATTTTGCAGATGGATTAACCACTATTGGACAGTATGCATTCAGGGGATGTACGGGACTCACAAGCATCACGCTTCCCTCTACTTTGACTTCGTATAACTACGCGTTCTATAATTGTACATCACTTACAACTATCAATCTGCCAGAAGGTTTGTCAACAATTAGTCAGTATGCCTTCTATGGTTGTAAGGGTATTACAAAGTTAACTATTCCATCAACTGTAACATCGATGGGAGATTATGCTTTTGCATATTGTGATGGTATAGCAGACCTCACCATATCCGATGGAGTTACGGTAATTGGCCAATACGCTTTTTATGAGTGCATCGGTCTCAAGAGTGTTGTAATACCAGCAAGCGTAACTACACTTGGAGATTCAGCGTTCTATGATTGTTTAAGTCTTTCTGATATATCAATATTGGGAGCGGTTGCTGAAATTCCAAGTAGTTTTCTGCGAAATTGCAAAAAATTGACAAGTATAACCATTCCTAAATCCGTTGCAACGATTGAAGCATACGCGCTTTATGGTTGTTCAAGTTTAATTAGCGTATATATACCAAGAGAAATACCTGCATCACTTAGTTGGGGATATGTTTTTGATGGTAATGCTAATGAGCGTAAGATTTACGTTCCTGCGACATCCGTAGATGCTTATAAAGCGGCTGATTATTGGAAGTCATATGCTGATGCTATTACAGCCTACGATTTTGAGGCACAACAATAGACGTAAGATGTTACGAAGCTCGATAATATCCATTTTGTTTTTGTCGGCTCTGCTATCAGTGCAGTACTCCTCGGCGCAATCGTTCGAGGAGTACCGCAAAATGATGGATGCGGAGTTTGGTAAATTCAAAACCCAGTCAGATAATCAGTATAATGATTTTTACAAGGAGATCAATACGAAATATGCTGAGTTTATGAAACTTGCTTGGGAAGAGTTCAAAACAGAGCCAGTAGTTCATCCTCCCAAGCCAAATCCTCCGATTCAGCCTGTTTTTGACCCTAAAAAGGATGTGTCTGCTCAGACTGAAGTGCCTAAGCCTCGACATATTAGATTCGTAAAAGAGTTGATAAATAAAGTGTTTCCTGCAAAGCCTATCCCTGAGGAGCCTATTGCTGTATTAGATGATCAGGATAAGGTAGTAGAGGAGGTGCGCGTGGTCGAAGAACAGATTGAGCCGCTTGATATGGATTTTTTTGGTGAGAAATGCACGTTTAGAGTGAATAAAGGTGCTATTTGTCACACGATGGAAGATTGCAAGGAAGCCAATGTCTCTAAATATTGGGCAAAATTAGCCAAAGGAAAAATCAATCCTCTTATCAATGACTGTTTGGCGGTTCGTGAAAAGCTTAATCTTTGCGATTGGGGTTATTGGCAACTTGTTAAGTCTCTTTCTCATACAATTTACGATGAGAACAATAAGCGTGAGGCTATAGTTTTGCAGGCATACATAATGACGCAGTCTGGCTACAAAGTGAGATTAGGTCGTATAGGTGCTGAGCTTGTAATTCTTATATCATCAGATTCGACAATATACGAGACATCATACTTGATTATTGATGGAACTAAATTCTATTCCATGGATAAATCTGGTTCGATGATTAATGTGTGTAATTTCCAGTTCCCTGGTGAAAGCGTGTTCTCATTGCAGATGAATCAGTTGCCACTATTCCCTGTTGATAGCATATCCGGGCAAGAACTGCATTCGCCAAAACTTGGTGAAAAGAGAGTTAAGATTAACCATAATCGCAATATGATTAATTTCCTTGATACTTATCCTCAATGCAGCATTGATAATTTTACACACGCATCGTTGGATTCTTTATCTAAACAGGTGTTGTACCCTGCATTAAAGGATGTTATCAAAGGAAAAACCGAGGAGGAATCTGCTAATATATTGATTGATTTCGTTCAGTCTGCTTTTAAATATAAGGTTGACGATGAGCAGTTTGGACAGGAAAGAACGTTATTTGCAAATGAAACGTTGTTTTATCCTTTTTCAGACTGTGAAGACCGTTCGTTGTTATTTGCTACACTGATTCGAGAATTACTGGGTTTAAAAGTAGTTTTGCTTGATTATCCCGAACATATTGCTACGGCCGTACGTTTTAATCAAGATATTGAAGGAGATTATATGATAATTAACGGTGAAAAATATTTAGTTTGCGACCCGACTTATATTGGGGCAGATATCGGTAATTGTATGCCAATGTTCCAAGAGGTTGCAGCCTCTGTGATTAATATCGAATAATTGATTGCGAATAAATAATATTATGAAGCCTATCTAGCGTTATATGTTAGATAGGCTTTTTGTTGCTACTATACACCCTAATCAAATCATGTTTGTGGCGACGAAAAATCATGATATACTTAAGAATGAATTGAGAGGGTAGGGTAGTTGTTTGGGTGGTAGTCCAACAGATAATCCCAGCAATGCGAGATACTGTCGATGATGATTACCTCCGCTCCTGCCTGCTCGCAGATGCTAATAGCCTCGATGTAGGTTTCGGGAGCATAGTTGTCGAGAGTGAGGACTTGATAACCGCCCAAGTGAACATAGAGGTCTGCCGAGCAATTTTCAGAGTCGATAACTGCTATTTTCGACCAGTCGCCCGTCATACCATAGGCGATAAGAAGTGATAAGTAGGTCTTGCCGCTGCCACTCGCACCAGCCAAAGCCAAGCGCATCTTCGTTGCTCGGCGCATTGATTGTCGTAACTGCATAATACAAAATAATTTAGATGATTAAACTCAATACAACTAAACAATCTTTGCTATATCTTAGTGGAAATACTATAGGTAATTGTTGGTTGAAATTTATTTAAAAGTTCACATTTTTTTGTGAACTTTTAAATAAAATGCACTATCTTTGCGTTTGTAAAAGTGGTAACAGATGTATATTGAGTTTGATAAGGAGTATTTGCAGGAGCTTTACGAGTTAGGCAAGTGTAGCGATAAGAAGCATCGTTATCAACCTTCGGTCGTAAAGAAGTATGTAAATTGTGTGAGAATATTATTGCGTTCTCGTGCCATCGAATCTCTCTATCAAATAAAATCGCTGAATTACGAGGTATTAGTGGGTGATAAGCAGGGAATATCCTCTATACGAATAGACCTAAAATATCGACTCGAATTTATTGTTCGTAATGAGGGAGATGAAGAAATTATAACGATATGTAGATTGTTGGATATTAGCAATCATTATAAGTAATATGGAGACAAAAAAGATATACGGAGCCAATGATTTGCTTCCTTTTGAACCCACACATCCAGGCGAAGTGTTGAAAGAGGAGTTGCAGTATAGGGGGATATCGCAGAAAAAGTTTGCAAACACGATTGGTATGTCATACACTGCACTGAATGAGATTTTGAATGCCAAGCGTTCTGTGTCAACTGAAACAGCAATGAAGATTGAGGCTGCATTGGGTATAGAAGCACATTTGTGGATTAACTTACAAGCTGATTACAATTACCACATCGCTCGTAAGGATAGTAGTCTGATGGCTTGCTTGCAGCAGATAAGGAAAATTGCAGCAGTGTTGTAGGTTGATTACAGCGGAAATACCACACTTCAACACCCTTCTCCATTTATCTATGGGGAGGGGTGTTTTGGTGAGTAGCTGTGAGCGCATAGCATATAAATCAAGAGAAGTTTGCTGTTATCGGCAAAATGTATGCAATTAACTCGTTGGAATAGATAAAGTTTGCCGATTAAAGGTGGTAATATGGGTAGTCCACCCGAATTATTTACCCAAATCCTACCCAAACAACAAAGCCCAACAGAGTGTTCTGCTGGGCTTTTGCTTTTATATGATATTACATCGCGTATGCTTTTTGAAGCTTCGGACGATTCTGCTTCTCTTGTGAGTATTGGTCGTAGAGATGTTGCAATTTGAGAGGTTTGAGAAAATGCTCGATAGAAACCTCTGGTGGCAGTTGCCGTGGACAGCGTTGTTCGAGATTGTATCGCAGGTCAATATATGGATTCTCACGGTAATCGGCTAATGGTCGATACCTTGCTTCTATAAGTTCCAATGCCACTCTGCTCTGGCTTTTATAATCTCGAAGCCTTGAGCCCCGTTCTTTGTAGAAGGTTTGCAATGTCTCGAATACCGCTTCGATTGTTGTATTCATCGTGATTTTCGGTTTACAATTGGTTTAAACAAATGCCTTCATGCTACCCCTAAACGGCCAAAATACAACACAAAAAAAGCGGTTACCTGATTGGTAACCGCCTTGTTTTCAATAAATACCAACTAAAAATATATGAACTTCTTTCACCAAATACCTCCTCAAAAATCACAACTATTCAGAGTGTAATGGCAGTCCTGAATACTTATTTAGTGATTGGAGAGAAAGAGAGGGGTAATAAAGGTTTTCTACTCATTTGTTATATATAATAAAAACGGTATGAAAATAGAAAATTGGAGAATAGAAGCATTAACAGGCTACAAACCAATAACAACATTATATATTGATTTTAGTATAGCTGACAGATTCGGTATTGATTCAATCAATGACACTTTTAATCGAGTCTTCAAAGAGTGGAAACATAATTACAAATTTATGACGGAATTATCATTAGTTCTAAATTGGAAGATATGGAGATGGCACGAAGTTAATAATGATTATGCGAAAACATACGATGCGTTGTGGCGAACATTAGATGAATGGTGTATAACTAATCTACAAGGTGAAGAATTAGAATACTATTATAGAACAACTGATTAATTCTATTTAATTCATTATCCAATCACTCGTAATGTGATTATTATAATTATAAATAATTGATTATAATATGATTAGCTTATCTGAATTTTGCAAACAGACACTTTTAGTAAAGAAATTTGACAAATGGGAAGTTTTATCAAGTGCCATTGATAGGTATGTAAAAATAATAAATAAAACTCTCGCTGAACGCATTACAGAATATCGTAAGAAATTTGGCAACACATTAGATTTACAATTTTCTGAAAATAGTTCATATATAAACTGCTTCACAATTACTGCTGATTCTTGTTACTTTCATAAGAAGTTATACATTGCATCAGTTGAATTTAATGAAGATGGAATATATAGTTCTAAAATATATAATACTGCTGAGGATGTAAAGAACAACAAAGTAACTATCGCTAAATATTATTTGGGACGGATAGAAGATTTAACTACTAACAACTACAATTTCAGCAAGGTGATTTTAAGACACATTGATAAGGCTTTTGCTAATGTTATAACCAATTAAACTTTTAATACAGATTTCACTTTTCGAATCGTATTTATTGAAGTGCCTGTAATTGCTGAAATGTTTACCAAAGAGAGACCTTTGCGAATTAGCGAAATCTCTCTTTGGTATTGTCTTTTATACTCTTCATCACTCTTTCGATAGGTAGCAGGTCTTCCCATCTTAATACCATCTCGGCGACACTTCTCAATATATTGCTTACGGCCACTTGCCATACGTTCTTTGATGGTCAGACGTTCCATTGAGGCAATCTCTAATAGTATAGTACAGATTAGTGAGGCGATTGGATTTACATTACCATCGGCATCAAGTGTTTCGAGGTTGTAGTTTTTCACAAACAAACTAACCTTATTCTCGTTGAGTATCTGAATTACTTTCAGAGCTTCCAAAGTATTACGACCTACTCGACTAATCTCCAAGCAAACAACTCGGCAAATATCATTTGACTTCACATAGTTGATTAGTTCAGTTATCTCCTCTCGTTCTTCGTTTCGGACAGCACCGCTGATTTTGTTAGCGAATATTTTTTCAACTGACCAATCCATCTTTCGACAGTAATCGGTAAGTTCATTAATCTGTCGTTCATACTCTTGTTTGTCGGTGCTTACTCGTGCCAATATCACAACTCGTTCCATAAAATATAAAAATAAAAGTTATGACTATATATAACAAACACAGTATATTACTTTAACATAAAACCTTAAATTAATGTGAAAAACATATGCTATTAAACCATATTTGAATGTTAAATTAATATATTTTGAGTTTTAATATGTTTTGACTTAATTTGAGGGTATGGATCTTTTGAGGTGTTCGACTCTCTTAACAACCTCCAAGTATGTTTCCAACAATGAACTTCGTAAACATTGACCAAACTATTGATTCGGTTGTATATTCGAATATGCGAGAATGTTTTGTTGGGTTTTTCGACAGTTACAACATCAACCACCTTTCGGATGATGTTTAATTTTTCTTCAATAGTGAGTAGTGATTCGTTTATTGTATCAAGGATAAGAGAGTTCTTTTGTGATTGTTTCTTTATAAATATATTTATCAACTCTGAATGTCTATGTTTTTTGAGAGTTAGTTCTTCTTGTAAATGAGTTCGTAAAGCGTCTGCTTTCTTTCTTCGAATTCGACCTAAAATATAACTTTCCTCTACCTTTTCAAGTTTGATATTTATATCCCTCATATCTTTTTTTATGGTTGCAATCTTTTTCGCTGTAGTATCATAGGATTTCTTGATTTGAGCCATAAGTAAAGAATGATTCATAATGTATCTTTCATACATCATTTTTGAGTACTCCCACACCACTGGGTCTATATTAGTTCGTTTGATTGTTACTCCTGAATGATTTTTACTAAAATATGTATTAGCGGCACGATTACTACTTAATAGATACCCCGTACAAGCATCACAAACTAAACCTTTTAATAAAAACGGAGACACTCCAAGAGGTGGATGTATGGCTCGATGTTCTGTAATAGCATTTTGAGCAGCGAGATATAACTCATTAGAGATTATTTGAGGATATGGGAACTCTCCTAAATAAGTTTTACGATTTAGAATAGCGTTGATTTTTAGCCGAAGAGCAGGAATTGACAACTCTGGGAAATACCCCTCTTCTTTTAATTCAACAGCAATAGTGTGCATAGTTTTACTGTCATAAGCATAATCGTTAAATATACGATTAAGAATATCGGCTTGTGAGGAGTGTACTACAAACTTTTTATTCGCATCTATTTTGTATCCATAGGGAGGTTTACCACCAGAGGCCTTACCTAATTCTTTATTTCGTCGTCGCCCCCTCATCATCCTCTCCTTTTTTAATATCATTTCAGATTCTGAAAGAGATGAAAACAGAGAGAACATCAGTGAGCCTGTTTGTGATATTGAGCCATCAATTTCAAGTAATCTAAAATATGGTTTTAGACATATCAACTGAATTTTACGGTCGGCAAGAAAATCTCTTATGCTGAATAAAACCAACTGTCGGCGACTTAAACGAGAGAGTTCGTATATATAAACACATTTAATAGATGAATCTCGATTAATATAATCTTTCATCTTATTCAATCCGTGTCGTTCTTCTTCAGATAATTTTATTGCAGATTCGACATCTTCGATAATGACAATATTCTTTTCTTTATAACCATCTTTGTAAACTTCTCTTAAAACCTCATTTGTTTGTTGCGACAAATCTTGGTATTGCGTACTGACTCGGCTTAATACTATTGCTTTATTTACCATATTAAACTGCTGTTATTTATAAACTATAAATAACAAAGCGCGCCGAAAACTTTATCAAAACTCTCAAAAAAAAGAAAAACAAACTACTTTTCAAACAAAAGAAAATTTATAAATTTTCTTTCTCTTTTCAAGTAGCTTATTTTTCCTCCTCACTAAATCAATTTTATATCTACATTATATCACTATATAAATATTCTTTTTATCTCTTTTATTTTTTACAAATTCACTAAATTTTTTTGTACCCCAACCCAAAAATTTCATACATTCCGTTTTTGAATTAAACTCGAAGACTTCTCCGCTTTCCACCTTTTGAATTTTTATAGGATACTTCTTTAATCCTCCTTTTTTCCCGCCTTTACTCTTTCCCTCTTTAGAACCAGAAGCCCCTCCGTGTTGTTTTCTTACTTTTTCGTTTACACACTCTTTGAAGGAGTTACCTCTAAATATCTTCATCCCTTTGATATGTTTTTCTATATCTTCGTCTTGTTCTAAATTCCAACATAGGCTTATCTCGAAATTAAGCATCTCAAATACTTCTATTGTAGTATCATTTGTATTAAGGAAGTCATTAAACCTATTATACATATTCTGTGTGTATTCATCCGTAAAAATAAGTTTAGCTTCCTTAATATCAGACATTATTTTTTCGTAAACATCTTCGCCTCCGTCAAATACTTTTGCCGTTTCTTCTCTCTTTTTTATAGTGACATAATTCTCTAATGCTTTAATATAGCGAACTGCCTTTTTCAAAGTTCCAAAAAATAGTAAAGCCTCTTCTAATGGGATATAATTTCGAGCTATATACATTGAATAACTAATGGTTTCTCTCGCATTGACCTTATCTTCATAGGGTATCTTTCCACTGTTAAATAACGCTTCATATCCATCCACATTTACAATATTTGCCAAATCGTTCATTTTCAAAGAACATAGGTAACTGATTAATCTTTCTTCTCTTCTAACCCTACTTTTCTTACCAGTCCTATCTAAATCGATTGTAGGGTGATTTTTAATTTCTATTTTTCTGTACGGAAGTCGTTTTAATACATCTAAGCTATATGGGCTCAAATATGTATTGTTACCTATAAAGTATGATAATTTTAATAATTTAATCTTATCTTTTGCTTCCCATCTATCAAAGCTTGAATCTCTAATTCCTGTCATTTGTGCTGCTACGATATTTAATCTTATGCCCGCATCTTCAGTTATGATTAGATTATCAAACGCATTTGTTATATTTTGTAAATCTTCTTTGGTGTAATAACCCTTAAATTTACAATCTTCAGTGTAGAAAAAGTGTACATTAACAGTTTCAACACCACCATCACCGCTTCGAGGTCTTCCTATACTTTGAATAATACTACTTGTATCAAACCCTTCATTCAAATAAAAAACAATATCAACCTCTTTTTCGTGCTTAACTTCTACACCACAACCCATATACATAGTCGAAAGAGTTATATTATTAACTAATTCATTTCTCTGTAATACAGCTTGTACCTCAGCGTCATTTATATGATTAGAGTTGAAGTATGTAACACCCTCACAGTCTAACCCGTATGTTTTCCACTGTTCCTGTTTCTTATTAGAGAATACTATAACTTTATTCTTCTGATTCTTTACCCATTTGACCATTTCGTCGTAAACAGTTGCCGATTTGGATCCTTTACCTGACACTGATAAAGGGTGTCGATGAATTATAATATCCTGTTCCTGCTTACGAGTATAACAAATCCTCTCAAAAGGAAACATTTTTATATCAGATTTCGGTGTAGCAGACATAAATATCACCTTTCCCGCATCCGCAAGAAGAGTTAGCAACTCATTTATTACAAATTCTCTAATTCCTATATAATCTTCTAATAGATGACTCTCATCTAAAACGATGATATATTTATTTAATGATCTCCGAATCTTTTTTAAGTGGCGGACAGCACCGTCCAACGACATATGAATTTTATTCCCATCTTTTATATTAAAATCCCAATTCTCATAAGTATAATTTTCAATAGTCTGTTTTTTACCATCTCTTAAAGCCTTGGTCATTTGTATATAGATTATCTTATCATCTTTTCTTTTGATGATACTCTTGACAAACTCGGTCTTACCCGACCCAGTGTTTGATTGTAAATAATAGTATTTGCCATCTAATTTGTCTATATCAACAACATCGCTCAGCCACTGATTTGGTTGTAGTATGATTTCTTTACCAACTGTAAATCCAAATATAAACTCCTCTACATCTTTTCTGTATTTATATGTGATTCGGTCATTATTAACCATAGAGGTCATTTGTATGTTAATTTCATCAGCATTTTCAAATGTATTCGATAGATATTCCCTCGATTTCTCAATATCACATTCAAAATGATGATATACGGCAGAAGCTATCAGAGTTCGTGCTTCATAGCCTGTTCCATACCCTAAAAGATTGTAGTTTTGGTCTATTGATATTTTTCCCTCACCTTTAATGCTTTTAGTTTCTACAATCGTTCGTTGATTTTCAGAGATTCTATATAACGCAAAATATTCCGATTTCAATCGTTTTACATCCTCTTTACTAATGGTTGCCGTAGTGCAGTAAATATTCCACTTGAATTCAGAGTGATTTAAGAACAATCTTTGATTTGGACTTTTGGAATGTGTATCCAAAGCACCCTCAATGTTTCGTAAATCAATATCTGTAATCTTTTTTACAGCAGCAGCAAATGCACATAGATATAACAAGGCTTTTTCGCCATATATTGAAGGATTATCTTTAATTTCGTTATCGTAAAAATAACAGTGAAGATTCCTGCTATAACTAAAATTCATAGCAAGAAGATTTGGTAGAGTCCCACATATTTTATCAAATGATTCAAATATTGTTTCTGATACATTTTGACAGTTATCAATATCTACAAAAACAACTCCATCAAACTCAAAATAATTCGGATTGACTACCTCTGATAAATATGGAAATATAGACCCTCTTTTACCTTTGTTCGCATTCTTAGATATCCGTTCACACTGTTTCATTGCAGTGAAAAGTTTTATAATCTTTAACTTTTCACCTTTTTTAGGGAATCTACTATGTATCCAAGTTGAAACTTTAGGATTAATTTTTTCCATAACACCGACTATTGTATAATAAAAAAGACCCAATCGATTTCGGTTATAGTCGGACACACCTCAATCAAAAGAGTCTTATTTTTTTACTATTATATTATCTATTTTCCTGCGTCCGACTACATTCAAATAGATTTTATGTCTTATGATATTATAATAGTCTAAGACTCATCTAAATTAAACAAAAATCGGCAAAATAACTATAATGTTTTGTTATCTATTTTGAAAAATAGATAACATACCCCTCTCTTTCTCTCCAATCACTAAATAAGTATTCAGGACTGCCATTACACTCTGAATAGTTGTGATTTTTGAGGAGGTATTTGGTGAAAGAAGTTCATATATTTTTAGTTGGTATTTATTTAAGAACGCAAAAATATATGGAGAGCAAATCGCCCTCCATATTTTTTTGTTCTATATCAGGGTGTTATATTGATTTTACCCTCTTGTCAAGACCCCAAAAATCTTACCTTTTCAGTGTTATTTCTCCACTGATTCTATCC